>JAITWK010000041.1 GCA_031285295.1 Deltaproteobacteria bacterium | reverse complement strand
TTATTACCTTTCCTTACCTTCTTTCAGGAGTAATCCCATGACCGACTCTTTGAATTTTGAGCGGACTCATCCGCTCTATGACGAAATGTTGCCCGTTTATCGGCGTAACGCGGATCTTTACACCGGCGGGCATACGGTGGAACGGGCTTTTGGTGCGTCAGGCCATGCGGCTGGCCCTGCGCCCGGCTCCATGCCTGGCCATGTGGCGAACAAATATCTGACCCGGCATCCGCTGGAAAAGGATGAACAATACGCCATACGGGTGCGGCGGGCCGCTTACCGCAACTATGCAGCGCCCATCGTGGATCTTTTTTCCTCTTCCGTCACCGATGGCGTGGATCGGCAGGGCGTTGCCCGGATTTCCCGGCTGGACCCCTTGCTGCGCGATTGCGATCGTCAGGGCAATACTCCGGAGCGCTTTTTTAAGGACGTGATCACCAGGGCGGCAGCCGTGGGGGTGGAGTTTGTGCTGATCGACATGCCGGAGGCCGCCGCCCCGGCGTTCACCGAGGCCGAAGCCAGACTGTCCGGGTTGTTGCCGTATTTTGTGCGCATTCCGGCGGAAAATATCATTGCCTGGGATTTTGCCCCGGATGGCTCGCTGGACTGGGCCGTGCAGCGTGAAACCTGCCTGGAAGCCGCCGGGCCTTTTGAGGCTTACCAGACCATAAAAGTGATCACACTTTGGCGCAAGGATGGCTGGGAGCGCTACGTTTCGCGCGGCGGCGGCCCCTTTGAACCGGCTGGCGGCGGCGAGCACACGCTTGGCCGCGTTCCCATAGTTCCCTTTATTTATGAGCGCGAGAGCGCCATGACCGGGCGCGGCGTAACCGATGATGTGGCCAGCCTGATTATCCGGGTGTTCAATCAGGATTCGGAAATGGACAAGATGCTCTTTGACGCCGCTGTTCCGCTTTTGGTTGCCTATGGCGTGGACGAGGAGGGCGAGGAAGTACTGCAACGGGCCTCCAGCAGCCTCTGGCGCTTCAGCGGTGCCGATACCCGGCTGGAATATGTGGAAACCTCCGGCGCTTCGTACTCTGCCAAGCGCCAGCAAACTTTGGACGATATTGATTCCATCCGGGAAATCAGCCTGCGCCAGACCAGGCCGCGTGGTGCGCAAGTGGAAAGCGCCGAGGCCAGACGGCTGGACGCGGTGCAAATCAGCAGCCAGCTTGCCGATTTTGCCCGCAATGCCGCAGCCTCCGAACGGCTGTGCTGGGAATTGGCCGCCAGCTATTTGGGCGAGCCAGCCGCCAGTCTGGCGGAGCTGGAAATAAAATACAATGGCTGTTTCGACCCGGAATCCGTGCGCGAAAAACTTACCGAATCCTATCTGGAATTGCGCCGCAACGGCGATTTGAGCCGCGAAACCCTTTGGCGGCAAATTGGCCTTAACGACGAACAGATCCGGCTGGAAAAGGAACTGTTGGCCGCAGAATCTACTCTCCAAACTTTATCTGCTGACAATGCCGTTTAACACCTGACTGCCTGACAGCGGCCAGATGAAAGCCCCCCTGTAACTTTATAAAAGCAACCCCCATAACCTTAAACGGGAGAAAACCCACATGACACTTCAACTTGACGAGGAGGCCGGGCTGCGCCTGGCCAATCTGGAAAAAGCCCTGAACGAGGCCAAAACCCAAAGCGAACGGGAACTGGCGGAAAAGGAGCGGGTAATTCACGGCCTGCTGGTGGAAAACGCTTTCGCGTCTTCTGCCTTTTTGCGTGAAAAAACCGTACTGCCGCCGGATTTTGCTTACGCCAATCTGGGCAGGCATTTTTCGGTGGAGTACCGCGATGGCCTGCCACAGGTAATCGCCAGGGACGACAAGGGCAAACCCATTTTCAGCCCGGCCAATCCTTCGGCCTATGCCAGCCCGGAAGAGGCCATCCGCATTCTGGTTGAGAAGCACCCGCGCCGCGAGAGCCTGCTCAAGGCGGCCAATCCGCGTGGCGGCAGCGGTTCCAGAGCGGGTGGACTGCCCGGTGGCCGGGTGGTTTCGCTCCGGCAGCTTAAAAGCCCGGAAGAGAAGGCCCGCTTTATCAGCGAGAACGGTCTGGAAGCTTACAAGGCTCTAAAAACCATTTAACCAGGGAGTTTGGCAATGACTATCGGAACCAAAGACAATTTCAGGATTTATGAAGAACAGTACTACGGCGGCCTGTATGAAGCCGTGGCCCAGAACATCAACGTGTTCAACGCCGCTTCCGCCGGGGCCATTGTACTCAGCGCCCGCGATGTGCCGGGTGATTTTTCCCGCGAAAGCTTTATCCGGGATCTGGAACTGGTGACCCGGCGCGACCCGGCTGCGACCAGCGCGGTAGCGGACGCGCCCATCGTGCAGGACGAGTTTATCTCGGTCAAGCTAAGCCGCCGCCTTGGCCCGGTGGCGCAAACCCTGGATGCCTGGAAGAAGATCAACCAGGACCCGCAAATCATGTCCTATATGCTCGGCCAGATGGCCGGTCAGCGCAAGGTGCGTGATTATGTGAACACCGCCGTACTTGGCTGCGTCACCGCCATTGGCGGCGTGGCAGCCATGAACCCGGCTGTTTCGCCTGATTCGTCCGCTCCGGCCACTCTGACCCATGCCGGGCTGATTACCGCCATGTCCGCTTTTGGCGATCAGTCCGCTTCGGTGGCCGCCTTTGTTACCCATTCCAAGGCTTATTTCGATCTGCTCAAGGATACTGTTGCCGAGAAGATTGTCGAGGTGGCCGGGGCCGTAATCTACAGCGGTAACGTCAGCACCTTCAACCGCCCGACCATTGTTACCGACAGCCCCGCTCTGGTGGCGGACAACGAAGGCACTCCGAACTACCGGGTGCTGGCCCTGACCGGGGGTGCCGTGCGCGTGGAGGAAAACTCCGACAGCGAAACCGTGGCTTTTGAGTTGATTACCGGTCTGGAAAACCTGGTTTACCGTTATCAGGGCGAATACGCCTACAACCTGGGCCTCAAGGGCTTTGCCTGGAACACCACCGCCGGAGCCAACCCCACCGATACGGCCATTGGCAAGGCGGCCAACTGGAAAAAGGTGGCGAGCAGCGACAAGGCCCTGGCCGGGTCGATGATTGTCGTTTCGTGATTAGCGAAAACGCTAACGACTTGTTGGTTTTTAATCTGGAGGAGTAAAAAATATGCCCGGCATATCAATAAAACTCATAATTGAAGATGGCAATCTGCCCGAGGGGGCGAATACCTATGTGGATTTGGACGCCGCCAATGCCTATGTCGCCAGCCGGGGACCAGCGGTTTCCGGTCTGGCTGCCTGGACAGCGGCGGATGCCGAAACAAAATCCGCTGCTTTGATCCGGGCGGCTGATGTTCTTAATTCCTATCACTGGCGGGGGCTGGCCGCTGCGCCGGGCCGGATCATGGCCTGGCCGCGCCGCCAGGTTAATTTGCCGCAATCCGGGCCGGGCGGGAGTATTCCGCCCCAGCTTGTGGCCGCCCAGTGCGAACTGGCCGCCGCTATTCTGGCTGAAGGCGATCCGCTGTCTCCGGTAGATCCTCGCCTTGGCCCGATCACTTCGGCCAAACTGGATACGCTGGCCGTGAGCTACGCCGCTCCGGCAAGCGGCGGGGCGGGGGCAGCAAGTCCGGCTGGTCATCCGGCTGTGGCTGCCTTGCTGCGCGGGTTTTTGCTGGACGATCCTTTTGGGTCTGGCGGGCGCGGCGGCATCGGCCTGACTGAAGTCGGGCGGGGGTGAGCATGAGCGATTTTTACGCCAGAATGCGCAAAACCGCTTCCCGCCTGCTGCGTGGCTACGGCTGCCGGATTACGGCACGCCGGGTGCTGCCGGGCGTTTACAACCCGGCCAGCGGTCGCCGCACTGAAGATACGGTGCTGGAGTGGAGGCCTTTGGCTATCCGAACCGCCGTCAGCCATGAGTATCTGGCTGGATCAGGATTTGGCGGGACGGCAGGATCGAGCGCCGTATCTGCCGGATCGGGCGGCTCCCGCATCAGGAGCGGCGAAATGCAGTTGCTGATTGATTGCGCCGCCACGCCGTTTTCACCTGTTCAGCCGCAGGATCAGCAAGCAGTTCAGCGGCAAGCGGCCTACCGCCCGCAGGTAGGGGATTTGGTAATTTTTCCGGATGGCGGGCGCTGGGTCATCGTCAGGGAACAGCCTGTGGAACCGGGCGGCGAGCCTGTTTTCTATCGGGGAATAATACGGCGTGAATAAAGTTTGCTGAAACACAGGATGTGTTTTGACCGCGTAGCGGAGTATGAAACGAGCGGCGCGAGTGAACACGATGCCGCATCCGGCACAGGAAGTGCCGGTGCGGCTAAATATAAGGAGATCATATGCCGCCAGTAGCTCTTGCTCGCATTCCCTTTATTCTCGACGGCCATCTGGCTGCCGGGATGCCAGGTCTTTCCATCGCTTTCGAGGGTGAAGATTTTACCCCGCCCGGCGGCCTGTGGTTGCGCCCGGTCTGCCAGCCCGGGCAAATGCAGGATGACGAGAAGGGCAGTCAGGGCTGGTCGCGCCGGGTTGGCCTGTATCTGGTTGATATTATCGCGCCGGGCGGCGTGCCTGCGGCGGATGCCTGGGCCGTGGCCGGGCGCGTGGAAGGGCTTTTTCGCCGCGAAAGCATTCTGGATGTGCAGATCGATGAGCCATATACGGCCAACCTTGGAGTTGGCAGCAACAACAGTTTTCAGTTGCGCGTCATCGTACCCTGGTGGTGCTGGAGCATCTAGCGCCCCGGCGTTTTTGCCCTGAAACAAAATCATCCAGGCCGCTGCAATCATTAAAAACAAACACTAACAAACAGGAGAAGAATATGAATCAGACCCAAACAACAGACATCGCCAGAAGCCGCATTCAATCGGCCTTTGTGGTGCGGGAAAGTCAACCCGGCGTAATCGCTTATCCGGACAAGGAGCATTTTGTCGTAATCACCAGCGATGCCACCATCAACCAGACCCCGGAATATGAGGACAGCACCGAAAAGCTTGGCACCAGAGATATAACCGAGCGCTTCGCGGGCGCAATGCCCGCTGCCGAGGCTACTCTGGCCATGAATCTGGATGTGCCTGCCGCTCTTGGCGCAAAGCCCCAGGGCTATGACGCGCTGCTTTCGCTTTTTGGATCTTCCACGCTGGAAGTACCGCCGGTTTTTACCCTGAATGCCGCCAGTGCCACAGATACCAGCCTGAGCGTTGCTTCTATGGATTCCCTTGCCGCCTTGCCGCCTTGCGGAGTGATCAAAGCTGGCGGCGAGCTGATTTACTATGATTCCATCATGGTGGATGTATCAGGCAAGCTTACGCTTGAAGGCTGCCTGCGCGGTTATCAGGGCAGTGCAGCGGCTGGCATAGCACAGGGAGTGGCGGGCAAGTATAAGTCGCTGGCTTTTGTGCAGGCGGACAGCAATCCTTCCTTCACCTATTGGCTGAAGACCGATCACTTCCTGCAAGGTGTGACCGGAGCCACCATTAACGAGGCTTCGCTTTCGCTTTCCAATGCCGGGGCCGTGAACTTCGAGTTTTCCGCCGTGCAGGGCATGGAGGTGGTTTTTGCGGGCAGCAGCAAACTGGCGGCAGAGGCTTTGAGCGGTTCCACCAGGATCAAGGTGGAAGCGCCGGGGCTTTATACGGCCAGGGGCTGGATCTGGAACGCGGAGGTAAAGGACAACGGCGGCGGCCCGGCTGAGGGCTACCGGATTGTCTCGGTTGATGACGAGGGCGACGAACTGGTTCTGGATAAGCCGATCCTTAAGGATTGGCCCGCCGGAAGCCTGGTAACCGGCTTTTTGCCGCAGGATGCGGTGCGCATTGGCGAACCGGTGGAAGGGCGCAGCGCCAACGTCTTTTTTGATGGCGTAAAGGGCAAGATGCGCACTTCCTCCATCAGCTACAGCAACAACATTTCCTACCTGACGGACGAAATCGGCACTGACCACCCGGAAAGCTATGTGGAGGATTCGCGCACGGTTTCCTTTGAAATGAATACCTACTTCCGCGCCCAGGACGCGGTGCGCTTTAAGGAGGGTTACGAGGGGCGTTTTGCTGGCGTGCGTTTTGTGTTTGGCAAGGACAACAAGGTGGTGCTGCATATGCCCAGGGTGCAGCAGACCATGCCGAGCATCAGCATTGAAGCGCCCACCGTGGGGCTGGACATTACCGGTGCGGCTTTGGCTTCCGGTCAGGGTAACAACGCGATCTATCTGATCTTCAACTAGGCGTATCGCCATTGTTTGCAACATTTTAACATGAAAAAAGGATGAACTGTTATGCCTAAATTTTACACCAAAGCCTTTGAAGGCAAGACCCTGTATTTTGATTTTAGAACCGGCGGCGTGGGTGAGCCGGAGGGTGTGCACGCCCGGCCCATTTTCGCCAGCAAGGAAATTGAGTTGGAGCGTAAATGCCTGCGCGAAGGGAGGCAGGAACAGCTTTGGATCGAACTTCTGGTCTATTCGCTGGAAGGTTGGGAAGGTTTTTACGACGTGGCTGGCGGAAGCATTCCCTTTTCCGGGGAGAATGTGCGTCAGCTTTGTGAAAGTGATCATTCGTTCATGCGGACTGTGCTGCATGTTATTCGTAGCGCCAACCACGCCACTTTGGAGGATGCGGAAAAAAACTGATTGAGTGGGCCGGGTGGCATTTTAACCCCCAGCGGCCGGATTGCGAAGTCTGCCGTGATTTGAACGCTGGGGCGCCGCCTTGCTCACAATGCAAAAGACCTTCCGGGGCTTTATGGGCTGAGGGCACGGCTGCCGCTGAAATATGGGGCGAGCTTGACCGGCATGACCGGCAGTACGGGCCGCTTGACGGCAGCCCTTTGGCCCTGCCTCTGGCCTCGGTGCGGGCGGCGGCGACTGATTATGGATACGGCCTGGAGATGCAAAAACTGGTTCTGGCTCTGGAGGAAAAGGTGCTGGAAATGAAGCTGGCTGAACATGCCAAACGAGCCCGCCGCAGTGGACGCGGCAAAACGAAGTAAGCAGTTGTGGCAGCATAAAAAAATGCCAGTAATTTATTATTTATTTTTTAAATAGTAAATACACTAAAAATTGTAAATTAAACTTGTCTAATATACTGTTTTATGATTAAACAAATGTGAACAAATTCACATTAACTAACCGCGATTTAAGGAGAAATCATGCCAAAGTTTTACACAAAAGATTTTGAAGACAAAGCTTTGTATTTTGATTTGCGGAATAATGGCACTGGCGAGCCGGAGGGAATACGCGCCCGGCCTATCTTTGCCGACAAGGAACTGGAACTGGAATGCAAATGCCTGTGTGAAGGGCGGCTGGATCAACTCTGGGTTGAACTTTTGGCCTATGCTTTGAAGGGCTGGGAGGGATTTTATGATGTGACCGGCGAGATCATTCTTTATTCCGAGGATAATCTGCGTCAGCTTTGCAATAGCGCTCCGGAATATATGCGGGCCTTGCTGTGTATTATCCGCACTCCGGCCCTGGCCAGGGTTAACAGCCCACATGATGATTCTGCTTATCCGTTCACGTACTAACATATAATCACACCTCACTCAGCGGTTATATAGGTAACCCCGGCCACCGCAAGGTGGCCGGGAAGACAATGGTATACCAAAATTACAGTAGCCCACAGGCTAGTTTTACGAGTTAGTAGGAGTTATTCCATTAGTTACTTCACCACCGACTTTTCCAACAGTATAGGGGGCAATATTTAATTAAAATTGCGAAGTATCGGATGGTTCGGGTTTTTGTTTTTGTTGTTTGAACTTAAGCTCACCGTTTCTTAATTTCCTGTCAAAGTCTTGCAAATAATCCCAATAGCTTTTTTCATAGTAGCGAATAATTATTTTTTTGTGAGTGCTGTAGCTGTTTTCCAATAATATTGTTGTACGTTTATTTACAAATTTATGTTCATACGCGAAATCTTTTTTTAATGAATTATTTGGATTTTTATATTTTTTTGACAAAGTTGCAGACAGATTTTCAAAAAGTTTATCAGCATCATCGCGTGATTGTGGCAAAAAAATGTAAGTTGCAGTGTAAAGTCCTCGCTCTGGTGTGTGTTCATAAAGAATATCACACCAAACTCCAAAAATTTTATCTCGGTAATTTAACCTAGTAGTTTTCAGTTGTGGCGAAATGATCGGTTTGCCGAACATCGGTCCACTTTCAGATTTTTTTATCTCTTCAATACTCATGCCCCAGCGTGTTTTTCGCACATCATATTCTGATTCTGTGGGTTCTTCTGCTGTTACACGAATATTTGGAATAAATATTACACAGCAAAAAAATATCAACAGAGCAAGAACTTTAAAGATTTTCCTCACGTTATTCCTCGATGTAAAGGCTGATTTAATCATTATGATTTATTGAAAAACTGAAATAATATTTATTTATGAAGTGATTAAGTTATTTCATGAACATTTCATAAGTTTTTGTATCTAATTCAAAAAGTCGTTTGCAAAATAAAGTACCTTCTAGAGAATTGTAACGATCGCTATATATATCAATCGCATTTTGATTAATCATATTTGTAGTATTGTTTGTTCCAATCTCTGCATAATATTTCATATAGATGCGCCAATTTTTACCATAATTTGATTCAAGCCAATTAGCCATGTTTTTTGCAAACTGTTCCACGTGCTTTCGTTGAATAGGATCATCCATATTAATTACTGGTTTATTACAAACATAATGAATCCATGTAGAGATAGTTGCCATGTATTCCATCAATAGCAAGTCTCTATCAAAAACTGGTTCTTCCGCATGAACCGGCTGCGCACACATAAAAATCAGCAAAATTACCAAGAGTTTTTTCATTTGGCACCTGTCGTGGCTAAAGCTTTGTCTTATGAGGTTTTTCACATAACTTATTAATTTTGTTATCAATTTATGATCAACTTTATAAACTGTCAATGTAGTCTGGGGAGGGAACAGCAAATGGAGGTAGGTAATGCCAGCGAGATCTGAGCCTGCCCGATGGCGGCTTCAATGATCTGGCAACTGCATCCCTGGAGGGCTGGCCGAAGAACTGTCAGCACATTGCCTCCAGTTACTTCACCACCGACTTTTTCAACAGCATAGGGGGCAATATTGAATTAAAATTGCGAAGTATCGGATGGTTCGGCTTTTGTTTTTTGTTTTTTGAAATTAAGCTCACCGCTGCCAATTTTTCTGTTAACTTCCTGTACATGTTCCCAGTATTTTTTTTCATCATAGTAAATAATAATTTTTTTACTTGAAGCATAGGCATATTTTAATGATATAAATGTACGATCATTTGTAAATTGATGCTCACGTGAAGAATATTTTTTAAGTGAATCATTATAATTTTTGTATTTTTTTGACAAAATTGCAGTAATATTTTCAAAAAGTCTATCAGCATCATCGCGTGATTGCGGCAAAAAAATGTAAGTTGCAGTGTAAAGTCCTCGCTCTGGTGTGTGTTCATAAAGAATATCACACCAAACTCCGAAAATTTTATCTCGGTAATTCAATTCAGTAATTTTTAGTAGTGGTGAAAAAGCAGGCTTGCCAAACATCGGACCACTTTCAGATTTTTTTATCTCTTCAATACTCATACCCCAGCGTGTTTTTCGCACGTCATATTCTGATTCTGTGTGTTCTTCTGCTGTTACACAAATGTTTGGAGTAAATATTACACAGAAAAATAATATCAACATAGCAACAATTTTTAAAATTTCCTTCATTTTATTCCTCCTTACCAGCACATACGAATTATAATCAGCGCCATTTAGTTTTTGTTGAGTCAATTTTGATAAGTTTACTTTGTAATTATCAGTCAAAATATAAAATTGCAAACATTTGAGGTGGATATGCCAGTTTTTAATGTAACATTGGATTCCAGCGGAGTCGTCACCGGCGTCAGGCAGGCGGAAAATGCCCTGATCGAGCTTGAAAAAAAGACTGACAGCCTGAGCAAAAAAATTAGCGGGGTAATCAGGGATGTCACTCCGCAACTCGTCAAATTGGTTCCAAAAGCCTTCAAATCCGCTGTGCCGATAATCGGGCTTTTGGTTGAGCAATTTGTGTCGTTGGCCGATGTGGAGATGGCCAGCGCCAAGGCGGGCAGAAAGTACAGCGATATTATTGAAAAGCTTAAAGGCAATGCTGAAGAGGCGGCTCATGCCTTTGATACTATGGACAACAGTATCCGTAATATGAGTAGCGCACAGGCCGGTTTTGAGGCTGGCCGCATATCCGTGGAACTGGCAAAGGTGCAAAAGGAGTTGCTCAATATGCGCTCACTCAAAGAAAAGTTGCCTGCAACCATGCTAGGCGGTGTGAGCGCGGACATGGCAGGGCCGTTTGATGAATGGATCCAAAAAATTGTTGCGGGTAAGATAGGTGCTGATAAGTTTCGTGATAAGATTTTTACACTCGGCGCGAACATGGGTGAGGCCGGACAAGAGCAGGTGGCGCGGCTGGTGAATATTTCATACGTCCTTGAAGCGCAGCGGTATCTTCTTGAAGAGTATGAAACCAAGGCTAAAATAGCCACCAGCGCCACGCAATCTCTTGGTCTGGCCATGCAGCAAACTGCTGAACGTTGGCAACCCCACAAAACAGATGGCAGCGCCCTGCAATGGTTGGAGCAGCTTGTCAGCGGCACTGATGTGGTCACCCAGGGCAGAATGGCTGATATATTGGCACTGGCTCGGAAGGAAGTTGAGAAGCTGCACGAATCGTCGGAAAATCTGCGTGCAGAAGGGAATATTGAGCAGGCTAACCAACTTGACGCTTATCTCAAGATTATAGAAGCCGGTTTAAGTGAACGTGAAGCGCAGCATTCTGCCCACGCCGCAACCATGGCCCGGCAAGAAGAAAAAAGTTCGTCCGATACCCTGCAAACGCAAGTATCCTTTTGGCAGGAATATTCCCGGCTTACCGGCCAGGGTTACGCCGAATATCTGCGCCAGAGCGAGGAAAGCCTGCGCAAGCGTAAAGACGCTTACGTTAAGGCCGGAATTGACGAACTGACGGCGGAACGATGGTTGCAGGAACAGTTGCGCGATTTGCGGGCGGAAAACCCCGTGCAGCAGCAAGTAGGGCAGTCCCGCCGCGATCTGCGCCTTGGCGATGGCGATTTCAATGATGTAACTACCGCTTCTTTGGGCGGTCTGGTCGAGAATTACCGGAACATGGCTTTTGGCTTGTCCGAGGTCTGGGGCGGTTTTTTCAGCGATTTCACTACAGGCTTTTCCAACAGCGTCGGGCAGGCCATATGGCAATCCGAAAATTTGGGCGACGCGCTTTACAACATCTCCAGCGGAGCTTTGTCCAGCCTTACTTCCGGCCTGGTGAACCTGGGCATCCAGTGGGGCATCAACCAGATGATGCAGGAAGCCTCCACCCAATCTACCATTGTCGGAACAGCCGCCCAGAGTACGGCGATAGCCGGATTAAGCGCCGCCTCCACCACCGCCATTGCCACCGAGCAGGCCACCAGCACGGCAGCGGCAGCGGAAACCACTGCCGCCTGGGCTCCGGCTGCCGCAGTCAGTTCCATCGGTTCCTTCGGCGTGGCAGCGGCCATTGCCCTTACCGGCATCGCGGCGGTAATGGCCCTTACACGCGGTTTTGAAAAAGGCGGCTATACCGGCAATTTGGGCCGCCGCAAAGTGGCCGGTGTGGTGCATGGTCAGGAATTCGTGTTCGATGCTCAGGCTGTGGATCGCATCGGCGTCGGCCCGCTGGAGGCCTTGCGTAGCGGTTCCGATATGTTCAGCGGATCTTCCGCATCTTATGGCCAATCCGAAGCTCTGGCGGCAAAGGCGCTACAGCGTGAACGGGATTTGTCGCGCTTGCTGCAATACTCGCCCGTTTCGCGCTCCCCGGACTATTCTGGCGGGGCCAATCTCAATGTCAGCATCGAAAATTACGGCACAAGCAAAGAGTTCGAGGTGCAACGCCTCTCGCCGGAAGATGTGCGCATCATCGCGCGTGACGTGGTACGGGCCGAAACTCCCCGGCTGGTCTCACGCGAGATCGCCAACCCCAATTCCGATATCTCCAAAGGTTTCGCGCACAGCACCAGGCTGGAACGGCGCAGATAACCGGCTGCAATACCATGAATAAAAACACGATGACACAAAGCCGCCTGAACTTTTTGAACAGGCGCAAGGTTAAGGATGCCCGCGAGCTTGGCGCGGCCCTGCGGGAAATGCTGGAGGTTTACGCGGCAGAGGCGCAGGCGGAGATCAATCAGGCCAATCTGGAGCTTTATGACGCCCTGGTGGAGCGCTGCCCCAAGGATAGCGGCAGGCTGGCCGCCGGTTTTCAGGTTAGCCGGAGTTCGGCCACTGGCGCGTCAACCAACATATTAGGGGACGCATCCGGGGGCGCATCAGCCAACCTGTCCGGGGAGGCAAGCGGGGATGCATCAGGCAATTACCACGCCGCGCTGGCTTCCATCCGGGCCGCCAACCGGGCCAAAATAGCCGCCTGCAAGCCGGGCGAGTGCCTCTGCATCTACAACAATGTGGAATACCTGGAAGAAGTGGAACGCGGCAGCGGCGCGGCCCGGGGTGGCTTTATGGCCCTGCCGCTGCGCGAGCACGCGCTCAGGCTGCAAAGGCTGGCCAGATCACATAGGCATTAACAACCATCATCTAAAATTACGAGTCAACATAATGAAAAAATTACGCAAATTCATCTACCGGCCCAGGCAATCCGGCTACTCCGCCGCAGACGGAACTGCGGAATACCTGCGCGTGCAGTTGGCCGGGGGCGCGGCCCGCTACCGCCGGGATATCGAGGGTGGCAACAAGCGGGTCAACTGTGGCTGGGTGCTGGGGCGCGAGGGTTACGACTACGCCCTGGCCTTTTACCGGAGTTTTGTACACAGCATGGAGCCTTTCGAGATTGATCTGATTTTGGGCGAATGGGGCCTCACGCCCTGCAAAGCCTGGTTTGTGCCTGAAAGCTTCAGGCTGGAAGGGCAGCGCGGCAACGCCTTTTACCTTGCCGCCGAGCTGGAAGTCACGCCGCCTTATTATGATTCCCGGCTGGATTCGGCCCTGGTTGATCTGGCCGGAGCTTTTGGCGAGGGCTGGCCGGGCTGGGCCGGGCGTCTGGATTTGGCGGTGAACCGGCAGGCACCGGCGGTTTTCAGCGGGTTTTGAGCTGACTTGGCCTTGCACCATAAGAGTTTGAACAGGAGGAGCACTTAAAACCATGACACAGGAAAAATACATCAAATACTTTCTCAACGCCCAGGCAGGTGTCATCCGGGTGGAATGCCTGGAGATCAGTCATTCGGCTTTTTCCAGAGTTTATCGGGTAGAGCGCAATATAGTGGGCGGCGTAACGGTTTGTCACGAGGATGGTCAGAAAGCGCATTACGAGTACTACCCCTTGCAGATCGAAAATCTGGGAGCCAGAAACGATCTGGACTGCGGGCTTTTGGTAAACCTGGGCGATTTGGGAAGCCTGGTTGCCCCGGAACTGGAAGCCGTGCTGGCTTGCGACGCCATTCTGGAAAAACCGCTGCTCACTTACCGGTCCTACCGCTCGGACGACTACGCCACAGTCATGGATGGGCCGCGCCGCCTGGAAATCAGGCAGATTTCCTACAACAGCGAGGGCTGTTCCTTTGAGGCCAAGGCTCAGTCGCTGAATATCAACAGCACTGGCGAGCTGTATACCTTGGATCGCTTTCCTTCATTGCGCGGTTTTTTATGAGTAGTGCCTCAAAATCCACTGTTATTGACGACAGCGTATTTTATCGCGCCTACGATTACGATCACTACAACTGTTTCCATTTCGCCTGTGAAATGATCGGGCGCATTCAGGCCGGACCGGCCCCGGATCCGGAAGCGATTATCGCGGCGGTACGGGAGAAGCCCGGACGTTCACTGAAGGCGGGCGTGTTTGGCGAGGCGGACGAGGCGGAACGCACCGGCAAGTCAGGGCGGGGTGGCGGTTTCAGGCGGGTAGGCCAACCCGCCGAGGGCAGTCTTTGCCTTTTTCAGAATCCATCGGGCGAGGAGACGCATACCGGCGTGTTTTATCAGGGCCGGGTGCTGCACATTCAGGAAAACGGAGTAAAATTTCAGCCGCTGCACATTGTGCTGCTGCAATTCAGGCGGGTTAGCTTTTATGATTACCTTGACCATAATTAAAGATGTTTTTTCCCATCAGCGGGAAGTACTGAAAACGGACAATTTACTGGAGTGTCTTTACCGGCGTTTTCCGGCCTGGCCGAAAAACGCCCGGCTGTTTCACGAAAAAATCGCCTTCTCGCGCGAGGTTACGCCGCGTGATGCCGCCGGGGTGGAAAGGCTGGCCGCGCTGGATGGCGATATCTATTTGCTGGCCTTGCCCGGCGGGGTTGCGTCGGCCGTCGTGGCCGTGGTGGTGGCAGTGCTTGCCGTGGCCGCCGCCATGTTCCTCAAGCCGAAAATACCGGCTATCGCGCACCGGAACACACGCAATATCTCGCCCAACAACGAGCTTTCAGCCAGGGTAAACAAGGCCAGGCCGCACGAGCGCATTCCGGATATTTTCGGCTCCGTGCGCTCCACACCGGATTTGATCGTTTTTCCCTATTCGGAATACGACGCCAACGTGGAAGTTGAGCACGCGGTAATGTGCATCGGGCGCGGTCAGTACGAAATTCACGATATGTACGATGGCGAGACCGCCTGCGATCAAATTGCCGGGGTTTCGGTACAGGTTTACAAGCCGCATGCCCGCATCAACTCCGACCAGCCCTATTACCGGGTTGGCCCGGCCATAGAGGGCGAGGCCCTGCTTTCCATCCGTTCCAACTCGGTAAACGGGCAAAAGCTGGAACCGGCCAACAAGCAGAACTATAGCGGCAAGGATAATTTGATTTTCCGCCCTTCCGGACGCATTTCACTGCTGGAAAACGAAAATGTGGTCCCCATCCACGAGGATGACGGCGATAACAGCCTGGTCGAGCGCTTCAAGGCCGGTGATGTCATCAATATCTCCGGGGCCGGGGTGATTGCGGGGGCAGGCGAGGCTTACTCGCTGGACGGCACTTACACCATTGCCGCTGTTTCCAACAACAGCCTGTTCCTGACTGATCCGGCCAAGGTCAACCCGGCTTGGGATTATCTGCAAAAACTGCCGGAAGGGCGGTCTTTGCCGCTCTCGGCAGTGTTGGCCGCTACCGGAGAAAACTGGGTTGGTCCCTTTATTCTGGAAGATACGGAAAGAACGGGCGTTTGGGCCAATCTGGCGGCCATGAACGGGCTGTACAAGGATAACGGCCGCCGCCAGTACGCCGTGGATGTGACCGTGCGCTTTGAAATTACGCCTATAGACATCTTTAACGAGCCGCTGGGCGAGGCGCAGGGCTTTGAATTTACGCTCAAAGGTTCAACCATGAACCGTGGCAGCATAGGCCTTACCGCCCGGATGAAAACCGCCTTCAAGGGCCGCTGCCGTATCCGGGCGCGGCGGCTTACGCCCACGGATACGAAATTTGCCGGTTCGGTCATGGATGAGGTGCAGTTTAAGGATCTTTACGCCATGAGCGCACTGCCCTCGGATAATTTTGGCGATGTAACCATTGTGCGGGCCAAAACCGTGGCTACCTCCGGCGCTTTGGCCGTAAAGGAAAGAAAGCTGAACTGCCTGGTTACGCGTCAGATCCGCAAAAGGCTGGCAAGCGGCGCGGCGCGTGAACTTCCGGGCAGTGTAACCTTGGACGGTAAGGCTTTGCCTGCGTTATCCGCCTTGTCCGGCGTTTTTACCGAGGAACTGCTCTCAAGCAACAACGTGGCCGACATTTTCTGCCATCTCAGCCTTGATCCCTACATCGGCAACCGGAGCCTGGCCGAACTGGATCTGGATAACATCTACGGCACTGTGGCCGAGGTGGAAGAGTATTTCGGCACGCCGCTGCTAACCGAATTTTGCTACACCCTGGACGACAGCAACCTTTCTTATGAGGAAACCGCCGGTATGGTGGCCGGGGTATCCTTCTGCACGCCTTACCGCATGGGCAGTATTATCCGTCTGGCTTTTGAGAAGGAAACGGATCTCAGCACCATGCTTTTCAACCACCGCAACAAAATTCCCAACACGGAAACCCGCACCGTCAGCTTCGGCTATTCCAACGACAACGACGGGGTGCGCTACGAATATGTTTCACCGGAAGATGACGCCGTTGTGGCCCTGCATCTGCCGGAGGACAAATCGGCGGTGAATCCGGCCAGGATTGAATCCGTGGGCGTGCGCAACCGTGTGCAGGCGCACATTCACGCCTGGCGGACCTGGAACAAAATGAAATATCAGAGTGTTTCACTACAATTTAAATCCACTTACGAAGCGGATTTGCTGCTGCGCGGTGAGCGCATTCTGGTGGCCGACAATATCGCGGGCCAGGCGCTGGATGGCGAGGTGGAGGATCAGCAGGGGCTGGAAATTTTTACCAGCCGCCAGCTTAATCTGGAGCCGGGCCGGGAATACGTCTGTTTTTTTCAACTCAGCGACCGGACTACCCAGGCCATTCCGGCCCTGGCCGGTACTTCGGCGCGTTCATTTGTGCTGCGTTATCCGCCGAACATCCCGCTGGTTTATGACGACGGCAAATACGCCAAAACCACCTTCATGCTGGCCTGTGGCGGCGAAAGCCGTGCGCCCGGCAGCGCCTTCATTGTTACGGAAAAGAAAGCGCAGCAGGAGCTTACCGTGGAACTGGAGGCCGTGAATTATGATGCCCGCTATTATATGCGGGATGCTGATTTTAAACGTGAGATTGTACGGGAACTGTAATTTTATACACGATCAACAGGAGGTTATAGTATGAGTCGTACCTTTGCGGAAACAAGAGAAGCTATCCTTAATTTTGAGGAAAACGTGGGGCGCGTAGATGCCTTTGTCAATCTGGAAAGCGGCTACGAGACCAATACCGCGCCATCGGCGCGTGTGCCTTCGCTGCGCGAATTTATGGCCCGTCTGGAAGGCGAAGCCGGAAGCGTGGTGGACAAGGCTGAACTTGCGGCGGATGAAGCGGCGGCGGCCATGCGTAAATTCATGGCCCGTCTGGAGGGTGAGGCCGGAAGCGCGGTGAAACGGGCCGAGGCGGCCCGCGACGAGGCGCAGAAAGTGGCGGAATCCATCAGGGATATCGAACGTTCCCTGACCATGACGCTTTCGGATAGCGTGAGCAGTGCCAATTCCAAAACAGCGGCCAGCAGCGCGGCGGTAAAAACCGCCTATGATCGGGGCAGCGCCGGGATTACAGCCGCCGCAGCGGCCAGGGATGCCGCCAAAGTTGCCAGAGAGGCAGCAGATACAGCGCATAAGGCGGCTGGTGCCGCGCAAAATACGGCCAATGCGGCGCAAAGCGCGGCCAACGAAGCAAAAGCCGGGTGTTTTAAGGTTTGGACCAGCGCGGCGCAAGCCTTTCCGGCTCCGGGCAGCACTGTGCTGACACACAATCTGAATCTGGACCCGAACAAGGCGTTTGGCATCACCTACATGCGCTGCGTCACCGCCGAACAGGGCTACGCAGTGGGGGAAGAAATCTGCGCCTTGCGTACCCGAAGTGACTCCAACGGTACGCAGCAAGTGTCTTTAAACCCGATAGTAAAGGCAAATACTGTGGAAATAGTTGCCGGGCGTTACTCATCGGCGCTGCCCGTGCGCATCGAGGCGTTTTCCAGAACGCCCCAATCGTTCAACCTGACCCCGGCCAACTGGAAGTTGGTAATACGCATATTTTATTAGGAGACTGCTATGGATAAGCATACTTTTTATGTATCAGCCTTATACGGTAATTTATATTCCGGCGACATGCAGCCGGGTGATCGCCCGGCAACCCAAAGCGAGGTTGCTGCCTGGTTTAACCCGCCAAAATCGCTGCCCGAGCAAATCAACATGGTTATGTCCGCCGTACAGGCCCGCCTGGACAACTTCGCTGCCACCCGTGGCTATGACGGCATATTAAGCGCCGCGAGTTATGCTTTCAGCTCCAATCCGGCCTATGCCGCCGAAGGGCAGTATTGCGTGGAAGTGCGTGACGCAACCTGGGAATTTGTCAACGCGTACCTCAACGCCGTACTGAGTGGTGAAAAGGCCATTCCGGTATGGGAAGAGTTGGCTGCACAATTGGATGCTGCCGCGCCGCTGGTATGGCCAGCGGCGGCGGCAGGGTAGATTTTTTTACGTCTGGCGTTCAAGGCTGCAAATCGTTGTTTGGCGGCGAAGGCTCTCCAACTTGCCCGCGTTTATTTTGCCAACATCAACAAACCAGCTATTCACACCTACATATTGCTTACATCCGACCAGGCCCAGAGTACCCGGCCTACAATGGCCCGGGACCAGTCGCCCTTGAAATCCTGATTCAAATTGTAAACTTCCGGCGGGTAGGCGGCAGCATTGTCGCTGTAAAATGTCAGGCGGTAGTCCCTGTCTTTGGGCATGTGCTGGGCGCTTACCCGCTGGATTTTTCCCACCCCATCCGGGTCCATTACCAGGTACATGCGCCCGGTAACCGGCTCGGTATCGCTGCGGTTTATCAGCACAATATCGCCCGGATGCAGGGTTGGCTCCATTGAACTGGAGTGTTTGCCCATGCGCACGGCAATCAGGTTTGACTTGTTGCGTATGCTCTCCTGATGCCGCCAGACCATAAACCAGGAGCTGATCTGCTCTTGCTGGATTACGCCCAGCCCCGCGCCTGCTTCCTCCACCAGCGGCACGGCGATGTAATCTTCGGCTTGCGGTGGGGTAAGGCTTGCGCCGGAAGCCGAAAGCTTTGCGTTGACAAAGCAGACCGCACGGCTTTGGTCCTGGTCGGGCGGCAAAAGTTTGCCGCCCAGGCGGTCAAACCAGTCCAGCACGGCGGTGTATTGTGTATCCGCCCCTTTAAGGAAGTTAAAAAATTTGGTTGCCTGGGTTTGCGGCAAGTCCAAAAAACGCGCCATTTCAGCTTTGCTGGCAAAGGTTTGCCCTTCGCCAATCTGACTGCTGAAGAAAGAGAAAAGCCATTGTTTTGTATTCATATCTTTATGTTAGCGCGTAAGCTAAAAAAAGTAAAGATATGGTGTTTAATTTGCTATTTTTTTTTATATTATATTATATGTGGAGTATTTTAATAGAAATTCACTTGAATAGTGTTGATCCTGAATGATGAATGGATTTTTAATTCATGTAAAAAATAAGGTAGAAGAGATTTTCGTATAGAATCAGTCTACATTTTTATGTCAAGTATATTTTAATAAAAAACAAAAGAAAATTTATAATCCTTGTTGCATAATTAAAAAATAAGGCATATAGCGGTTTTTAAAAAATAATTGCTATATTATAATCTCAACAAGGACAGGGTGATATGCCAATCTCCAGAAAGTTAACTCTTCTTGTCACATTTACTGTTATTCTGTTGGTTTCCCTCTTGGGCATAACGGCCTATTTTTTATTCTCCTCTTCATCAGATCAACAGGCGCGTGAGCAGTTGATATCCAATACCAAAGCCGCGCAGGAAATAGTGCAAAGCAGCATACAAACGCAGGAAACCCTCAGTGCCATGATTATGCGCGATGAAGAGCTTGCCCGCGCTTTGGCTGAAGGCGATATGGATACTTTGAAGGCAATAGCCAGGTCACTGGTGGGTAAAAGATCCATCGAAATGATCACCATCATTGATGCTTCCAGCAAAGTACTGGTCAGAGGACATACCGATCAGGCCGGTGACGTGTTGCCGCCAAGCAGAATCAGTTCCGCCGTGCCGCTTAGGGATGGCCGGGTTGTTGTAGGGCTGGAGCCGGGCAACGCGGTGAAGATGACTTTGGCTTCCGGTTCGCCTATCCGCTATAACGGTCAGATAGTGGCGCGGTTATTTTGGGCGAGGCTTTAAGCTCCGGTAAATTTGTCGCCAGAATAAAAGAAGCCCTGGGTGTGGAAAGCACTATTTTTCTTGGCGACATACGCGTCAGCACCACGGTGATGCGTGATGGAAAGCCTTTTATTGATACACCCCTGGACAATGCGGAAATTTACAATCAGGTTATGGGTCAGGGCCAGCCGGTTATTACCCGCAATCTGATTAACGGCGAAGAATACGATACCTCGTACTGGGTATGGAAGGATATGACCGGCAAAAACGCGGGTATGTTCTTTGTCGGCCTTTCCCGCGCCAATATTGAGGCAGCGCAACAGAACATCATCTTCTTTTTCATTGGTGTAGGCGTTGTGTTGGGCCTTATCCTGATTTTTGCCGGTATTGTTGTGGCGCGCGCGATCTCCCGTCCTTTGCAGGCCGCTACCGGTTATGCCGAAGCCGTTGCCGCCGGTAACCTTGATCGCACGCTCAGTTCCGACAGCAAGGATGAAGTTGGGGTTCTTACCAGGGCTTTGACCAGCATGGTCAGCAATCTGAAAGAGAAAATTGCGGAAGCGGACGCCAAAAGCAAAGAATGCGAGATGGAAGCCCTGCGCACCGCAGAGGCTTTGACTGAAGCTAAAATCGCCACCGAAAAAGCCGAGCAGACTCAAAAAGCGATTTTGGAAACAGCGGAAAATGTGCAGCAGGTTGTTTCCCGCCTTACTGCCGCTACGGAACAGCTTTCCGCTCAGGTGCGCCAGGCCAGCGGCAGTTCGGACCGGCAGCGTGAGCAGGTAACGGAATCCTCCGTTGCCATGGAAGAAATGAACGCCTCGGTGCTGGAAGTTGCCCGCAATGCCAGTATGGCGGCGGAAGCTTCGGATCACGCCAAAACCAACGCTCATGCCGGTGAAACTATTGTGGAGCAATCGGTAAAGGCTATCCGCGCGGTTGAGGAAGATACTTCAGCCCTGCGCGGGACCATGGGCGAGTTGAGCGTACAGGCCGAAGCGATTGGTAAAATCATGACGGTGATCAGCGACATAGCGGATCAGACCAACCTGCTGGCCCTGAACGCCGCCATTGAAGCCGCGCGGGCCGGGGATGCCGGACGCGGTTTTGCTGTTGTGGCTGATGAAGTGCGCAAACTGGCGGAAAAGACCATGACCGCCACCAAAGAAGTGGGTACCGCCATTTCCGGCATCCAGCAAGGTGCGCGGAAAAGTGTTGAGGCCGTTGATCTGACCACGGCCAACCTTGGTAAAGCCACCGAACTTGTGCATAAATCCGGCGAGTCGCTCAAGGATATCGTTAATGAGGCCACGCACGCGGCGGATCAGGTGCGCGGCATTGCCACCGCTGCGGAACAGCAATCCGCCGCCAGTGAAGAAATTGCCACCTCCCTGACCGGCATTAACAGCATTGCTGTTGAAACCGCCGAGATCATGAGTCAGGCATCGGCAGCCGTAACCGACCTCAACAGTCAGGCGCGTGACTTGCAAACCCTGGTGGACTCTTTGCGGCACTAAGGATAGTTTGGTTTAGCCGTAAAGGGCAAAAGTGGCATTTCGCTGCTTCAAGAAGCAAAAAAAAGCAACACCCTTCTGGTATGGGGGTGTTGCTTTTTTTGCTGATGCCGGAAATTTTATCAATGCCAAGAGGCGTCCTCAATTCCGCTAGGCCGCAATTTTTGGGCGTTTTGTCATATCGCCATGGCCTGCAAGAAGTCCGGCAACGGAAATATCTTCATCCAACTTTTCCCAGTGTATTCCGCTTGGGCTAAGCTCGTATTGCGAGAGTTCAGATTCTTCGGCATCAAGAAGGCGCGGAAACCATGTTAATGGAACTCCAATTACGCGGGCATCGTTAAGTTCCACCCACATATTGTCAGCATCAAACCATACTTTTTTAGGAGAAATATTCATAAATCATGCATAGCTATTAATACTTTCTTTGGCAAGTTCCTGTGTTTGAGGTTTTTAGCTTAGAACCTTGCTTTTGCGCATAAACAAAATAGCCCTTCGGGAGATTGATCCCGGAGGGCAAAAAATTAACCTGATCCTGAAAAAATTAAATTTTTCGCTACTTGATATACGCGCACTGATAGTCTGCAAGCAGTTCCACTTTCACAATTTTTATATTCAATTAATGCCTCCGGGGCCAGGAGTTTTGCTCCTGGCCCCGGAGGTCTCCTGATCTGCGCAGAAACAGGGGGGTGTTCCTGCGCAGGGAGGTCTGGAAGGGAGGCGCCCCTCCAGATAGTTTTATATAATTATTGTCTGAATTATTTGAAAGGTCGATGAAGAAAATTCATTATTTTGAATTTTGTGGTTAAAAGTAGTCGGGTGTTGTTGGCTTGTCAATTTGTTTATGAAAAAAATTAACAATGAAAAAACAAAGAGCAATGAACGGGGTTCATGATTTTGAGTTTGGGCTAGGCTTTAAGCCAACGGAAGTTGTGGAAAACCGCCTTGTGTAGTAAATGAAGTATTAACTTTTATTTTTTGGCAGGATGCTCGTGAAAGTACAGCCCGGAAGGAATACGCAATGGAAAAGACTCTTATTGGTAAAAAAATAAAGCAGTTGCGTCAGGAAAAAAATTACACGCTCAAGCAACTCAGCGGCAAAAGTGGTCTTTCCACCGGCTTTCTTTCGCAACTGGAGCGCGGTCGCTCAACCATTGCCCTTGATTCGCTCTCCAGGGTGGCAACGGCACTGGACTGCAATATTTCCAGTTTTCTGGCTCTTGGCGGCAGTCAGACGGGTAGCGGCAGGGCGGCTGACGCGCAATCGGCGGTGGTGCGCAGTTTTGAACTGGAACACGCCCAATTCGCGCCCGGCATTGTGCAGGCCATCCTCAGTCATGATCCGTCCGGCTTCAATTTTCTGCCCAGGCTGTACCAGTTGCTGCCCTCGGAAGAGCCGACCAGGCAGCCGCTGGTGATGTACAGTCATCAGGGCGAGGAGTTTATTTATGTTCTGGAAGGTTGCCTTACCTTGCGCGTGGAGGATCGTGAGGATGTCATGTACCCCGGCGACAGCGTGCAGGTGCGCTCCTCCGTGGATCACAACTGGATCAACCGTACCAGCCGCATCGTCAAGTTTCTGGCCGTGAACCTGCCGAACCCTCTGCATGATGACAACAGTGGCCACTAAGCGCAAATGCTTCAGGGGGGTAACTCGGTTGCGTTAACAACCCGCAAACTTTAATTTTCGGAATCGGGCAGATTTGCCAGTTCAAACGGGAAAAATTCTTCCTTTTGATGTTTTATTCCGAGGATTAGAACGGTATCAACGTCAGTATAATATGTATACGCAACACTATAGCCATATTTACCAAAAGGAATTGAAAGAATTCGATATTTTTCCTGAATCGCCGGAACAAGCTCAGGATATTTTTTCAGGCGGGTTATATGGGCGGCTATCGTTCGACCAGCTCTCTTGGCGGCTTCGGCGTCCATAGCCACAAGAAAGTCGTGCAGCCGTTTCAGATCATCCAGCGCATTTTTCGACAGGATAATTTCAGCCATGCTTAACCTTGCATTTTTCGCGCAAGGGGCGGCTGTCCAGGTGTCCCCCAGTTGTTCAGCCAGCTTTTCACCTCTTCCCACGGCACTCCAAGTCCGGTGCGTTGAAAATCGGCTTCGGCAACGCGG
The DNA here is from genome assembly GCA_031285295.1 of Deltaproteobacteria bacterium. GTDB lineage: Bacteria > Desulfobacterota > Desulfovibrionia > Desulfovibrionales > Desulfovibrionaceae > WRHT01. The sequence goes on along the minus strand of JAITWK010000041.1, from coordinate 21,347 downwards.
GCGGACTGAATCAGCGTATCAATATGGCTCTGCCTGGCCACAAAATGGCGGACGGCATTACGAATGAAAGCGGATTTGGTAATATCCATCTCTTCGCACAGTTCATCCACCCGAGTGTCCAGTTCGATTCCCAAGCGCACTGTGGATGGAATTTCTTTGCTTTGTTTTTGCATGACCATCTCCTTGTATTCGTTTGTAATACGCGAAGTGTTTGCGGTCAAGCGCCAAGGCTGAGGGACTGCCTGTAAACACTGTAACGCGGTTGACAAAATTCGCTGAAAAATGCTTATCCTGTTACTATGAGCAAGACAAAAAAATGGATGGTTTGCGCTTGTGGTGTGCTGGTTTTGGCGCTTACGGCTCAGGCCGTCGGTATGGCTCTTGCTGCTACCGTGCAGACAAGCGCACTGATGCCCCTGGCCGCCGGAACAGAGCTTGCCGCCGCGCCAGGCTCTTACAGTTCACCCGGCGCGTCCGGCTCATTTGGCTCGCACAGCTTGTCCGGTCCGGGTGGTTCCGGCTGGGAACAGGGCAGACATAGTCCGCCCCCAAGCCCCGATTACGGCAAAAGTTTGCGCAAACGCAGCCCAAACGATCCTGAGGTCTTTCGCACAGACAACACCAACCGCCGTGACGATAACGCCAACACGCCAAACAAGCAGTAACCGCGTGTCAGGTGAAGTTACGGGTTTTCCATCATTCTTAACGTTTTAAGTTGTTACCTGAACGCAAAAAAGACCGGGCCTGAGTCCGGTCTTTTCATGCTGACAAGTTTTAAGCGGAACCGTTTTTAAAATGCGTAGATAAAAAGCATCATGGCGCTGTAGGCGCTTTCTTCACGGTTTTTGTTCAGGTCGCTGTCGGCGTTAAGATACATGTAGCCAAGTTCCAGGGCAGCGGTAAGGTTTTCGTAAATCTGGTAATTGGTGTTGAAGTTTACTTCGATCACGCTGTCTTCTGTGGTCAGGTAGAGAACTTCACGCATGCCATAGAGAGAAAGCGGCTCCGGTCCGGCGTAGGTGGCCTTGCCGATTTCGTCGTCGTTGGTACCCTGCCAGTAAAGTATGCGGGCGGTGTGGCTCAGGTCTTCCACAAAGGACATATCAGCGATTTGCAGGCCCACCCCCCAGGTTCCGGCTCCGGTGGGGTTTAAAGCGCCATCGTAACCGATGCTCTGGGAGCCGTAAAAACCGAAGCTGGAAGCCCATACTGAACCGTCAAGGCCGATGCCGGGGAGACGTCCGGTTTCGTTGTCTGCCAGATCATCGGCATCGTCGCCGGAAGCGTACCAGGCGAAAATGCCGGGAGTACCCCAGTCCAGCTCGTAATCAACCCCCAGAGCAAGCCAGTAGCCGCCCGCCTTATAGTCTCTGTCGCCATCATCGGATATTTGGCCGTACATACCGTCAAACTTTATGGTCAGGGCATCCGTGGGGGTATGTGTCAGAGCCAGGCCGAATGCGAAGAGGTCGCTATTTTCATTAACGCTTGGGCCGTATGTTGGGTCCAAAAGAGGATCAACAGGATCGGCCATGCCGGTAAAATTGATGTTGCTCTCATACCAGCCGGAGTTATTGCCGAGCTTGGCGTACAAGGCCCAGGGCGATACGGAGAATATCTCGCCGCTGTAGTCGAATACCAGGCCAAACATGTCGGTCAGGTTGTTATGTGCGGCATCACCCGTGCCGAGGGCGTTGGTCTGGAACGGACGCGCCCAGAAGGCGGTCAGGCTGGCATTGTCTGTGAGGCTGGCGTTGGTCACTACGGCGGCCACGCTGGTATCAAAAATCGGGTTGCCGAAATTGGCGTAAGGCAGCGTGAGCTGCTGGAAGCCCATTTTTACGCGCAGGGCGGTATCCGGCACCTGCCAGTCAATATAGGCCTGGCGCACCTGAAACGGGGGGCCGCTGTTGTCATCGTTGGTTCCGCTATACATTTGGGCTTGTCCGGCCGCGCCCCATTCGGCGAAATCGCCAACCGTAAATTGAAACACGCCGCGCAGGTTTTCGCTGGCGATAAGCTCGATGAGCAGTCTGATACGCTGGGCGGCGTAGGTGCGCTCAGCGGCACCATCGTCAGCCTCTTCATCAACGAAGATGTTGTTATGATAACCGAAGGCGAATTCCATGCTGCCCGAAACCTGCACTTCAAAGGCTCCGGCAGAGACGGCGGAGCCCAGAACCAGGCAGAGGGCCATGAACAGGGAGGTCAGGCGTTTCATGTGTCCTTCCTTTTTGTGATAAATTGATTGCGCGTTACGCATTTAGGCGTTGGCGCGACTGCGCGGCTGCGCAACTGCACGTTCAGGGCTCAAATACGTGCTTACAACCTTTCGGTAACAACAATAATTTCTAATGACAATATAAGAATATGATCTTTGCCTTGATTTTTACGGATTGTCGCAATACGGTATAAAATCATGAACAAAATTAAGGATGGAAAATCATGAGCGAACGTCATATTTTTTTACTGGATGCGATACAGCCTGTGGAGATGCAGCAAATGCGCGGCGGCAAAGGGTCGGCCCTTTGGCGGACAGCTGTGGGCGAGGCAAACGCCACGCCGGGCAGCCCTTTTGCCAAGGTTGGCGTGAATATTCTGCTGCCCGGTTCATCTGTCGGGATGCATAAGCATGTGGGCGATGCGGAAGTGTATGTGATTATCAGCGGCAGCGGCATGTATAGCTGCCGGGACGCCAACGGGGTCAGCCGCCAAATCCGGGTGAAAGCCGGTGATGTGACGGTTTGCTATGATGGCGAGGAACATGGCCTGGAGAATGATGGAACGGAACCGCTGATGATGTCCGGGGTTATTGGCTAGGGGCGGTTTTAAGCAAGCCTTTTGTCCAATATTTGCGCCATCCGGTTTTTTTTGCGTTGATTCGGCCCTGTCATGTATCACAAATGATATGTGGCAGGGCTTGGTTTATTTTATCGCTTCCAAAGCCTGGGCCAACACATCTTCGATGCTTTTTGATGCATCCAGCCGATGATGCGCGGCGGCATTATAAAGCGGGGTTCGTTCCCGCACAATTTCCGCCATTTCTTCGGTAATGGATCGCCCGGTCAGGCTGGGGCGTTGTGAGTCTTCTGTTGTCACGGCCAGTCTGGCGGCCAGCACCTCCGGCGGGGCTGCCAGAAAGAGCACCAGGCCGGTAGAGCGCATGAAGTCGCGATTCTCCTCGGCCAGCACCATACCGCCACCGGTGGCTACCACGGTGTTGGGTTTGCTCACCACGCTACGCAAAATTTCGCTCTCGCGTTTGCGAAAGCCGGGCCAGCCCTCGGCTGCGACAATTTGCGCCACGTTCAGGCCAGCGTTTTCTTTCAGGCTGATGTCCGTATCCGCAAACTCCAGCCCCAGCTTACGGGCCAAGAGTCCGCCAATGGTGGTTTTTCCGGCAGCCCGTGCGCCGATCAAGTAAATTATTTTTGACATAGGTTTAGTGGCTGGTGGGGCTATTATTCAGCAAGAATCTTAAAAACACCTGAACATGCACGGGCAGATCAGCGTTTTTAGGCATGATCGCGCCAAAATGACGCGGCGGCAGCAGATGATCCAGGCTGACCGCGCAAAGTTCGGAGCTATCTTCCGGCCGGCAGGCGAAGCTTTCCACAATGGCCACGCCCAAGCCGTTGGCCACGCAGCGTTTCAGCGGGCCGCAGTGGCTTACCCAATGCGCTGTATCCAGGTTTATTCCATATTCGATCAGCAAATCCATGGCGGCCTGATCCATAAAATCCAGATCCGCATGCCGCACAAAAGGCAGCCCGGCCAGAATTTCCGGAGTCGGCGGGCGGGTGACAGCCAGCGGCCCGTTGTCCGGTGAAATCAGGGTCAGGCCGGAGGTGAACAGCGGCTCGGCGCGCAAGCCGGACAAATCAGCGGCTCTGACCGACTGGGTTGGGGTGGAGACAAACTGGCTATGGTTTCTGGTGTTTTTACCTGCACTATCGTCACTGCTGCTGTCCATGCGCAAGATGGCAAAGTCCGCCCGGCCGGTGCGCACATCGGCCAGCATGTCCTCCATACGGGAGCGGGCATGGATGTTGAAGCGAATTTCCGGATGCTGGGCGGAAAAAAGCGCTGCCTGGGAGGGCAGATAAAATTCGGCGCAGGTATAGGGCGCGGCCACGGTGATGCCGCCGCCCAGAGAAGTTTCGGGCTGGTTGGCCCCGCCTTTGAGTTCTGTGACAATATCGAAAATTTTTACCGCCTGCCGGAACAGGCGTTTGCCTTCCGGCGTGAGAATGCGTTTGCCTTTGCTCCCGGCAAAAAGGTCGGCTTGCAGTTCTTTTTCCAGGCATTTGATCTGGTGCGTTATAGCGGATTGGTTGCGATTCATCAGCACGGCAGCTTCGGTCATGCTCCCGGTCTGGGCCGTGTAGTAAAAACCGCGCAGCCACTGGATGAAATCACCGCTTAATTCAGGTATCATTATATGTGTAATCCTTGGAAAAGCCAGACCGATACTTGCTGTTAATATGTTGTGTTATATAGAAAAATATTTACAAAGGCCATTAACACAAACATAAACTCTTTGTGCTGTTTTAAACAAGTGTTTACATGAATTATTTTTGTTTCTAACGACCGTCCATTTTCAGCAACTTGTCCAGCACGTTAAGATCCGCATTGAAACGCATGGCATCATTACGCAAAAGATTGCCGTGTTCCTCATGAAAAGCGGTTACCATGCGTTCAAGCACCTCTTCGGTTCTGTCCAGCGCTTCTTTAAGGTTTGCGTGCGCCTGTCCATCACCGGCCAGACGTGCATACTCGTCAATTACCTTGTGTACGGCTGGGAGGTAGCGGTTCAGAAAACGGGTGCCGGAAGGCACGTCTTCCGGGTCTTCGCTCATGCAAGTGATAATGCCGCCCGTGGAAAGAAACAGGGCGTTCAGATGCTTTTGCAGCGGATCAGGCAATTTGCCCCGTTTGTTCAGTAGTTGACTGACCGATTTGCGGAAAGGAGCGAACTCGGCATTTTCGGCCGCGCTGGTTCCGATTTCAGCGCCGCTCAATGCTTCAGATTTGTTGCCGGTTTTATTTAAGGGTGCCGGGGAAGCGTTTTTTTCTACCGCGCTGAGGCCAAGAGCGTCGGAGAGAAGCTGATTGGCTTCGGCCAGCGCGGACAGTAAATAATTGGATTCCTGTTCGCTGAATTTTTCCTCCCGCCAGCTCATGGCCTGTTTAAGCTTGGGGGCCAGATCTTCCAGTGGGGGCGCAAGTGTTGCGCTGGATCTGCTCTTTTGGTTCAGGCCAAGCCCGTAGGCGGCCGAGCTTTGCTCGAGAAGCCTGCGAAACTGGCAGTCAAAGGGCTGGGGGAAAGTGCTGTGCCGCAGGGGCTGATCCAGTACGCCAGCCACCCCGCGCAAGGCTTGATCCAGACGGTTTTTATTCTCCTGCGCGGTGATCAGTTCGTAAGCAAGGCAGCCGCATATTGTGCAAAGCCCCCAGAACAGGAGGAGCAGCAAAGAAAGAGGCGGGCTGCTATGGCTAATAGCGATGCAGAGCAGGATGGCCGGGGTAGCTGTCCAGGCCCAGCCCAGCTTGAAGCGCAAGATAAAAGCCTGGATCAGCCAGGTTTGCGCACCGGCCCAGAACAGGGCCAGGGCGGGCGGCAGGCCGCCCCAGAGCCAGGTGAGCAAAAATTGCCCGGCTGAAACCGCGAAAGGCACCAGAAAGCGGGTTTTGCGCGGATTGAAACCCAGGGGAAGCAGGCAGATGATGCCCACATAGGCGCAAAGCGTGCCGGTTAAACCCACACCGGAAATAGCCAGTCCGGCGCAGAGGGCCAGAAAATGCAGCCCGATGCGTTTGACCAGCGCCTTGAAGGAATCGAACACGCCGCCAACAATCGAAGGAAGCCTGTTCATGAGGGGGTTGCCTCGGATTCTGCCTTGGCTGGCGTGCCAGCCGCTTCGACTTTAGCTGGCGTGCCAGCCGCCCCTGCCTGAGATGACGCGGTCGCCCCCTGGATTTGCTGGGCCTTTTCTTTGTCGGCTATTTCCAGCAGGCGCTGGCGCAGGTTATTTTCCATGTCGCCAAGTTCTTTTTCAGCGGCCTGACGTTTTGTCCGGCCTTCGGCGGTGATCTTCAGGCTTTCCTCAATGGTGCTGATCAGTTTTTTCTGCACTTCGCGCAGGGTTTCGATATCCACCACCGAGCGCTCAACCTCGCGGGCCGCGCCAGTGCTGGCCTGTTGCAGCATTTCGGCATTCTTGAGCAACATTTCGTTGGTGGCGTCGGCCACCTTTTTTTGCAGTTCCACGGCCTTTTGCTGGCGGTAGATGGTTATGGCCAGCACCATCTGGTTTTTCCAGATCGGAATGGTGGTGAGGATGCTGCTCTGGATTTTTTCGGCCAGGGTCTGGTTATTACCCTGAATCAGGCGGATTTGCGGCACGGTCTGCACGGTGATGGTACGCGAGATTTGCAAATCGTGCAGGCGGCGCTCAAAGCGGTTCAGGCGGTCGGCAAAGTCGCGCGTTTCCTGGGCCTTCATGCTGTCGCCGCTTGCCTCGGCCTCGGCTTTCAGGCGCGGCAGTTCCTCGTTACGGGCCTGCTCCAGGCGTTCCTTGCCAGCCTCGATATAAATGCTCAATTCCTCGTGATGCAGCTTGTTGCTGGCGAAAAGCTGTTCCAGAATTTCAATGTCGGTAAGCAGGCCGACCATGCTCTGATCAAGCTTGGTGGTTATTTCGCTAACCTGATCCGTAACTTTTTTCATTTCCGCCAGATTGCGCTCAATGCTGCCAAACAGCGAACCAATCAGGGGGATTTTTTGCAAAAAGCCATCCTGCTTGCCGAAATTATCCAGATCAACGGAACGCACCTGAAGCAGCATATCGGTGAGGATGTCTCCCACCGGCCCGGCGTCCTTGGCCCGGATCCGCTCCAGCAGGCTGTCGGCAAAGGCGGCGATGGAGTTCATCGTTCTGGCCCCGTAGGAAACGGTCAGGGCCGGGTCGTTGAAATCAATGCTTCCGGCCACTTCCTTGATTTGCTGCCGCGTAGGTTCGGGCAGACTTGAAGGTTTGGCCTCCGGCAGGTTTTCCGACATAACGGTAACGGTGCTTTCTTGCATTTGTGACATCCTTTTTTAAAAGAAATATTTTTAACAGATATTAGCGGTTATGGTAATTTTTTTCTACCCAGTTACGATATGCGCCACTTTGCACGGCGGCAAGCCAGTCCGGGTTGTTCAGATACCAGTCCACGGTTTCAGCCAGTCCGCGCGTAAAATCGTGGGCAGGCTTCCAGCCAAGCTCATGTTCGATTTTTCCGCAGTCAATGGCGTAGCGCCGATCGTGGCCGGGCCGGTCCTGCACATGACGGATTAACCTTGCGTAATGGCCTTGCGGATCCGGGCGCACTTTGTCCAGCAGGGCGCAGATGGCTTCTATTACCTCAAGGTTGCGCCGTTCGGAACGGCCGCCGATATTATAGCTCTCGCCCGGCGTACCGCGCTCAAGAGTCAGATTGATGGCAGCGCAGTGATCTTCCACATGCAGCCAGTCGCGCACGTTGTCGCCTTTGCCGTAGATCGGAATATCCCGCCCGGAAAGGGCGTTCAGGAGAACCAGTGGTATGAGCTTTTCCGGGAACTGGCGCGGCCCGTAGTTGTTGGAGCAGTTGGTGATCAGCGTTGGCAGGCCGTAAGTTTCATGGAAGGCGCGAACAAAATGGTCGCTGGCGGCTTTGCTGGCCGAATAAGGGCTGTTTGGCGCGTAGGGCGTCTTTTCTGTGAAGGCCGGGTCTGTGGGACCAAGGCTTCCGAAAACCTCGTCCGTGGAAATGTGCAGAAAACGGAAGGTTGCGGCCTGCCCTGCGGGCAGTTTACGCCACCAGCGGAGCGTTGCGCCAAGAAACGAGCATAGTCCGGCCACGTTTGCGTCCACAAAAGGAGTTGGATCAACGATGGAGCGGTCAACGTGGCTTTCTGCCGCGAAGTTGATTATCGCTTCCGGCGCGTAGTTTTCCAGCAGCTCGTCCACCAGGGCGGTATCGCCTATGTCACCGGTTGCAAAAATATGGCGCGGATCATCCATGACCGCGGCCAGGTTTTGCAAATTGCCGGAATAGGTAAGTTTGTCCAGGTTAAGCACGGCGGCTTGCTTGCGCGCAAGGCAGTCCAGCACGAAGCAGGAACCGATGAAGCCCGCGCCGCCGGTTACCAGATAAAGTTTTCCTTCCGGGCGTTTTTTTGGCATGTTGAGACCTTGTCTTTCGTTTTCAGACGTTGATTTTATAGTAAATTTATAGTTGAATAAGTAAGCGCCGTACGTCTCTTTGGCAACGTACTACCTTTTATCAATAATTCAAACCATCGGCAGGCAAAAAATGAGCGAATCCAACTGGAAGGGCATAGTGCTGGCCGGAGGCTCCGGTACCAGACTGCACCCGGTTACTTTGAGCATAAGCAAACAGTTGGTGCCAATCTATGATAAGCCAATGGTTTATTATCCGATTTCCATTCTGCTCATGGCTGGTATACGCGATATTGCCATTATTTCCACCCCGGCTGATTTGCCCCTGTTCAAGCGCCTGTTGGGGGATGGCAGCCAGTGGGGCTGCTCTTTTACCTACATTGAGCAACCAAAGCCCGAAGGCATTGCCCAGGCTTTTTTGCTGGCCGGTGATTTTATCCGAGGATATCAAACTTGTCTGGTGCTTGGCGATAATATTTTTTTCGGGCACGGGTTGGAAAAATCCTTGAAGCGGGCCATGGAACGATGCACCGGAGCCACGGTGTTCGGCTACCATGTGAGCGACGCGGCGCGTTATGGCGTGGTGGAATTTGATGCTAACGGCAAGGCCATCAGCATTGAGGAAAAGCCGGCCTGCCCAAAATCGAATTATGCCGTGACCGGACTATATTTTTATGACGCGCGGGTGGCGGAAATTGCCGCTTCCATCCGGCCTTCGGCCAGGGGGGAGCTGGAGATAACCGATGTGAACAATCATTATCTGCAACAGGGCTGCTTGCAGGTGGAGCGCCTGGGGCGCGGCATTGCCTGGCTGGATACCGGTACGCACGATTCACTGCTTTCCGCATCCCTGTTTGTGCAGACAGTGGAACAGCGTCAGGGCCTCAAGGTGGCCTGCCCGGAAGAGATCGCCTGGCGTCAGGGCTTTATCAGCGACGACGATTTGCGCCGTCTGGCCGAACCTTTGATGAAAAACGGCTATGGCCGTTATCTGGTTGATCTGGTGGAAGGTGATGGATTCCTGTGGCGGTAGTGCCTCATTTTGCCGTGATGCTAGAAAAAGCAGGCACTGTCCTGTGTGTTCAAATTGATTCTAAAGGTGTTATTTTATGAAAAGAGCTTTGATTACAGGCGTTACCGGTCAGGATGGAGCTTATCTGGCGGAATTTCTGCTGGGAAAAGGTTATGAGGTGCATGGAATTAAACGCCGTGCTTCTCTTTTTAATACGGATCGCATCGATCATCTGTATCAGGGGCCGCATCAGTCGCATAGAAAATTTGTCCTGCACTATGGCGACATGTCGGATTCCACCAATCTGATTCGCATCGTGCAAGAGGTACAGCCGGACGAGATATATAATTTGGCGGCGCAGAGCCATGTGCAGGTTTCTTTTGAGTCGCCGGAATATACGGCTGATGTGGATGGACTGGGAACTTTGCGCTTGCTGGAAGCTATCCGCATTCTCGGTCTGGAGCGTAAAACCCGGTTTTATCAGGCTTCAACATCCGAGCTTTACGGCAAGGCGCGGGAGATCCCGCAAACGGAACAAACTCCGTTTTATCCGCGTTCTCCCTATGCCTGCGCCAAGCTTTACGCCTACTGGATTGCGGTGAACTACCGCGAGGCTTACGGCATGTACGCCTGTAACGGCATTCTGTTCAACCACGAATCGCCTCTGCGCGGTGAAACCTTTGTCACACGCAAAATTACCAGGGCGCTGGCCCGCATTGCGCTCGGCCTGAGTGACTGCCTTTACCTCGGCAATCTTAACGCTTTGCGCGATTGGGGCCACGCAAGAGATTACGTTGAAATGCAATGGCTGATGCTGCAACAGGAGCAGCCGGAGGATTTTGTCATCGCCACTGGCCGTCAGTTCTCGGTACGGGATTTTGTTAATGCCGCTGCCGCTGAAATGGGCGTCAGCCTTGAATGGCGCGGGGAAGGAATTGATGAAAGCGGTGTTGTACGCGCTATTGACGAAGAAAAGCACGCCGCTTCCCTGAAGGACAATGGCGGGAGAGCCTATGCCGGGGTTGTTCGCCCTGGGCAGACCATTGTGCGGGTGGACAAGCGCTATTTTCGCCCTACCGAGGTGGAGACTCTTCTGGGTGATCCTTCAAAAGCGCAGAAAAAGCTTGGCTGGAAGCCGAAAACAACTTTTGAGGCCATGGTTGCGGAAATGATGCGTGAGGATTTGCAAACAGCCATGCGCGACAACACGGTGGAAGAAGCCGGTTTCAAGGCTTTTGCTTACGAGGAGTAAGCGTGTATGGACTTGCATAAAAAAATATATGTGGCCGGACATCGCGGTTTGGTGGGTTCTGCCATTTGCCGCAAGCTGGCTTCGCTTGGGGCCGGAGATGTTGTCACGCGCAGCAGCCGGGAACTGGATTTGCGCGATCAGGCCGCCACACGCGCCTTTTTCGCCCAGGAGCGCCCGGCCTATGTGTTTCTGGCTGCGGCCAAAGTGGGCGGCATTCACGCCAACAACAGCTATCCAGCGGAGTTTATCAACGACAACCTTTTGATTCAGTGCAATATTATCGACGCGGCCTGGCGCAATGGCTGTGAAAAGCTGCTGTTTCTGGGCTCCAGTTGTATTTACCCCAAGCTGTGCCCACAGCCGATCAAAGAGGAATATTTGCTGACCGGGCCGCTGGAGCCGACCAACGAGGCTTATGCTCTGGCCAAAATAGCCGGGATACGGATGTGTCAGGCTTACCGAAGGCAATACGGCTTTGACGCCATCAGTGCCATGCCCACCAATTTGTACGGGCCGGGCGATAATTTTCACCCGGAAAACAGCCATGTGCTGCCCGCGCTGATCCGGCGCTTTCATGAAGCCAGAAAAGCTGGCCTGCCGGAAGTGACCATTTGGGGCAGCGGCACGCCCAGGCGGGAATTTTTGTATGTGGATGACCTGGCGGGCGCCCTGGTGTTTTTGATGCAAAACTACTCGGACTATGAACAGGTTAATATCGGCTGCGGCAAAGACCTTGCCATTTTGGAACTGGCAGAGCGGGTAGCCGGGGTTGTGGGCTACCAGGGCGCGATCATTACTGATCCGTCCAAACCGGACGGCACGCCGCAAAAGTTGCTGGATGTGAGCAAGATGCGCGATCTTGGCTGGCAGGCACAAACAACATTGGAAAAAGGACTGACTGAAACTTATGCCTGGTTTATGGAGCAAGGCGAGTTGAAGGGCAGATCGGTAAAATAAGTGTTAGAGGTTACATTTGATATATAAAAACAGCAGCATAAAATTGACGCTGACATGGCGAATGCATATACTTTTAAGAAATGTTTTATGCTTTTGCAAGCCGTACAGTATTCTGACAAGGAATGTTTATGAATTGGTATCCAGATCCAAATGACGCACGGCAGCGTTTTCAGAGTGCTTTGCAGCAAAGCGTCTCGCAATACGGCAATGCGCAGCTTGAGGCCAATTTGCGTGCCCAACAGCAGAACCTGGCTCACCAGCAGTATCATCTTCAGCAGCAGCAGGTTCAGGTTGCGGCTTTGAACCAGGGCATGCAGCTTGGTGCGTTAATTAGAAGCCGCCGCATGGCCCTTAACGCCGATCCGAATGCTCTGGCTCAATTCTGTAATATTCCCACACAATTTGTGTTTGATCTGGAAGATGGCAACAGCAGCTTGATCCAGCTCAACATTGTGTTGCGGGTAATGCAGGCTCTAGGGCTACAACTCTCGGCCTTCCCTCAGGTGTGAGTATGGCTTCCGAACTTGTCGTCTGGTTTGAACGGAAACTTGTTGGCTATATCAGTCGTTCAGGTCTAAAATATATTGTATTCAAATATGCTCCAGACTGGCTGGAGAGTGAGGATTCTTTCCCCATTTCTTTGAGCTTACCGTTCCAGCGTGAATTTTTCAGCAAAGAGGTGTCTTCTTCTTTTTTTGACAACCTTTTGCCGGAGGAAGAGGTTCGCAAACAGGTTGCTGATAATAAGCGCCTATCCACAGATGATATTTTTGGATTGCTACAGGCAATCGGAGCCGATTGCGCCGGAGCTTTGTCTATCCTGCTGCCGGGCCAGGAGTCCCGCCACAATAAACATACCTACCAACCGTTGTCGGCCTCGGATTTACCGGCCTTTCTTGCCGAGCAGCGCATCAACCCATTAGGAACCGGAGATAAGTATGCGCGCCTTTCGCTAGCAGGGGCTCAGAGCAAAACGTCTATTTTTCTTTCAGGCGATTCTCCTCAACGTTACGCGCGACCGTGTGATGGCGCACCGGGTACGCACATTGTTAAACCTGTTTCGCTCAGCTTTCCCAATCTTGCTGAAAATGAACTGTTTTGTATGCTTTTGGCCCAGGCTTTTGGGTTGGATACGCCGGAAGCTGGTCTGACTCCCACGCTGGAACGGGCATTTTTAATTCGCCGATATGACCGCAGGCAGACGCCTGATGGCATTCGCCGCATTCACCAGGAAGATTTTTGCCAGGCGCTCGGCGTGCCACGCGCAAAAAAGTACCAGAATCATGGCGGTCCAAGCTATCAGCAATGCTTTACGGTACTGGACAATTGCCATGAGCCTGAGGAGGAGCGCCTGAAATTGTTCCGCTGGGCGGTGTTCAACTATTTGATTGGTAACGCCGATGCCCACGCGAAAAATATATCCCTACTTTATGATGATCCTCCAAAACCGCGCCTTGCGCCCTTTTATGATTTAGTTTGCACGACGGTCTATCCTCTTAATAAAAATATGGCCATGAAAATAGGACGCAAAGGCAATCCGGATCATGTTTATGGCAGCGACTGGGATAAGCTGATCGCTCATGCAAAAATTTCTTTGGGTGATGGGCGTCACATACTGCAAGAGATGGGTACACTACCAAGTTTTTTGCTGGATGGTGCTCGTGATGATTTCCTGTTCATGTATGGACAAGTTCCTGTCATTCACCAAATTGTTACAATTATAAATGAGCGTGCGGGCCTCGTTCTGAGCGCTTTGGACGAAATTTATTCTTGAGGCTCCTGGCCGCAACGACCCCGTATCCTCTTTTTTAGGCGTTATTTCTGCTTACTACAGTACGCACCCGGATGTCTTATAAATACTATACTTGTACCATATAACCTGACGGAGAAGAATATGAATCTGTTGCAAAATCTTCAGGATATTATTGGGCAGGGGCTTTCAGGTCGTAGTGGCGGCAATGCTGGCAATAACGCTAAAGACGGCGGCGGTCTTTCCAATTTGTCCGGATTGCTCGGTCCGGCTGCCTTGGGCGGTCTCGCCGGGTTGTTGCTGACCAGCAAAGCGGCGCGTGGAACAGCTGCCGGAGCCTTGCTTGCCGGGGGCGGCGCCCTGTTGTGGAATAAATACAAAAACCGCGTTCAGGCAGCCAACAGCGGCACGCCGGACTATGGAAAACAGGTTTCCCCGCCTGACCTGCGTGCGGAGAGGCTGGTTCGGGCCATGGTTTTTGCCGCCAAGAGTGACGGTCATATTGACGACAAGGAACGTCAGGCTATTCAGGATAATCTGCAAAAGTTGAATTTTGGCCCGGAAGCGGAAGCACTGATCCAGCAAGCCATGCAGGAGCCGCTTGATCCGATGCGCCTTGCGCGGGACGTGCATAGCGCGGAGGAGGCTTTGGAGGTTTATACCCTGACTTGCGCGGTTATTGATCCGGATCACTTTATGGAACTAAGCTATCTGGATGCCCTGGCCGATGCCTTGCATATCCCCGCTGATGTACGCGCTGAACTCACGGCGAAAGCCGGGGGGTAGTGGGGGTAGTAGTATTTGAAATTTATGGGATGGATGCGCCGCATTAATCTTTGCATATTTATTTCAGATATTCTTCTTTCAATGCTTCAAAGCGCGTGAGGGCAGCTTCTGTTTTTTGAATGGCCGCGATGACAAAACTCTTGGGTACGTCTACACTCGATGCGGCCTGGATAAGGTCGGCATCTGTGATATCTCTGCCTTTGCCATTGACCATGGCGGAATGCTCACCGTTGAACCCGGCGGAAGGGGTTAGATCGTAAGCGGGCGCTAATTTCCAATCCCCGGCGTCATCAAGCATGAAGGAAAAGTTTTTGGAGTGATCGTCGCGATTGCCGGATTTGACGTTAAATACCATCAGCCGCACCATCTTTTCCACATCCCGCACGTCTTTTGTCAGTATTTTTGTCAGGCGGAGCAAATTTTCATAGTCCAGAGTCGGATGACGATGCGAAGCGTGCAGGATACCGGCGGCGGTATGGACGTGTATTTTCAGGTCTTCTTCCCGGTCAAAGCGGCGTACACCGAAAAAACCCGCAGTTGTTTGTGACGCGAAAAGCCGTGTTTCCGGCATCTCGATTCCGGCCTCCCGCGCCATGAGCGAGTAAACATACTCTACAAGTCCCTGATCCGGGCTTTCTTCACTGGCGTGGAACTTGATCAGCCAGGGAGATAAACCCTCGCCGCCTGTGCCGTCCGGCATGACTTTCAAACCATCAGCGGATACTTTGGCCAAAATCTTCGGCCTTGCGCCGCCGGAAGAGCCGCCGAGCTTGAGCAGATCGAATACGACTTCCAGAGAGGACTCGCCTTCGGCCAGGATGTTACGGCTTTCTTCCGCAAGGCCGTCGAGTTGCAATGCGCTAGCGGGCAGCTTGGAGCGGACCTCCTGGCTTGGCACATACTCTATTGCCCCCATGCCACCGGAACCAACCATGGAAAGGCGTTGCAGTGGCGATACTTCGCGCAGCCGGACACCTTGGGTGCGTAATGCCCGGTCCAGCAGGAGCAAGCCCCAGCCATCGGGCAAGCTGTCATTAAATACGCCGGGCAGACCATCGAAAACCCGTTCCTTGTCCTCAAAAATGCCTGGGCGGAGCGGAAGCTTGAAAGGTGACAGCTCCAGGCCGGAGTTCAGGAAATTTTTGTCGTATTCAAAAAGGATTGAACGATTTCGTTCAGCCAGTTTGCCGACAAAATGCCGTGTACCGCGCAGATTGCAGAAAACATCGAGAGAATCAACGGCTTGGTTTTGGCTCATGAGGTCTTCCTGCTACTGCGCTTGCGCTTTTTGGGCTCCGGTTCGAACAGGCTGGTGGGAGTGTCTTTGGTGGAGAAAATACTGTCGAAGTCACCCAGGCAATCAAACACCAGGGCTATTTCCAATAAAGATGAGAGCGAGATAAGTCCGCTGCTTTCAAATCGTTTGATGGAGCCAAGGCTGACACCGCTATGTTCCGCTAGTTCCTGCTGCGAAATATTCAGCGCAAGACGACGTTCTTTGGCCCGGGCTGCGAGTTCCTGGCGAAATTCCTTGGGTGTTTTTAATGATACGGCTAACATATTATCTCTTGATATTTGTTTTCATGATTTATAGATAAAATATTAGCTGTAGTCAATGCGTGGTGGTGGTTTTAGTCGCTCAAAAAACTAAGCCTGCTAAATCTGAAATTTATTATCCGTCATATGTGCAGACCGGAGGGAATCATCGCGGCATTTGCAACGCTTGAGAGATTTACACGCGAACTTGGAGCCGCTCTTGTCGCGTTTGAGCAGTATCTTGAGCGACAAATAGAGCTGCCAAGGGGGCAGGAACGGAGGGTACAAATGCAAGTAGATGCTGTACTCAAAACAGTGCTTACAAGCTTTGTGCCGATGGACCGTATTTGCAAAAGCAACATGTTATGGTGAGCAAAATTCGTCTAAATGTTACTTTCTTCCGTCACCTCTTCATCAAGCTCGTCTGTTGCCGGAACCTCAAAATGCAGCGCTGTTGTGGTTATGAACACAGCAGTGCGCAGTCGTTTTTTCTGCTCTGCCCGCCGCTTGGCATAAAAAACGGGAAAGGCATCAAAGGGCAGGTCCTCCGTGTCAACGGACAGGTTGGCGGCAGACAAACGCGCGTCCGGCGATGCAAGCCAGTCCGCCAGAGGTGATGCTCCCTTTGATCTATTGAGCGAATCATTAAGCAGGTACAAGTTCGGCAGACTGTTCCAGTGAGCAGGGTTAACGTAAAAATCGTATTTTTCCACATTCGTTGATAAAAATTCGTGTTTTTTGAGATTTGCGGGTTTGAATTCGTCCTGAGAATGCAGGTGATCCACGTCAAATATCTCCATCGCGTCCTTTTCAGGATGAATCAAATGTAGCAGTGGTCTACACCGCGCATCGCCGTACCTGGTATCAAGCAAGCGATCAAGGTATGCATCATCAAAGCGTAGGTCTTTATTTTGTCCAACATATTTGTCGACAATCTGTTGTAGGGGAAAAGAGGCCACTGTCATATTTTCGTCCAGAACAGCACGCATTCCTTCAAGAATCGTATCCGATTGAACGCCGAAAGTTCCTTTAAGTAGAACCATGTATAGCCATTTGCTTATATTTTTATACTCTTCGCCATGCCTGGCGAGGCTGTCTATAGTTTTATACAGAGGCTGGCCATCATATTGTTTTTTATAGAGATAATAGCAGATCGGCATAACGGCGTTCTTTGAGGTCAGGGACTGCACGTTGATGCCGCAGCGACGGATAAAACGAAAAGTTTTGAGGATACACTCTTTCATTTCCGGCCACTGCGTCTGTATCTTGTCCACTTGCGGGGCACCGAAGTTTTTGACCTTGAATCTGATATCCGCGTCCGTAAGCATGAGCGTTGTCTTCAAAATCCAATCCCGTTCAATATAAAATCCCATGTCCTGGCTTTGACTAATGAGTTTGGTTAATGCGTCAAGCTCGTTGCGAAAGTCGCCGTTCCAGTTAGCAACGGCGATGGAAACCAAAAGAGTGGAGAAGCTGAGCGGCGTGCCCCCGCTGTTTGTGCGAATGAAAACATCAAGAATATGATCAGGCTTTTGCTCTTTTTCCTTAAAATAATGAATAACCTTGGCATTTCTGACGACCGTATATAGTTTAAGTAACGTTTCACTGGCGAATTCATTGCCAGCAAGCCCTATCTTCTGCAGCTCTGGAATGACAATCTTCATCAGGACTTTGTCGGCTTCGTCATATTGGGAAAAACGCAGAATTTCGTGCAAACAGAACCAATGATTTTCGCGTTCGCCGTTACTATTCATGGATTGTGCGTATTGTGCATCGCTTAGAAAACGGAAATTATAGGTGACACGATCCTCGTCTTCTGACTGAATTCCGCGCAAAAGGTCTAGGTACAGTTTTCTTGGTGGCAGAATCCGTTCGTCATGCGAGGTTGGCCACCAGACCCGTGGCCGCTTGTAGGCGTAGGTGCCACACAACCCGATGTACAGCGATGTCAGCCGTTGCTGCCCGTCGATAATAGCGTTGAAATCCTTAAAGGCTGCGTTTGTAGCGATTGAGGGATTTTCTTCTTTGAATCTTTCACAGTATTCCTTGAGTATTGTATAGAATTTGTAGTCGTTTTTAACATCCTTGTCGCGTACTTCCCAAAGCATGAACGTGTTTATGGGATAGCCTCGCATCAGAGAATCGAACAGCGCACAAATTTGAGAACTTTTCCATTCGAATTTTCTTTGAATGGCGGGCAACAGAAAATCGTTTCCGTTGATGGCGTCGATGGCCTCTTTGATGCTTATGGGATTTTCGTAGTGTCCGGCCATGTGTTTTTTCTCCTATGAGCACAGCTGAGTGTTTTTTCGTGTGGATAAGAGTTTTCCCAATTTCACTTCGTGTATCAGCTATTTTTAAGATTTTCCGTCTTATAAACGCTATATCCCTCATAGTAATAACTGGCATCAATGCCTTTCATATACACTTCGCGGTCATTGATTTTGTCGGTCAGCGCATTTTTCAATAGCACTTTTATTTCAACAGTTTTTATCGGGCTACGCTCCATGGCAAGAAAGTAATCTTCCTTGTCAACATTGCTCCAATCAACAACGCGCTGGATTTCTTTTTTCAAAATAGCATCAAGCCATATACGTGTACTGCGGCCATTACCTTCACGGAAGGGGTGCGCTACGTTCATCTCCACATACTTCTCAATGATTTCATCGAAATTTGTTTGCGGCATCAGGTCGATATTTTTGAGGGCAGCTTCAAGATACATCACAGGAGCGAAACGGAAGTTGCCCTTTGCGATGTTGACGGTACGCATTTGCCCGGCAAAATCATATATGTCATCAAAGAGGTGCTTGTGGATTTTTGCAAGACCCGCGAAAGTGCCAACTTCAAAGGTATCCAGCAAGCCCGTTTCAAAAAGATCGAGAGCTTTTGCCTTGCTGAGCCGTTCTTCGCTTCTGGCAAGCTCTGCGGCATTGGTTATACCCAATTTGTTTTGTAGTGCCATAGCCTCATCCCTCGACCGGGCATTTCGGTTTTGTGGTCGTGTTTGCTGTAGAGCGCCCCTTGGCCGTAATCCTATACCGTTGCAAGCGACTGGTAGGTGCTTTCTGTTTTCATGATGGTCCTGCTATGGATACGAATATCTCACTGGTGATTCCAAGGACTCAGGCGCCGCTCTGGTTAGAGCGGCCAGACGCTTATTAAAAATGCGAGGTCCGTAGAAGTCTTTCTTCCATAACGCTTTGTGCATTGCGCCGCCCATCAATAACAATATGTACGCTTACCCTGTTTTGTTGAAGCTCAACTTCATAAATGACGCGGTAAGGCCAAATCTGTATTTCCCTGAATGTGTGGGATTGCTTTTCTAATTCTGGCGGGATGCGTCCCCGGTCTGGAAATCGTGATAAGCCATTGATAGTCTCTTCAATACGATTAAGAATTTTATCAGCAATATCCAGGCTTTCATACTCGGCAAGATATGCAACGATTTCAAGAATGTCTCGATCCGCTGGCCCCAGGATAATAACTTCCCATGTGCGGGCCATTATATGATCCTCGCCTCGGCAGCCTTTCTTGCTCTAATTTCCTGGATAACATTCCTGGCACTGCTGAATACTTCGGCTGGTGTTCGATGCTGACCGGCTTTCAAAGCGGCGGAACTATCGGCAAGCATGCGCAACATCGCCATAGTGTCCTGGTTTTTTTCATGCTCACGGATGTCCATGACGATAGCTTTGGCTTCCCCATTTTTGGTGATGACAATAGATTTACCCGTGTCTTCAATATCTTTGAGCATCTGGGCGGCATTTGCTTTAACCCAGGTGACAGGCTTTACAGATTCACTCAACAGCATGGCACTCTCCTTTCCCAAAAAAACGACCATAATTCAGACTGAATTATGTATATCGCTGGAGGCTGCTACAATCAAGGTAAAGTTTTACGGCAAGGTCAAATAGCGGTAATTTATACAACCGCCACGCACACATGCGCCAGATAGCGCGTTGGGTCTTCCAGGCAGAGTTCGTCGTGCAGATAGGCGGTATAAACCGGGCCGGAAACGGCGAGATTGTTTTCCCGCATGAATGTCGTCATTCTTTCGGGCAAATCGCCTAACTCGCCATAATGGCCGCGCGTAAACCCGCACAGATAGTCCCCCGCAGGGCAGGCTCGGTTACCCGCAGGATCGAGCGATAAAAAATATTCCGGTTTGCCGGGGGCGCTAACAAAGGCGTCCATACTCTCGTGACGCGCGGCAATCGGGTAATTGAGGTTAATCCGCAACTCATTGGCCTGTCTGCAAAAATGGATGAAGGGATCGAAAAACTTTTCATCCTCTTTCCATTCGTTGCGAGGCCCCAAAATAAACGGCATCTCCTCCATACGCGTGACGCGCACAGATGTTTCCCCGTCCGGCGCTTTATCCCCCAACCGTATCAACTGCAACCGCGTGAACATGACGGCATACTGTTCGCGCAATCGGCGCATTTCAATGTCCAGCAAGCGAGCCTGCTGCTCAATTAAAGTGCGGGTACTTTCGGGGCTTCGGCCTTCCCTCATGGCGGCGAGGGTTTTCAGCGGAATATTCAGGGAGCTCAAAACGGTAATGAATTTGACCATTATGATCTGATCAGGGGTGTAATAACGGTAGCCGGTATCCGGGTTGCGGTAGGCGGGAACAAACAGCCCGAAGGAATCCCAATGGCGCAAGGCCTGTTGCCCGATGCCTGTTAACTCGGAAAATTCTTTTATGGACAGAAGCTTTTTCATCTTCTTTCGCGCCAGCCTCCCTGTTTTTGGTTAAAAAAAATTAGCACGGAACAAGCGAGAATGGAACACTCTCTGCAACAGCAGGATAAGGCGTATTTCCTTCCCGCACGACATAACGCGACACATAGCCACCACTGTCGTGCGGTATCCTCCCCCCTTTCTTCATCCGATCACGCAAAACTCTATCGGCAAATAAAGTTTTGAGGACTTTTGGAAGGCAATTCCGCCGTTCCGCATCTCTCAGCGTGACTAACGTATCTGCATAACAACATAATTTTACAGGTAATCCATAGAGATCTCCTTAGGAATCTCCTTTTTTTCAAAAAAGTGCAACCGGGTATTGACTCTCTTGGCGCAGGAACCCGTATTCATTATCTATAAAAGTTGAAGATAGGAAAATGGGGATAGGGCTGTTTTGTCGTGTGTATGGTGGGGGGGCATAGCCAACGGCGGGCTTCGCCGGGATAAACCATAGTTTTAACAGGGGGAGTGAACATGAGTACGGTACGCATCAACAGGCCGGAAATGGGGGAAAGGCAATCTGTCACGCTGGAAGCTGATCAGTCCGTGGCCTTCGCGTTCAACGCGTCAGTCGTCAGTGTAGACAGGGTGGGCAACGACCTTGTTGTCCGGTTCGATAACGGCGCGGAAACGAGCATCCAGAATTTTTTCGTCACAGACGGCAAGGCGCTTCCCGCTTTCGTGCTTGAAGACGGCACGGAGATCGCCGGTGCTGATCTTCTCCGGCAACTCAACGACGCGATGGATATTGAAACCGCAGCCGGGCCGTCTTCCAGCGCGAACGACAGTGGCGGTGCAGGGGAATATGACGATGGTGCTGGCGATCTCATCGATGGAGTTGCCCGCCTCGATGCGCTCGGTACGGCAAACTGGGTCGGCACGACCGAAGCTCCGGAATCCATGCTGGCGGCCTCCGGTGAGTATGGCAACAGCGGCAACAACACTCCTGTTGTGCCCGATGGGCCGGGAGACTATGCCCCCGAAGATCCAGTTGTGCCCGAAGAGCCGGGAGACGATGACCCCGAATACCCCGTTGTGCCCGAAGAGCCGGGAGACGATGACCCCGAAGACCCCGTTGTGCCCGAAGAGCCGGGAGAC
>JAITWK010000002.1 GCA_031285295.1 Deltaproteobacteria bacterium | reverse complement strand
GCCCATACTTTCCAGCAATAAGGCGGCTGACCTGACGGTCAAAAAAATCGCGGGTGCGCGTGGGGATTTGTGTCATTGCGCGTAACTCCTCTCAAACGACAACAGCGCAAGAGCTTTCTCGGTCAAAAAAGCGTACTGGTCGGTAAGGTTCTGCGGCAACAAGCGGCGCACGGCCTCTTCTTTTGTATATACACCGTCTATGTAATCATCAATGACGCGGATGGTCGCATCATTCGCCACAGGGCCGATAACGAGATCGTATGCGATTTCAAGCGGTTGCTCTTTACGGTTCCGCACGACAAAATCAAGCCAGTCGCCATTTGCCGTTTCAAAACGCAATACTTGCAATGCGCTCAATTTTTCGTCTTGCAACGTATAGATGCTGACAGTAGGCGTTCCTGCACCGCGGCGTCTTCTAACCGTTTTGGCCCAGCCGAGTGCTTGCGCTTCGCTAGAGGTCAGATAAAAACCCGCGCCAAAGTCCAGAGCACGCAGATTAGGGCGGATTTTGGGCGATACAACCTCAAGGTTGCTTCCGTGGAAAAGTTTCAACGGTCATTCTCCGGCACATTTTCAGTGCATCTATAAAGTAGGGGCGTTGCTTGCCGGGTAGCGTTCCCGTCAGCCTTTTCCTTTATAGCACATGCCGGAAATTTTCCAAGGTTGCTTTTTCGTGTGGGGAATGGTGTGGGGAAGAGAAAAGGGGTTACGACCTTGCGAGTCGTAACCCCTTGAAATTGCTGGTGGGCAGTACAGGACTTGAACCTGTGGCCCCCGCCGTGTGAAGGCGGTGCTCTACCAGCTGAGCTAACTGCCCGATTGGGAAGAGATATGTACAGTCCTCGCTTTGGTTTGTCAAACGGTTTTCCGCAAAATTTTATGTTTTTTGAAAAACTTGCGGCCAGTCCGGCGTCTGTAATATATGAAGGCGACAAATATGAAGCGGACAACAAAACATTGCGAGGCGCTTGCCATGCTGTTCATATACAAACTCAAATATGCGGCGCTGCTGCTGGCGGCAGCCCTGCTTTGCGGCTGCGCTGGCATAAGCGAAAATGATAGTTCCGGGGCTTTCGACAGTGCTGCCGATGCGCCGGGGGCGGTAACCTTCAGCCTGCTTTATACCACGGATGCGCACGGGCATATCGTTAGCGGTGCGGATTGCATCGGTTTGGATCAGGTGGCGGCGGCGCGTGCCGTCTTGCCGCACAGCCTGTTGCTGGATGCCGGTGATTTTTTGCACGGCACCACTCTGGCCTCGGTCAATCAGGGGGTGGAAATTGTCAAACTGATGAAGCAGAGCGGTTATTTCGCCGCTGCCGTGGGCAATCACGAATTTTCGCACGGCTTCGCGGCCCTGCTGGCCGCCCAGGCCGAAGCGGCGCAGGCAGGCGTAACCAGGCCCGAAGCGGGTGGGAAGGAATACGCCAGCCCTGAACAGGTGCGGCCAGGCCAGGCCGTTCAGGCCATGCACCTGCTTGCGGCCAACATCTTGCTGCCTGATGGTTCCTATTTGTTTGAGGGCAGCGCTGCCAAGGATTTGAATGGCGTCAAGGTCTGCGTTTTTGGATTGAGCACGCCGCAAACGCCTATACTGGCTTCACCTTCGGCTGTGCGGGGTTTGACTTTTCAGGACCCGGTGGAAGCGGCCCGCATGCAGACGGAGCGGCTTCGCGCGGAGGGCTGCGAGTTTGTGCTGGCCCTCGCACACCTGGGCAGCGATTCACCGTCCGGCATCAGCAGCACGGACGTAGCGGCAGCTTTGGCCGAAGCCGGACCTTTATCCGCCCCGGATCTGATTGTCGATGGTCACAGCCATGTGGAGCTGGAAAAGCAGGTGAATGGCGTTTTTGTGGTCAGTTCCGGCGCACACGGCAGGAAGCTCGGTCGTCTGGACGTGGTTTACGATTTGGCGGCAAAGCGGGTGCTGGCCATGCGCAACAGACTGCTCGGACCGGCTGATTTATCCGGCCTCGCGCCGGATGCCGAAGTCGCGCACGACATTGCCGCGCTTGAGGCTGCGCAGGGGGCCTGGCTGGGTGAAGTGGTGGCTGAATCTGTTGTTGAGTTGAACGGCGAAAAGCGCGTGATGCGCACGCGCGAGACTGGCCTGGGCAACCTCTGCGCCGATGCCATACGCGCCGTGTATGATACTGACTTCGCCCTGATCAATGGCGGCAGCCTGCGCCGCAGCCTGCCCGCCGGGCCGCTGACCAGAGGCGATATTTTTGAGTTGGAGCCTTTTGGCGGATCTGTGGTCAGCCTGCGCGTAAGCGGGCGCGAGCTTGAGGAAATTCTGGAACATGCCTATGCTGCTTGGCCTGCGCCGGATGGCGCCTTCGCCCAGGTTAGCGGGCTGATTGTGCGTCTTGAGCCGGAAAACGCGCCGGGAAGCCGGGTGGTTGAGGTTCTGGACGCGCGAAACGGCCACAAGCTGGACCCGGAACGGCAATATACTCTGGCTGTGAACGACTTCATGGCTGAAGGCGGGGATGGTTACCCCCTTCTGGCCGACAAACCCCGACTGGGCCAGGGCATTCTGCTTACCGATGCCATCATTGACTTTTTGCGTAGGCACGACACCGCGCTTTATCAGGAAGGCAAACCCAGCCGTATTCTTTGGTAACTATTTTATTTTAAAGGTTATATTTTGCAAATCGTCCTCTTCGAACCTGAAATACCGCCGAATACCGGCAATGTGGCCCGACTTTCAGCGGCCTTTGGCCTGCCGCTGCATCTGATTGAACCTTTGGGGTTCAGTCTGGAAGATCGCTATCTGCGCCGGGCCGGGCTGGATTACTGGCCGCATGTGAGGCTGCGCGTCTGGCCGGATTTTGAGTCCTATCTGGAAGGCGGCCTGGCTGGACACCGCCTGGTAATGAGCAGCAGCCGCAACGGATTGCCGGTGCAGAACTTTGCGTTCAACCGCGACGACGCTTTGGTGCTTGGCCCGGAAACGCGCGGCCTGCCGCCGGAAATACTGTGCCGGGCCGATGCCTGTGTGCGCATAGCCATTAATGATGCTGTGCGCAGCATCAACCTTTCCTCGGCTGCCGCGATCCTTGCCTATCAGGCCATGGCGTCAACCGGGATGCTGGATGAAATAGTTTAGCAGGTGAAATAAGTTAAATGGATATTTTGTGGTTTTTGCCTCTTTGTTGGCTTTGGCTGCCCGTGCTTGCCCTCGGCCTGGATTTGCTTTTGGGCGACCCGCGTTGCTTGCCGCATCCGGTCAACCTGATTGGACGTCTGCTCGATCAACTGCAAAAGCCATTGCTCAGGCTGGAAAAACACCAGCGGCCCGGCGGTGTTCTGGCTTTGATCTGCGCTTTGGCTGTTAGCGGCCTGATCGCGCTGTTATTGCTCAATCTTGGCAATCTGTTTGGCTTCGCAAGCCTGCTCGGCGCTTTGGCCGCGCTTTATCTGGCCTGGTCCGGCCTGGCTTTGGGCTGTTTGTTGCGGGAAGGAGAAAAGGCCAGGCAGGTCTTGCTGTGCCTGGATAAGGCGCAGCAGGCTCTGGACTTGCCGTGCTTGGATAATATTGAGAAATCCGAGGCGCAGCAGACTTCCGAGGTACAACAGGCTTTGGATGAAGCCCGCCATGCCGTGGGGATGCTGGTCAGCCGTGATGTCAGCAAGCTCGACTCCGTGGCGCTGTACCGCACGCTGGCCGAAAGCCTGAGCGAGAATTTTAATGATGCCTTTGTAGCGCCGTTTTTCTGGCTGCTTCTGGGCGGCCCGGTTGGACTCTGGGTTTACAAATGCGCCAGCACGGCGGATTCCCGCTGGGGCTACAAACACGAACCCTGGACGCATATCGGCTGGGCGGCGGCTCGCCTGGATGATGTGCTGGCCTGGCTTCCGGCGCGTATTTCAGCCGGTTTGCTGTTTATGAGCCGACGTGAAGTCCGTTGCTGGCTGGGTTTGGACGATGAAAGTTCAGAGGGCGGAAGCGGCTGGCCGGGCTGGGCTGTGCTGCGGCGGGATGCCGCCAAAATGGAAAGCCCCAACGCCGGTTGGAGCATGGCCGCCGCCGCCTGGCTGCACGGGGCGGGCATGGGCGGTCCGGCAGTTTATGCCGGTAAGTTAAAAATGAAACCCTGGCTGGGACCAGAATCCGCTCAAACCTGGGACGCCCGGCGCATCAAAAACCTGCTCCAGCATTTACGCCGGGCCGGTCTGCTTGGCGGCTTGTTGCTTACTGCGCTGCTGGCTTTGATTAGCTTGCTTTAGGCAAACTATAATCCCAGCATTTTCATCAATTCTCCCACATCATTGGCCAGATAATCCGGCTCTGCTGCGGCCATAAGTTCCGGCCCGGCCTCGCCGGTAAGTACTCCGGCGCTTTGGCAGCCAGCGTTTTTGGCGGCCACGATGTCCATGGGATGATCGCCCACCATCAGCGCGTCAGCCGGGGCAACTCCCAAAGGGGCCAGAGCGCCGAGCAGATGATCCGGATGCGGTTTGATGTTCTTCACATCATGTCTGGTGAGCAGTTGAGCGCAATAGTCGGCGTGATTCGGGAAGACTGTTTCCACCGAGGCCCGGCAGTTGCGGGTAATGATGGCGCAGGGGATGTTTTTTTCGCGCAGCCGCGTCAGGGCGGGCAGGGTGAAAGTATAAAGGCGGCTTAGCTTGGCGGCTTCCACTTCAAAGTCGATCAGCGCTTTTTCCACTACCGCCCTGGCTTCGGTGCTTCTGGAGGCGGGCAGGCGCTTGTCCAGCAGGTCCAGCGCCTCCATTACCGGCCTTTCGGCATCGTAATGCGCCAGCTCATCGGCGGATAAAAAGCCGCGCAGGGCGGCTATGGCCGCATGGCGCATTTTGGTAAAATCCAGGGTCAACACTGCCAGGGTGCCGTCAAAATCAAAAAGTATGGCTTTGGGGATTAACTTCATGGTTTTTGAAATATAGGCCAAATTGCCGCGTTTTGAAAGCTTTGGCTAAGGTCAACGTATATTTTAATCTATTGTTATTTCGTCGGAGTTTATGTTAAGCCAAGGCGAAATAATTTCAGCTACATCAACTTATTTAATATGTAATTAAGGAGTTTTTATTATGCTTATTCTCGGTGAACAGGACATCCTCAAAGCGGCATCTCTGGACGAAGTAATGGCCGCGATTGAAAAATCTTACGCCATCTATGCGGACAAGCGTTACTTCATGCCGCACCGCATTCATGTGGATTACAAAAATAAGAACCTGCTCTACATGCCCTGCATAGTGGACGACGCTTTGATGGGTACCAAGTATCTGACCATCATGCCTGAGAATATCGAAAAGCGCCTGCCCTCGCTGGACGGTTTAATGATCCTCAACGATTACGACAATGGCAAACCCTTGTGCGTTATGAACGGCACCACCCTCACCGCCCTGCGTACCGGCGCGGTTGGCGGCGGGGTTGGCCTTCGGCATACCGCCCCGGACAGCGTCAGCACCGTGGGCCTGATTGGTACAGGCGTGCAGGGCTTTTATCAGCTTAAATATGCCGTGCATGTGCGCAAGGTGAAGAAGATTTGCCTGTTCGACGCCTATGCCAAGAATATGGAAGGCTTTGCCGCCCGCTTGAAAGATGCGATTCCCGCCGGTATCGAGATCAAACTTTGCAAGGATTCCACCGAACTGCTCAGGGAATCGGAAGTGATCATCACCACCACCACGGCCACCAGCCCGGTACTGCCCGAAGATCCCGCCCTGCTCAAGGGCAAGCACTACATTGCCGTTGGTTCCTACAAACCGACCATGCGTGAACTGCCGGACGCTCTCTATTCTGTTGTTGACCATATTTTCATCGACGCGGCCATTGCCACCGAAGAAAGCGGCGACCTGAGCCAGCCTTTGGCCAGCGGCATTCTTTCTGAAGATCGCATCAAGTCTTTGGGCGATTACATCCATAATGAAAAGAACAAGGACGCCGTGAAAAACAGCACCACCCTGTTCAAGACCGTGGGCATTGGTATCTTTGACGTGGTGGTGGCCGACCTGATTTACCGCCGCGCTTTGCAGGATGGAGCGGGTCACAACGTAGCTTTTTAAGTAAAAACTACTGCGTTTTAGTCTGTACAACTCAAGTTGAGGTGGCCGGGGGAAATAATTTCCTCTCGCAGGGGCCCTGCCCCCGGCCACCAGCTTAATATTTTATATGGGGGTATAGATGCTCAATGTTCCCAAAGGAAAGATGACTTCCAGCATTATTAACGAAGTGTTGGGGCCGATCATGCGCGGGCCTTCAAGCTCGCATACTGCCGGTTCCTGGCGCATTGCCGCTTATGCCCGCAGCCTGCTGGCGGAAACGCCGCTGAACATGGCCGTGGTCTTTGAGGATATGGGCACCTATGCCGACGTTTGTTTCGCGCAGCGTGCCGATTTGGGTTTTATCGCCGGAGCGCTGGGCGTGGCGATTATGGACGATCAGTATGACAATTCCTACGAAATAGCCAAACAGCGAGGCTTTAGCTACACCTTTGACCGGGCAAACCTGCCCGGCTGTGATCATCCGAACGAACTTTCGCTCACGCTGCGCGGCGCGGGCAAAAGCGTCAACATCCGCGCTCAGTCCACGGGCGGCGGCACTATTCATGTTAAAGGCGTGAATGGTTTTGCCGTGGCTTCCGACAGCATTTTGCACGATGTTTTCGTGCAGCTTGACGAGGCTAGGGCTGCCGAGGCCATGGCCTATCTGGAAAAAGGCCAGTCTGGCGCTGCCATAAGCGTGGTCAGGTGTGCGCCGTTGCAGGGCGAACAGCCGCTTTTTTCCGGTGCGGTCATGTTGCAGGCTTCTTACCTTGATTTGCCGGATGAGGCCTTTATGGCTGGTCTGGCCGGTTTCGCGCCCGGCTATATCGGCTTGGCCCCGGCCATTTTTTATCCGAAAAAGGGTCAGGCTCTGTTTTCCTCGCTTCAGGAGATTGTTGATTACTGCGCCGGGCAGAAATGCTCTTTTGGCGAGGCTGCCCGGCGTAACGAGATTTCGCTGCTTGGCCTCAGTCCCGAAGAGGCTGACCGCCTGATGCTGGAGCGTCTGAATGTGATGCTGCGTAGCGTGGAGCAGGGGCTGGCTATCAGTGATCCCAAACAATTGATTTTTTCGCCGCCGGACGCCAAGGGCATTCTGACGGCTGAGGCAGCCGGAAAAACCCTTACCGGCGGCATTCATTTGCGGGCCGGAGCCAGGGCCATTGCGGCCATGCAGCAGAACTCCTCCTGGGGTATTGTCTGCGCCGCGCCCACAGCCGGGTCCGCCGGGGTTATGCCCGGTGTGGTCAGCACCATGCAGCAGGATCTGGGCAAGAGCGAGAGCGAGATTCTCGCGGCCATGTGGGCGGCTGGCGGCATCGGCATGATCTTCAACAGTCTGGCCACTTTTGCCGCCGAAGTTGGCGGCTGTCAGGTGGAAATCGGCGCGGCCGGGGCCATGAGCACCGGTATGCTGCTGGATATGGCCGGGGCCACACCCAAACAGGTTATGGACGGAGCCGCTGTTTATATGCAGAACAACATGGGGCTGGTCTGTGATCCGGTGCAAGGCTATGTGGAAACTCCCTGCCTTTCGCGCAACGCTGTTGCAGCAGCCGGAGCTTTTTTCTGCACTGATTTGATTCTGGGCGGCTTTACCAACATCATTCCTTTTGATGAAACTGTGCTGGCTGTTTACAGCGTGGGCAAGATGCTGCCGCGAGAATTGCGCTGCACGGCTTTGGGCGGTTTGGCTTTGACGCCAAGCGCAATAAACGCCAAACCAAACAAGTAGTGCCTGCTTTTGCCGTGATACTGCGTCAGACTTCGTTTTTGCCTCCTGTCGAGTACGAAAAGAGTACGCTCCAGTCGGAAAAAACTTGTCTTCCTTGTCTGACGACAAAATCAGACACTACCAGATTAGACATTACCAAACTGTTAGCTTGACGGATGGGGTGATTTTTCCGTAATCTCTGCCCATCCGTCCGGGCTTGCCTCTCCCAAGTTTGGCGGATAAGACAGGCGCCCCCGACAGATTTGTAATCTGTCGGGGGCGCTGTGGTAGATGAAAACTATCTCGCTAATATAACAGTTTCTTGCGACCAGGACGGAAGCGATCCAGTTTTTCTTCCAGAGCGCTGGAAAGAGCAAGAGCGTCACAGGCTATGGCGATCATGTTCGCGCCCCAGGCCGCGCATTTATCTGCAAATTCCGGGTTCAGGGCAAAGACGCCCACGCCTTTGCCTTTGGCGCGGGCCAGCTTGATGCCGCGCTCCACTTCGCTTTGCACTTCCGGGCGGCTCACATCGCCCTTAAAGCCCATGGAAGTTGCCAAATCCACCGGACCGATGAAAATGCCGTCCACGCCATCTATAGAGCAGACCTCCTCCAGATTGGCCATGCCGGTAACGCTTTCGGCCTGAAGAATCAGGCAGAGCGATTCATCAACCCGGTCCATGTAATTCGGTACCCGGTTCCAGCGGGTGGCGCGTGCCACCACAGCCGCTGTGCCGCGCACGCCTTCCGGCGGGTAACGCATGGCCCGGACCATGGCTCTGGCCTGCTCGGCGGTATCGACCATCGGAACCACTATCGATTTGGCGCCGATGTCCAGAATCTGCTTGATCCGGGCATCGTCACCCTCAAGCACCCGCACAATCGGATGCGTGGGGTAGGGCGCGATGGCCCGCAACTGGGACAGCAGGTCGGTTATGGTATTGGGGCAATGCTCGCCGTCCAGCACCAGCCAGTCATAGCCGCAGGCAGCGGCTATCTCGGCGGTGTAGGCCGAGGGAATGTCCAGCCAGACGCCGTATTGCACTTCATTGGTTTTCCATTTCGTCTTGAAGGGATTTTCCAGTACTTTTTCCATGACTAGCCTTGCTGTTGGGGTGGTAATTTGTTCGTGCGTGGTAATGACACACCAAGGGAGTATGTCGCAAATCCGGGCAAAAAGCCAGATGGCTGGCACGAACATGTTATTGAAATTTTATTTTCGGCAGGGTACTAAACCTGTAGGCAGTTCTCCGAGTGTTACGATAGGAGGTTTGCCTATGGTTCAGTTCTGCAAGACGTTATTGCCGTGGGAATCCCTCTACGCCTACAATGAACAGGTTGCTTCGTGGACTGCCGTAGCGCACACGATCGCTTGGTTCTCATAAATTCAGCTTGAACGGTAAAGCATAGGAGAAAATGCCATGCTGAAAACATTAAAGATACAAAAGTTTACCTGCTTTCCCGAAGCAGAACTGGAATTTTCCAAAGGCCTTAACGTGATCGTTGGCGAAAACGGCACAGGCAAAACTCAATTGCTCAAATTGGGCTATACGGCTCTTTATGTAGCTTCGAAGCTAGAAGCTACTGACAGAGAAGAAGAAAAAGAAGTACGTTTGCGGGATGGTTTGATCGGTATTTTTAAACCTAGCTCTATAAATAAATTCTTCTCTTTTCATCCAGGTAAAGGTCGCGACTGTGTGGTATCAATAGAATTAAGTAAAAATGAACATATACAATTTAAATTTTATGTTGATAGGCAATTTTCTGGAGCTAGTATAAATTCTATGATATCAAATAGTGTTAGTGAAGACGATATTTTAAATTCGTTTGATGAAGTTAAGATAGATGTAAAAAATAAAACAATATTACCAATATTTATTCCAGCAAAAGAATTACTTTCTATTTATCCTGGTCTTGCTTATGAAATTAGAAATAGAAAACTTGCTTTTGACGATACATATCTACATCTTGCTGATGCCTTGGAAGCTCAAGAATTGCAAGGAGAAGCTCTCAAAGAAATTGTGAATTATGCCGAAAAAATTGAAAAAATAAATAACAATATCTGTATTAAATCTAACGAGAAGTTTTTTTTGAAAAAACTAAAAATAGAACAAGGCATACTACATGAATATCCTCGTATAGAGGCTCACCTTGCCGCTGAAGGTGACAGAAAAATCGGCATGCTCAGTTATCTTATGCGTAATGGTACATTACGCCCTGGAGCGTCTCTTTTCTGGGATGAACCGGAAGCGAATTTGAATCCGAAGCTCATAAAAAAACTAGCCGAAGTTTTGATAGAACTTTCAAAGATAATGCAGATTACTATTGCCACGCATAGTTTGTTCCTTTTGCGTGAACTTGATATTTGTCTTAAAGTTCAAGGTAATAATGAAGCTGCAATGTTTACTGGCCTGCATCCTCAAGAGCAAGGGGGAGTGATTTGCCTGCAATCAACATCATTGAACGAAGTAGGAGACATTGCAGCACTTGATGCATCTTTGGAACAGTCTGAGCGGTTTATGAAATCGAGGATGTCATGATGGCAAAAAGAAAACAGAAAAAACCTTCATGCAAAATTTCAGCCTCTTTGGTATCCAGTCATGAATCATGGCAAACTATATCAGAAGGTTGCCAAATATTTTCTTTTCCAAAAGAATGGATTGTGGAAAAATATGATGCTTGGAGATTTGTCAAATACGATGTTGGAGACGAACATCTTGGTTTTAATGGTATCAAAGAAAAAGGAATAAAATCTGTTGATTTTTGTGCGATTGATACAGATTCTTGCCTCTGGCTGATTGAGGTCAAAGATTTCAGAAAAGGGCGCAAAGATAACGATATTGGCATTTTTAACAATATTGTTGATAAAATTTTATACTCTATGTCTGGGTTATTTGCGGCGCGTTATACAGCAGAAAGAGAAACAGAAAAAAAATTTGCTCAACAGGCAGCAACAACACAAAAAATGCGATTTGTGCTGCAAATTGAAGTGCAAACAACAACAGACTTTGATAGTTACTTTATCGACATTGCTGATATTCAACACAAAATGGAGCAAAAACTTTCAAGAATCGCTCCAAATCCGATTGTAGCTTCTATGAATAATCTACAGGGATTACCGTGGAACGTGTGCGATGTTACAAATAAGCCTAGGCGTAAATTGAGGTAGGTCATCAAATCTTGACGCCATGTTAAGCTGCCATCGGCAGCTTTTTTTCATCAGTTATTTTTTGGACACTCTACCGGTCCTACACATCAAACAGCATTTCCAAACTTTCTCTTGTAAGCGACTTGAAAATGTTCTGATCCGGGATGATGGCGTCAGCCACATCGCGCTTTTGCTCCTGGAGCTTGAGGATTTTTTCCTCCACGGTGTTCTGGCAGATCAGCTTGTAGGAGAAAACCTGACGGGTCTGCCCGATGCGGTGCGTGCGGTCGGTGGCCTGGCTTTCCACCGCCGGGTTCCACCAGGGGTCATAGTGGATGACGTAGTCGGAACTGGTAAGGTTCAGGCCGGTACCGCCCGCCTTGAGCGAGATCAGGAAGATCGGAATATCCGGCGAGTTGTTGAAACGGTCAACCTGCTCAAAGCGATCCTTGCTGGAGCCATCCAGATAAGTATAGGGGATTTCCTGTATTTGCAGCCAGGAGCGGATGATGTGCAGCATTTGCACAAACTGCGAGAAGACCAGCACCTTGTGCCCTTCTTCTACAATATCCGTTACCATGTCCTTGAAGGCGTCAAACTTGCCCGAAGGTAGGTTGGTGGATACGCCGGGAAGATCCAGTTTGAGCAGGCGCGGGTGGCAGCAGATTTGGCGCAGTTTCAGCAGGGCATCCAGAATGGACATCTGGCTTTTGGCCAATCCCTTCTTGTCAACCGCGCTAAGCACCTGCTCCTTGAGCTTTTTGGCCAGCATGGCGTAAAGCTCGGCCTGCTCGTCAATCAGGCCGCAGTAGGTGACGTTTTCGATCTTGGGCGGCAGTTCCTTGGCCACTTCGGATTTGGTGCGGCGCAGGATGAAGGGGGTGACTCTGGTACGCAAAAAGTCCAGAGTTTCGTTGTCGCCGTCCTTGATCGGCTTGACCACGCCGCGCTGGAAGGCGCTTTGCGCCCCCAGAAAGCCCGGCATAAGAAACTCGAACAGCGACCAGAGTTCAAAAAGGTTGTTCTCAATGGGCGTGCCGGAAAGACAGAGCCGCATCCGGGCGTCGATCTGCCGTACCGAGGCGGCGGTGATGGTGCCGGGGTTCTTGATGTTCTGGGCTTCGTCCAGAATGATGCTGTTGAACTCGTGTTTTTTGAGCTGTTCCAGATCGCGCCGCAAAAGCGCGTAGGTGGTGAGCACCAGATTGTACTTGGAGATGTTTTTAAACAGGTTCTGGCGCTTGTTGCCGTAAATTACCAGCTTGGTCATGGTGGGGACGAATTTGTCCGCCTCGCGCTCCCAGTTTGGCAGAACGGAGGTTGGCACCACAATCAGGTTGGCCCCTTCGTGTCCGTGTTCGATCATGTACTGGATGAAGGCCAGGGTCTGTACTGTTTTGCCCAGGCCCATCTCGTCGGCCAGGATGCCGCCGAAGCCGTATTCGTTGAGGAAGTTCAGGTAGGCGATGCCCTGCTTTTGATAACCGCGCAGATCGGCGTTAAGGTTTTTCGGAGTCTCGATAGGCTCGATTTGCCGAAAATTCTGTATTTTTCCGCTCAGGGCGTTCCAGAAGGAGTCGGTCTGCGCGCCCGGCAGATCATCCAGCAGGCTGTCCAGCACCGGCGCTTCAAATTGCTGGAAGTTGCTTTTAGGCGGCTTGTCCGGGTCCAGGCCAAGAGCCTGGAGCTTGTGCGAAAGTTTTTCCAGCCAGGATTCCGGCAGGCTGGTGTAGGAGCCATCTTTCAGCTGCGTGTAGCGCTTGCCTTCCACCCAGGCTTTCCAGATCTTTTCCAGCGGCACGCTTTGGCCGTCGTACTGCACATCGATATTCAGATTGAACCAGCGATCTTCCTCGTTGCTTTCCACCACCGCCGTGATTACCGGCTTGGACAGGCGCACTTTGTAGCGGGTAAGATTTTTTTCGCCATAGACGCGAAATTCTTCCACCAGCTTGGGGTAGGCGTCCAGCAGGAAATTGATGGCGTCTTCCGGTTCCAGAAACCATATTCGGTTGTTTCTGGGCTGGAATTTCATTTCGGTCAGCAGGTTCACCAGCGCGGCCTCGCGATCGGGGTCGCGGCGGATCAGATAATTGCCGCCGTCATAGCTGTAACTGCCGGTCTGGAATTGCGGACGGGGACCATTAAGCAGAAATTCGCCGTGCGGGGTTTCATAAATGTTCTGGATTTCCAGGGTGAGCAGGCTTCCTTCTTCGTCCAGAAAGAGTTTGGGCTTGTAGGAGGCTGTCATGAAAGCCGGTTCCATGCTCTTGAGGAATTCTTCCGGCTCGTAAAGATCGGAGGAGGGCAACTGGGTCCAGACCCGGTCGAGAAATTCTGAAAGATCCGTCTGCTGAATGATCGTGGTTTTCTGTACCAGTTCACGGATTACACGGGTATCCAGAGTACTGGTGACCGGGTAGAAGCCCTGCTTCCAGCACACCCACATGGGCATCTGCCCGTGGAAGGTGGCGGCGTTGCCGGTAATGGTAAGGGTTTTGCCCTCGCGGTGCAGCAGCACGTCAAAAAACAGCGAAGCGTCTTCGTCCAGTTGCGGATGCAGCTTGAGGTTCATGGGCGTGGTGGAAATGTGGCAATAAGTCTCCGTGTCTTTCCAGAACAGGAAATGCTCACGCCGTATGCTCCATAAAAACCAGGTGAGCAGGCCGTCCGGAATGTTGACCCGATGCCCGTAATAATCAAGCTGCTGGCCGATCAGCCTGGCCAGATCCGGCAATTCAGGCGCAAGCTCGCACCAGGTGGGATTTTCGATAATATTGGCCAGCGTGATTTCGCTATGCACATTGGAAAGTCCGGATTTATTCTGCCTGGCCCGGAAAAACTCCACTTGCAGGCGGCCCGGCTCGGGATAGAAGCGGTAAATAAGGTAATGCTTGCCGGTTTCCGGCTCGATTTCGGTGCTGAACAGACTGCGGAAGCTTTGCCGCCAATCCTGCCGGGGCAGGAGCGGATCGTTGCCGGTTTTTTCTGTTTTTTCCGTTTTGTCGGCCTGGCTTGCGGCCTGAAGGGCCAGCGCGGCCACATGCGTACACGCGCCGCAGAAGGAATCGGCACCGCAGTTGCACTCGTAAGTTACATGCTCGCCTTCGGTAATGAAAATGGAAGAGCGAAAAACTTGCAGGTCTTCGCCCATGACGCTACCGCTGATTTCACAGTTGGAGGCGTTGATGCCATCCGGACTGCCCAGCCCGTTTACGGTATCTGACCCGTGCGGCCCATGCGGTTTAAGGGTCAGTTTCTGTACGCTGTCCGAGGCGAACAGAGCCTTGGCGTCATCCAGAATGTATTCGGGGATGGAATTTTGTATGAAATCGCGCAGCAGTGTTTTTAGATCCGAATTTTCAAAACTGGTCATTTTTACCAATCCAAGCATCATAGTCCGGTTAAAGTGTTGTATTACGGGTTGATTTTACAGGAAAAATGTTTTTTATTCACATTTCAACGGGTCTTTACAGGGCAAGCGTCCACGGGAAGCACTGACCAAATGCTTCCTTATCAACTGAAATGCTACCCGGCTTGCAAGTAATGGTAAATGTATGCGAGTTTTGGTATCGTAACCGAAGGGACGCAACGGGCGCACAAATACATCTAGCTTTATCAGATTAACATAATTAGCGGTTATGGCAAGCAATTATTAAGTTGGTAGGGAGTGATTTTGAGAACCCCGCAGAAAATTTGGCAGTTGTTTTTTAAGGTTTGTGTAACAACCTTGTTTATATTGAGTTTTTGTGTGTTAACAGGCGTGGCTTTGGCTGGTCAACCAATATACGGCGAACTTGAGCCGCAAATTTCCGGCAGCGAACAGGGTGACGCTGTGGTCATCGGCATGGTTGGCAAGCCCAGTAACCTGATTAACGCCCTGACTACAGATTCGGCTTCGCGTGAGGTTTCCAGCAAGCTTTTTGTCAGTCTGCTCAAGTTTGACAAAAATCTGAATGTGGTACCTGAGGCTGCCGAGTATTATCAGGTGCTGGATGATGGCCTGCGCCTGCGCTTCAAGCTGCGCCGGGGCATATTTTGGAGCGATGGCCGCGAGCTGAATCTGGATGATGTGGAATTCACCTATCGTTTCATGATTGATCCGGCCACCCCTACCGCCTATTCCGGCGATTACAAGCAGGTCAAGGAATTTCGCAGGCTTGCGGAAATAGATGACTGGACTTTTGAGGTCGTCTACGAAAAGCCGTTTCCGCGTTCGCTGATGAGCTGGATGATGGATATTTTGCCCCGGCACGCCTGGGAAGGGCAGGACCCGCGCACCACAAGGCAGTTGCGTAATCCGGTAAGCAGCGGGCCTTTTCGGCTGGCAAGCTGGGAAGGTGACGCCCGAATCAGCCTGACGGCCAATCCGGACTATTTTGAAGGCAGGCCGAACCTGGATGGCGTGGTACACCGGGTGATTCGCGATTCCTCCACCATGTTTCTGGAGCTTAAAGCCGGCAAGCTGGATTATATGGCGCTTTCCAAGCAGCAATATGTGTATCAGGCGCAGGAGGCGGATTTTGCCGCGCGTTTCAATGTTTATCGCAATCTGGATTTTGCCTATACTTTTTTGGGCTATAATCTGAAAAGCCCGTTGTTCAAGGATGTGCGGGTGCGCCGGGCTTTCGCCCTGGCCGTGAACAAGGCCGATATCATCAACGGCGCTCTCTTCAATCAGGGAGTAACCACCATCGGACCATACCGGCCGGACAGCTGGGTATATAATCATGATCTCGCCGATTACCCGCACGACCCGGCTGCCGCTCTTGAGCTTCTGGCCGAGGCCGGTTGGACATTGGATAGCAAAGGTGCGCTGCGCAAGGATGGCCGGGCTTTTTCCTTCACCCTGCTGGTGAATCAGGGCAATGCCGAGCGCATCAAAACTGCGGTGATTATTCAGAGCCAGCTTGCCAAAATTGGGGTGGAAGTGAAGATCCGCGCCGTGGAGTGGGCTGCCTTCATCAACGAATTTGTCAACAAGGGACACTTCGATGCTCTTATTCTGGGCTGGACCATAACGCTGGACCCGGATATATACGATGTTTGGCATTCGTCACGGGCTTTTGCCGGTGGACTGAATTTTATAGGCTACGCCAATGCCGAGGTTGATGATCTGCTTGAACGGGCGCGTGTCACTTTTGACCGCGAAACCCGCGCCGCCTGTTACCGCAGAATTCAGGAGATCCTGCATGAGGATCAGCCTTATTGCTTCCTCTATGTTCCCTACGCCCTGACCGCTCTGGACAAACGCTTTCAGGGAGTTGAGGAAACTCCTGCCGGTATCGGCCATAATCTTATCCGCTGGTGGGTACCCGGCGGTAAGCAACTATACAGGAATTTTTTAAAACCATGATTCGCATTCAGGAAATTCTGGATAAAGTACAAAGCTACCGGCCGGATTCGGACGTTGAATCCATCCGTAAGGCTTATGTTTTTGCAGCAGCCAACCATGCCGGACAGGTGCGCCTTTCCGGCGAGCCTTATCTTTCCCATCCGCTGGCCGTGGCCGATACCCTGGCCGATTTGCGCCTGGACGATGCCAGCATCATCGTGGGCCTGTTGCATGACACTGTTGAGGATACGCATGCCACCCTTGAGGAAATCGAGGAGATGTTCGGCCCGGAAGTCGCCGAGATTGTGGATGGCGTAACCAAGATCAGCCAGATCAAGTTTGACAGCAAGGAAGAGCAGCAGGCCGAGAACATCCGCAAGATGATTCTGGCCATGAGCGAAGACATTCGCGTGCTCATCGTCAAGCTGGCCGACCGTATGCACAACATGCGCACCCTGGATTTTCAGAAGCCGGAAAAGCAGCAGCGCATTGCCAAAGAAACCATGGATATCTATGCGCCGCTGGCTAACCGTATCGGCCTGCACCGCGTTAAGATGGAGCTGGAAGACTTAAGCTTCAAGTACATCAAGCCCGACGCTTACGATCAGATAGCCACCTGGCTGAACAGGCACCGCCAGTCTGACATCAGCTATATCGCGGACGTGCGCTGCTCCATTGGCGAAATGCTGCGCGAGAACGAGATTACCGGCGTGGTCAAGGGCCGCATCAAGCACATTTACAGTATTTTCCGCAAGATGACCGCGCAGTCGGTGTCGCTGGACGAGATGCACGATATCATCGCCTTCCGCGTCATCGTGGCCGAACTAAAGGACTGCTACGCGGTGCTTGGCCTGGTGCACGCCAAGTGGAGGCCGGTGCCGGGCCGTTTCAAGGATTATATTTCCATGCCCAAGGGCAACATGTATCAGAGCCTGCACACTACCGTGGCCGGGCCGCGCGGCGAGCGCATGGAAATTCAGATTCGTACCGAAGAGATGGACCGCCTGGCCGAGAACGGTCTGGCCTCGCACTGGCTGTACAAGGAAGGAAGCCGGGTCAAGGCCAAGGACGTGCGCCAGTTTAACTGGCTGCGCGAAATGCTGGACTGGCAGAAAGTGGAGAACGACTCCAAGGAATTTTTGCGTACCCTGCGTTTCGATCTCTTTAAAGACGAAATTTATGTGTTCACGCCCAACGGCGAAGTGAAAGTTCTGCCGGAAAACGCCACTGCCGTGGACTTCGCTTATCAGGTACACTCCAAGGTGGGTGACCACTGCGCCGGGGCCAAGGTGAACAGCAAGCTGGTGCCTCTGCCTACCCCGCTAAAGAGCGGCGACTATGTGGAGATCATCACCAACCAGAACCGCCACCCCAGCCGGGACTGGCTGAAATATGTTAAAACAGCCAAGGCCCGTTCGCGCATTCAGCACTATATCCGTACCGAGGAGCGCGAACGTACTGTCACTTTGGGCCGCGATATTCTGGAAAAGCAGGGCCGCCGTTTTGGCGTGAATTTCCAGAAAGCCATTAAGGAAATTGACGAACAAAAACTGGCCGCCGAATTCAACCTGAAAACTCTGGATGATCTGTATTCCGCCGTAGGCTACTCGCATGTGCAGGTGCAGCGTGTGTTGCGCGCTCTGCAAACCATGCTTGGTCCGGATAAGCTTGATACGCAGGGCAAGCCGGACAAGACGGAAAAAGACGGTTTGCTTCAACAGCAACAACGTCACACCCCGGAAAGCACGGTTCGCGAGGCCGAAAAGCGTGAGGAACAGCGCAAGGCCGACAGCATCAGCATTACCGGCGGCGGCGATGATATCCTGCTGCGTTTCGCCAAGTGCTGCAACCCGGTTCCGGGTGACCACATCATCGGCTACATCAGCCGGGGGCGCGGCATTACCGTACATACGGCGGATTGCCCAACCATTATCGCTGCCGAGCCGGAACGCCTGCTCTCAATTAACTGGGACGGCCAGCGCGAAGATCCGTTCCCGACCCGCATCCATATTCTGGCCAAAAACGTCAAGGGCTTGCTGCACATGGTTTCCGGCGTGCTTATGGACGAAAACATCAATATAGATTCCGGCACCATGCGATCCAATGTGGATGGACGCAGCGAGATCAATCTGGTGGTGGAAGTGCGCGATACCGTGCAGCTTTATCAGGTAATGTCCAAGCTGCGGCATATCAAGGAAGTGCTGGAAGTGGTGCGCAGCGTGGCCCCGGAAAGCAAGGGCAAGCAGGTGGAATTGGTGGAGTAGTTAATGAGAGAAGAACAGCCAATTATAGAGTCCCAGCCCACATATTCATTGCAGGAACTTCTGGATCAATGCGATGCGTCCGCCGTTTTGCCTGACGATGACAGTCAATGGGCGGCTTCAGCTTCAGTCGGCAAGGAGCTTATCTGATGGAGCGCGGGGGCATATACCTTATGGATATAAATTTTGATTTTAGACAAGACTGCCCTCCCAGACCTGTTGATCCAGATTGTGATAGTGAAAAATTAAAAGAATGTCATAAAAAATTATGGAGCAAACAGCTTCCTAATGGTGAAATATTAAATTTGAAAGTAGGAAGGACAAATTATAATTACCTGTCTTGGAATAATATACGCTTTAGTAGCGATACGATGAATTCATCCTATGCTCATACTGGATATAAACAAATAAAAAAAATACTTCCAAATTTGCCAAAAGATGTATTGTCTAATTTTCAATACAAGACGTGTACTATTGGAAATTTTATTATCTTCCCAAAGGGTAATGGTAAATCTATAAACCAAGATAGAGGAAGTTGGGGAGATTGTATAAAGGATCGCTTTGACTTAACCTTAAGATGTATACAATTATTTTATGAAAATAAGTATAGTCCTTTAAACGAAACATTTGCTAGATATAAATGTTTTTTTGATTTATTTATTTGCTTTGAAGGATATGTTAAATTTTTTTTGCTGCAAGATATTATAGATAATAATGGTAAGATAAAGTTCCTGTTAGGAACAGGTGACTTTGGAGAATATCCATTGCCAGAATCAATAGAAGATTATTTATTGTATATCAACAATACATCTAGATTTATAGATGAACGTGGGAAAAGAATGATTGGTGATTTTGTTGAGTAAAATTGCTTTACTTTAGAGCTATAATTTTGCGAATAAAAATAGCCATCTGCAAAGTTAAATAAATTTGTTGATGGTTTGCTTTAGGTCAGAACTGTTTTTCATTTCCCTTCCTCTCCTCTAGCATCCTGCAAAACGGCATACCCAAAACGTGAATCAGGCCCAGTACCACAAACCCGGCGGAAAAGCTCCAGAGATCGCCGAACACGCCCAACAGTTTGGGCATCAGCCCCAGGCCGATGCAGGAACTTAGCGGAATGGCGATGCCGAAAAGCAACGGCTGCTGTTTCAGGTCAAATTTTGTTGTCACGATGGTGAAGACGGTCGGGAAGGCGAAAGGCGGCAGCAGTGGTTGCGCGAACATGCCGATCAGGGCGATTTCAAATACCGGCATTCCCATCAGCACCAGGGTAAGGCCCTGGAGGATGAAGAAAATTTTGATGGTGCGGCTTATGCCCAGTTTTGGGGCAAGAAAGCCACCTGCCAGAATGGCGAAAGGCGAGGCCAGTCTGGTCAGGGCCAGCAGTTTGTTGGCGTCGTCCGGGGCCAGCCCCCACTCGTAGGTAAGGCACAGCGAAAGCACGTTATAGGGCGCGAACTCGCCGGTCACGGCCAGGGTGAAACACCAGGTGAAGAACCAGAGCAGCGGCGAACGCACCGCCTCTTTTACTCCGGCCCAGGAGGGCGGATTGGTTTTTATCTGGCCGCCTTTGCCAAGCAGCAAAAAAAACACGCCCGCCGCAAGGCTGGCCACGCCCAAAAGCAGGGCCGCGCCGCGCCAGGCGCTTGCAAACCGGGCGCTTTCCGCCAGCGCGTTTGCGCCGGGCAATAACGAGCCAAGTTCGGGTGAAGCGATGCAGGCGTTATACAGGGCCACCCCGGCTTCAGCCAGAAGCGGGGTTATCACCAGACTGATCGGCGGGGCAAGTTCATGCAGGGCCAGGGATTTGGTCCAGAGCTGCGGCTGGATCAGCGTGCCCATGGTGGCAATGGCCGAAGTCATGTACAGGCCGGACATCACGCCCAGACCAAAAACGCAGGTCGTAAGAGTTACAAGATCGCCAGCCATCGACATGGCCAGCAGACTGAGTCCGCAGCCAAAAGCCGAGAAGGCGATTATCCGCACCGGCGCTATTTTGGCGGCCACAAAACTGGAAAGGGCCGTGCTTATGGTAAAGCCCACCGACATATAGAGCAAAAGCCCGGCGGCAGTGGAATGCGAGAGGCCAAGGTCGGATTCGATATACACCAGCAGCGGCCCGAGCAATGCGCGGTCGGTGTAGTTGACGCAGAACATGAAGCTGAGCAGCAGCACCCAGGGCAGCGCCTCCCTGAATTTCTCAGTCGGCAGGGCGGTCATTTTTGATTTTATATCCCTAAATTCCTAATCCGGCGCGTATAGCCGCAAAATCAAGCTTGCTGCTTACCAGATGCGCCGCCTGACTGATTTTGCCGGGGTCGCGCAGCTTGCAGCGGCCCAGCATCTGCTCGATTTTTCCCGCCGCCGTGTAGGTATCGTCGCGCGTCATGATGATAGGCACGCCCAGCTTGTCGGCCCGGGCAATGATGATGTCATTGGGGTAGAGGTTGCCGGTGAGGATCAGGCAGGCGCAGGCGCCTTCGATTGCCACCAGTTGTATGTCGGCCCGGTCGCCGCCCACGATAACCGCAGGGCTGGATAAACGGCGGAAGTAGGTCATGAAATTTTCCACCTGCATGGTGCCGATGAGAAAGCTTTCCACCGTGCTTGCCGCATTGTGCCTGGCGGTCAGGATTCGTCCGCCCAAACCTTCGCAAAGCATATCAACGCACACCGCGCCCATGAGCGGGTTGTGGGGCAAAAGGCCAAGCACCTTAAGCTGGTTGCGCTCCAAAAAGGGGCAGACAATGCTTTCAGCTTCGCTCATAAGTTCGGTCGGTACCGCGTTCAGCACCACGCCGAGCAGATGATCGCCCAAAAGGTCTTTCAGCGCCAGCAGTGCGTCATACTTGACCGCGCGT
The DNA here is from genome assembly GCA_031285295.1 of Deltaproteobacteria bacterium. Classification (GTDB taxonomy): domain Bacteria; phylum Desulfobacterota; class Desulfovibrionia; order Desulfovibrionales; family Desulfovibrionaceae; genus WRHT01. Next base: position 1,119 of record JAITWK010000002.1, on the reverse strand, counting down.
TCCACGCGATCAACGATGATGGTTTTAAGGTTAAGTTTTTTGATTATAGTTAGCGCGTCCAGACCGCAATAACGACCGGACAACATGTTGCCGGAGCCGCCCATAATCAGCAGATCTCGCCCCTGGGAAAGTTTTTTCCCGGCTTCGCGGATGCGATCCAGCATTTTGTCACTGTCTTCCAGTTGGCCGCTGAAAGCCCGGACTTTGAAATCCTGAGTGACCAGCACCGGCGTAACCTGATCCGGCGGGGCGTCAAGCCCCAGCACATCCTGCACATAGGCCGCGTCCTCATCGCCGCGCAGGCCGTTTTGCTCATAAGGCAGAGGACCGACCGGTTTCATGTAGGCCAGATTGACGCCGTCTTTTTGCAGGCGCAGGCCAATGCCGATGCCGATGGTATTCTTGCCCGCGTAGGGCGAGGTGGAACCTATATATAGAGCAGGAGCGGACATAGTAAATCCTTTTTATGCACTGGTAGCTTCGCAATTTTAGCAAGGTTGCGTAAACCTGTCAGAATCAGTATTCTGACCAATCGATTCACGGGAAAATTTTGCCGGTATACCAGACAGGGTTGCCGCGAGATGAATTTTATTACAAGAAAGGCGGCTTGATGTTAACCAACTTGCAGCTAGATATTCACTATACCTTCAAGCAAGTCAAGCTTCTGGAGGCCGCGCTGACGCACAGCTCTTTTGTCAACGAAAGCCCGGACCCGGTTCAACACAACGAAAGGCTGGAATTTCTCGGTGACGCCGTGTTAGAGTTGTGCATATCCGAAATTTTGTTCAACTCTTTTCAGGAGGCGCGGGAAGGCGAGCTTACGGCCATGCGTTCAGCTTTGGTAAGCCAGCCATCGTTGGCTGAACAGGCCAGACGTTTGAAACTGGATCAATATCTTCTGCTTGGCCGGGGAGAAGAGGCGCAGGGCGGCAGAAAGCGCGACGCGCTTTTGAGTGATGCCCTGGAGGCCTTGCTTGGAGCCGTTTTTATTGATGGAGGTTTTGCGGAGGCCAGGCGGGTGGTGGAGGTTCTGTTTGCGCAGTCGCTGCCGCGCCGGACCGAACACAACGGCGAATGCGGCAATGAGCAGAACAGCGGCAAGAGCGGTGACAAGATCAT
>JAITWK010000035.1 GCA_031285295.1 Deltaproteobacteria bacterium | reverse complement strand
GAAGCCCCAGTAAACGGCGGCCGTAACTATAACGGTCCTAAGGTAGCGAAATTCCTTGTCGGGTAAGTTCCGACCTGCACGAATGGCGTAACGATCTCCGCGCTGTCTCAACCAGAGACTCGGTGAAATTGAATTAAGAGTGAAAATGCTCTTTACCCGCAGTGTGACGGAAAGACCCTGTGCACCTTTACTATAGCTTGACATTGGGTTTTGAGCCAACATGTGTAGGATAGGTGGGAGGCTTTGAAGCGTGTACGCCAGTATGCGTGGAGCCAACCTTGAAATACCACCCTTGTTGGTTTAAGACTCTAATCCATAGCCGTAATCCGGCATGGAGACATTGTCTGGTGGGTAGTTTGACTGGGGCGGTCGCCTCCAAAACAGTAACGGAGGCATACAAAGGTTCCCTCAGCCTGATTGGAAACCAGGCGCCGAGTGCAAACGCATAAGGGAGCTTGACTGCAAGAGTGACAGCTCGAGCAGGTACGAAAGTAGGTGTTAGTGATCCGGTGGTCCCGAATGGAAGGGCCATCGCTCATTGGATAAAAGGTACGCCGGGGATAACAGGCTGATCGCATCCAAGAGTCCATATCGACGATGCGGTTTGGCACCTCGATGTCGACTCATCACATCCTGGGGCTGAAGCAGGTCCCAAGGGTACGGCTGTTCGCCGTTTAAAGTGGTACGTGAGTTGGGTTTAAAACGTCGTGAGACAGTTTGGTCCCTATCTACTGTGGGCGCAGGAGATTTGAGAGGATCTGTTCCTAGTACGAGAGGACCGGGATGGACGAACCCCTGGTGTCCCTGTTGTTTCGCCAGAAGCATGGCAGGGTAGCTAAGTTCGGAATGGATAACCGCTGAAAGCATCTAAGCGGGAAGCCAGCCTCAAGATAAGATCTCCCTGAAGACCCCTGGAAGACCACCAGGTCGATAGGCTGGAGGTGTAAGTGCAGCGATGCATTCAGCTTACCAGTACTAATAGGTCGTTCGGCTTATTCCTTCTCAACCAACTTCCTTTCCACCCTATTTAATTAAATATTTGCTTTGAAAATCGCATAGAAATTTGTTGGTGCCCATAGAGAGGCGGGTACACCCGGCTCCATTCCGAACCCGGAAGTTAAGCGCCTCATCGCCGATGATACTGCATATTCATGTGTGGGAAAGTAGGACGGTACCAACTTAAATCACAACAAAAAGCCTTCAGCTCTGAAAAGAACTGAAGGCTTTTTGCGTTTTTAATACCTTTTTGCCTGCCGGAGGCCTTTGTTATTTTGGCGGATTGAGGGTATTATAATTCATTCATAAAGCCGGATAACAGGAAGTTCAGGTCAGCATGAGCGCATATATCGATACTTTGCCGGTATGGCCCCAGGATCGCGACACAATCTGCACACAGATCCGGCACAATTATGCACCGTTCAAAGTCATTCTCAAAACCAGGAATGACTCTTTTTTTCTTGAGCGCTGGATTAAGCATTATCTTGCCATTACCCGACAGACGGAAGGTCGTAATCAGCAAGGCATTATTATTTTTGACAATATGTCAACGGATGCCGAAGTGCTGCGCCTGTATGAAAAATACCGGGATGAACTGCTGGTTATCCGCTTTGCTGGCGATGCCAACAAGCTGCACTGCATACTGGAACATCTCGATCTGTATATGGCCGTTATATTAAATTCGCAGTTCTACGCCTTTCTTGATACCGATGAATTTCTCTATCTGTCAGACGGCAAGCGCTTCGCAACTGGAGCTGTCATTGGAAAATACCTGGCCGCGCATCAGGAGGTAAACTTTTTTGGCTCCATGTGGCTGGAAAATGAACCGGAAAGCTATAATACCTTCAGGTTCAGCGAAAAAGACGCCATACGCCAACTCATATACGGCAAGCCTATTCTTAACTCGGCAGTCATGCACCAGAGCTTGCGCATGAGTATGCGCAATATTCCAATATTGTTGCATAACCTTGAACTCAGCATCACTCAATACTGCAAAACTCCGGTATGCTTTGTACTGGTGCATTACAACAAATTTATCACCCAGCGCTTGCGTGCTTGCCTGAATAAACTGGTCACATGCGGATTGGTGGATCTTGCTGATTTTGATAATTTGGCAGAAATTCATGCCGTTAATATTCCAACAGGCTTGGCGGAACTGGCTGGACATCCCAAATTTGCCGCACTGCTCAAAGTTGATCCTGCTGACGTGCAGCCTCACCCGCGCGGTTATTTATTGGAAATACAAGCCTTGCTGAACGGGCAGATGATTAATAAAATTGCAGAAGACGGCCTGACTTTTGGATCTGGCTTCTCCCTTGGCATGCAGGATAGCGGCCATCTTGTTTTTTCCGACCCGGCGGATCAGGCGCTGTTTCAAAAATATGTGGGGAGCAAAACTGATTTTTTTGAAATTTTAGAGATACCGCCGCCTACTGATGAACAACTTAAGCAAAGTGAGTATATGGGCTTGGCGATGTGGAAATTGTTGGTTACCATCAATAAACTTAAATCAACTCCACCCTCTCTCTAAATATGATGGGGTTGCGTTTTAAAGAAGCGTACTTTTCGTGTTTGCTCTGCCGTTGGCATGATACTTTTTGACAAAAAAAGAGAGGCTGCCATGCGTAACTTCAGCTTTTCCTGCCGCACCAAAATATTATTTGGCAAAGACTCCCACAATTTGATCATACCGGAATTACAAACCGCTGGCATCCGCCGGGTCTTACTGCTTACGGGCGGCGGCTCCGTTCACGCTTCCGGTTTGTATGGCAAGATAACCAGTCTGCTGGATGCAGCCGGGATCGCCTGGCAGAGCGTAAACGGCATACAGCCCAACCCCCGGCTGGAAAAAGTGCGCGAAGCCATCACAGCGGCCAGGGCAATGCAGGCCCAGGCCATCATGCCGCTGGGCGGCGGCAGCGTTTTCGATTCGGCCAAGGCAGTGGCGGCTGGTGCACCAGCAGAGCAAGACATCTGGCTGCTGATCAGCAAAAAGCTCCCCATTACATGCGCCCTGCCCATCCACGGCGTGCTCACGCTCTCCGGCACGTCCAGCGAACTGAACGGCATCGGGGTAATAACCAACGACGAGAGCCGGGAAAAATTCGCCTTCTCCAGCGAGCATGTCGTGCCGCAAAGCGCGGCCATAGACCCTACCCTGCAATATACTGTACCGCCGCGAATGGTGCTGTCAGCCGGGCTGGACGCCCTGAGCCATGTGCTCGAAACCTACTTTCAGGGTGAGGATACTTCGCCGGTAGTGATTGAGGGATGTGAAGCGCTGGCCAGAAGCATCATCAGATGCCTACGCGCCCTGGCGGACGGGCAGGATAACGACGGGCGTGAAGCTGTAACAGGCGGGATGCAGATGCAAGCGGGAATTGCGGCGGACGGGATACCGGCTGTTTTCAGGGATTACGAAATCCGCTCCGAACTGTGCTTTTGCAGCACCTACGCGCATAGCGGCTGGGGCAGCGTTGGGCGCCCGGTGCGCGGCGACTTCTCCACCCACGGCATCAGTCACGCTCTGGGTGCGCTGTTCGACGTCACGCACGGCATTGCCATCGGCATCATCATGGCGGCCTGGATGCGCTATATTTATGATCAGGGACTGGCCCGGAACATATTCGCCCGCCTGGCCACGCGAGTATTTAAGGTAAATTGTGAATCGACCGGAGCATTGAATGGGGGAATAAACGCTGGACTAAGCGCAGGCCGAACCAAGGAACTCGAAGAGCAAATCGCAGCGGTGAACAGTGATTTGGCCCTGACCGGGGTACTGGAATTCAGGAAATTCCTGACCTCACTGGGCTTGCCCACTCGCCTGCGCGATGTGCAGATCACCGAGAGCGACATACCGGCCCTGGCCGAACTGGCCAGCCGCACCCTGCCCTTTGGCTGTGTAAAACCAATGGATCGTGAGAGTATTACGGAAATTTTAAGGCTGGCTTATTAAATCGATCACCGTAATTTCCGCAGGGGCCAGAAAGCGCATGGGCGGCCCCCAATACCCTACTCCGTTACTCAGATATAAATTGGTTTCGCCCTGCCCTTCCCGGCTGTAAACGGTAAGCCCCTGCTCCACATCATTGTTGGCGGCTTTGGCCAGGTATGAACCCGGCCAAACTTGCCCGCCATGCGTATGCCCGGAAAGTTGCAAATCCACCAGGCCGATTTCATCTTGACTCATTAGCGGTCGATGCTTGAGCATTAATACAAAACGGGTTGAAGCTGCCGGAAATTTTTTAATTATGGCCACCGGATCAGCTGAATCAGCGCCAACCTCACGCATTGAGCGATCATTTACGCCCACTACAACAATACCGGAGGCATCCAGTACAGCGCGATTTTCCAGCAAGGTAAAGCCTGACTCCGCAATAAAGGCACGAGCGCTGGCAAGGCCGCGATGCACTTCGTGGTTACCGATAACAGCATACTTGCCGTACCTGGCTGTAAGCGATCGCAGTATGGCCGCGTCCGCGCTCCGCCCACTCATATCAGTATCCACCAAATCGCCGGTTATTGCTATAATATCCGGCTTCTGGCTTTCGACCAAAGCCGCTATTTTGCCTAAAAAATCTACCCCCAGGCTTTCGCTTAAATGCACGTCGCTGATCGCCACAATACGCAGGCGTTGATCCGATTCGGGTGTAAGCTGCTCCTGACCAGGCGTAAACGGTTCCGGGCCAAGCGTAAGCTGCTCCGGTACGGACAAGTTGGCAGGCAATTTACTGCTGCCAATAACAACATGCCGCAATTGCGGGGTGTGGGCGGAATAGAAGGCATAGCCAGTCAGACCGGAGGCCAGAAACAGGCATAAAACCGCGCGGAACGCGGCAGAAGGCCAGATAACATTTAACCCGGCTATAGCTTTGAGGAGAATACGCAAAACAGCCAGAAAATCGGAAGCCAAAAAAATCAAACTGGCAAAGAGCAAAAAGCCAAGCCATATATAAGCAACCCCGGTCAATTGCTGCGACAGGCTTCCAAACAGATCATGACGCCTGAACAGCAGTAAACCCATCATGCTCAAAATAAAAACAACGACCGGAGCTTGCCACAGCCCGCCACCAAAGGCCTGGCGCAGCTTGAAGAAAAAATAGCCGTGCGCACAAAACAGAACACTGGAAACAATAAAAAAGAAATTAGGCATGAGTCCTCTATATAGCAATTAACGCTTGAAATAGTCGCTCAACGGTAAGCATTTCAAGTATGCAATGCTCAAAAAAACCAGGTTAGAGCGCATATTGATACGCTCTAACCTGGTTTTTTGCAATTACACTAAGTAAAACCCTAGAACGCCGGAACAATACCCTTGGGCAGCAGTTCGGTTTCGATAAAAGCCTTTACTTCCGGCGACAGGCAAGCCTTAATCAGAGCCTGGGCAGCCGGGCTGTCCTTGTCGGCAGCACGCACTACCACCACGTTGGCGTAGGGGGAGTCGCCACCTTCGATGACAATGGCGTCCTTGGAAGGCGTAAGTCCGGCTTCACCGGCGAAGTTGGTGTTGATGACAGCAGCGGTTACGTCCTGCAGAGTGCGGGGCAGCTGAGCCGCGTCAATTTCTTTAAATTCCAGGCCACGCGGGTTGTCGGTGATATCGCGCACGGTAATCAGTTCGCCCTCTTTGAGCTTGATCAGACCGGCAACTTCCAGCAGGCGCAGGGCGCGGGCTTCGTTGGTCGGGTCGTTGGGCACGGCGATCAGATCATCGGCCTTGAGTTCGTCCAGGCTTTTGATTTTTTGGGAATAAAGTCCCAGCGGCTCGATATGCACCTTGGCAACCCAGGCCAGATCCAGATTCTTTTCCTTGTTCATGTTATCCAGATAAGGAACATGCTGGAAAAAGTTGGCAAACAGGTTGCCTTCGGCCAGAGCCATGTTGGGCTGAACGTAGTCGGTGAACTCACGAATGACCAGATTGTAGCCGTCCTTCTCCAGCAAAGGCTTTACCACCAGCATGATATCCTTGTGCGGGAAAGGGGTGACGCCGATAACCAGATCCTGCGCGGCCTGAGCGGTCATAGCCGCCGGGGCCGAAAAAAGGAACACAAAGGACAAAGCCAACAGAAGACGTTTCATAACCACTCCTTAATCTATTTATATTGTTTACTTGCCGTTATTGAATGCCGATACGGATGGCAGCCATACCGACAGGACTACCGAATTTTCTTGTAAAAATAATTCCCCAGCGATTGCATGAACTGCACCATAATCACCAGGATAATTACCGAATAAATCATCACGTCGGCTTGAAAACGGTTGTAGCCGTACTTGATGGCCAAATCGCCCAGGCCGCCGCCGCCAACTATGCCGGCCATGGCCGAATAGCCCAGCAAGGTGATACCGATTACCGCCGCGTTAAGAATAATGGCGGGCATGGCTTCGGGCAGCAGTACCCGGAAAATGATCTGCAAATCTCCGGCTCCAAAAGATCTGGCCGCTTCCACCACGCCGCGATCAACCTCAAGGAAGCTACCTTCAAGAATACGGGCCGCGAAAGGAGCCGCCGCCACGGTCAAAGGAACTATGGCCGCCGCGCTGCCGATAGTGGTGCCAACCACCAGCCGGGTAAAGGGAATGATGGCAATAAGCAGAATGATGAAGGGAAAGGAGCGCAGCAGGTTAACTACAACATCCAGCACATTGTAAACCCTGGGGCGCGGGTTCAGCCCCTGGGGATTGGTCAAAATCATGAAGGTGGCCAGAATAAAACCCAGCACCAGGGAAAGCCCGGTGGAAACCAGCACCATGACCAGGGTATCCAGCGTCCCTTCCCAAAGCTCGGGCGCGACGTAAAGAAAATTTTCCAGCAGTTTATTGATTACGCTTTGATCCATTTTATTACTCCAAACCTGTATTAATTCAGACAGTGTTGCCACGAGATGATTTTTTGTTATAAACCGCGCTCGTGGCGGCACTGTCTAGACTTCCGGCGCAACATGCGGATACGGGTTATTCCCATCTTCCATGAGCTGCCAGTGCAATTTTTGTTTCTTCAAATAACCGATGGTGCGTTCCAGGTGTTCCGGCTGTACGTTGATGATCAGGAAACCCAGAATATCATCGTGGTAACGCTCCAGCTTGCCGCCAACGATGGAAAAATCCACACCCAGCTCTCTGGCCATGCGGGTGACGATGCTATCCTGCGAAACATTGCGCGGAAACATCAGTCTGATGTTGATGCCGGGGATGAGCATATAATCTTCGTCAATCAGCTTTTTCAGATTTTCCGGCGGCGAAAGGAAAAGATCCTCGGTCTGGCCCATAGCCTGAGTCACGCCGCCGTCCAGCAGGAGCAGCCGGTGGCAAAGCCGCTTGACCACTTCCATCTGGTGCGTGACCAGCACGATGGTAAGACGCAAGCGCTGATTGATATCGTCCAGCAAATCCAGAATCGAGCCGGTGGTTTTGGGGTCCAGAGCGGAGGTGGCCTCATCGCACAGAAGAATTTTCGGATTCAGGGCCAGGGCGCGGGCAATGCCAACACGCTGTTTCTGGCCGCCGCTGAGGTTGCCGATACGCTCGTGGCTCTTGCTCTCCAGACCAACCAGGGCCAGCAGTTCCATTACCCTTTCCTGAATGTGCGCGGTTGGATGCTTCCAGATTTGCAACGGAAAAGCCACGTTCTCAAAAACATTTTTGCGCGACATCAGGTTGAAAGTCTGAAAAACCATGCCCATCTCGCTGCGTAATTCGAGCAGACCATCCCGGCTGAAGTCTTTCACTTCCCGATCCATAATTTTCACGCTACCGGAATCGTAGCCTTCCAGCCCGTTAAGGCAACGCAGCAAAGTTGATTTTCCGGCCCCGGAGTGCCCGACAATGCCGAATATTTCGCCGGGAGCAACATGCATGTTGATATCGCTCAGGACGGTTTGTGGGCCAAAATTCTTGTAAAGGTTCGTAATTTTTATCATATCAATATATCTTGTTATATAGAATTAATTTGTTCTTGAGAAGATGCTGTTTTTTCCGAAAAAAGTAAAGCAAAATCTTTCAAACAAAAATTGCCACAGATTGTTTCAGAATTCGGCTTTTCTTACTCGCCCAAACCGGCTTCGCGCATCCTGCGCCACAAGGTTGTCCGGCTGATGCCCAGCATCTGGGCCGCCCTGCTTTTATTGTTGCCGGACAGGGCCAGCGCTTTTTCCAGCGACAGCCGGGGCGCCCGCTCTTCCAGATGCGGTTCCGGGTACGGCGCATATGATTGTTCCCGGCGTACCGGATAGGACGGCTCCGAAGATGGCGCGTGTGGCTGCTCCGGGCGTGGTGAAAAAGATGCTTCCGGGCGGGCCGAATACGGCAGCTCCGCTGATGACGCATATGACGAATCCGGTAGCAACATATACTCCGGCAGCGGACAACTGGCCTCAAACTGATCAAAGGCCTCATATACGTCCCTGGCCTGAATTACCTGTGAACTGGACAAAGCGCAGATGCGCTCACAGATATTGTACAGTTCACGTACGTTACCGGGCCATTCATACAGACGTAAAACTTCTCCGGCTTCCGGATCCAGATACACCGGCTGGCCGCGCAGCCGGATACCGGCTTCACGCACAAAAGCGGAAGCCAGGGCCGGAATATCCTTGCCCCGTTCGCGCAGGGGCGGAATGGTGATGTGAAGCACATCCAAGCGGTAGAGCAAATCCTGGCGGAACAATTCCTGTTCGGCCAATTTATCCAGGTTTTTGTTGGAAGCCGCAATAACGCGCACATCAATGGGCAGCACCCGATCGTGGCCAAGCCGCATAACCTTCTGTTCCTGCAATACCCGCAGCAGTCTGCCTTGCAGGGTCACAGGAATTTCAGAGACCTCATCCAAAAAGATGGTGCCGCCATGCGCCATTTCAAACAGCCCCATTTTGCCGCCGCGTGAAGCGCCGGTAAAAGCACCGCTCACATAACCGAAAAGCTCGCTTTCCAGCAGGTTTTCCGGCAGGGCGGCGCAGTTAACGGCCACAAAAGGCCCTTCACGGCGCACACTGGCATTATGAATGCTCTGGGCGAAAACCTCCTTGCCGGTGCCGGTTTCGCCATAAAGAATGATATTGGAATTGACCCGACTGAACTTGATAGCCCTGGCCAGCGCTTCCTGAATAGCAAAACTTTCGCCGATACAATCGTTAAAAGTATACCTGGCCGTATGCCCTTTTTCATGCATGGTATGGCGCAGCTTTCCTTCCAGTTCCTGCAAACTTACCGCCTCCTGGAAGGTTATCGTCACCCCGGCCAGGGTATTATTGACCAAAATTGGTTGCAGGTTCTGCACCAGAATATTTTTATCCTTTTTATAAATCACACCCAGTTGCGGCACGGCATTTTCCAGCACTGTCCGAATTGCGGAACCGGGCATGACTGTGGAAATATTCCTGCCGATCAGCTCCTCTCCGGCCACCCCACCCAGGCCCAGCCGGGCCGGTGTGTTGCACACGGTTATGCAACCGTTCAAATCCACGGCCACAACCCCTTCATGGATATTATCCAGAATGGTTTGCATACGAACCGCCACGGCTCTTTCTTTCATAGCCACATCGGCCGTGCGCTTAGCTTCCTCTATGGCGTGAAGAAGCGCGGTTTCGCCCGATTGAATGATGAAAACCGTAACCGGAAATTCGTAAGCCAGCCGGTTTACCAGGCCGCCGCCGATAACAATATCCAAACCGTTCTCCACGCTTTTACGCAGGCTTTGACGGGTTTCTTCCTCATTGGTGGCAATAAAATGCAGCAATTTAAAGCCCATGCTTTTGGCAACATCCTGCACGCCATCCACCATATTCTTTGAACCGATTACAGCGATCATTCTGGTTCCATAGCGATCCTTGCACCGCTGCAAAGCCATGACTACGTCATAGCCGGATACCTGCAACTCAACGCAGGGAATCGCGTTGGCCGCACCCCGGTATTTTTCCTTCAAGGCGTTATAGGTAGCGCCACGGCCGATAACGACATCGCAATCGCCAAGCATAAGCGAACTTACCGCTTTTTCACCCACTACTTCCAGCACCTTGAGTTCAACATCCGGCACATTAACCTTTTTTGCCATCTCGGTAAGAATTGGGTAGCCGGTTACCACAGTTATCTTAAGTTTCTTTTGATTTATCAATAAATTAGGCACATCAATCCTCTCTTTTCCGAATTTTCCTGTAGCAGATCCATTTGTAATGTTTCACAAAGCGTTTCATACCGTTACATCCTGAAACATTCTTGCAACACCTTTGAAACATTTTTGAAACACTTGTCAAGCTCCCTACCCGAACAATAAAAATACACCGTTTCTACCTTATTATAAAAAATCGTAATAAAAATATCCGGTTTGCTGATCGCAATGAAAAAAAGCAGAACACAGGCACAGATATTGCTCATTGCCAATAGAACCAATGTCCCGATAAAAATGCGCAAAACCAATTGTGCTTGTTAGTTGGCAAACCCGGCAAACCGGGTATATCTACCATTTTAACTCAAAAAAGGGGATTATGATGGCGCGTGTTAAATCTGGAAAATTCCTTGTATTGGCCATGCTGGCTATGTTGGCGCTTCCCGTAATGGCTGCCGCCGAAGACCTTAAGTATCCTACGCGTAACATCGAAGTGGCCTGCGGCTGGGGTGCCGGCGGCGGTACCGACCTGTTCGCCCGTTCCATCAGCAAGCCTGTTGGCGAGCTTTTGAACACCAACATGGTGGTGGTCAACATGCCCGGCGCTTCCGGTGCCATTGCCGGTGACTACGTTACCAAGCAGGACGCCGACGGCCACACCATCTGGACCGTTTCGTCCAACTACGTGGTTAACGTTGCGGCTGGCAAAACCCCGCACGGCCTTGATGCTTACGAACCGGTTATTCGCCTCCAGCACGACACCACCGTTCTGGCCGTGAACACCGAAAAAAGCCCCTTCAAGACCATTGAAGAGCTGGTTGCCTACGCCAAAGAAAATCCCGGCAAGCTGACTCTGGGCGGAACCGGCTCGGCCAGCTTTGACGAAGTTATGGCCGTGATGCTGCTGAACGCCATGGGCATTGAAATGCAGTATGTGCCTTACGAAAGCGCCGGTGCCATGCAGGCCGCGCTGCTGGGCGGCCATCTGGACGCCATTCTTGACGAATTCGGCCCCCTGGGCGGCTACCTGGCCAGCAACAGCATGACCCCTCTGGTTGTGCTTGCCGACAAGCGCGTGGAAGCCTTCCCGAACCTGCCCTGCACCGTTGAAAAGGGCTGGAACTGCACCATTGGTATTTGGCGCGGCGTTTTGGTGAAGAAAGGCACCGACCCGCAAATCGTGAAAAAACTGCACGACACCTTCCTGAAAGCCTCTGAAGATGCTGATTACATGAAGCTCGTTAAAGAATCCAACCTCGACCTGCGCCCCGGCTACCTGAACTCTGAAGACTTCGGCAAGTTCCTCAAGACCGAAGTGGACGAACTGACCGTTGCCATGAAGCAACTGGGCTTCTAATCCAGAGCAGAAGCCGTTGGGCTTCTAGTCCAGAGCAGAAGCCGTTGGGCTTCCATTAGTCTGAACATATCCCCGGAAGTTGTTTCAAAACTGACCCTTGTAGCATTGAGCAACTTCCGGGTTATGCCCGAATATCACGAATATCACGGTCGGCCTTCAGTAGCCGGCAAGTTTCAGAGGAGTTGACATGTTACAGCGCATCACCAAACACGGTGAGGTAATCTTTCTGCTCGTCCTGCTACTGGGCTCGGCTTACCTGATTTCGATAGCCATGGACATACCGGTAGGACGCAGCAAGGCGATAATTACACCAGCCACCTGGCCGATACTCTCGCTGGGTATGGTCGCAATTTTTTCCGCCCTGCTGCTGGTTTTGCGCATAGTCCGCCGCGACAAGCAGGATGCGGCCAAGGCCATACAGGCAGAAGCAACCAGCAAAGACGCTATAAGCGAAGAAAGCGCAGAGGTGGTCACGGACGCGGAAGGTATGCCAACAGAAGAAGCCACCCACCCGCAACGCGCTTTTTACACCTTGGGCTTTCTGGTCGTTTATATGGCGGCCCTGCCCTATCTGGGTTTTGTGGCGGTAACACTTATAACCATGAGCGTTTACATGCTGAGCCTGGGGGCCAAGCGCATTTACGCCGTGCTGATTCCGCTTTGCATGACCGGCCTGGTTGTCGGCATTTTCGGCATTGCCCTCAAAGTGCCTTTGCCCAGAGGGATTTCCCTGTTTCGGGAACTTTCCCAGTTGTTTTACTAGGCAGAGCCGCATTTTTGCCGTGATATTTTGTTAGTGAGGTACAGACCATGTTGGAAGCTTTAACAGGAATGCTCAGCGCGCTTGCGCCACTTAACCTTCTGATCCTTTCGGCGGGAACGCTGTTCGGATTGGTTTGCGGGGCGCTGCCCGGCATCAGCGGCACCATGGCCGTAGTCTTGCTGATTCCGATTACCTATTCGCTCTCGCCCACCGCCGCCTTTTTGCTGCTGATTTCCACCTATTTGTCAGCAGTGTTTTCCGGCTCCATCAGCGCCATTCTTTTCCGCATTCCCGGTGCGCCGGAAGCCGTTGCCACCACTCTGGACGGCTACCCCATGGCCGAACGGGGTGAATCATCCAAGGCATTGGGCTGGGCCATTTCCGCCTCCGCCTGCGGCGGCATTTTCGGTACACTTATTCTGATTACCCTGGCCCCGCAAATGGCCAAATTCGCCTTGAGTTTCGGCTCACCAGAATATTTCGCCCTGGCCATTGCCGGTATCAGCGTTATTTCGGCCATGAACAAGGGCAATGAGATCAAAGGTTTTATCTGCGCCGGTCTGGGGCTGTTTCTGGCCACCATCGGCATTGACCCCATGGTCGGCAGCAACCGCTTTACCTTTGGCAGCGCCGAACTGATGGCGGGCATCAACTTTATTCCGGTGGTAACCGGCCTGTTCGCCATCTCCGAAGTGATGCGTAAAATTCAGGGCGACGGCAAGGTAGACCCGGTCAAGGTGGCCCGCTCCAAAAACACCAAAAGCGCCCTGCCTTCGATCAAGGAATGGCTTATGCCCGGACGCCCCGCGCTGTTCGCCCGATCCGCCACCCTTGGCACGATCATCGGCATTCTGCCGGGCGTAGGCGCTACCACCGCCGCCGTTATGGCCTACAGCGAAGGCATGCGCTGGTCCAAAACCCCGGAAAAATGGGGCACAGGCATTCCCGAAGGTATTCTCGCTCCGGAATCATCCAACAACGCGGCCGCCAACGGCGCTCTGGTACCCTTGATGGCCCTGGGCATTCCCGGCAGCGCCACCACTGCGGTCATGCTCGGCGCGTTCATCATCCACGGCATGAAGCCCGGCCCGCTGCTCTTTACCGACCACCTGCCCTTTGTGTACGCCATTTTTGGCGGTTCGCTGGTGGCCAACATTCTGTTTGTGCTTTACGCCAAACCGTTCATCAAGGCTTACTCGCACATCATCAAAGTGCCCTATTCCCTGCTTTCGCCAATCATTCTGCTGCTGTGCATCGTCGGCTGCTATTCGGTACGCAACAGCATGATGGACATATGGGTGATGCTCGGCTCCGGCCTCTGCGGCTATGTGCTTGAGCGTTACAAGTTCCCCATCGTTTCGATCATCCTCGGCCTGGTGCTGGGTGTGCTTGCGGAATCGGAATTCCGCCGGGCCCTGATTACCTCGCGCGGCGATTTCTCCATCTTCTTTGACCGTCCGATTTCGCTGGTGCTGCTTTGCGTTGCCGCCGCAGCCTTTATACTGCCCTTTGCCATGGAAGCCATCCGGCATTTCCGTGGTTCCAAAAAAGCGGCGGCTTAATAACTTGAGTTTTATTGACCAACTATAACCATTAACCAACAACCTTAACTTGAGGAGATAACTAATGTTAGTCATGGATACTTGTATAGGCTGCGGCCTCTGCGTGCCTTACTGCCCGATGAACGCCATTGAGGTGAAAGACCGTAAGGCCGTTATCGACCTGGACGAATGCGTGGAATGCGGCGTGTGCCTCAAAGCCAAAGTTTGCCCGAAAGATGCGCTGAAAAACGACGAAACCTACACCGAAGCCCGTCTGCTGCGCAAGACCTTCAGCGACCCGTGGGTTACCCACAAGTCCACCAACGTGCTCGGACGCGGCACCGAAGAAATGAAGACCAACGACGTGACCAACCGTTTCGGCAAGGGCGTTTGCGGTATCGCCGTCGAACTGGGCCGCCCCGGTACCGGTACGCGCTTCTATGACGTAGAAAAGGTCGCCAAGGCCTGCGCCGCCAGCAATGTTGAATTTGAGCCTTACAACCCGGTTACCTCGCTGATGACCAACGTGAAAACCGGCGAAATGAACAAGGAATTCATCAATGAAAAGGCGCTTTCCGCCATTGTTGAATTCATCTGCCCCAACGACAAGGTCGTGCAGGTGCTGAAGGACATCAAAAAAGTCTCCGCTGAGCTGGATACCGTTTTCAGCCTGGATATCTGCTGCATGGCTGAAGACGATGGTTCCTTCCCCATGTACGCGATGATCAAGGAAGCCGGTTTTACATCTTCGCTGAACGGCAAGACCAACATCGGCATGGGCCGGATGCAGCTTAAATTTTAGAACAGATGCTCCAAAGCATTTCTACTTCAAAATAATATCCAGGAAAAAGGAGACTATAGATCATGACCCATACATTGCACAGAAGAGGTACGAAAGAATCGTTGCGTACCGATTACATAGTGTTCGGCATTACCGCCCAGCAGTTCAACGGCAAGGATTCCGCCCAGGTGCTGAAAAAGTTCTTTGACATTGTTTCCCCGCTGCATCCGACCAACATGGGCGACATGCGTCAGGGCGGCATGCTCACCGTGGCGGATTTGCCCGCCGGTGTGCAGGACAACTCCATTGTCCACGCCGTTTTCAATGATCTCGAAACTCTTGAAGAAGCCGTGCGCCGCCTGAAGACTGCCGACCTCGGCATCTCCATCGTGGTGTCCTCGCTTTGCGACGACGTGGCCGAACTGGCCAAGAGAAACAACGTCAAGTTGCACACCCAGGAAGTTTCGCTCGGCATTCATGGCAACCTCAAAAAGTTGCCCGCCGAAGAATTCCTGCATGTTACCACCCAGTGCGGCCACGGCCTGATTGCCGCCAACCTGGTGAAGAGCATGGTGGAAAAGGTAAAGAACGGTAAAATAACTCCGCGCAAGGCCTCGGAAGAAATCTGCAAGCAGTGCAGCTGCGGTGTTGGCAACATCAACCGCACCGAAGCCCTGCTCAAGGATATGGCTGGCATAGCCTAAAAAAAGTATTTGGTGTTTAAGGCGTTTGTGGGTTAGGCGAAGCGGCCCCGGCGAGATTCGCGGGGGCCGCTTTTTTACAGGCAAAGACAACGTAAACACCACAATCTGGCAGTGTTGTCATTATAAGCCTTGCTGGCTGCTTGCGCAGTCAGAGGCAAAGAGGCTCGCGTGACAACACTGCTACTTCCAATCTATATAAGCCATTCTCACAACAAATCAGCACCCCGGCGGAAACCGATATGGCGCAAAACTCACATTCCACCAGTTCAACCGCGCGTCTTAGCCTGATCAACGTCATTAAACTGGCCGGGGCTTACTGCGCCTTCTGTATCGGCTCCGGATTCGCCTCGGGGCAGGAAGCCCGATTATTTTTCGCCGCGCACGGGCTTTACAGTTTTGGGGCTCTGGCCATCAGCCTGATTCTTTTCATGTGGTTCGGATCAGCGGTTATGCTGAAAGGGCATCAACTGCGAACAACCTCGACTTCCGCCATCTTCCGGCAATATTGCGGCAAACATCTTGGTTATGCTCTGGAAGCCTTCATTCTGCTGTTCCTCTTCAGCGTGGTGGTGATTATGATTTCCGGCGCGGGCGCGACCATGACGGAATACTACGGGCTTAATCCCTATGTAGGGCGGGTGCTTATGGCTGCCGCTTCCACCCTGGCAATAATTTTCGGCCTGCGCAGGCTGATCACGATCATCGGCTTCATCGGCCCGCTAATCATCGCCATATGTCTGGCGGCTGGTATAGCTGGCATTTTGCATAATCCCGACGGGATTACCGAGGCCGCGCAAAATATCCATAATTTTGATCTGCCAAAGGCTGCCCCGCACTGGGCGCTTTCCGGCCTGCTTTATACCGCCTTTATGGTTGTTGGTTCGGCTCCTTTTTTCAGTGGCCTTGGCACCGCAGCCCGTAATCCCAAAGAAGCGCTGTACGGTGGCATACTGGGCGGTTTTTTACTCATTGGCGCGGCCGCGATCCTGAGTACCGGCATACTTGCCAACCTGGAGGAAGTGTTTGACAAGGAAATGCCCGCTCTGGCCATGGCCGGAGCCGCCCTCCCCTGGCTGGCCGATATTTTTGCGGTAATTTTGCTGCTCGGCATTTTTTTCACCGCCGCTCCCATGCTCTGGTCGGTGTGCAACCGCTTTGCCCCGGACGGCACCCCGCGCTTCAGGCTGACCGCGCTGATTCTGGGGGTTGCCGCCTTTTTTGGTGGGCTTCTGCCCTTCGGGCAACTGGTTGCCTTCGTCTACCCCAAAACCGGTGTCATCGGCTTATTTTTTATGATCTGCGTACTGTTGCATCCGGTGATAAAAAAATATAACAAAAAAGATTAAGTCATAACAGCAAGTTAATATTGCGCACATCCTAAAAACACACCGTTACCTTTGAGGAAAAACAGTATGAGCGAATTAACTGACAACGGGCTGTATGAAGAAGTCAAAAATATCCTGGAACTTGCCCGCTCGCGGGCATATGCCGCCGTGAACTTCGCCATGGTCGAAGCCTACTGGCATATTGGGCGTTTGATTGTGGAACAGCAGGGCGGAGCCGAGCGCGCGGGATATGGAAGCGGACTTATCAGCGATTTGGCGCAGCGCTTAACCGCAGAATATGGAAAGGGCTATACGCCAACAAACTTAAAGTATATGCGGCAGTTTTATTTACAGTTTCAGAATCGTCACGCGCTGCGTGACCAATTATCGTGGACGCATTACCGCATGATCATGAAGGTTGAAAATGAAAACGCCAGACAGTTCTACCTTGACGAGTGCGTAAAATCGAATTGGAGCTCGCGGCAGCTTGATCGGCAGATTAACAGTTTTTTCTATGAGCGGTTGCTTTCAAGCCAAGGGGCAGAGGCTAAGAACGCCGTATCGGCTGAAATCCATACTAAAGAGCCGGGTATTTCTGCACTGGATGTTATTAAAGATCCATATGTTTTGGAATTTCTTGGCCTGAATCATTCCACGCATCTTTTTGAAAGTGACCTGGAAGATACTTTGATCACGCATATCCAAAAATTCCTTTTGGAACTTGGACGCGGGTTCGCATTGGAAGCGCGGCAAAAAAGAATTTGCTTTGATGGGGAAAACTTTTATATTGATTTGGTATTTTACAATTATATCCTGAAGTGCTTCGTTTTAATTGACCTGAAAGCTGGCCGTCTGACGCATCAAGACATCGGCCAGATGCAGATGTATGTTAATTACTACACGCGGGAACTTACTAACGAAGGAGATAACCCGCCAATCGGCATTATCCTGTGCGCGGATAAAAGTGAATCAGTGGTCAGATTTACCTTACCAGAAAGTAATACACAAATTTTTACCTCAAAATATAAGCTCTACCTGCCTACAGAAGATGAACTGCTCCGTGAATTGAAAACAGAACAAGCCCTGATTGCTCAAGAAAAAATATTCAATCAGGAGAATGACTAATAAAAACTTATAACACTGAGCCAGACAGAAAAGATGTAAGAATATATTATAAATATGTTAATCAGCCCCGGCATATCATTATGTCGGGGCTGATTTTTAAAAATCAAATCTCACCACATCAATCAAGCGTTACCGCCTAACTCCAGCCCCGGCCCGCCATATACTTGATCAAATCAGTCACACGGCAGGAATAGCCCCATTCGTTGTCGTACCAGGAAACTACCTTGGCCAGAGTGCCGTCCTGCACATAGGAGTATTCGGATTCCACAATCGAGGAATGCGAGTCGCCTTTGAAATCCATGGATACCAGCTGTTTATCGTTTACGGCCAGAATGTTTTTCAGCGGCCCGGCGGCAGCCTCGCGCAGAGCGGCCAGCAGGCCGGCGGTATCGGCGCTCTTTTCCAGAACAGCGACAAAATCGATGATCGATACCGTGGGCGTAGGCACACGTAGCGAATAGCCGGTAAATTTGCCGCGCAGTGAGGGAATAACCTTGCCCACGGCCTCGGCCGCACCGGTAGAAGTTGGAATGATGTTGCAGGCGGCGGCCCTGGCCCGGCGCAAATCTTTATGCGGCAAATCCAGAATGCGCTGGTCGTTGGTGTAAGAGTGTACGGTGCTCATGACGCCATTTTTGATACCATAGCGCTGCTCAAGCACATGCGCCACCGGAGCCAGGCAGTTGGTGGTGCAGGAGGCATTGGAAAGAATATGGTGTCTGGCCGGGTCGTAATCGGCCTGGTTGACGCCCATGACCACCGTCAAATCTTCATCCTTGGCCGGGGCGGTGATCACCACCTTGCGCGCGCCGTTATCAATATGCACGGCAGCCTGTTTGGCGCTGCGGAAAATGCCGGTGGATTCCACCACCACGTCCACGCCCAGTTTGCCCCAGGGCAGTTGCTTCGGATCGCGCTCGGCCAGGCTTTTGACCGACCAGCCATCCACCTGCACCATATCGCCCTCGATTTTAACATCCAGATGAGCGCGGCCATAGTTGGTATCGTATTCCAGCAGGTGAAAGTTGGTTTCGGCGTCAAACAAATCGTTAACGCCCACCACTTCCATGCTGTCGTAATGATGCTGCCTGATGGCCCTGAAAACCTGGCGCCCGATGCGGCCAAAGCCGTTAATGCCAACTCTTATTTTTTCCATAGCGTTATCCTCTGATTAAAAGGCTCTGGATAGTGGCGTCACGAGATGAATTGTTGTGCAAAAAAGCACTCGTGCCGACACTATCTAGTCTTCAAAGACGATATAGTTATACTCATTAAGCAGCTCGTAATCCGATTTCAGGGCCTGATGAAGCCTCGCGTTTTCAATGGCGATAGCGGCCAGATGCGTGACGGCCAGCAGAAATTCCTGTTCCTCGGCGGAAAAGTTGCGTGCCTCGGCGGTATAAACCCGCACCACGCCGATAACCTTGCCCTCCACTTTGAGCGGAGCCACCAGAACCGAGGTAAGACCTTCCGCCTTTGCCGCTTCCGGGTACTGAAAACGGCTGTCGTGACTTACATCGGCAATATAAACGGGCTTGCCGCTGCCCAGCACTTCCACATCCAGCTTGCTCTTTTTAACTTCAATCGCGCCCTTTCGGATGTAGCCCTTGCTAAGGCCGTGCGAAACGCCGGATTCCAGAATTTCGCCATCGCGGCTTAAAAGGCGAATGGAGCAAGCCTTGGCCTTGATTACCGCCGTAAGCTGTTCGGCAATTTTTTGCAGCACAACCTGCGGTTCCAGGCTGGAATTGATTACCGTACAGACTTCATAAAGCTCATGGAAATAATTTTTGGTGCCTGCCGCCATATACGATCTCCTTTATGGTTCCGATGCCAAAAACAGAATGAATATAGGCTTAAATAATTACAAAAAAGAGCCGCTTCGAAGGCCGTTTACAGACAATTCGAAGCGGCTCCTACAGCCTCTAAACAATAAAATAGAATCAAGTATACCGCAAGCTTCTGCCGTAAACTCTAAGGTCAGATTTAATAATCTGGATCTATACGCCAGCCCAACTGAAAAACTCGCAGCAGTGTTGCGAGTTTTTCAGCATATTTCAATTTCTCTCAACACTGTTGAGAGTTTTATGCGCACACAATGTTATCAGTCATCAAACCGGCTGACGCCGGTAATAACCACCGAATCCAGCGGCACGGCTTCGTGCTCGCCAACCGCCTTGACCTTGAGCTTGGCTATTTTATCCACCACGGGCATTCCATCGACCACCTGGCCGAATACGCAGTAACCGAAACCGTCTTCGGTTTCCGCGCTGAAATCCAGCTCAGGATTATCAACGGTATTGATAAAAAACTGGGCCGTGGCGCTGTGCGGATCCGAGGTGCGGGCCATGGCCACGGTTCCTCTCGCGTTGCTGAGGCCGTTGGCCGCTTCGTTACGCACGGGCGGCTGGGTGGACTTTTCTTCCATCCGCATGGTCAAGCCGCCGCCCTGAATCATAAAATCCTTAATTACGCGGTGAAAAATAGTATTCACATAAAAACCATCATCCACGTAACGCAAAAAGTTTTCCACGCTCAACGGAGCCTTGTCGGAAAAAAGTTCAATCAATATCTCGCCGGAAGAAGTTTCCAGCAAAACTACAGGGTTGCTCATATGTTTTTCCTTTAAGTAATTTTTTTATCTGACGCAGCCAGAGGCAAAAAGGAGCTTGCAACAATACTGTCTAGGATATGCCAAGCGCCTTGGCCGGATCAATCGAACTCTCTCCAGCCGCCAGGCAGCGTTGTATTGGCGGGCATTCGCCCAGACGGATATTGTACTCCGCAGGCCTTAGGGGCTGACCTTTCTTATCCCGCATAACCAGTACGCGGGGCTTGGTAGGCGCTTCGGAGTTTGAACCGGAAACCACGCCCTGGCGTCCGTCTTCAAGCTTAACCACGCTACCCACCGGATAAATGCCCAACATGCGGATAAAATTCTCCACATAGCCGGGATAAAAATCCTCACCGCGCATCTGATACATCACGCCCAGCACCCGGTGCGCCAGCATGGACTGCTTGTACGGGCGCACGCTGGAAAGGGCGTCATAAACATCGGCTACGGCCAGAACCCGCCAGAGGGGGCTGATTTCGTCGCCAGCGATACCGCGCGGATACCCCTGGCCGTTGAAGCGTTCGTGATGCTCGTACACGCCCAGTACGACATCCTGTTCAAAACCGGAAGTTTTTCTGACCAAATCGTAACTCAAGGCAGGATGCTTGCGCATAATCGCGAATTCTTCGTCTGAAAGCTTGCGCGGAGCATTAAGGATGCGCAGGGGAATCAAAGCCTTGCCGAGGTCGTGAAAAACTCCGGCCAAACCGGCCGTCTGCTGCACTTCCGGCAAAAAACCCATATGCTTGGCGAACATGACGCTCAAAACGGCCACGTTGATGCAATGCGTATAGGTGTAATCATCCTGCGAACGCAGCTTGCACAGTCCCAGCAGAGCATCCGGATTGCGGCCCAGGCTTTTCAGCATCTCGCCAACCAGTGGCTTGGCATTGTTCAAATCAACTTTGCCGCCGCGCCGGATGCCGTCCATGAAAGATTTAGCCTGATTGAAAGCGCCTACATAAGTAGCCTTGGCCGCATCAATTTCCTCGCTCAGAGGAACATTCGGCACACCATTGCCAGCCGGGACGCTATCGGCCAAAGTGGCTGCAAACTCGGAATCATCGGCATACGCGGCTGACGCGCCAGGTTGGCCGCGTTCCGTATCAATGAATACTTCGGTGTAGCCTTCCTGCTGAATCTTTTCAATAATTTCTGCCGTAACTTCAAGTTCCGCAGAAAAAAGATAGGGGTTCTCCAACCAGGGAAGACCGCTATCCACTATATACATGCCGGGAACAAGCTGTTCCGTTAAAATTCTCTTCAACATCTGGCGTTATTCCTGCTGGCACGGACATTATTTAGCATACGCTTATACTGTCTAACTTATCTTTTGATAGAATCAACTATCATCAATGTGTTGTTTTAGCCAGAGGTTTATCCCGGTGGTAGTACCTCAACAATACAGATCCGGCCGTCTGTCACGGTAAACATTAATCCGGCTCCGCACTGTCGGCAGGCAGGCAAGTTCGCAATCCGCCACGATTATTGCCTCTTCATCACCGGCTTCAGCCAAAATTTCACCGCTGGGGTCAACCAGCATGGAATGTCCGCAAAACTTCAGTTTATCCGGCTGGCCGCAGGCATTAACGCCAATCACAAAAAATTGATTTTCCACAGCCCGGGCCAACAGCATCAGCCGCCAGTGGTTCAGGCGCGGGTAGGCCCAGGCCGCCGGAGCGAACAGAAGCTGCGCCCCGCCCAGGGCCAGGCCGCGCGTCAGTTCGCAAAAGCGCAAATCATAGCAAATCACGCTTGCCGCCTTTACTCCGTCCAGTTCATACCAGGCCAGAGCATTGCCGGGCTGGAAAACCTGCTCTTCACCGGCAAAGGAAAACAGGTGGGCCTTGTCATAACTGGACACAAGTTCTCCTTGCCGGTCAAAAACATAGGTCGTGTTCCAAATTTTGCCGTCTTTGCTTTCCTTACTCCCTTTATTACCGGCGCTTCCTGTGCTTGTTTGACGGCGCACCACAGACCCGCCCACAATATTGACCGCATGAGCTTTGGCGAGAGAGGAGAGAAAGCGCCGTGCCTCCTCCCCATCCTCGTCGCCAAGCTCCAGCACGTTGGAGGGATAGTAGCCCAGATCCCACATTTCCGGCAAAACCAGTACGTCCGGGCGGGCATGCGCGGATAGTCCGGCAGCGCCTTGCATGGCCTCTTCTATCAGAGCGGCGGCCCGGCGCTGGTTGGCGGTCCGGTTTCCCAGTTGGGAAAACATTTGCAAGGCGGCTATTCGCATTCGACTCTCCTTGGCATTTCTTTCCTGCACCCATAAAATGGGTACATAGGGGCTAAGCCCCTATGCGGGGTCCAGGGGCAGAGCCCCTGATAACACCCTAATTTGACTCCACAACAAGTTGACGTTGCGTACCCAGCCCAGCCACGCCCAGTTCCATTACATCGCCGGGCTTGAGGTAGCGCGGCGGCTTTTTACCCATGCCGACGCCGGGCGGGGTGCCGGTGGCGATCACATCACCGGCTTCCAGGCGCATGAACTGCGAAATGTAGGAAACCAGGGCCGGGACTTTAAACACCATGCTGGACGTATTGCCGCTTTGCATGCGCTCACCATTTACGTTCAGCCACAGTTCCAGATTATGCGGGTCCGGCACTTCGTCCGGAGTGACCAGCCAGGGGCCGAGCGGGCCGAAGGTGGGGCAGCCTTTGCCCTTGCTCCATAGCCCGCCGCGATCCATTTGGAAAACCCGTTCGGAAACGTCATTGCAAAGGCAAAAGCCAGCCACATAATCCATGGCCTGATCTTCATCAACATAGAGGCAGCTCTCGCCGATAATGACGGCAAGTTCTACTTCCCAGTCCAGCTTGCTGCCGCCGCGCGGCATGATCACGTTGTCATAAGGGCCGCATACGCAGGAGGTGGCCTTGTTGAACAGCACCGGCTCTTTGGGCAGGGGAAGGCCCGCCTCGAGCGCGTGATCCGCGTAGTTCAGGCCAACACCGATAAAATTGCCCACCCCGGCAACACAGGCTCCAAGGCGGACATCATCGGGCAGCAGCGGCAACTGTTCCAAATCAACATCCCGCAACTGGCTCATGGTTTGCCGATCCAAAGCCTGACCGCGCACATCCCGGATCAGGCCCGACAAATCACGCAGTCCGCCCTGGCGATCCACAATCCCCGGCCTTTCCGCCCCGGCGGGGCCATGTCTGAAAAGTTTCATAAGCTTATCTCCTTTTCAATTAAGTTCAAAAGCCAGAATGCCACCCACTATAGCCCTGTAAAGCTCGGCCAGAATCATGGCCGTAGCTCCCCATACGGTATAATCCTCATATTGCCAGGCCGGGGCCGGGCGTTCCCGGCCATCCGACCAGAGAAAATTCATCCGGGCGGCCCGCGCCGGATCAAAAATCCGCAGCGGTACGCGCTTGAAATCCGCCACTTCCCGCTCGTCGGCCCGCGCCAAAAAATCGGAACTGACCGTAGCCACAAAAGGATGAATCACAAAATTGCTGCCCGGCACATACAGGCTGGTAAGCCGCCCGGCCAGACAAAGCTGATCCGGCAAAACGCCCACCTCCTCCCAGGCCTCTCGCTGGGCGGTGGCCCAAAAATCGGCGTCCGTCTCCTCGCTGCGCCCGCCAGGCAGGGCTATTTGCCCGGAATGCACACCGGGATAAAGGTTGCGCCGAATCAGCAAGATGCTCCAATCCAAAAGCTTGGATTCGCTTTCAGGCGAACTTGACGTGGTTGCCGGGGAAAGCATGGCCAGCACAGCCGAATCAACCGCCCCCTCCGGGGTGGGATTAAACAGGCTGGCCACCGAATATTCCGGCGACATTTCCAGTTGAGCCCTACTGCCGGGCAAGGTTTGGGCAAGGCGCAGACGCATCATGGTAATTTTATAGCGCAAAAATATTAAAAAAGGGTTAAACAGACAACAGCATAAAACAAATAGACAAAATAGAATAGAGAAACTCACATGCTGCAAAAAACTTCCGGCCTTCTGGACGATTTTTCGCTCACGGCTGTTGTTGCCGGACTTCTGGCCGTGGTGGTTTCCTTTGCCGGTTCTGCGGTTATTATCTTCCAGGCAGCCAGCCTGGCCGGTCTTTCCCAGGAAATAACCTCTTCATGGATTTGGGCTGTCTCCATCGGCAGCGCCTTTACCGGCATTTGGCTGAGCTGGCGCCTGCGGACGCCGATCATCACGGCCTGGTCCACGCCGGGCGCGGCCCTGCTGGTGGTGATGCTGCCGCAAGTGCCTTTTGCCGAGGCCATCACCGCCTATAGAGTCAGCGCTCTGGTCATCATCATCATTGGCCTCTGCGGCTGGATGGACCGGATTATCCGCGCCATTCCAAAAGGAATTTGCGCCGGGCTTTTCGCCGGTATTCTGTTTAATTTCGGGGCCAATGTCTTTAGTTCTGTTGAGTTGAATCCCCTGCTCGCCTTCGGCATGCTGGCGGTTTACCTTCTGTTCAGAAAAATTTCCCCCCGCTACTGCATGGCAACGGTCATGGTTTGCGGCATGGCGCTTTGCGCGGCCACCGGCATAATGCATCTGGAAAATCTGGAGCTGGCTCTGGCCAAACCGGTTTTCACGATGCCGGCCTGGTCCGGGGCGGCGGTAATCAGCCTGGGGCTGCCCCTGGCCCTGATAAACCTTACCGGACAATACATTTCCGGCATGGCTGTGTTGCGTTCTTCCGGCTACCAGACCCCGGCTGGCGGCATCCTGACCGTTACCGGCATCGCTTCAGTGTTGCTGGCTCCTTTTGGCTCACATTCCATCAATCTGGCCGCAATCACCGCCGCCATCTGCACCGGGCCGGAAGCGCACGAAAATCCGGCCAGGCGTTACGTTGCCGGAATAGCCTGCGGCATGTTCTATCTGATTGTCGGCCTGTTCGGGGCTACCATCACCGTGCTGTTTACCGCCCTGCCCCCGGTGTTCATCGCCGTGCTGGCCGGACTCGCCCTGATCAGCGCCTTCACCACCGGACTGATTGGTTTGGTGAACGATACCGAAAATCTGGAAGCCGGGGTGATCACCTTCCTGACCACCGCGTCGGGCATTCACTTTCTCGGCCTGGGCGCGGCCTTCTGGGGATTGCTTCTGGGTGGGGCGGCCTGGTTTATTTTGAGGAAGAAACATTCTTGACTTACCTATAGTGAGGCGTATTAGAAGGCGGCAACAAACTTTTTCAAAGGACGCTCCCCATGAATCTCGCCGCACGCTTCGCTATGCTCTGGCCGCCGGTTGTTTTTGTGCTCTGCTGGAGCAGCGGGCCAATTTTTTCCCGCTGGGGCCTGGATCACGGCAGTTCCTTCGCCATTCTGATTGGCCGCTACGCCGTGGCGCTGGCTTTTCTTTCCCTGTTCTGCATACAGGCAAAGCGCTTCATGCCGCCGGTCGGAAAACGTCTTGCTACCGCCGTTACCGGTTTTTTACTGGTGGGTGTCTATACCATCTGCTATCTGCTGGCTCTGGCCAACCATATTACGCCGGGTGTGCTTTCCACGGTCATGGGCATACAACCCATCCTGACGCTCTGGCTGCTGGAGCGCAACTCGTTTTCCGCCCAGCGGCTGGTTGGCCTGTTCATTGCTTTGGGCGGCCTGATCCTGGTGGTTTTTCAAAGCCTGACCAGTTCCGAACTAACCTTTGTAGGCATGCTTTATGCCCTGGGCGCTCTGGCCTGTATCAGCACCGGTTCCATTTTCCAAAAAAGACTGAACCTGGCCCCTATGGACTGCCTGCCGCTGCAATATCTGGTAAGCCTGATTCTCTGCCTGCTCTTTATCCCCATCCAGCCCTTCCATTACGAGCTTAACGCCGGGTTCATCATTCCGGTGCTGTGGCTCGGGCTGATCATCTCCGGGGTGGCGCAGCTTCTGCTTTACCGACTGATCCGATCCGGCAACCTGGTCAACGTGACCAGCCTGCTCTATCTGGTGCCGGGAACAACGGTCATCATGGACTACATCTTTTTGGGCAACACGCTCTCGATGCAGAACCTGATTGGCATGCTGGCGATTATCTGCGGCCTTATTATTGTATTCAGAGTAAAGCGGCCTGCTTAACATCTTAAAATAACAGTTTGAGAACGCACAAAAGCTCTGCAAGGATTTGTATGAACCCTTGCAGAGCTTTTTTAAATATTAAGTGCTGCTAAACCGGCATTCCCGGCTGATCCGGCTTTCCCCGCCCATCATCTAACCATAACTTGAGTTTGTCATAAAGCAGCTGAACATCCAGAGGTTTGGCGATAAAATCATTCATTCCTACCGCCACGCAGTTACGGCGATCAGATTCCTGTGTATTGGCGGTAAGGGCAATGATCGGGATCATGGCTATGCTGGCCGATTCCAGCGCCCTGATGCGTCTGGCGGCCTCCAGGCCGTCCATCACCGGCATTTGCAAATCCATGAGAATCAGATCAAAAGATTGCTGTTGCAGAATATCCAGAGCGGCCTGACCGTCAGTTACCGCCACAGCCCGCGCCCCTGCCTGTTCCAGCACTTCCACGATGATTTCCCGATTCAGCTGATTGTCTTCCACAACCATAATACTGGCGTCACCCAATACATTCGCCGCGCTCACACTGCACACCTGGCCCGGCCTGACCGTTTCATTCGATACGCCCGGTTCGCCAAGCATGGCAATCGCACCCAGGCCATCTGTGCTGCCAGGCATGGGGATAGCGTCCAAGCCGCCTGTTTTGCCCTGTTTATTCGATATTCCGGGTTCGTCAGGCCCGACTGCCTCGCCAGGCCCGTCCAATCTTAAACCGGCAGCAAATCCGCCCAGCGCGTCCGCTGCATCCGGCGCGTTCACCCAGCCAGGCACGGGAACAGCATCCAGAGATTGGACGGCCGGGGCAAACTGCCCGTTCAGGCCGCTTCTGCCGTCATCATTGCCTTTAGCCCCCGCCCCTCCTATGGAACTGGCGGCAAACTGTTGCCCGTTCAGTCCTTGCCTGGTCAGGGGCTGCAACCTGACGGCAAAAGTAAAGCGCGATCCTTTGCCAAGTTCGCTGCTAACCTCAAGTCTGCCGCCCATCAGTTCAACCGCCAGCTTCGCCAGAGCCAGGCCAAGCCCTACACCGCCCTGCTTGCGGTTCATGCCGCCGTCAACCTGATAGAAATTATCAAAAAGATTGCTCAGGCATTCGGGCGCTATGCCTATGCCGCTGTCTTCAACGGCCAGGCGCAACTCAAAGGCACCGTCCTTCTCGGTCAAAGATCCGTCCAGTCGAATCCACCCGGCTTCCGTAAATTTTACGGCATTGCCGCACAGAATAAGCAATATCTGACGCAGGCGTGCCGCATCGCCAACAAAACGCCCTGACGGAGCCGGAGTATCACGCTTGAACTCTATATTTTTCCCCCGGATCAGGCGGCGGGTTTGCAGTTCCACCTCATCCAGCAGGAAGGAAAGATCAAAAGAACCACAATGCAGACGGGCATCGCCGGTTTCAAGCTGCACCAAATCCAGAATACCGTTGATGACGCTCATAAGATTTTGCGCCGAACCCTGAATTTTGCCCAGATATTCACTGATGCGGACGTCCGAGGATAACCCCAGCGCAAGATGGCTCATGCCCAGCACTGCGTGCATAGGTGTGCGCATTTCATGGCTCATATGGGCGATGAATTGGGTTTTGGCCTGGACCGCCTGCTCGGCCTGCTGATGCAGTTCACTGATTTGTTCGGTCATCCGCACCCGTTCGGTAATGTCATGCCCGGAAGAAAGAACACACTTTTCACCGTTGCGCCCAATGAAACGCTGGCTGGTCACCGCAAAAATACGATCGCCCCGTTCGGTAGGCACAGTCAGTTCATAAGAAACTGGCACGCCTTCCTCAAGGGCCTTGCGATCCGCCTCCAGCATTTTGTCCATGCCCGCGCCCAGCCAGTTGGAATGGCGTATGATGCCAACGGTTACGCCGTCATGGAGAAAAAGCAGCCTGAATGTTCGGTTGCTGTGCAGAAGACGCAACGAACTATCCTTGATGCACACCCAGCCCGGAAGCTGCCAGAGTATCGAGTGCAACAATTTGTGCGCCTGCGACTCTTCCAGAAGCAGGGCCACGCCATCGGTAACTTCGCGTATGGTCGTGCATTCCACGCAGTCACGGCCAGTGGTAAAGGAGGATACTTCAAAATAGCGGTTACGCCCGGCAAACTGCGTGGTCATTAGCGGCGATCCCCACTGGCGCAGAACGGGGCTATCTTCGGGAACCGGTTGCAGACGCGAAATATCAACCTCTTCAAGGCAGTCAGCCGAGCAGGCATTCATGGCTACTTCGTTGGCCTTGAGCGCCTCATCCTTTTTGACGTCCCGCATGATGAAGCCGGTTTCGCTTCTGGAGAACACGCTTTCAAAGAGCAGCTCGCCATCCTCAAGCGCACATTCCAGGCTGGCGATATTCCTGTCCGTATCGCGCACCCGGTGCCGAAAAGCGAAGTAAACCACTGTGGCCACAGTCATCATGGTCATCAGCAACATGAGCGAGGTTCCGTAATACTCCTGCCGCACGGGCGTGATGTCGCTTAAGATGAAAAGTCCGCCCAGGATCGTTCCGCTGGAATCAAACAATGGTTGTGAGCTGACGGCGTAACGTTTGTCGCCGGTTGAAAAATTGGAGTATTGCCCGTCGCCGGAATAACCGGTGGTTTCGAAATGCCCGCGCAGATCCTGATTAAACTCCTGGTTCGCACCGTCAAAAGTGGTATAGACCAAAAATCCGCCGCCAGGGTCCTGCCAGAAAAGCGGACCATCGGAAGGGAGCAGGCTTACGCGCTCCTGACTAATATAAGTTTTGTCCAGGGCAAGCAGAACTTCCACGGTTTTTGGCTGCCGGGCAAGGTTCAGCGCCCGCTCCAGCCCCATGCCGGCCTCGATAAAACCGGCCAGTTTGCCATCGGAATATATGGGGGCAACCACCAGCAGCGAAAGAAGCCCGTCAGGGCCAACATCCAGGGTATAGGCCCGGCCCTTGTCCAGATTCATGGTGCCAAGGCTGGTACGGTGCAGAGTATCGTCCGGATCACCCTGCCTGCCCTGCCCGCCGGAATCAGCCTGCCCGTAAGACTCTGATGGAGCACCCTGTCCATCCGAATCGCTCCACTCGCCCTGAGTGTCAGGGCTACCCTGATTGCCCTGGCCGTTCCACTGGTTCGGCTGATGCAGTATTGTAATAATGCGGTGTCTGCTGTCGGCAAAAAGAAGATGGTTCAGACCGCTATCCTGCCGCATTTTCATAAAAGTCTGGTCGTACATATTGTTCAGGCGTTCGGCTTCCCGGCCAAGCAAAAGTCCGGGCAAACGCTCGTCCGCCGCCAACAGAGACACAATGCCGTTCATGGCGGCCTGATAATCCGTAACGGAATAGCGATAGATCCGGGTGGCGGCTTCAATATCCGTTTCAGCCCGCCGATCATAATCCCTGACGTACTGCCAATAGAGGCCGCCAGCCATGAAAATGAACAGCGCTACCAGACCCCCGGCGATGGGCAGAAACAGCTTGTCTCCAACGCTGCCGGAACCTGAGCGTGGAGCACCATTAGCATCATATATGGCATGCAGTATTTTTTTCATAGAAAACGCACTGATTGGTTACGGTGATGTGGGCCCATGCTTTATGGCATAAGTGCGTAAGTATGATTCTGCAATTATTGAACAAAAAAAATAAAGGCCCACCGCGATCAGAATCGCGGCGGGCCTGACGCTTGATGACGTTTAAACAATAGCTGGCCAAATATGGTAGCGTCTAAGTTTGCCGTCAGGCAAGAAAGATGAGTTTTTGCCGACGGACGTGTACTCTTCTGGTACTCGACGGAGGCAAAAACGAAATCTGACGCAGCATCACGGCAAAATCAGACGCTACCGCGCTACCAGTCAAATTCCATGACTTTGTCCACCCCTGCCAGCGTCATGCATACCGGGCAGGTTTCGATGGAACCGCGCAGGGCCAGCTTTTCCTCGTTGGTGTAAGGCCGTTTCGGCATGTGAAAAACTATTTTGATACCGCCGATGCGGCGCGGGTCGGTCAGCATGATCTTGTCCAGATCCACGGTCATGCCGGAGATGTCTATGCCCTTGTCCCGCGCGAACACGCCCATGATGGTGGCGGCGCATACGCCCAGCGACATGGCGCAAAGATCGGTACCGGAAAAGGAATCGCCGCTGCCCTGGTACATGGCCGGGGTGGCCGCCATAAACTTCGCGCCGCTTTCGTTGTGCGTGCATTCGATTTTCATGCCTTCAACGCATTTCAGGCTGACAAGACTCATGGACTACTCCTTTTTTAGTACACTGGCCGATATTTGACCAAAATAATTATGACAGAAACAATTTGTAAATACCCCTACAGCAATTATTAAATAAAACGATAAGCTAAGCACAGCTTGGCGTCCAGCCGGGTTTACATAAATTTTTATCAGGATTTCTACAGGATAAATGTTGTTGCCGTATGATAAAATGAGTATAAAGAATAATTGACTTTTGAATTCTAATGCTAGCCTGGAGGAAAAATCTTACTATGACCACTAAAATGAAAATCATCGCCGGATTCGTGCTGATGATTGCACTGGTAGGCGCTGTAGCCATCATCGGCTACCTGAGCCTGAACAGCGCCACCGATGCTTTTAACGAGTATCGCCGCTTGGCCCGGCTTAACGTGCGGACATCCGATATCGTTTCCGAACAACGCGAATCCACGTCCCAAATGCGCGACTTCCGCCTTACCATGAACAGACAGTTGATGGTGGAGGCCCGCAAGCGCCTGGACAACAGCCAGGCGCTGGTTGCGGACGCCAGAACCCTTACCGCCCGTGAAACAACCCAGAATGCGCTGAACCTTATCGACAAACGCACTGTGGAACAGTTGCCGCTTATCGACGCCATGGAAAAATCGGTCTCGGATACGGTAAGCGCCTATGAAACAAGAATGCAGCCCGCCCTGGAAAAGCTCAGCGAGTCGCTTATGGGCCTTACCCAGTTTGCCCATTCGATGAACAACGAAGCTGGCGTCCGGGAAAACTCGCAAACCCTGCATGTGCTGGGCGCTGTCCGGGGCAACATTGCCCGCCTGGCTTACATTCGCACCCAGGAAAACGTGATGGCGGCGGAAAAAGCCCTGACCACGCTGGGTGAAGAAATTGACATGATTGAAGGTACGCTGATGGCCCCCGAAGGCCGCGCACGCTTTTCCCAAATCCGTCAAGACTACAACGCGGTTCTTGCCGCTGCTGAAATCATGCGTACAAGCACCATGACCGCGATACAGGCTACGGCCGGTGTTAGCGCTATTGACGCGGAAGTTGAAAAAGCCGCCGCTACTGTCAGCGAAGATATCAACAACCAAATGAACGAGCAGGGCGCGCGTGCGCTGGAAACCAACACCGCAGCCCAGACTTCCATGATGATGATTACGGCCATCGGCCTGTTGCTTGCCATCATTGTGGCCGTGCTGATCATCCTCGGTCTGGTCAGGACCCTGCGCGGCATGAGCAGCTTTGCGAGCGCCATCGCCCATGGCGATTTCGCGGCCCGTATCAACAGCCGGGAAAAAGGCGAAGTTGGCGCTACCATTGAGGCCATGCGTGAAATTCCGCATGTGCTGGACAAGCTTGTCGATGAAATGACTGCCCTTGAGGGCAGAATCACCACCGGGGAATACCGGGCCAGGCTTGACGCTTCCGCCCTGCACGGCTCATTCGGCACCCTGGCCGGAGCGGTGAACCTGGTAGCCCAGGCCTATACCGAAACCATTGATGCCTACCCCACCGCCACTTACTGCTACAGCAAAGATCACAAGCGCATGTATGTCAACACGCTCGCCAGAACCGTTTTCGGCGAGTCTGACGAACCCGGCGACACCGAAAGCAAGCGCAACGGGCGTAAAGCCATGGAAACCAAGCAGACGATCCAAAGCGCACCGTTGCACCTGACCCGTAACGGCAAAAAGTATGTGATTGTCTGCATCACCCAGGCGATGCTGGATCATAAGGGCGAAGCAATCGGCTATTTTGAGGTTATCAAGGACATTTCTGATATCTCTGAAAAGCAGGATCTGATCATGCAGGTGGCCGCGCAGGCCACGGATATCTCCAACCGGGTGGCCGCCGCCTCGGAAGAAATCTCCGCCCAGGTGGAACAGGTTTCGCGCGGGGCCGA
>JAITWK010000025.1 GCA_031285295.1 Deltaproteobacteria bacterium | reverse complement strand
CGTGACGGCAGACCAGGCCGCAGGCGTTCATTAAGAGTGGGTTATTACAGCTTACTGCTTTTTATACTCTACAGGGCCAAGCAAACGTTCTTTCAAAAGTTCAGCCATATTGCGCCGCCCATCAGCTACAAGGTGGATATACACCGTGTGGTTAGCCTGGTTGACTTGATATACCATCCTATACGGTGCGGCCTGAATTTCTCTGTACGAAAGGATACTGATCTTTTTCATTTCTGGTGGAATACGTCCGCGCTCTGGAAGTTTACTCAGGCTGTCACGCGCCTGGATGAACTTTTCGAGAATTATTTCGGCCATATCCGGCCTTTCTCTCTCTCCAATAAAGGCGATTATTCCCAGAATATCCTGATCGGCCAAACGGGTAGTTACTACTTTCCAGGATTGATCAGCTCCGCTCATTACGCATCTCCGCAATCATCCTGCGAGCATCGGCAAAGACCTCATTGGAGTCACGAACTCTGCCCGCTTCCACATCGGCGGTGCTGTCGGCCAGCATACGCAGCATGGCAAGGCTTTCCTGCATCTGGTCGTATTCACGGACGTTCATCACAACTGCCTTGGCTTCGCCGTTTTGAGTTATGACCATAGGATTGCCGGTTTCCGCAACAGACTCCACCATTTGCTTGGCGTTGTTCTTGAGCCAGGAAATCGGCTTGATGGCTGAATGTAGTTGCATATGCCCTCCATAGGGGAAAAATTACGACTGAATTAAGGATAGGTTAGTAACGAGAATAAATCAAGCATATCACAACAACAGGCTCTCCCCCAAAGAGGGGGGGCAGTAAAAAGAAAACCGGGAAACCTTTTTACAGGCTTCCCGGCTAAATTCTGGCGGAGCGGAAGGGACTTGAACCCTCGGCCTCCGGCGTGACAGGCCGGCGTTATAACCGTCTTAACTACTGCTCCGAATTCACTCCAATGGGCGGATTTAATGCGAAACCGGCAAAGCCGGATTTCGCCCGCCCATTTGCGTTCAATTCAGCCGCTACAGCGGCTGTCTGCGACACTTTAAGGAGTAATAGCTCCTTCGGTCATCAGCAACGCTAATGGAGAGACTCTTTTGGATTAAAAATCAAAAAAAGGCAAGCTAAAAATTTACATAAATACTTATCAGGAATTGTTATTGACAGGTGATATTAGTTTTTATAATAACTAACCAGAACAACTTAAAATTATTCCATAACCTTAAAATAATTTTACTTCCATAGGGGGGCTACATGTTGGAACTTACAAGGGATATGCTTACCGGAGTCGCCAAAATTGACGAGCAGCATAAGGAATTGATCAGCCGGATCAATGCTGTCATGAATATGGGCTCGAAATCCGCCTCCCCGGAAGAAACGCGCAAAACCATTGATTTTTTGAACGACTATGTGATCAAACATTTTGGCGATGAAGAAGTTTTGCAAAGGCAGGCTCAATACCCCAAATATGAAGAGCACAAAAAGCTGCATCAAATCTACATCGGCGAAATAAGGAAACTGAGAGAGGAATTCATGGCCAACGGCCCTTCCCCCAAGTTTGCCGTCAGCCTGAACAACTCGATCATCGGCTGGATCGTCAAACACATAAAGAATGTTGACGTCGAATTCGGAAAATATTGCCAAACGAAAGGCATTTAGTATTATATAGGAAGCTTGGCCTATCGTCGGTCAGGCTCATAAAAACAGCCTCATAATCAAACACAAGCTTGATTATGAGGCTGTTTTGTTTAGGTGATGTTATTTTATATTTTCTGCTTTCTGCTGAAAAATTTTGTCACTAACACAAAAAACAACGGCGTATAATAAACGCCCAGTCCGGTGGCTGTGATCATCCCGGCCATAACCGCAGTGCCAAGGGCATTTTGCGCCCCGGACCCCGCCCCGCTGCTCAAGGCCAGCGGGATGACGCCAAGGATGAAACATAGCGAAGTCATGACGATTGGCCGCAAACGCAGGCGGCTGGCCTCCACAGTGGCGGCGTACAAATCTTTGCCGCCCCTGTGTAACTGCCGGGCGAATTCTACAATCAGGATGGAGTTTTTGGCTGACAAACCCACGATAGCCAACAGCGCGATCTGAAAATAGATGTCGTTGTTCATGCCGCGCAAAAAAACGCCGCCCAAAGCGCCGATAACGCCCGTTGGCACGGCCATAAGCACCGCCAGGGGAATCGTCCAGCTTTCATACAACGCGGCCAGACTGAGAAAGACCACGATAATCGAGATGGCGTAAAGCATGGGGGCCTGATTGCCCGCCATGCGCTCCTGAAACGACAGGCCGGACCAGGCAAAGTCAAAGCCTTCCGGCAGCATGGCGGCGGCTTCTTCCATGGCCTGCATGGCCTGCCCGGAACTTTGCCCTGGAGCCGCAGCCCCTTCGATGCGTACCGAAGGCACGCCCAGATAGCGGGTCAGCTTGGGCGAAGTGACCACCGACTTCACCGTCAGAAAACTGGAAAACGGCACCATCTCCCCGGCGTTGTTGCGGATGTAATAGCGGGAAAAGTCGTCCTTGCCGGTGCGATAAGCCGGGTCAGCCTGCAAATAAACCGTTTTGGTCCGGCCTTTGTCCAGAAAGTCGTTAACGTATTCACTGCCCCAATAAGCGCCAATGGCGCTGTTGATGGCCCCTTTGCCCAAAGCCAGAGCCCCGGCCTTGTCGTTATCCACTTTAAGCTCGTACTGCTCCTGATCGTCCAGCCCGCTGTAACGGGCGTAGGCTATCTCCGGGCGCTGGGCCACGTTTTTCAGCAGATTATCCTTGGCCTGCATCAAGGCCTCATGACCACGGGAGCCGCGATCCATAAGCTCCAGGTTGAAGCCGGAAGAGTTACCAAGTTCCATCACGGCTGGCGGGGCCATAACAAAAATCTCCGCGCCGGGTATGGCGGCAAACTTGGCCTGGGCGCGTTTCATCACGTCAAAAACGCTCTGCCCTTCGCCGCGTTCGCTCCAATCCTTGAGCTTAACGAAAAACAGGCCGGAACCATAGCCGGAACCACTGAACCCGAAACCACGGATGCCAAGGGCGCTTTGCACGGTAGCTTTTTCGTCTTCCAGAAAATACTGGCCCATTTCTTTCATGATCGCGTCTGTACGTTCGGAAGAAGCGCCGGGCGGCAACTGCACATCCACATACAAAATGCCCTGATCTTCATCCGGCAAAAAAGCGCCGGGCAGTTGCATAAACAAGGCCCCGCACAAGGCGAGAGCGGCGAGAAAACAG
Organism: Deltaproteobacteria bacterium; assembly: GCA_031285295.1. GTDB lineage: Bacteria > Desulfobacterota > Desulfovibrionia > Desulfovibrionales > Desulfovibrionaceae > WRHT01. The sequence goes on along the minus strand of JAITWK010000025.1, from coordinate 69,567 downwards.
GCTATCCATTTCATCGGGCTTTTAAGCAGACCACGCACCATGACGGCATAGCGCCGAATAAGGCGATCAAACCATTTATTGAATTTTCCGAACAGCCCTTCACTCGCTCCATGCGCATGTTCGCGCAGCATGGTGGCGCACAGAGCCGGAGTAAGCACAATGGCCACCGCCACCGAAAGTACCATTGAAGTTACAATGGTGATGGAAAACTGCCGGTAGATCACGCCCATGGAGCCGGTCATGAAAGCCATTGGCACAAACACGGCGGAAATGACCACGGCCACACCAACCAGTGCCCCGGTGATCTGGCGCATGGATTTAAGGGCGGCCTCTTTGGGCAAAAGTTTTTCGTCGCGCATCAGGCGCTCCACGTTTTCCACCACCACAATGGCGTCGTCCACCAGCAGGCCGATGGCCAGCACCATACCGAACATGGTCAGGATGTTGATGGAAAAACCCGCCGCCGACAGCACCGCGAACACGCCAAGCAGCACCACCGGCACGGCAATGGCCGGGATAATCGTGGCCCGAACGCTCTGCAAAAACAGGAACATCACCGCTACCACCAGGGCAATGGCTTCCAGCAGGGTACGCATTACCGAACTGATGGATTTTTCCACGATTGGCGCACGGTCATCGGCATAGGCATACTTAAGCCCCGGCGGAAAAAAGCGCGACAGCGATTCCAACTCGGCCTTGATCGCTTTGGTCGTATCAATAACGTTGGCTCCGGGGGCCAGTTTGAGGGCCAGCACCACGCCGGTATGCCCGTTAAACCAGCTTTTGGCCGCGAAGCTCTCTTCGTTAAGCTCAATGCGGGCAACATCCTTCAAGCGCAGCACCGACCCATCCGGCTCCACCCGCAGGCGGATCATCTCAAACTCTTCCACCGATTCCAAACGGGAGGAAGCGTTCACCGTGATGCTTATTTCCTGCCCTGATGGTGCGGGCGGTGCGCCCACCTGCCCGCCGGTAACCTGGGCGTTCTGCTCACGCACAACATCAAGCACATCCTGCGGGTTAAGCTGATACTGCCGCATTTTATCCGGGTTCAGCCAGATATGGATGGCATTCGGCCAACTCCAGGGCGAGGTAGAACCCACGCCCTGAATACGGCTGATCGGATCGCGCAGGTTGCTGTACATGTAGTCGGAAATATCGCTGAAAGTCATGGAATCGTCGTCATTGTAAAAGGCGATAGCCATAAACGAGTTTTCAACGGCCTTATAGGCATAAAGCCCCTGCCGCTGCACGGCTTCCGGCAGTTGCGGCATGGCTTGCGCTATTTTGTTCTGCACCTGCACCTGGGCGGTATCAATGTCTGTGCCGCTGGCAAAGGTGAAATTCATTTCAATATTACCGAAGGAGTCACTGGTGGAACGCATGTAAAGCAGGTTGTCCAGCCCGGTCATGCGCCGCTCGACAATCTGGGTGACGCTTTGATCCGCAATGGCCGCCGAAGCTCCGGGGTATTCACCCCAGATGCCGATCTGCGGCAGAGCGATATCCGGGTACTGGGCCACCGGCAAAGTGCGCAGGGCCAGCGCTCCGGCCAGCATGATGATAATGGCGATAACCCAGGCGAAAACCGGGCGGTTGATAAAAAACGCGGCCATAGTTTAGCTCGCCGCCGCTTGATCCAAAAGCACACCCTTAACGGTAGCTTCCGGTACGGCTTTTTGCAGTCCCTCTACCACCAGCAGATCGCCGGGAAGCAGGCCGGATTTAAGCAGCCAGCGGTTGCCCAATGCGCGATCCAGCGTCACCAGCCTTCGCTCCACCTTAAAGATGTCCGGTTCGGCCTCCGGCTTGCTCTGTTTACCCTCTCCGTCCTGTTCGCCCGGTTTGTCAGGCGCAACCGGCGCATCAGATTTGTCCGGTGTGCCCGGCTTGCGCAGCACATAAACAAAATGTTCGCCGGAACCGTTTGAGAGCACGCTTTTCTGCGGGATGAGCAAGGCATCCATCGCACCTTCCTCAATGGTGGCGGTTACGTACATGCCGGGCAGCAACAGGCCGTCCGGGTTGTCAAAAAGCGCACGCAGCGTCACGCTGCCGGTGGTCTGCCCCACGGATATTTCCGTAAACAGCAGGTCGCCCAAAATCCATTCCGGAGTATCGCTTTCGTGATCCTGCGCCAGCGGCAGATAGGGAGTACCATCCTCCAGCATAAGGCGCACCTTAGCCGCGCTGCCCTCAAGCGTCATTTTTTTCTGGGCTACGGCCCGGCGCAGCCGGATGGTATCCGTGCTGGATTGTGTGATATCCACATAAACCTTGCCGGTTTGCTGGATAATCGCCAGTGGCTGTTGCTGATTAGCCGTGACCAAAGCGCCCGGCGTTATGGATGATGCCCCGATGCGCCCGGAAACCGGCGCTTTTATTTGCGTATAAGCCAGATTGATGGCCGCGGATTCAAGCTCGGCCCTGGCTCTGGCAATACGTGCGCGGGCCTGGCCGTGATCCGAAATGGCGTTGTCCAAATCCTGCTGACCGATGGCGTTAGTCTTGATCAAATCCCGGTAGCGCTTTTCCAGCATGGCCAGGGCGGCCACATTCGCTTCCGCCTCGGCCAGGGCGGCTGCGGCGATATTGTATTCGGCCTGATACATGGCCGGATCAATCTGATATAAAACCTGCCCCATCTCCACGTCCGCCCCTTCTTCAAAAAGACGCTCAAGGATGATGCCGTCCACTTGCGGACGCACTTCCGAGACAATGAAGGCCGAAACCCGGCCCGGCAAATTGTTGGTCAGGGTTACTTTTTCCGTGGCTACCACCGCATAGACCAGCTCGGCATATTCCGCCTTCGGCTGATCGGCTTTGTCGCCGCAGCCGGGCAGGAGCAGAAGTAGACAACCCAACGCTATAACGCGCCGGGCAATATGAGAAAATTTCATGACTGATACCCCAGGTTTGGCAACAGAAATTGCCGGAATTTACAGGCGCAAGCTACATCCAAAGAGGGGGCGTGTCAAAATACATGGTTTACCTGTTGCCGAAAACACAATCCCCCGCGCAATCATTTGAATTGATATGCGCGGGGGATTTTAATGCTTGAAAATCAAAGGCCGGATAGTGGTATTATCTGTTATTCCGCTATGCAGGGGTATTGTTCTTTAACAAAAGCATAGATGCCGAGTTTTTTCAGCTTTTCCACTGGCGCGAGGAAGGTTACCGTCACCACGCCCGGCGCGCGCCCGATGCGGATAGCGCCGTTGATAGTGCAGCGATTTTTGATTTCTTCCACGCTGGTCTGTAATACTTTGGCCGCCCGGCCAAGTCCGTTGGCAATAGCGTCATTCAAGGTCGCGCCAGTACCAACAAAGGAAACCGGGGCGGTTTTTTCCAGCGCGGGGCTGCCCCACTCCTTGGCCAGAGCTTCGGCAGCGGCATATTCGCATTCACTGAACGGACGGGCCAGCATGGGTAAATCTTCGGCCAGCGGCAGCAGGATCGGGCCATCAATGGCTAGTTTTTTGATCACATGCACGCGCAAGGTAGCCAAAGCGGCCACATCGCAGGTATGCCCGGCAATTTCACCATCGCCCTGCATGGCGTGCGCATCGCCCACATATACCCCACCGCCCGGCACCTTTACCGGACAAATCAAAATCGCGCCCCGCCGTACCATATTGACATCCATATGCCCGTCGGTACGGTGTTCCAGCCCGGCGGCATCCTTGGCGTATTCGTGCGGAGCGCCAATCAGGAATTGCCCGAAGTCGCCCGCGTTGTGCGAATCCGGAAAATCAGCGGAAGGAGTGGTGCCGATCTGCCCCAAAAACGGACACAACCTGGCAATCATGCCCGGCATATCATGCGGAGCAAGCGCCACCACCGGGTGCTGAATGGAATGCGCCGGAATGCGCATGCAGTTTGCGGCGTTATGTGCCGCTTTTTCCGCGCCCGCTTTGCTCAGCGTTACCCCAACGCTGCGCCCTTCATTAAAGGCGATGGTGTAACCGTTATTAAATTTGAAGGGCGAAGCCTCTGCCCCGCATTTCACACAGCGCACCGCCCCCGCGCCAATGCCCACCAGTTTGGTTTCCGGATTCAGCGCCCCGCAGGAGGCACACTTGCCCGCCACAAAAGGATCGCCGTTAAAGCGCCCTTCAATGGCGGCATCGTTGCCGGAGGCAGTAACCGTGGAGGTAACATCAACCCCAAGAATGCGGATGGCAATGGCATCACCAACTTCCGCACCTTCCACGATTACAGGCATGGTAACCTCATGCCCGCCGCGCAGTCCCGGAGTAAGCATCGGCCCCCAGCAACCCGGCGCGGTATTGGCAACAATGTAACCGCCGTCTTTTACCGGGCCGAGCATCTCCACCTTTGGCCCCAAAATGCCGTTGGTATAACGATCAACAAAAACCGTATCCTGAGCCTTGTTTTGCATAACCCGCCTCCAGCTTGTGAGTTGTTTGCTGTTTATACAAATATCGAAGACTCAGTAATTATCAATAAGAATTTGGCTACTCTGCGCTCCAGGCTGTCCGCAGCGAAGAGGTCTCCTTAAATTGCGATTCTGCCGAGTGGCTGTACGGAAATTTCCTGGGTCAGTTCCTGATAGGATAAAACAGGCAGCTCATAAAATTCCAGTTCCACCATCTTGCGCACATACCGGCGGATATCCATGGATGTCAGCAGTACTGGACGAGGGGGGGCATCGGAAAGCTCCCCGACCTCTCTCCTCACACTGGCCGTGATTTTCTTTGTCGTTTCCGGCGGCAGGGCCATAAAGGAACCGGAAGAAGTTTGACGTATAGACCCACGAATGGCTTCCTCTACCGCCGGATCCAACAGATACGCGGACAGCACGTTCAGTCCCGCGCCATACTGGTAGCTGATCTGGCGTTTGAGTGCGATGCGTACATACTCGGTGAGCAGCACGGAGTCTTTTTCCTTCTGCCCCCAGTCAATGAGCGACTCCAATATCTGCCGCAGATTGCGGATGGAAATTTGTTCCTGCACCAGACGCTGGAATATTTCCGCCACCTTCTGCACCGGCATGACGCGCTGTATCTCGCGAACCAGTTCCGCAAAGCGTTCTTCCATGTTTGTGAGGAGATACCTCGTTTCCTGCATACCGAGAAAATCCCCGGCATGGCGCTTGAGCAGAAAAGAGAGGTGATACGTCAGTACCTGCGCCGGGGAAAGAAAGGTCATTCCCGCTTTTTCAAGACGGGGCGCAGCCTCCATCGGCATCCAAAGCGCCGGTAGACCCGGCAGAAACTGTTCTCCGGTTTCATAGGTAAACCCCATCATGTCCAGGTTTGCGGCCTGTTCACGCACCAGCACCTTGTCCTTGGGCAGCCAACCCTTGCTCATGGGTACTTCGTGAATAAGAATGGAATAGGAACCGGAAGCAAGGTTTTCGTTGAACCGCAGATTGATACCGGGAAAGGGCACGCCCAGGTCATAGTACAACGCCCGACGAACCTTGATGATCTCGCTGTTGAGATAGGCGGGGTTGATTTGCGCCTTGATGTCCTCGGCGAGATCGATCAGAAGCGGCACAGTGATAGAGAACGTTTCCGTATCTCTGACGGGAGGACTTCCCGGAGTTGCCGCCGGAGACAAGACTTTTTGCAATCTTTCCTGCGCTTCCTGTTCGGTTTCCCCGTCTTTTCTCTTGCCACGGCGATAAAAAATGAAGCCCACGCCCCCAGCGAACAGACTCAGGATCATAAACTGCGGCTTGGGAAAACCCGGAACAAGGGCAAAAAGGAATACAAGCATTGCGCCCACCAGCAGGGCTTTGGGCTGGTTCAGAAATTGTGCACCGATCTGCCCGCCGAGGTGCCCGCCGTCATCATCCGAAACGCGGGTAACAACGATGCCAGCAGTGATGGAAACAAGCAGGGCGGGAATTTGTGCGACAAGCCCGTCGCCGATGGTCAGGATGGCATAGATCTGCAACGCCTCCCCGGCCGAAAGATCCCGCTGAAAAACCCCGATACAGATGCCACCTATAATGTTCACGCAGGTGATGATAAGCCCCGCGATAGCATCGCCTTTGACGAACTTCATGGCCCCGTCCATGGCCCCATAAAGCTGGCTTTCGCGGGTCACCTGAGAGCGGCGGCGGCGGGCTTCGTCTATATCAATGGTGCCCGCCCGCATGTCCGCGTCAATGCTCATCTGCTTGCCGGGCATGGCGTCCAGGGTGAAACGCGCGCCTACCTCGGCGACACGCTCCGCGCCTTTGGTAATAACCAGAAATTGCACAATGGTCAGAATGAGGAAAACCACACAACCGACCACAAAGTTGCCACCGACCACAAAGTTGCCGAAAGTGAAGATGATTTGCCCCGCATTCGCTTCCAGCAGGATGAGACGGGTTGTGGCTATGGACAGGGCCAGCCGGAACAGCGTGGTGAAAAGGAGCAGGGCGGGAAAAACAGAAAAAGCGAGAGCCGAGGCGATATACATGGACACGATCAGCATGAGGATTGAAATGCTCATGTTGGTGGCGATGAGTGCATCCACCAGCGGGGTGGGCAAAGGCAGAATCATCACCCCGATGATAGCCACGACCAGCCCGGCCAGGAACAAGTCACTGTACTGGTTCAGGCGAAGGACAAAGCGTTCTATGCGATCTACAAACATATATATTTCCTTAAATGCTTTCTATTACCGCACGCGACTCTTCCAGACGCCCCAGACGCCACAGGGCCGATGCCTTCAAACGCAGGGCACAGGCGGTTTCATGGGCGGTCATGCGGTCTCCCGCACAGGAGAACAGTTCCCGCAACACTTCAAGCGCTTCTTCGTTACGGTTTTCCATAACAAAGGAGTGGCAGAGCAGGCGCAATACACGTTCATCGCGCGGAGCCAGGGCGTACAGCCCTTCCAGCACCGTTGCCGCTTTGCCGTGCTTTTCGTGAATCACAAAAAGGGTTGCGAGCAGCAACAGGGATTCCAGTGAACTTTCCCGCATGGCTCACCCTTGCAATAAAAGGTTGCGATATACATCAAGCAGTTCTTTCAATTCTTCGTCCTCTTCGAGCAACAGGGCCGCACCACGCAGGGATTTTGACTTTCTTTTGCGGGCTTCTTCCATAAGTTCGTTTCTGGCTTGACGGATGCGTCCGGCCAGAACGCCGGGAATCAGCAATTCCTTGGCATTGATGCGCGGTCGCAAAAAATTCTGCATGGCTCTGTCCCAGGACGGGGCATACATCTCGTGCAGGACTTCCATGCTGGTCATGGCATCGGTGGGCACCACTCGGGTGGAACCGGGAAGAGTCGCCGCTCCGGGCCCTTCGCCGGAACTGAAAATGCTCTCAATGCCTATATTGGGGCTGAAGCCTGCCACTGCGGCTTTGACCATGTTACATGTCTCCCAGACGGCTATGGGCGTCGCGTAGAGCCGTGATACGCCGCACGGTTTCGGACAGCGTGAAGGAGCTTTGTGTGAACCGCGTGATGAACACGAGGCGACCATTGCTGGTCAAACCGGCCCGGATGGGAATGGAAAATCCTCCCTCTTTGCCGCAAAGGCGCAAGGCCTGTTCCGCAAGCCCCGCGCGATGCGGCGGCAGGGGACGGGCGACGCTGAGAAAAACGCTATCTCCGCGCTTTTCAAAGGAAACAAAATCCGTCTCGTCCGCGTCACTCGCTCCGCCTATGCGCAGAGCCGCCACGTTGTTTTCATTGAAAGCCAACGAGGGTAACTGGAAAGAGGCGGCGAGTTCCGCAAGGGTGGCATCGGCAAGAGACACGGCTATTCCTCCATTTCCATTTCTTCGCGGTCAACGGCATTGTCCAAAAGTTCCTGCAAGGCGTTCAGCACGTTCTGCCGAGCTTCGTTTGAAGCATAGAGTTTATGCGGCATTTTCCGGGCAAGCTCCCGCACGCCCTGCGTCAGTTCCGCATCTCTCACCGCGTTGTCCGAAATCAGGAAGGACATATCCGACCCTACTTGTGCCGCAACAACCATGGGCATGTCCTTATAGCGGAGCAAGGGTTCAATGACGGACTTTTCAGCAATCCGGTTCGGGCCGTGGCGTTCGATGCTGCCTGCAAGCAATGCGTGGGCATCCTTGTAGATGGTGCCAAGCGATTCCACCATGTACAGCCCGTCCATGACCTCCTTGAGAGCGGCTTTGGGGCTGGAAGGGGTTATGGCGGCCATATCGTTGCCGAGCGCCCGGATAAGGTAGTCCACTGCTTTAGAAAATTCCTGCGGGCCGAATTTTTCCAGCATGAGGCCGAAAGTCGTTTCATAGCTTTGAAAGTCAATAACTGTGTCACGATACAGAACGCGCAGTGAACTCGGAACGAGATCAAGCCCCGGAGCGTCTATACCCGCCACGTTATAGCCCGCGTTGATAGCCCTGCCGCTCTCTGCTTCCAGAGAGCCTATGGCCCCAAGGGTGGCGTTGCGCAAAGACTGTTTGCCCGCCGGAGACAGATCTGATTCTTCCAGTTTCGCCAGACAGTAGCTGAGCGCCGCGTGCTGGTTGGTAGGATCTTTGAACGCCTGCTTGACCAGAGACACCATACCCGCACTGGTTGCATTTTGGAGGGATTTGAGCTGTCCGAAAAAGGCTTCCAGATCCTCCCGGTTCAGGTCTTCGGATTTTTCCACATAGAGCAGGATCTGCTCAAGGTTCCGCGTTTTGTCTTTACCTTCTTTACGCTCACTGAGTTTGCGTTCCACATCCTCGCTGGCGCTGAAGGTAAGTTCCTCTGCGGCATCAGCTATGAGGGAGGCTGTACTCATTTCCGCTTTCACGGCCTCCCCCATGAAACTGCCTGTTTGTGCTATACCCTGCGTATCTCTCATACGGGCGTGGTCAGGCATAATTCCGGGGCCGTCTATACGTTGGCTCATATGTTTCTCCTTGGTAGCGCCTCAATTTGCTGTCAGACGAAGTATCACGGCAAATTCAGGTGCTACCTGTCCGTCAAATCGTTTACCCAGCGCATAACCTCTGCCACTGGCTGGACCAGGTTCGAGGGGATATAGTTGTGTACCTCGCCCGTCTCAAGCAACTCTCGGGCCAGAGGGACGTTTTCCATGATAGGGATGCCTTCTTCTTCGGCAATTTCCCGCATTTTTTTGGCTATTGCACCCTGACCCATGGCGGTGACGAGCGGCAAGGGCGTTTTCCCTTCTTCATAAAACAGAGCAATGGCGATGCGGGTAGGGTTGGTGACCAGCACCGAGGCTTTGCGTGTCTGCTGCATAGTGTCGTTCAGAACCATTTCCTGATGCATCTGTTTGCGCCGGGATCTGATCTGCGGATCTCCTTCCATTTCCTTGTATTCACGTTTGACCTCGTCCTTGCTCATCATCATCTGTTTGGTGAACAGATGTTTCTGGATGAGAAAATCCACCGCCCCCACGGCACCAAAAACCAGCGTACACCAGAGGAATATGTCGAACATCACTCCGCCGAAAACCGAAAGGAAGGTTTCCGGCGATGTAAGCCCCGCTTTTAGAATGGGGTCGATGTTATCTATGACAACGCCCTTCAAAATCCAGGCCAACACCACTACCTTGATGATGGTTTTACCCAGTTCGACCATGGCTTTTTTGGAGAAAACTTTGTCAACCCATTGTTTGGGGCTGAGCTTGTTCAGGCTCGGCATGGCTCCCTTGAAGGCGAAAAGTACGCCCACCTGGGAGAGATAGGCGGCGATACCCGCCAGCGGGGCGATAATTATGATCGGGCCTGCGATGAATAAAAATGCGCCCAGAGCCGCGCCGCCAACTTCGGCCACTGCTTCATGAAAAGGATGATGCATGGCTGTTAAGAGAAAATCGTACAGTGCGCGAAGTTCCTCCATGTTGGCGTCAAAGCGTAAGCCAAACACGGCCATGACCGTTACAATGACCGCTGAGGAGCAGACTTCCTGGCTTTTAGCCACCTGTCCCTTTTCCCGCGCCTCGCGCAGGCGTTTTGGGGTTGGATTCTCTGTCTTCTCGCTCATTGCAGAGCCTCGCGCAAATGCCCGAACACAAAGTCCATGTCACGGATGCCGTTCTGGAACACGCCGAGCATGGTCATGGCGTAGAAGGTAAGCACGAAGAGAGCCACCGCGCTTTTCAGCGGCATGGCGAGTACAAACACATTAAGTTGCTGGGCGAAGCGGTTGATAAGCCCCAGGCCGAAATCCGTAAGAAAGCATAAGGCCATGATCGGCGCGGCCAGCATGACGGCAAGGCGCAGCACCGCGTCCGCCTGGAGCAGTAAAAGGTTCTGAAGCCCCGCTCCCGTGAGCTTGGGTATGTACTCGAAGATCGGCCAGACAGCGTAACTTTCCATCAGCATCCCGATGAACGAAACAAATGCACCGCTGGTAAAAAACAGCATGGCCGCGAACTGAAAAAACAGAGAGGCAAAGGGCGAGAGCTGATCCCCTGACAGGGGATCCATGCCTTGAGCCATGCTGGCTCCGCGCTCATTGTCGATGAGAAAGCCCACACTCTGGGCCACCCAGAACAGGATGCCAAAAAAAAAGCCGATGATGAGCCCGATAAACAGTTCCTTGACTATCAGCGGCAACAGTAGCCAGGATAGCTCAAGCGTTTGCGGGGCGGTGACTTCGGCAATGGGATAGAACAAAATGGCGAGGGTCATGGCAAAGGCGTTCAGCGTCTGCGGGGGCATGACGCTAGCCCCCAGTAGCGGCGCTGTGCGAAACGCCGCCAGCGGCCGGACAAGGCAGAACAAAAAAATCAGCAACGGCCGTGCCAGTTCGTCGATCATGCAGCTATCCCCGCGGCGACCGGGGGTATTTTCCCCGGTCGCCCGGTATCTTTTTACGCGGTCGCTATCATCTCATTCCAGCCATCAACACTTTCAAAGAATGTTCTCCAGGGCTGTCCCACATCCATGCTGCTGGAAGAAACCGATGATTGCAGGGCGGAGGCTATCAACTTCATCTGCCAGCTATCCTGCCTTACGGCTTCTGTGGTCATTTCCCCGCACACTGCCAGCCAAGCAACACCGTTAAAGCCTGACATCATTTTCTGCTGCATATCGGGGTCTCCCTGCAAAAGAGGGCGCAGCTCGGAGCTGACAAAGTGCATCAACTCACCCACCATGGCCTTGAAGCCCGGAACACTCTGAAGCGCCTGGGTCATATTGCTTTGCAGAGCTTCCTTGCTGATATTGTTATTTTCCAGATGGGTACGGAGAGCCGTTGTAGAGGCCATTTCAAAAGTTCTGGTCTCTCCCGTGGCCGGGTCTGTCTCCGTACCCAGATTGCTGATGTTCTCAAACAGGGGAGAGAGCGCTGCCTTCATGGCTTCTATGTGCGGCTTCGCTATTTCTGAGGCTAGAGCCCGCCGGACAAGGATGCCGAACTGATTGCTGCGCAGGAAATCCTGGGTGAGGTCGGTTGCAACTGAATTTTCCCACGAAGCCTGACCAAGCGTCTTGAATTCGGCAATACCAAGTTGCCCCATGAGTTGGCTGGTGTTCTCAGGAACATTGCGCAGGCTTACGCTGCTGTTCTGCATGGGCATATCCGTGAAGCGGTTCGCTGTTTCCCGAACAAGCGCGACCGCGTTCATTTTATCCGCCCATACTCCAAGTTCCGCCTTACCCTGCGCCATCAACCTCGAATCGATCCCAAGATGCTGCTCGATAAAACTCTGCGTAGTATGCTGCATCTGGGAGATATCCGCCATTTCCTGGCTGCCCATAAGCGTTTGCAGGCGCGGCATCAGGTTTGTGGAGTTGATGAGCATCGGTAAAATCTGATTATTGAGAAACGCGCCCAGCATATCTTTGGGAATGTCAGACGGCAGCGTATTTAGAATGCAGCTTAGCACGTCCATTCCAGAGCTATCTTTGGGCAGGGCACGCAGTTCATTGCGCATAATGCTGGCGTGTATATCAAGGGCTTGGCGCTTCAGTTCCCCGCCGGTAATGCTTCTTCCGCCGCCAGCCGTGGGGCTGCTTATACGCAGCGTTTCAAAGCCAGCCTTGCCATTGTACTGTTCTGTCAACTGGCGGGCCAGGTTGTCCAGGGCGTTCTGGTTCTGCGCCCGCATACCGGAATAATTGAAATGTTCCCTGAACCAGTTGACGATTTTTCCGCCAAAACCTCTGCCTGTGCGGACTAAGGAATTGCCTGCGCCTGCGCCGTAAGTTTTGTTGTCTGCAAGAGAGAAAACGGAATTGCTCTGCACGGGATTGTTCTGTGTGTTGACTTGAGTCATTGTTCTGCTCCTTTATGATGCCTAAACGCTTGTCCAGGAAGGATTTGTCATGGTGGCTACGGCTGTTTTCATCTGCTCTGGCTGGCTGATGACTTCATCAAGGCGCTTCATCCAGTCTTCCACGAGGATAAAAAATGCTTCCGTCATTTTGATAAAATCGGCATCGCCAAGCCCCTGCATGGGGGTCTGCCAGCATAAGACTATGGCCCCGTCTTCCGGGACAATGCCAAAAGTCGCGCCGCGCGTTTCCTGGAACAGGACGTTGGCACCGAGCAGAACATTACGGATGGCATTCGCGCTCACCTCGTCCGTCGGCAGGCTGCCGAGAGAGGTATACAGCAGGATAGACTCTCCACGCTGCATGATACTGAGCGGCGTCCCTTCCACTTCCAGGCGAAAAATTCCGTCGGGCGAAGCAGCCGCTTCTGGAATGCCTATATCTTTGGCAATAGCGCCGATTAATGAGGAAAACAGAACACCATCGTTCGCAGCCATGAAATACTCCTTGAAATACGCTTGGGCGGTTAGTGAATCGAAAACTGATGAACTGATGCACTAAGAGCAGGAAGCGTGCCACCTTCCGGTATTCACTTCACCAAAAATCCAAAACTGGAAAATAAGGTATCGGAAAAACGGTATATTTCACCGCCGAGCCAGCCCATCATAAGCATGATGGTAACGCCAACGGCCACGAGCTTGACCCCGAAAGCGAGGGTCTGCTCCTGCAATTGTGTGATGGCCTGAATCAGGCTGACCAGAAGTCCGGCGAGCGATGCCACCAAAATTGGCGGCAGGGACAGTTGCAGCATGAGGATGAGCGACTGCATGGCAAATTCCAATACGCTTGATTCCGTCACGGAGGCGCTCCTATGCGTAGCTTAAAACAAGCCCCTGTATCAGCTTGCTCCAGCCGTCCAGAAGTACGAACAGCAGAAGTTTGAAAGGCAGGGAAATAGTCATTGGAGATACCATCATCATGCCCATGGCCAGCAAAATGTTGGAGATGATGATGTCGATGGTCACAAAGGGCAGATAGAGCAAAAAACCTATCTCAAAGGCTCTTGTCAGCTCGCTCACCGCAAAGGCCGGAACAAGAATGGAAAGATCGGTTGCGGATAGGGTCATTGCCTCTTCTTTGGGCCACAGCCGTTTGGCTGTTTCCAGGAAAAAATGGACTGTTTTCTGGTGGGCGCGTTTTTGCAGAAATTCCTGCATGGGGCCTTTGGCTCCGTCCAGGGTAAGTACCATTTCGCTTGGAGTTGCGGATCGGCTGAACATGGCGGGGTCAATCAGCTTGCTGGTTTGAAGAGCAACCGGAGTCATGATGAAGACCGAAAAAATGATGGCCAGACCGTTAAGCACCATGGTGGGCGGAACCTGTTGCACGCCCAGAGCGTTGCGCACCAGCGACATGACCACAACCAGCTTGAGATAGGAGGTGGTGACCATTATGACGAAGGGCGCAAGCGTCAGAAGGAGCAGAACGCCTACAACGATTACCGGATCAAAACTTTGCATTACTGTTCCCGAATATCCGCTATTTCAAGGATAGTGTCTCAACGCGCACACCGATATGCCCCGCAACATCCACAAGGCTTCCCGTTCCCATAACCCGGCCTGCGATGCTTATCCGTACAGGAGTTGCAACATCACGGCCTGCCTGTAGAACCTGACCCGCCGCCAGTGAAGATACTTCAGCCACGGTCAGTTCAACGCTCCCCAGATCGAAATCCACCCGAACCGGCAGCATGTCCATAGAGGAGGAGGCGGTATCATTACCCGGCGCAGGAGAAAGAGTACCCGCATTGTCCACAGTACGCTCAAGAACATTTTTTTCGTCTCCTGCCGAATTGTCCGGCATGACGGTAGGCACATCGGTCATGGATCCCTCCAGATAAAGTTCAGTTCCGACAAGTCGCGCGGGAGCGCCACAGACGGACGACAGGGCAAGCCGCACGGTCAGGCCGGGCTCATTAAGGTCAGAAAAGTTATGGGAGGAACAAAGCACATCACCGGAAGCAAGATCCGCCAGTTCAGGCAGTGTCACTTCCGGCCCGGAGCATACTATGCGGCAGCGCAGGGGAAGCTGGAACAATCCGCGTCCGGAAGGCACGGCGGCAAGCATATCCGCCACAAGCAGGAAAGCTTCTTTTCCCGCCACCAGAGCGAGGTGCGCAGTTTGTCCGTCATCGCGGGTCAAGGTAAACAAAAAAGCATCACTCCCGATATATGCTTCCTCTTCATCCAAATTGATTTCGGAAACGACAACGGGCAGGCCGCTCACCTGTTCCAGATCCTCCGCAAGGCTCTGGCAGGCAAGTTCCAGAGCCGCCCCTGCCAATTCCGGGGGCAGTGCCAACAAAAGCGGCAGGGGAAGATCCGAATTCTCCCAATTAACCGCAAGAAGACTGTCCATAAACAGCGCAAGGTCATGGTCACCAAGACGGGCGTAAACGCGGGCACGCCATACTCGTGGCCTGATGGAAGCATCGGGCGTAAAGCGCCATTCCCGGTTCCCGAACCGGAAAACGAAGGAACGCGAACCGACATATAAGCGATTCAATATTGCCGCCATATCGGCGGCAACACGAGGCAGCGTCAATTCCGCATATGGTATGGTGGTCTTCATCAGACGGTATCCTGCATAGCATCAAAGATATCATGCTGCCGGGAACGCCCATCGCGGGATTGGCCTCCATTTCCTCCTGAGCCTCCCTGGCCTTCTTTGCCACCGTGGCCTTGTTCCCCGCCAGCTCCGGCATCCGCGCTCATGGAACCATCAGGTCTGACCGTGCTTACGCGCACTTCCACACCCAGGCTCCCGGCCAGCACGTTTTGTAAATCGCCGATCTGGCGCGCGCCGAGCATTTGCTCACCCCTGATGTCTCCGGTTACGAACTGGACGGAAATACCGCCGTCCGCCTGCCGCTGTATGCGAATTTCCGTGCCGGGAAGAATATCCTCGCGTAAGGATATGCGAACCTCGGCCCCTCCTGTGGCGTCCGGGGCGGAGACCAGGATGCGGTCAACAAGTTTGGCTGTGATATCGGCATCGATCCTGCTTGCAGTATCCGCTCCCGCAACTGTTCCAGGGGATGGTATTTCTTTGGTCCCGCCCATATTGGCGAGCACAGCGTCCCCTGTGAGGAAGATTGTTTCCTGTCCTTTATCCTGGCTATTTTCCTGGCCGCCCGATTCTCCATCCTTACGTCCGCGCTGGGGCAAAATGCCGAAGGGCGATCCGTCAAGCGCACTCTGCGCAGCCGCTCCTTCGCCCATCTGACCTTGAACGGACAAGCCTTTCATAGCCTTTGTAAAATTATTTACCGCACCCTCGCTGGCTTTGGGGGCTTCTTGAACGGACATGCCTTTCATGGCTTTAGTAAAATCTTTCACCGCATCGTCACTGGCTTTGGGGGCTTCCTGAGACGTGCTTAGCCGTTGCTGCCCTGCCTGTTGTTCGACTCTGTTGATGCTGCTCATACGATTCCTCCGTTACCTGCCGCGCCGCATGGCGGCGATACCCGCCGTTTCTTCGGCTTCCAATTCCTGGATGTCCTCAAGGCGTTTTTGTTCCGCCTTCGACCAGACAGCGCGGTGTTCTTCAAATTTGTTCACTTCGCGTACCGCATCCTTGTACGCGTGGACGGCGGCATCCAGATTCTTCTCCGCCTGCACCGCCGATGCGCGCATCGTTTCCGCGATATCGAACAGTTCCAATTCCTGTGCGGACAGAGCAGCGAGGGCATCATGGTAGGCGTCCAGCCGTTTGCGCTCTAAAGTCCGATTGCGTATCGTTTCAAACAGGGCGGCTTCTTCCGTCGGACGCTGTGCTGCGAAATCCCGTGCTGACTTTTCGCCCTCTTCCGCTTTTTCCCGGGCCTCATGGGCGAGACGCCGCATCTTCGCCACTTCGGCCCTGGCTGTTTCCACCCGGCGTATCCGTAAAGAGAGCAAACGTGCCAGCGGGTAACCTTTCACTTAACGAGATCCAGCAGAGCACGTGTCGCCGCATCGAAGGCTGAGGGTTCATTCAGGCCCTGCTTACAAAAGCCGTTAAGCCGGTCGATTTTGGCGATGGCTTCGTCCGCAAGTGCATCCGCTCCCTGCTTGTACTCACCTATTTGCAAAAGCAGTTCCACTTCGGCATATTTTGCGAGCAGTGCGCGGAAGCGGTTGGCCGCCGCCTTGTGTTCCTTGTCCACGATGGAGTTCATGACCCGACTGACGGACGCGAGTACGTCTATGGCCGGATAATGGTTGGCAGAGGCCAGCTTGCGGGAAAGAATGATATGGCCGTCCAATATGGATCGTGTTTCGTCCGCGATGGGTTCGGTCATGTCGTCGCCTTCCACCAACACAGTGTAGAGCGCGGTGATGGAACCCTTGTCCGAGTTACCGGCCCGTTCCATGAGCCGGGGCAGACTGGAAAAAACGGAAGGCGGAAAGCCACGACGGGTGGGCGGTTCCCCTGCGGCCAGGCCGATTTCACGCAAGGCCCGTCCAAAGCGGGTAACGGAATCCATGAGCAGAAGAACCCGTTTGCCCTGATCCCGAAAATATTCGGCGATAGCCGTCGCCACATACGATGCTTTGAGGCGTTCCATGGACGAACGATCCGATGTGGAAACCACAAGCACGGCTTTTTTCATGCCTTCCTTGCCGAGATCATGCTCAATAAATTCACGCACTTCACGGCCGCGTTCTCCGATAAGGGCGAGAACGGTCACATCAACCTCTGCGCCTTTGACCAGACAGGAAAGCAGCGTGCTTTTTCCGCCGCCGGCGGCTGCGAAAATACCCATGCGCTGGCCTTCTCCGCAGGTGAGCAGGCCATCCAGAACCCGAAGTCCAAGGGGAAGCGGTTTGTCGATGATGCGCCGGGTCATGGGGTTGGGGGGATCGGCATACACAGGATACGCCGCCGCCGGTCTCAAAGGGGGGCCGCCGTCTATGGGGTTACCCAGTCCGTCAAGCACACGACCAAGCAGATCCGGACCCACAGGCACCATATGCACGGAGCCGGAGGGAATAACCTCTGTTGCCGAGGACACACCCTGGATATCGCCGAGCGGCGTTAAGAGCGCTGCTTCTTCCGCAAAACCCACGACTTCCGCCGTCATTTCCCAACTGTCCCATGGGTTTTTCAGGGTACATATTTCCCCGATTTTCACCCCCGGCACCACGGCCTTGATAATGGTGCCGACCACCTGCACGACCCGGCCCCGTATATCCACGGGAATGTTGGTCCGCAAGGCGGATTCGAGAAGATCGGAGATAGAGCCCTTGGACATACTTACTTGCTCTCGGATTGTTGCAGACGGTTCAGGAATGACTTGCGGATGCCTTCAAGTTGCACATTGAGATCCGCATCAATAAGGCCGAGTTCACTTTCAAGAATACAGGCTCCTTTGCCGAGACGCGGGTCAGAGGCAACATCAAGAATGCCTATGCCGGGAAAATCCCGAAGCAGGGTCTGCATCTCCTTCTGCACAGTTTCCGCATCCTCAGGGCACACGCGAAGCACCACACGCTTTTGTGAACGCGCGTAGCTAAGACCTTTGCGAACGACACCGATAACACGCTCTTTATCGTCAAAACCTTCAATGACCTTACGCATGGCCTGCATCACCAGATCCACAATGGAATTTTCCAGCCCTTCCAGGTAATCCACACCGGCGGCCACGGTATCCATCATACGTTCGGCCATTTCCATTTTGCCTTCCGCAATGCCGTCCGCATACCCGCGCTCTTTTTCCGCCACATACAAGTTTCGGGCTTCTTCCCGAATGGCCTCGGCTTCGGCAAGCGCAGTTGTAAGCACGGCTTCTGCTTCCAGCAAAAGCGTGTAGTCGGCCTGTTTCAAAACAGCCGTTCCGGGCTTGGGCGCAAAATGCCCCTTTTTCATAAAAAGCAGGGTTCCCATTCCGGTGCTATCTCCTTGAACAGCAAGGTGCGCAGCAGTGCCCAATGCTCTGTGGCTGTATCGTGGTTGGCATTTGAATCACGGAGGGCAGAACCCATCTGCGCCCTTCCCGCCTCTGCGAGGTGTGCGGCAAAGTCACCGGGCACTGTCAGGCTGAGCCGTTCGGTCAAAGGAAACGGAGCGTCCGCGAGGCAGGAAGCCACTGCGGAAAAGCCGCTGTGCCGGATTCGTTCAGGAAGGGAGAGTGTGCCTTCATCCGCTTCTTCCCGTACTTCAGGCCGTGCGCCAGGAAGTAAGATGGAGCGGCGCAGGACGAAGCGACGCCCTTCCTCTCCCACTTCTTCGCGCAGGGCGAGTACAGCATCGCGGTCAATGAGGCGGCGTATCTGTGCTCTATGCCGGACAAGGCCGAAATAGCGGGCCAATTTTACGAGTATGTCCGGCGGCAGCAAGGCAAGCCTGTGCCTGGGAAGCCGAAAATCAAGAGCCCATGTGTTACAGACGCTCCAGGCATTGTCAGAACCGAAAATACCTTGTGGAACGCTTGGGAAAAGAGAGTGCATCCGTTTGGTGAACCGGGAACTTTCCACGGCGTCCTTTTTCAGAAGGGGCAACAGAGGGGCATATTCCGGCACAATCGCGTCCGTTCTGATTCTGGACGGAAACAGCCTGTTGCAACTGACGATAGCATCCAGAAGCGGACGGTTTTCACGCAGAATATGCCGGGCAAAGCTCTGCCGGGGGTTCATGACTGTTCCGGAAGGATACTTTTTCTCCTGCGCCGCATGGCGTATGCGCCATAGCTAATCAAACCGAAGCTGGCGAAGGCGCAAATAATGACAGTAGCCCAGGCAATGACTGCATTTTCCGAGTCAACGGAAAAGAATAACACGCTTGTCTCCGGCGGCAACGGCATGAGCGGCCCTGCCGCGGAAGGAAAGAGAAAGACCGAGATGGATTCATATTTGAGGTCACGGACACTGTTTTCCACCAGACGCTTAATCGGAGAAACCTGACTTGCAAGATCCACGTCGGCCCGGTGCTTTATGAAGACCGAAGCTGTGGACGGAGAAATCTTGTTGCCGAAGCTATCCAGTTCCGGCAATACCAGATGTACCCGTGCGTTGAGAACTCCGTCGATGGCGGCGATGGTTCCAGCCAGTTCCTGAGATATGGCAAAGACGAGACGCGCTTTTTCTTCTGTGGGAGAGGAAACCATGCCCTCTTTTTTGAAGACGCCCCCCATGCTCTGATATTGGCTGCGCGGCAGTCCGTTCGCGGACAAAATTTCAACACAGCGCGGCAGAAGGTGTTCTTCTACGGAGAGGTTCCATAATCCTTTATCCGCACCTGTCACTTTCTGTGCCGCCACCCCATTGTTGCTGAGTACGGCGATCATCTCATTGGCTTCCTGCTCCGTAAGATCGGAATAGAGCGTGACCTGACAGGCACTGCACAGACAGGCCAGAAGCAATAAAGCCAAAAGGCGCAATGTCCGCGCTTTGAAAGTATGCGTGACGGCAGACATAAAATCCTATTGACCCTTGAGGAGCTGTTGCGTCCCCTGGCTGGTCTTCTGCCCGACCTGGCCGACCATGGTTTGGGTCATAGTCAGTTGCGCCGCCTGAAACTGCATCCGCAAAAGATCGCCAACTTCGCCCATGGAAGAGGTGGCATTTTGCAGATCGCCCTGCATGGCACGCATGTCGGCGCTCATCTTGTCAATGCCTTCCAGCACCGAACGGCTACTTTCCGTTCCGGGAATTTGCCCTGAAGTCATTTCCGCTGCGGAATGGACGTTTGGCTGATGCAATGCTTCCTGGAACTGGGCCGTATCCGCCATACTGGCGGGGCCGGGTCCCGAAGCGCTTGGCGCGGCAATGCCGTTGCCGGTCAAGGATGCAGCTGCTCCGCTACTGATAGGATCAACCATGGTATCCTCCTGAGCCGCTTTGCGGCTAAAACCCTTTATCAATATTGTCGCGTTCTATATCTTTCGCGTTCTGTTGAATCTGCCGAGCCGTGGCAGCGAGTGAACCGCGTATAGAGTCACGCAGGAGTGCGCCCATATCCGTCTCCTCCAAGCCGGAGGCACTGGCGGACAGCCCCTGTTCTTTTCCGCCGCCGACTGCGGCGGAGAACCCCTGTGCCTCCTTCAACGGGACGACGCGGGTGAGCTGATCAGGCCCGTTCGATATGGCAGCGCCTCCGCCCACAGTTCCTGCTCTGTCAACGTTCATGACTTCCCCGCATTTCTTCAAGAAGCCCGGCGGCGAGTGTTTTCACATCAGCACCTGCTGCCACGCCCGCCAGGGGCTCAAGAATTTCCTTCGCCCGTTTTGTCTGCCCGTCCCGAAAAAGGGCCAGCCCAAGCCAAGCCTTGGCGTGTTCATCTTCCGGTGCAAGAGCGAGAGCCTGCTCTTCCAAAATTTTAATGGCTGCCGCGTATTCGCCCTTATGCGCACGCACCATGCCTAACCCGAGCAGGGGGCCAATACGCTCCGGGGCGGCATCCTTGAGTGCGGTAAAAATAGTTTCGCTTTCCACGAAACGTCCCTGCCAGAGGCCCATGAAGGCCACCTTGCCCAAAAGGCGGGCATCGTCTTGCGATATAAGCATGTAGGATCTCCCGTTATGAGAGGAAGCATCACATCTTGTTGGCGACTTGTTTTTCGGTATCCGAAAGGTTTTTGACCAAGCCGCTGGAAAGGCTGACCATGGTGGAATACTTGCTGGCCGCCAAATTGTATTCAATCATGGTGAGTTCATCCATTTCCGGCAAATTGGTAAACGCATCAAGGTTTGTCTTGGCCGTCTTGATGGCATTCGCCGTGGTTTCCATACCTGTTGTGGAATAGGTTACCTGTGACATCATCCTTCTCCCTTGTTGACAGTTATTTTCGCGGCTGGGACCAGAACTGCTCCACCAGATCCTGCGCCGTCTGACATGACTTATGCAAATTGTTTGCCACGGAAAACTGATCGGCGGGCAGTCCCTTGTCCATGGTTCGTTTCAAGCCGGATTTCATGGTTTCAAGCCTGTCCTTGATAGTGCGCAGAGCGTAGCCATCGGGATCGCGCGCCAAAGCTGCGCTGACATCAAAATCCTGAGCGTTTACATCCAACATCGTATGCCTCCTTTGTGGTCATGGTATGTTTTGCGTTTCTGTGGCCGTGCAGATACGTGTATGCACCTTGCCCCGTTGCAGCACGACATAGCCGGAGCTGACCAGTTTCACCTGCATACCGTCCGGCATCTTGGCGCCTGTTTTGTACAGGACTCCCCCCATCAATACCCCCATATCGTGCCCCTCGCCCACAATGCGCAAATGGCCACAGGAAAATTCCTGCGGCGTAATGAGCTCATTCAATGCTTCGGGAAAGAGGTTAAGTACCTCCTGGGTGGTATCAGACTGTGCCGCCACCTCTGTTTTTGCAGCAGCCGGTGCCTGGGCCGTTGGAACATCCGGCTTTTCCGCAACCGATGGCCCTGCAAACAGGGCTGTTTCCCGGGAAGGAGGCCGGGGAACGACTTTTTCCACATCTCGCCAACGTTCCACGCCGATCACGCCTTCCACGCCGAAAAAATCTTCAGTTTCCAGAAGAAAACCGCGCAGAGTCTGCTGTTCTGTTGCAGAGAGCGGGCGTGTCTGCAAGGCGATGCGGTACAGATCAGGGATCAGGCGGGTTTTAGCATCCAGCCCTCTGGCCGAAAGCTGTGCGCGAAGTTCCTTTTCCGCTCTTTCCCATGATACGATATCAACGCGCACCGAAACGGCGGCAAGACTTTCACGTTCTTCAGCGAGTAAATCTTCCAGAGCCCGCATGTCGTACGCATATCCGCTGATGCGGAGCAGACTTCCCGTCCGTGTTATCCGGATTGGGGCATCGGCTCTCTGTGCCTTTGCGCGCAAAGCACCGACAAGATCCTCCAGAGAGATCACCGCCAGGGCCGGCTGTGTATCCAGGCTCTCCACATAGCGCATCAGCGAGTCCATATAGGCGTTGCCGGGAACGGCACCATGGATCAGCAGGGTATTGTCCTGCCGTACTGTGACGTTCAGGTCGGGAAATCCTCGACTGTGCAGACTTCTGGCAAGTGACTCCGCCTCACGGCTCACATCGGAAAAGAAAAATCTCAAATGCGTGTAGTCAACCATCAGGCCAAGCAGGAGCAGGATCACGACCAGCGGAAGAAGAAAGCGCCGCAAGCGCGATCTGCTCACTTTGTTGCCAGTTGTTTCCGGGGTTGTCAGTGGGCTGCCCACTTTGTGGTCATCGGCGATGGGCTGAATGCCCGTTTCCGGTTGTAAGCCGCTTGCAGGCATCGCTGCCGTCATTGATCCAGCCAAAACTCCTGCCATGCTTTCCGTAAGTCGCGGCAAACTGAGGGAAGGCCATGATTCATCTACAGGGCCGTAGACAGCGTGTGTTCCGCCTGCCGTAAATACAACAAAGGGCTGAACGGCAGCACCTTCCGGCGGCAGCAAAACCCCGTCGGCCACAACGGAACCATCCTGAGGAATCAGAGTCAGGCTACCGAAATCATCTACCCTGAGAATCAGGTGGCGCGGGCGTATACCTGCATCCAGCAAAAGAATCTGCGCATCGTCATCACTGCCGAGCACCCAGTCGCCGGGCAAGAGTTCCATTTCCGCACCTGTATTGGGGCCGGAAAGCAATTTCAGCAGGATCCGCGCGGAATCTTTGCTCATTGGATATCCTCGGATCCCGGCCCGGATAGCGGCCCGGCGGAAGGGGCAGATACTGGTGCCGGAACGGGTACTGGCTCTACAGCCACCCGGCGCTGCCTTGCGCATCCGCCGGTGCTGCGCTCGATGCGAACCACCGGCTGCGTGGTCATGGTACGCGCGAACAACTCATCGTACTGCTGCGCCTCCTGCTGTAGTTTAGCCGGATCCACCAGCCGGGGAGCGATGATAAACAGCCGTTCCTGTTTGCGGTATTGATCGCTCTGTGTTTTGAACAGGCCGCCCAGCAGCGGGATGCTTTTGAGAACGGGAATGCCGTTATCGCCGCTTGTGGAAGTTTCATAGTAGTGCCCGCCCACGATTAGCGCCTGACCGTCTCCCACCAGTGCCTGAGTGTTGACCTGAGTTTTGGAGACAATGGGGTAACTGATGCCAGTGCCGGACGCCGCCGCCTGGCTGCCGCCGTCTTCCACATGCACGGTAAGCTTGATGGAGACCGCGCCGGAATCCTCGTCTTTGATAACGTGTGGCGTTACGCGCAGAATGGTTCCATAGGTAACGTCAAAAAGATCGACTTCTTCCTGCCCGGCAACCTCAATGTAATATGTGTTGGTGACCTCAAGCGATGCCTGGATATTGTCCAGAGTCAGCACAGCCGGACGGGAGAGCACGGAGGCGTCTCCGTCCTGTTCCAGGGCACGCACTCTGGCCATAAAAGTATCAAGTCCGTTTCTATACAAAGTGGTGAGGTTGAGGCCGTAGCCCATATTACTCGCAAAATCCACGGCGGTATCGTCCACGCCCACGTTGGCTCCGCCCGTGGCACCAAAGCCGGAACTCCCGGCAACGGGCCGCGCGACATCCCAGGCGATACCGAGTTCCTGCATTCGCTCAACGGATATATCCACGATGGCCGCCCGGATCTCCACGAGAGATACGGGCTGATCCAGCTCTGTCACGAGAGTTTCATAAAGCGGCATCAGCTCTTCATCATCCCAGACGATAACGGCGTTGAGGCGCGGATCCGCGACAATGCGTGCGCCGCTGACTACATTATTGCGTGAACCGCTCCCCGGCCCGGCTGTTCTGGAGGTTGCCGGGGAAGCTCTTTGGGGAGCTTCCTGGGTGCCGGTTCTGCTCGCAAGGCCAGTGCCCTTGAGTCGTTCTACAGCACCGCCTGTCTCTCCGCCGCTGACCGGAGCGGGGGCATCGCCCCCATCGGCTGTGATACGGCGGATAAGCGTTGCCACTCCGGGAATATTCACTGTCTGGTTCATGAAGTTAAGCTCAATATCATCGGCCCAGGCGTGTTTCAGGCGAAAAACACGGGTGCCTTTGGCGGCTGTAAAGCTGGCTTCAAGGTCGCCGACGGTCTGGGTGACGATAGCGATGTAGGCTGGCGGCGCGGTAATCCGCAACATTTTCCCGTTACTGATTGGCCGCAGGGGATAACGCCTGTCATAGGCTTCCATTTCTCGCAAGGCCGTGCTGATTTGGGAAACACTGACGCGGTAGAGAGGAAGCGTTGCGGACTCCATTTGCGACCGGCCGTAATAATAGATTGTTTCCGCATCTACATAGGTCACAATGTCGTGGCTGCGCTCAAGAAAGGCAAAAAAGGCGTCTTCTGTGCGGAACTCCAGGTTGCCAGTAACAGAGCCGCCGATCTCGGAACTGACAGAGCAGATTTTCTGTTGTGCGTTCGCATAGGCACACAGGAAATCCGGCATGGGTTCGTTCTGGGCTGTGAACGCGAAAGGGGCGGCCTGCACGGGTGCGGCCGCCATGAACAAAACGAGTAGCGCCGAAAAGAGTACGGCGCGTAAGAATGTAAAAACCATAGAGTTCCTTTAGGGTATAATAATCCCCTGTAGGCTCCCGCCTGAGCGGAAGGATTGCCGGCCTTTTTCCCGCAAGGCCAAGGAACGCCATTTCTCCATCAGGTTGACGAAACGCTCAAGGGCCGCTTCCAGATCGTCCACTGCGAGAAATGCTCCGCACATCTGCCGCAGGATGAGCTTGTTTCCTTCCGCCGTGATATGGGGAAGGTATCCTTCGCATTCCTGACCTGTCCTGCCGAGCGACAGAGTCAGGAGTTCCCGACACAGGGCTTCACGATCCTGTTCAGCAGTTGGCAGTTCCAGAATCTCTCCTGCAAAACCCACGCCATCACGGCCCGGTGTAATGACCGGGGTAAAACCATCGGACAAGGGCAAAGCATAGCCGCCAAAGGAGTCGGGGGATGGAACTGACCGTCCCCCCATACGGCGGCACAGTTCGGCAAGCATGGTTTCCGTCATCAGGCACCCCCTGCCCTGCTCGCCGCCTGGAGCGATTCCTTGGCCGCCTGCACCATGTTCTGCAACTGTTGCAAAAAGCCTGAGGAACGGTTCATGGCCTGGTTGGTGCGCATACTCTGTTGTTCATTTTCACTACTCAGGGTGGACTGGGCGGTCTGCATGTTGCTTAGCAGGCTCTGAAGGCCCTGATTGCTGATGAAATATTCACCGCTGCCAAAGGTTTTGTAGGCATTCTTGCCTGCGGAGTTGCTCAGAAAATCTTTCCATTCTTCCAGCGTTTTGCCTTCTTCCTTGAACAGAGCATACTCTTTTTCGTAATCTGCCAGATGGTTGGTGAGATTGTTCTGGGCAGTTTCCTCGGCATCGCGGCTTTTCTCCGCCCCATCCCGCAAGGCTTCCATCGCTGTCAGATCATGTCCCGGCAAATCCTTGCCATCCAGCCGCAGTTCCAGAACTCGTTTCAAAAGATTGAGATGACTCGTCTCTGGACCGCTAAGCCCCCCGGCCTCCAACTTGGCGTTTATTTCGGCAAGCCTCTGCTTAAAGTCTTTTGTCCGTGCTGCGCCATGATCTCCATCAGCAAGCCAGTCATTATAAATATAGGTCTGATACTCTTCCCGCAGAGCCTCGTACTCGTTTTTTGCCTTGCCATGCGCGCCTATTTGTTCCCCCAGAGCGGTGGTATCCACTGTTCCGACCGCGATCTCATCCAAGTTGTACGCCACGGCCTGACCGGGATACTTACGGTTGAACTCCGCGAGCTTCGTAAAAAAATCCCCGGCTTCCGTTGTTGCGTCCCCCTTGGCTTCGGCATCGTAGGTGGACTTGATGGCATTGGCCTGCTGGAGCAGTTCGTTCAGCTCCTCCATGCATGCAACCTTTTCCTGCGCCCGCTGGAACTGGCTGTTGAAGGCGGCCCGGCTGTTTTGCAGGGAATAGAGGCCCAGTTCTATCATCAGGGACATGAAGGTCATTTTTACTTCCGGCTTGCCTTCGCCCTGGTAGACGTAGAAAAAGCCGTCCGCCGCGATAGTCTTGTCCGCCGACGTGTACGGGGGTACTTGCATTGACATGGAATATCCTCCCTATGCTCTGGAAAGCTGCTGTAACGTCTGCATCATGGTCTGCAAGAGGGTCTGCAACTGGGTGAATACGGCGGAACGCTGGCTCGCGGCCTGGTTCAGCTTCAGGGACATATCCTCGTTCAGCGCCCCCACCGAAGACTGAGTGGTGGCCAGATTGCTTTGCAGAGATTCGAGATCGCTGATGCTGAGTTCCTTGCCAAGATCAATGTCACCAAGTTGCAGACCGTGCTTCCCGGCAAGTTCCTTCAGCTTGGCGACAGTATCAGCATCCAGGCTGGCACCTGTTTTACCCGCGTCGTCCT
The DNA here is from genome assembly GCA_031285295.1 of Deltaproteobacteria bacterium. Lineage (GTDB taxonomy): Bacteria > Desulfobacterota > Desulfovibrionia > Desulfovibrionales > Desulfovibrionaceae > WRHT01. The sequence continues at coordinate 43,055 of JAITWK010000025.1, read as the reverse complement.
GAAGGGATTTTTTCTCGTTGCCCAGAGTTTGCAGAATATCGTTGATATCGTTCAAAGCTGTGGTCTGCTCTTCCATCTGGCCCCAGAGCATGGCCAGGGTATTATCCTGGGCTTTGACGGCGGCAATACCCGCGCTTAAGGTATTCAGCGCGATAATTTCACGGGTTTCCAGTACCGCCCCTGAAGCATCGGTAAGCTGGATGCCGGTGACGTTTCCATCGGCATTGAACAGGGGCGTATAACTTGTTTGCGCTGCTATGGTTGTCATGGTCTATCTCCTATTTCTTTTCGGAAACGCTGAGTTTTTTCGTTTGGCAAGGCGCGAAGTTTTTTAGGGAAAAAGCAAGCAACGCCGCCAAACGGAAAAAGACAGCGTTTCCTAATGGGAAGCGGCTCCGGCGATCTTGTCCTGCGCCGCATAAAAAGAGTTGAGCAGTTCGACCATCTTGTTCAGAAGGTCGCGCATATCCTGCTGCATGGTCTGGGACTTCTGTGCCCGCATACCGGCTTCCTCGGCCTGAGCCTGCATTTCGTCGGCCTTGGCCTGAGCGAACTGGCTTTCCGTCTGACCAAGTGTGTTGACGAAGCTGGAAACGGAAGAACCCGCCTGACTGGCCGAGCTTACAGAAGTGTTGAAAACCCTGATGGCTTCCATCAGTTTGTCCCCTGCCAGTTTACCGACCTCTCCCTTCATGATTCCGCCAATGGAAAGGCCGCTGAGCCCAATGGTGATTCCGGCGTTGATGATGGAGATTGCCAGAGAAACAATGGCCATGTTTCGCATGGTCTGCGCGCCTTCGGCTTTTTCCTTGGCCGATCCCAGCAGGCTGTTGACCTTTTGGGCAAGCAGGGCCACTTCGTTTTCCCGCTCCGCCGACTGGGTTTCTTTCGCCAGTTTGCTCATGAGGATGATCAGATCCTCAAAGGCGGCCATAACCTTCATCATGTCTGGCTTGGAGGTCAGCAGGGGCGCTGGCATCCCGGAAGTAAGTCCTGCGCTGGTTGTGCCCACGCCAAGCGCATCGTCGTGGGCGAAAAGATTGGTTTTGTTAAGAGGAGTAACTTCCGTAAAATTGACTTGGGCCGATGCCTGGATGCCGTCTATTGTCGTCATACTTATCTCCTTGAGAGAAAATGATATCATTACACCGGGCCGCGACTTGCGCTGTTCGCCTGATGCTTGAGGATAAGATCGTTAATCATTCTGAATCCTTCATCCCCGCTCTTCCCAAGGGCACTGACAAAGACCGAGGAGGACTCCGTGGGAACCCTGTTGGTTTCAATCTGCCCTTCGGTTATTTCTTCTTTTGTCCGGCGACTCGCCGCTTCTTTCTTCTTCAGGGTTTCGGCGAGTTCCGCTTCCGCTTCAACAAGTTCAATACGATTATTGAGTTCCGCCTGAACCTGGTTCGCCATAATCATCAAAAGCCCTGTGTTCGCGATGGCTAACGCGTTGGCGGAGAAGGCAGCGGCATCCTGTAATTTTGCAAGCTGCGGGAGTTTTGCGGCCAGATCCGCCAGTATCTGTTTCTGAGCATCGCCCAGAAGGTTTGCCTCAGCAGCCACACTGAGCACATTGTGGAGCGTGGCAGCAAAGGCTGCGGCGAACTTCTCTTCTGCGGACGCATTTGCTGCGCACAGGGAGGCATCTGCCAGCTTTTCCAGATGTCCGGCGATAGTCTTTGCCATGTCCCGGCTGTCTTCCGGCTTTTGCAAAAGATCCAGCAAAGCATGGGCAGATTCGCCTATGATTTTCAGTTGCGCGTTTTCCGGCGTGGCGCGGATCATATCGTCCACCCCGTCCGAGAGGTAGGCGTGCAATTCGTAAAAGGGCGCGGTACGGTTCTCTTTGGCCGCTGTGATTACGGAATTCACAAGACCATCCAGGGTCTTCGCGTTCAATACATTCCCGGCCTGGTTCTGGGAGAGTATCTGCATATTCTGGATGCACTGGGAAACGGCTTGCTGGATTTCCGGCGCTGTGCCTTCCAGTTTAGCCAACGCGGCCTGTACTTCCGCGTTGGTTGCGGGGGTGCTCAGATTGGGTGTTGCCAGAGGAACAACGGATTCTTTCACGCCAGCAAGATCGGCAGCCATTGCCGTGTTTTTCTGGACGTTAGCCTTCTCGGAATCACTGGCTATGGATTCGGCGGCGGTAGGTATGGGGGAGTTGATGCGCATTTCGCTCATGATCATTCTCCTCAAACGCTTGCCGCGCGGGTCAGGTTCTGACCATAAGTCTGGATCAGACCGTGCGTGCTTTCGACCATTTTTGCAAAGGCATCGAAGATGACCCTGAGATCTGTCTGGTTGCGCTCAAGAGCGGATTTGATATCCGCCATCAGGGCGTCAGTCTTGTCCATCTCCGCCTGCTGGAGCATGCTTTCTGTCTGATACCCGCTTTGGATGAATCCTTTTACTCCCTGTTCAAGGGTCGAGGCCGCGCCGACAAGGGTAGAAATCGAGCTGACAACGGCGCTGATATTTGTGAGAGCGGAGGTACCGCCGCTGCCCACAGCCATCATGACGCCGCCCACTATGGAGGCGATGACCGTGATAACGGCCATGGCGATGGAAACACCCATACGAATGTTTTCCGGCATCATGTTGGTAATGGCACCTGTGATTGCAGGATCGGAAAAAACCATGGCCGCCAGAACTATTGTGGCTCCTCCGGCTACAAGGGCGATACTGGGTGCAGCTGCCCCCACCGTGGCAACGGTTGCCGCGATGGCGACGGTGGCGGAGAGCGCGAGCGCCCCCATCATGACAACATCCTTCACGATATTGCCGATGTTGTTTTTGATGATCTCCAAACCGGCCATCGGGTCGCCTTTGAAGAGGTTGGAGAAAAACAGCCCGATAGCGCCGAAAAGACCGCATTTTTGGGTGTTGTTGACCTTATTCATGTTGTCGAAATACTGCTGGAGCTGCTCCGTCCGTTTGGCCGCCTGCTCTCTGATGTCATTGCGCATACCTTCAATGGCGCTCTCGCCGAAAGTGATGCTCTCCCCGGCAATCCTGGAATTCAGTGCCGTCAGGGCAACCATCATGGATGTGGCGGACAGGGTGGGGGCTGGCAGCGAGGGTTTGCCGAGGAAAGGCCTGCTGCCTGTTCCGCCGACACCGCCCATATCGTTTGCAAGAATATTTTTAGTCGTGGCAGCTATCTGCTCAGCCAATGCGGCCTGAGTGCCGGTCACGGGAGTATTCGAATGTACATTCATAGTGGACATGGCATACCTCATTCGTAATTTGCTCTATGCGGATACATTCTCCAGCATTACTTCGGCTTTTTTGCGTAATGGAGCGTATTCGGCTTTGTCTCCCGCGCGTTCCAATACCAGAGCCAAGGCTGTTTTCGCCCCGTCCCTGTCCTTCAGGGCCAGCAGGCATTCAGCCGTATGCAGCATGGGTGCGGGTGCTTCTTCATCCAGTCCGCCCGCGAGCTGAAAATACATGCTTGCCATCATGTACTCGCCGAGCATCTGCAAACAGGAGGCTCCCCCGAACACAAAGCGGTAGTCGGTGGGATCCAGCAGACTGAGCACACCGAACAAACGCATGGCCTCATCGTATTTTCCGGCCATATAGACGTTGTAGGTAACGGAATAGAGTGCTTCCATATCGTTATTATCCATGCCCAGTTCGGCACGCAGAACGGTTTCTCCGCGCAGAACTTTGGCAACGATAGCGGCAAGGCGTTCTTCGGATGTTGTATCAACCATGCCATTCTCCTTAAATCATCGCCCGGCGGCGGAGTTTCATCGGTTTGCTTGCGGGTCTGGGGGGAGTCAGAATTTCATCAATCTCTCTCAGTTCCCGTGTGAAACCCAGAAACTGTTCCTGATATTCCTTGGGCAGTTGCTCGATGGGGGGGAGCTGTGCTGTATTGATGCCGAGTTTGTCGAACTCCGCTTTAATGCTTTCCAGCGTGGCACGCTGTGTATCAAGAACCGTCTTGATGCGTGCGAGGTCTTCTTTGTGCCGCGCCAGTGTTTTTTCAAACCCGGAAGATTCTGTCATTGTCTGCCTCCCCGAATGGTTTCGGTGTCGTTTACAGTGACGAATAGCACTTACTGTGCCACCCGAATTTTTCGTTGCCACATAAAGAAAAACAGCGATTCAGGCGAACTTGAGGAGAAAAATGGACGGGAAAGAGGTCGGGGGATTATGCACACTTAGTAGGCATGCCGCTTTGCACACCCGGCAACTATATTTACAGGGAAACGCTGAGTTATTTTGTTTGGCAAGGAAGGCGTAGCTTTTTCCGTAGGGGAGTGGGCTCTTCCGTCCATTACCCGAAGGAAAAACAAGCCTGACTCAGCCCAAACGAAACAAATCAGCGTTTACCAAGGTAGCGTATTGTCAGGATGGCTATATCATCGGACTGCTCTTCGTCGCCCGCGTGTTCATCCACGGTTCGGAAGACGGAACCGACCGTTTCGGTAGAGGGTATGCCGTAGCAATCCGTCAGATGCGCTAAAAGGCGTTTCTCTCCATATTGTTCCCTCGCGGCATTCATGGCCTCGGAAACGCCGTCGGTATAGAGAAAAAGAGTCTCGCCGGGCTGCATAACGTGCCGTATGCTGACAAAGCTGTCTCCCTCAAAAACACCGGCCACCATATCACCGGAGCGCGGAAGGGAACATGCGCCGCTCTCGCCTATCAGCACAGGGGGCATATGCCCGGCACTGCTGTACACTACCTCGCCTGAAACCATATCAAGCACGCCGATGCACAGAGTGACAAACATGATGCGGGGGTTGTCAGCCGCCAAGGCGTCATTCACGCGGGCCATAGCCGCTTCCGGCGACAGGCCTTCGTCACGCATGGCGACCCGGAGCAGGGTCACGGTCATGCTCATAAAGAGTGCCGCCGGAATACTCTTGTCCGACACATCGCCGATGGCGAAGCAGAGACGGCGCTCATCGAGGAAGAAAAAGTCATAGAGATCCCCGCCAACTTCTCTGGCGGTTCGCATGGCGGCATACAGATCAACCGCTGTACCTACAGGAAAAACCGTTGGCAGAATGCCATACTGTATGTCGCGGGCAACTTGCAGCTCTTTTTCCATGCGTTGGCGCACGGCTGTGGATTCGACCAAACGTGTGACGTTTGTTTGCAATTCTTTAGCCATGTGCCCAAACGCCTGAGCCAGTTCGCCGATCTCATCCTTGCGCCGTAAGGGCAGTTTCCTGGTCAAAGCGGCAGTATCAAGACTTAAAATGTCCTGCTCCGGCAACTCTCTGGCAAGGTTTGCCAAACGGCGGATCGGCTTTGCGATGCGGGCTGCGATGATAAAGCCCAGCAGGAGTCCGGCCGCTAGCACGGCAAAGGTTATTCGCAGTTGCCCGTCCACAAGCGCGTAGGCGGGAGCTTCCAATTCATCCAAAGGGGCGGACAGCACGATATGCCATTGCAGCGGACGAAAATAGCCGAGAAGATAAAGGGTTTCGCTAGGTGATGCACTTTTGGCCTGATCGCTTTCACCTTCCTCCCGGAGAACCATGACGCGCCGCGCTGCGCCGGAAAATGTTCCAGCGAGAAGTGTTTCACACAGTTTGTCCGGAATGACCGCATGCTCAGGCCCTGCCACAATACGGCCGGAAGCATCCAGTACGGCGGCGAACCCGGTTTCCTGTATGTCAACCTGCCGCAATAATTCTTTGAAACGCTCCGCCACAACCGCAAGATTTGCTTTCGCCGCGTCAACCGCATCTTTGAGAGAGTAGGAACACAGCACAACCATGTTGTCATGTTTGGTTATCCAGGCCAGAGCTTCACCATCAGGAATGAATTCACCGGCGCTGCCTGCCAGAAGGGATGGTATGGCTTTTTGTGCTGGTTCGGGCAGAGCCTTGTATTCATGCCGAGGGGCTGCACCCCCCGTAGCCCCCCGAGGCCACGATGGGTGTAACCCCTCTGCGTCCTCATCGATCTGAAAAAAACGGATATGAAGATCCGGAACAGCCGGAGTATCCGCCCAGAGGGAGAGTAACTCACGTCTTTGAGATTCTTCCATGTCGGCGGTTTCGCCCAGAATGGCGCATGCCGCCTCCCCCGTCTGGCGGAGCATGGTTTTTATATTTTCCACAGCCGTGATTTTGGCCTTCAGGGCGTCACTATGCGCGGCGGTCAGCTCGCGTTCCAGAAGATAGATCACATTGTTGAGCCCTTGGCGCTCTAGGGTACGCAAGGCGGTAACGGTGTCCTTGTGCGCGAACCACATAAGACTTCCGGCAGTCAAAAGAACCAGAATAGCGCCAGCAAAGGCCAGTCTGGTTCTGATAGATCGGGTTCTTATGGAGCGCAGCATCAGGAGGAGCTACCCGGCGGAGTGAATTTCTCCGGTAATCCCCCCGGCCCGCAGCGCAGGGGAAAGCTGAGTGTAAGCTCGTTCCGGCCCGCAGATGGCGCACCTTCCCGTACCCGCTCATATCTGAGACCGCAGCGCATATTGTGAACCAGATGTAGTCCCAGACCACCGATGGGCCTTTCTTCAATATTTTCCCACAATTCTGGCTTTGGGCTATCGACCAGGGGATTGAACTCAGGCCCCCAATCCTGGATGACACAATGGAGAATGAAGTCTCCGTCACCGACCTGCGGATAGATAATGATATGAATAGAGCCCGGACCTTCCGGGTAACTGTGGAAACGGATATTGGTAAGCATCTCATCAAGAACCAGTTGCATCCGGGCACGGGAAAGCGAATCGACCGCCCGCTCATCGGCAATGGCAAGGATTGAGTTTTCCACCAGGCGGATGTCTTCCGCTGTGGTTATGCATGAAAGCGTTTGCACTCGCTCCCCCTTATGAGGCTAATCCTTGGCCGCTGTAGCAGCATCAGGAAAAACGGCGAACATTTTTGTAAAGCCGGAAATGGCGAACACTTCGCGTATGGCCTCCTGCAAGCCTGCAAAACGAATTTCTCCTCCCGTTTTTCGCAGCGCTTTGGCCAGCGATAGAAACACACGCAGACCCGCTGAACTGATGAACTCCATGGCTGAAAGATCAAGAATGACAATGGTTGCGCCGTTATCAACAATTTGCTGATTTTTTTCCTCAAGCTCTGGCGCGGTAAGGGCATCGAGAACGCCGCGTAAGGCAACAAGCGTGAAGCGGCCATCTTGCGAGACAGTTATATCCATATGTTTTTCCCCTCGTTTATATCTTTTCCGGGAATGCAAATTGCATACCCGCTTTTATGCGAACCCTCTTTGCTGTCATTTTCATATGCCTGTCATGCGTCGTCTTCCTCCTTCTGGACGCACGGCATTCTTGTTTAGCCGCGCCTTCGGATCATATCGGGGGGACTCCCCCCCCGGCGCCCCCCTGTGCCCGCGACGGGCAAAGCCCGTCTGCCTCCTTCAACGGCATCCCCGGTGCCTTGCGGGAAAACAAGGAAGTCTGGATCAACCTCGTGCTAACCTTGCACGAGGTCACGCAGTTCTCGCGCCTTGGCAGCATCAAAGCGCCGGAATCAGCCCCTGCCGAAGAGCAAGGTATTTCGACGCTGTTGCTGGATGCCGCCAACAAAGTTGCCGCATCAAAACTATACTCCTCCGGGGCAGGCAGTTCCGGGTTTACACTCTTTACTTATACGGATTTGCAGCAGGCAGATGCCGCTGGATGCCGCGAAGCCGTAGATTCCTTGTTTTTCGACGAAATAGACGCGTTGTTGCTTGATGGCTCCGCTTGCTTTGCGCCGGACAATCAGAATTCTGCGGAATTGCTGGAACTTTTGCTCAGCCGGGGCATCATGCCCATCAGTGCCACCGACCATACCGCTACGGAACATGGTGCGCTTATAGCACCGTGGGCCGGTAACGGTGAGCGCCTGAATCGGGAACTGGCCGCTTTTCTTATGCAGGAAGGCTCTGGCATGGAAGATGCAACTTTCACTCCGAATCTGCCGCCCCTGTTTTCACTGAATACAGCTACGGCTGCCAGATTGGGCTTTGACCCCCCGGTGCTGCTGCTGGTGTTGACAAAGCACTATGTAATCGCGCCCCCGCGCTGACAACCTGAGCAATTTACGAATGATGGAGGATGCCATGCAATGCGTAACCCGCCCCTTATGGCAGTGTCCCTTTTTTACCGCACCGCTTTTCGCGGTTTTGATCGCCGTGTTTGCGGTCAGCCCCGCTCTTGGCGTGGAAACTGCGGGTAATGTTATCGCCGCCCGTAAACAAGCCTGGGCTGACCGGGCAGCAACGCAGGAACCGCTGGCCGGAAAAAGTCCGGTGTTTTCCGGCGATACGCTGAACACCAGCCCGGTCGGCAGGCTCAACGTTCTGTTTCTGGATGATTCCGTGCTGATGCTGGCCCCGGATTCCCAGGCGACCATCACTGAATATATCTATTCCGAGAGCGGGAGCGTGAAAAATGCGCTGAATCTGGATCTTGCCAAGGGCGTGACCCGTCTGATCAGCGGCAGAATAACCGAAGGTGATCCCAGCGCCATGAGTGTGGAAACCTCTGAGGTACAGGTAGGTATCAGAGGAACCGAGGTCATTGTGGAAAAGATTGCGGACGCTACCAAGGTTATCCTGGTGCAGTCCTCTTCACCCAACTCCCTCTACATCCGCGACAAGCTGACTGGTCAGGCATATCCCATGGGTATACCCGGCACCACGCTGCTTTTCCGTAAGGGAGCAACAGACGGCCCGGAACAGGGCTTTCTCTCTGTGGGCGAAATTGCTGATGCACAGGAAACGACAACGCTTCCTCTGGATCTTGCGCAGGTGGAAGTGCCGGAAGCACCGTTTATTCCGCAGGATGATCATGTTGTGCTGGATCCGGGTTCCGGTGGAACGGGCATAGCAAAGCCCGGAGCCGACTTGCAGCAGGTGGCATCGTTCAGCGGAACCTATGCGGGCACGCTGAGCGCAAATTTCGGCGGCAACCCCGGAACCGGCAGTTTCAGCATAGGCATTGCGGATCTCGCAAATACACCTACGATCAATTCTGTTGACATGCAGATTGATGATGGGGGGCTGGCGAACCTGGCCTTCAGTGTCAGTGGAAGCGGCAATATCGCGACGCTGGACAAAGGGGGGAACTTCAGCTTTACGGCTCTTCCGAATGACCCTTTGGTGGACTTGGGTGTGGAAGCTCCTCTGGGCCAATCTGGTGATCATCTGAACGTGACAGGAAAAACGAACGGCAGGGATATGAATCTCAATTATTCAGGCGCAGTGGGTGGTAGTTCCGGCAGCGGCAGCGGACACGGTGTTAAACAATAACCATGAAGAATACCATGCCACTCTTCCGCCATGCCGTTCTGGTTCTGTTTCTGACTATCACCCTGCTGCCGCCGCTCTGGTCTTTTTCTGCCAGCGCGGCGGTAGCGGCATCCCTGTCTTCCGGCAAGGCAGACGCCGCATCTTTGATGCAGTCCGGGGATCATGCCGGAGCCTTCGCGCTGTATCTGAACCTGTTGCGCGAAACCCCGGATGATTTCGAGGTCAACCTGGCTTTGGCGCGTTCCGCCAAGCTCGCCGGGAAATACAACCATTCCCGCATGGCTTACGAACGTCTTATCGAAACTTTGCCGGAGAATGCCATACTGCGCCTGGAACTCGCCCATTTGCTGCTGACCATGGGACAGAATGAAGCGGCAAAAGCGGAACTGGCCGAGGCGAAACGGCTTGATCCTTCCATTGCCGAAGGCGATATGGGCAAGGCGCTTGCGAGTATGGAACAGCGGGTCGATAGCTTCAGAGTCAAAGGACGCCTTGCGGGCGGTATGATCTACGACAGCAATATGACCACCGGCCCCGCCGGGCGCGACGTTATGGTTGGCAGACTGCCTATCTATCTTGACCGGGAGAGTTCCGAGCGGGAGTCAATGGGCAGCTACCTGCATGGCGTGATTGATATGGGCTGGCGAGCCTCGGCGGATTCGCCCTGGTGGCTGGTGGGTGATGTGGCCGGATATCAGCGCTGGTACAATGAAACTACGCCGCGCCGGGATATGACCTTCGGCAGAGCTGCCGTTGGTCTGCGTTATCTTGAGAATTCTCTTATGGCTGAAGTCCGCCTAAAAACGGAACTGTTGCTGGAAAATGAGGAAAAATCCGTGGCTCTGTATGGAAGCGAAGCATCATTGGTCTTTGCCGCACGGGACAATCTGCATCTTATCGGACAAGGTGGCATTGAGCACCGCGAGGACATTGCGGTCAGAGACCGCAGCGGCACATACGCCTGGGGTGGCCCGTATGCTCGTTGGTTTTTCGGTGAGGCGAAGCACAGCCTGATGGCCGGCGTTAAGGGTTATATGAGTGCTACCGATGAACGTCGGTATAGCTTTTCCGGGATTGAACCGGGCGTTTTTCTCTTTCTGAACCTGCCATGGGAAACGGAACTTATTCTCAGCGGCGCATGGCATAACGAAGATTATAAAGGCGGAGCCACAATTCTTGACGATGCAAAGCGGAAAGATACGCAATGGCGGGCGTCCGCAATGGTTATCAAACAGATTGCCGAGAGCGTCCAGCTTGAGATGGGCTGGCAGTATACGAACAACAACTCCAGCTCTGATCTCTATACCTATGATCAACATCTTCTGACGCTTGGCCTGGCGTTCACGTTTTGAGCGTTACAGCCTGTCCACTTTGTTGCCGATGATATCCGCGCATCAGTCTAACTGCCGACTACGCAAGCCTTGCCTATAGGCTGACGTTCATACCGGGTGCTCTCTGCCCCTTGTACGGCAACACGATGCCCCCTATGGCATATTCCTTGCTCTACCTTAGGCATCAACACTGATACCCAGGAGGCATCTATGTCTACTCTACCTATAAGCGGCAATGCTATGAACGCTCCGGCCGGACTGCTTAACGACCCTGCCAATGCAAACGAAGCTCAGGTTCAGGAACTCAGGTACGGGCACCTGCTCCCCAACCCGGCGGACACTCTGGCGAAAGCCCAACAGCGTTTCCCAAACGCTTCACCAGCCGTGCTCAGGGGGGAGTTGGCACATAATGATACCTCGGACAAGTTCACAACTCTGGCAACGCAAATTCGCGCTAATCCCCCACAACCGGGTGTGATCCCGATCAGCATCGGCGAAGGTTCCCAGGCCACCGTGGCGCTTATGCCCACTAGGGGAGTGAAAGGGCCTGATGTCGCGCAGAAAATCCAGAACTACGTCACCGAGGGCAAGCAGCTTTTCGACACAATCATGGAGGGCGGTCATCCTGAACGGGCTGATAAGAAGGAAGTTGCCAAGCTGATGTGGTATTTGCAGGCTCTCGGTTCCGCCAAGGCCGCGCAGTCCTCTGGCGGCAATGCTCCGGCCCTGTACAGGGAAGGGGCCATGTTTGTGGAAGATCCCCAGGGCTTGCTTCAGTCCTTTCTGGAGAAGGCCAATTCCTACGGACGTTCCTCAAGCCACATGAAGGACTACCAGCATCTTGGAGATGCCTTCAAATCGCGGGGTGTGGATATACGCAACGTGGAAACACCCAACAGCCGCAAAACCGTTCTGTTCGCAAGGCTGCCCAGGGATTCCGAAGCCCCCGCAGGCGGTCCGCAGGGAACAGGGGATACGCGTATGCTCTTTGTCAAGATGGAACCCAACGGCTGCCGGGGCATTTCTTTTAAGGGCAGCGGCACGGTGCATCACGACAGCTCGGCCTCTGCCGCCTGGAAAGGCTTTAAGCGCTTTTTCGGCAATGCCAAGGATATCTTCCAGCACGCCATGAACTTCACTACCTCCCTGAGGCAGCGCGCCGGTCTGCTCGCTATTGAAGGCCAGAACAACCGCGAGCGCATCCCCACAGACGTGAAGGAATTTTATCAGGGAGTGCAGGGGTGGATTCGCAATTCTACTGCCGATGAATATATGACTCTCTGCCAGAAACCCATTACTGAGGATCAGGCGCAGGCAATGCTGAACCGGGCCATTCAGACAATGGAGCAGGGTTCTCCTTTTTCCGATGCCGGCGGCATTAAGCAGATGGTTGCCAATATGGAAGCCGTTATCAGCCAGCTTGAGGATTTGCCGACATTCTCGGCATGGCTTGCAAAACAGGTAGATACCCTGAAAGCCCACGGTGATCACCCGGAGATGCGCATCGGCAACGAAGTGATTCTCACCCGTGAGGAAATGGGCGGCCTGGGCACGCTTTCCACGATTACGCCGTATTCCGGGCAGGGTGTTCTGAAAGCGGAAGGCACGCTCTCAAACGAAGCGCAAGAGCTCATGCTCGCCGGGTTGCAATACCGGCTCGACAATATTGATAGTGCCCACAAAGTGGACACCTTTATTGTCGATGCTCTGCGCACCACATACAAAATTGGCAGGCATAGCTTTGCGCCGGGTGAGAAGATTCCCCAGAATTTTCAGGAGGGCAGCCTCGGCGCGACATTCCATCACAGTTCGGATTTGGCGGCGATGGATGCTGTTATTCAACTGGCTGATAAAAATTCTCGTGTGGCGACAGCCCTTATGTCACTGGCAAACCAGAGCATACCCGGTGAAATAACCGCAAAAGCGCAGGGTGAGGCACTTGCCTTCTCCGGCATTCTCCTGCCTCAGCCCGGTATGACCGAGTTCAACATCGCATTGCATGGCCACAACGATAAGGGCGAAACGGTCTATTCCATCAAGGCCATTGCGGAAGAAAGACCGGATCATATAACACGCCTTAATGCCAATTTTGCGGCAGACATCACGCCGTGCCTGCTGGACAGCGGGAAATCACTTGTACGGTGCGAAATGGAAGTGCTGCTTACCGTACACGATAATGGTTCCATGACGCCGGCCTTTGCTTCTACTCCAGGCTACAGCTATACCCTGACGCCGCAGAGTGCCGCACCCGCAGCGTCTGTTGCAGAATAAAGGAGACAACTGTGACTGCCAGAGAACATACCAATACACTGTTGAAGGCCTTATCCGACCATATGGCGACTCCTGCCCTCCATCTCGGCATGGAGGGCGCTGTGTCCGCCGAAATTCTGGGTTCCCTGTTCACCTTCAACTTCAGTGAAGAAACTGAGGAACTGGTCTCCTGCGCCTGTATCGGCGCACTGCCGGCGGATGCGAAACGCGAGGAAATCCTGTGCGATTTTATGCAGGGAAACTATGCCTGGGCAGGGACAGGCGGCGGCATTCTGGGACTGGATGCGGAAAGCGGTCTGCTTTGCCTTTCCCGTCGATTTTCGCCGGATCGGGAAGTCGCACAGGGATTCATTGAAAAGATCGCGCAGCAGGCCGGACTGGCGCAGTACTGGCAGAGCCGCCTTGCCCCGAAAGAAACCATTTCCGCCGCCGCAGTATGGGTTTAAAGAGGATGTTATGAACTATTTCGATGAAGCCGCCGCACAGGTTGCGTATCTTGGCGAATACACGGGAAATTCTGCTTGCATTTTGGATAAGAACGGTCGCGCGATGGCCGAAATTGAAGGCATACGCTTCTCTTTTTTTTACGAGGCCGAATATAGTGCCCTGTTCATCCAGGCCGCCCTGGGCGCACCAGGACAAGGCGCTCTTGAAGCTCTGATGCTACGCAACCATCTATGGGAAGGAACGGCAGGTGGTGTTTTTGGTGTAAATTCCGAAGATGGGATTCTCTATTACAGCTACCGGCTGGATTTTCCTGTCGTGACAGGTGCTACAGGCGCGGAAGAAGGTGTGTATCCCGTGTTCCTCTGTGATTTGATGGCGTACATTGTGGGGGCTATCGAGGCGGCGATGGACGACATTACCCCGGAACCGTCTGTGCAAACGGAGAGATTTGATCCGTTACATGCGGTATAAAATGGGTGAACGAGGCAATACGAAAGTTTAAGAAATATTAAGGCGTTTGAGCATCTTGCGTAACCCTTCCCGGCTGATGCCAAGCAGACGGGCGGTTTGGCTTTTATTGCCGCCTGTCTGAGCCAAAGCCCGGCGCACGATTTCCGCTTCCATATCAACAAGTGCGCGAACAGGCGCGGCCTGTGCGACCAGGGAGGCAGATGCATTTCCGGGAGTGCCCTTTTTTTTCACGGGTTTTCGGGAAGGGTGCAGCAACTCCGGAGCATCGGCCTGCATGGGTTGCGGTGCCAGGGATGAGAGAATGGAAGACAGATCCTGGGGCGTGATGGAACTGCCCTGAGCCAGAAGTGCAGCGCGTTCCGTCTCATTTTCCAGTTCCCGGATATTGCCGGGCCAGGTATGCGCCATCATGCGCCGCATAGCCTCTTTGGTAATGCCCGATACCGCGCCGGGGTTACGCCGCCCGCAACGCTCAAGAAAATAGCGGACAAGGCCGGGTATATCTTCAGGACGCTCCCGTAACGCCGGCACATGCAGGCGTATGACGTTCAGGCGATAGTACAGATCCGAACGGAATAGTTTTTCCTCGCACATGGCGGCAAGGTCTCTATGGGTCGCCGCGATGATACGCACATTGACAGGTATGCTCTTGCGGCCTCCTATCCGTTCCACACAGCGGTTTTCAATGACATGCAGGATTTTTGCCTGACTTTCGAGCGGCATATCGCCGATTTCATCCAGAAAGATGCTTCCGCCGTCGGCCTGCTCGAAACGCCCCATGCGGGCTGTTACGCCGGAAGCCACGCCTTTTTCTATGCCGAACAGTTCACTTTCAAGCAAGGTTGAGGGAATCGCCGCGCAGTTGATGGCCACAAAAGGGCCAGCCGCCCGTGCGCCGTCGTCATGCAGGGTTCTGGCAAGCATACCTTTGCCGGTGCCTGTTTCCCCGGTAATAAGAACCGTAGCGTCCACCTGGGCGATGCGCTCGGCTTGGGACATGATCTCCCTCATAACCGGGCTTGTGCCCACAATGCGTTGCTGGGCCGTGTCTTTCCGTAAATTTTCGCGGAGTTGCTTATTTTCCTTGGCCAATGTCTTTTGCAACTGACTTTGCTCCTTATATGCAACTTCAAGATCTTCCGCGAGTTTTTCCAGATGAAACTCCCTGGCTTCCACTTTGACCAGCATAAAACCGAACGCTTCGGCCAGCTCCGCGATAACCGGGGAATTCTGTTGCCCGGCGGTCAGAGCAAACAGTTCCTTGGCCCGCCCGTAGTCTCCCTTGGCGAGAGCGGCGCAGGTTTCTGCAAGAGATGAAAGAACCTGCGGCGAGTATTGTGGTAAGGCATTATTCATAATGAAGCATGTAATGGTAAGATGTTAGTTCCAATAACCCCGCTGCGTATGAAGAGGGCTACGCGCGGCGCACAAAAAAACTACTTAGTATAGAGGATAGTTTGCGAAAAATATCAAGAGGAGTCTTTGTAGACGACTTGTAGACATGTGCAGATAGCGTTGGAATATATGGCAATATTTTTTGAGAAACTGCCCACAAAAGTGGCGCATGCCCAGTAATCACAAGACAAAATCGTCTGTAGACTTTTTGTAGACGCAGTCTGTTTTTTTATTGAAATAATTGGATATATGAGAATTTGTATGGAGAAAGCTGTTAGCCCGTCTGCTTCTCTATGATGACGCGTTCCATGAGCGCAGCCCGGTTTTTTGTTCCTGTTTTCCGCAGAATGCGGGAAATATAGGTGCGGATAGTGGAGTCCGCCACCTTCAAATCTTCAGCTATAGCTTCAGAGGAGCGACCCTGAGCCAGCATGGTGATAACCGTGATTTCCCGTTCACTCAGGCTATAACGCACAGCAAAGGCTGTATAATCCGACTGTGCGGATGATTCTGCTCCTGGTTTCGCAATGAATGCGGCCATATTGGTGCTTCGCTGTGCCACGGGCCACAAATTCGGCTCCTTTGCACACTGTGTGCGGAAACGCCACAGGCACAGCGCAGTCCCTACGAGCAGAAGCAAAGACGCCGCCGTCACTCCATGCGGCAGATCCTGAACCAGTCCGCGCAGGAACATACCGCCAAAATGCGCGATATGCAGGCAAAATCCCAAGGAAATTATGAAGGGGAAAATGGCTTTTCCTTTCAGCATTCTGGCAGTTGTGGTGTAGAAGATAAGCAAACTAATCTGCTGCGCGATACTGAACGGATAATACATGCTCATCGGGGCAATCAGGCCGTTTTGCCAGGCGAGGCTCAGGCAAAATAGTCCAGCAAGGCCGGGAATGCAGATCAGCATGAGTTTTTCTGGCCTTGTGTCCAGAAAATGCCCGGCGACAGGGAGCAGGAACAGAAAAATAAAATAGGGAATACTCAATAGTTCCGGGTTCATGGCTGCCTTGGGCATGAATGAGCCCATTTGGAAGCCCATCATTCCAAAAACGCCTATGCCTGCCGCGAATGCCAGAAGCAACACAGTGCATTTTTCCCGCAGGAGAGGCTCGCTCGATACGGGCTGCGTAGTACGAACAGATGTGGCGGCAGTTTCCCGCACCGCATAGCCAAAGGCTATGGCAAGGCAAAGTCCGGCAAGTCCAACCACCCAGCAGTTCAGAGAGTATACATACACGACAAACGTGAGGGACACCTGCGAAGCAATGGTGCTGAACAGGGGAAAGAACAGCGACCACAAAAGTTCATTGCCTACATGGATCATCGAAAAGGCAAACGCTTCGTTGCCGCTTGGCACGGCCCGGAAAAACAGAAAAAAGCCCACGGGCATGAACAGGGACATGAACAAAGCCAATATCGGGGGGCGGCCGTTGACCAGCTCGGTGAGCAATTCCGTTGGCATTGCAGGCAGGAACGCGCAAAAAAGTGCCGCCACCCCCAAAAGCACGGTCAGCGGGCGAAGCCGCCCCATTCCATTTCTAAGAATGAATGACAGCCCAAGCGCCACCAGGGCGACCATGGCAAAATGCACCAGGGCGGAAGGGTCGCCCTTGCCGGTTCCAGGCATTCCTGACGCACGTCGTACATTGAGAAGGATTAATCCGATGTTCAGGGAACAATATAGCAGACCCATACCGAGCCCAGGAAGGAGAAAATAAGTGCGCCGCATGGTACTCTTTATGGTGAAACGCGCTTATGCGCGAGTTGTGGTTATAGTAACAACGCTAAATTCATAGCCCGGTGGAGTCTCAATTCAAGGAATCTGTCAGCGGATTCAATGCTTGATGTTGTTATACAATTAGCAAAAGTCATGCCACTATTCCTTCAAACTGCGTCGCGCCGGTTCGTTGAAAAGTTCCTGGCTGGAACAGTTTTCCGGTGGCCTGATTTCCGTAACGCGCTCCACATGGGGCTTGCCCTCTCTAGCCGTTGTTATGAGGAACTTGCCGCCCTCACCGCTATGAAAGGTCACAAAAAACACCATTCTCCGTGCTGGGAATGGTGCTGGGAAAGAAAAAGGACTTACAGAGTCATCTTCTGTAAGTCCTTATTTTAATTGGTGGGCGGTGAGGGGCTCGAACCCCCGACCCTCGGCGTGTAAAGCCGATGCTCTACCAACTGAGCTAACCGCCCGAAATTTTCGAAATTGAAGAAGAACAAATAAAGCAAGCGGCCTGCGCCGTCAACTGTTTACAAAATTTTTCATTTAAATTCAAACCAACGCTTGACCATGAGGAATGCTTGGTGTAATTAATCCGTCTTGCCTCACTTGTGAAGGCTTATGTAGGCGCGTAGCTCAGGGGTAGAGCACTTCCTTGACACGGAAGGGGCCAGCAGTTCAAAGCTGCTCGTGCCTACCACATAAAATGCAAAAGAGGGAGGTTAACGCCTCCCTCTTTATTTTAGAAAAGTGCCCGTTGGCGCTTCCAAAAAGCAAGTAGTGCCTGCTAATAAAGGAGAAGAACAGTGCAAAGCATCAACATCGAAGGTGAAAAAAGGGAATTCGCCCAGGGTACAACCTGCGGCGAGGCACTTAAATCATCCCTTTCCGGCAAACGCTACAAAAGCGCTCTGGCCGCCGAATGCAACGGAACCACGCTGGATCTTTCCAGCAGCCTTCCCCTCGACTGCACTGAACTTGCGCCCATTACCGCCGATACTCCGGCCGGTCTGGAACTTCTGCGGCACAGCGCCGCTCACGTTCTGGCCGCTGCCGTGCAAAAACTTTTCCCCGGCGTAAAGGTCACCATCGGTCCTTCCATTGAAAGTGGCTTCTACTACGATTTTGATTACAGCCGCCCCTTCACACCGGAAGATTTTCCGGCCATCGAGGCGGAAATGCAAAAAATTATCGATGCGAACCAGCCCTACTGCCGCAGAGAAATATCGCGCAACGAGGCTGTCAGGTATTTTTCCGATCTCGGCGAAACCTACAAGGTTGAGCTGATTGAAAACCTGCCTGAAAATGCTGGCATCTCGATTTACGATACCGGCGATTTCGCCGATCTTTGCCGTGGTCCGCACATTCCCAGTAGCGGACAGATCAAGGCCTTCAAACTGCTTTCCGTGGCCGGAGCCTACTGTCGCGGCGATGAAAAGCGCCCCATGCTCTCGCGCATTTACGGCACGGCCTTTGCCAGCCAGGACGACCTCAAGGCCTATCTGCACATGCTGGAAGAAGCCAAAAAGCGCGACCACCGCAGGCTCGGCCCTGAACTCGGCCTGTTTGAATTCCACGAAGAATTCGCCCCCGGCATGGTTTTCTGGCTGCCCAAAGGCATGATGCTGCGCATGATTCTGGAAGACTTCCACAAAAAGGAACACCTCAAGCGCGGCTATCAATTTGTGCAGGGGCCGCAGATTCTGCGCAAGGAAGCCTGGGTCAAGTCCGGTCACTACGATAACTACCGCGAAAACATGTACTTCACGGAAATCGAAGGTGACGTGCATGCTGTTAAGCCTATGAACTGCGTGGGCCACATGCTCATGTACAACAGCACCCAGCACAGCTACCGCGAGCTTCCGGTGCGCATGGCCGAACTCGGCCTGGTACACCGGCACGAAATGAGCGGCGCGCTGCACGGGCTTTTGCGCGTGCGCCAGTTTACGCAGGATGACGCGCACATCATCTGCACGCCGGAACAGCTTGAAGATGAAATCATCGGCATCGTGCGCTATGTGCAGGATGTTTTCGGCCTGTTCGGTTTCGAATATTCCTTTGATGTCAGCACCCGCCCGGAAAAATCCCTGGGCAACGATGAAATATGGGATATGGCCACCACGGCGCTGATCAAGGCTCTGGAACGCATCAACATGCCCTATCGTATCAACGAGGGCGATGGCGCTTTCTACGGCCCGAAAATCGACGGCAAGGTCAAGGACAGCCTGGGCCGCATGTGGCAGTGCTCCACTATCCAGGTTGACTTCAACCTGCCCGAACGCTTCGACCTCAACTATATCGGCAACGACGGCGAAAAACACCGCCCGGTAATGCTGCACCGCACCATTCTGGGCTCCATCGAACGCTTTATCGGCGTACTTACCGAGCATACCGCCGGTAAATTTCCGATCTGGCTGGCCCCGGTGCAGGCCAAGTTGCTGAACGTGACCGAAGGTCAGGAAGATTTTGTCCGTGAAGCCGCAGCCAAGCTTGAGCGCGCCGGCATCCGGGTTGAATCTGATTTGCGTAACGAAAAACTGGGTTACAAGGTACGTCAGGCCCAGATGGAAAAAATTCCGTATATTTTGGTCGTCGGCGACAAGGAAGTTGAAGCCGGCGGAGTGAACGTGCGCCTGAACAACGGTGATACCATCGGCCTCAAGAGCCTGGACGAATTCGCCGCTCTGGTCAGGGAAGCAGCCGAAGAACCCTTTAAACGTGGAGGCATGAGCTATAGCTTCTCCTAATACCCCGGCGGGCGGAAGACCGCGTCGCGAAGCGCAGGATACCGTGCGCCGCAACGACATGATTCGCGCCCGCGAACTCAGAGTGATCGGCGCGGATGGCGAGCAGTTGGGAATACTGCCGCGCAACGAAGCCTTGCAGATCGCCCAGGAAGCCGGACTGGACCTGGTGGAGGTGGCCGCTGCCGCCGAGCCGCCGGTTTGCCGCATCATGGACTACGGCAAGTTCCGCTATGAAGAGCAAAAAAAGAAGCAGGAGGCCAAAAAGCGCCAGACTGTGGTACAGATCAAGGAAATCAAGTTCCGGCCAAAAACCGACGAACATGACTACCTGACCAAGGTCAACCACATTCGCCGCTTTCTGGAAGAAGGCGACCGCTGCAAGGTCACGATTTTCTTTCGTGGCCGCGAAATTGTACACAAAGATCGCGGCCAGTTGATGCTCGACCGGGTCATTGAGGATACCAGGGACATCGCCAAAGTGGAGCAGGAAGCCCGGGCTGAAGGCCGCACCCTGCACATGATGCTGACCCCCTTGGCGAAGAAGTAATTAGCTCTTGCCTTAGTTAAAAATTTAGCGCATTATCCCGCTTCCTCAAAACGAGAGGAAGCGGCGGCATATATTTGTCGTTCACGCTTAATCGGGGCCTGGCCCCACATGTTCCAAGGAGTAGTCTGATGCCCAAAATTAAAACCAGAAGAGGCGCGGCCAAGCGTTTTGATATTACCGGCACCGGTAAATTCAAGCGCCGCAAACAGAACCTGCGCCACATTCTCACCAAGAAAAACGCCAAGCGCAAAATGCGCCTGGGCCAGAGCGCCATTGTTGACGCTACCAACGCCCCGGCTGTAAAGCGCATGTGCCCCTATTTGTAGGAACGGCGCGTTTTTCAGGGCAGCTCACGCCCAAGGCGTGAAATGCTCCGGTGTATTGCTGAGGCCTTGATTTTAATTTTCCGCTCCCTGCCAGGTTAACCCGGCAGGATTTTTGCGGAACAAAACTCCGTTGGCATACTCTCCGCCTCACGGAGTTAACAGGAGGATTTTCCATGCGTGTAAAGAGAGGGATGACGGCGCACAGACGCCATAAAAAATATCTGGATAAAGCCAAAGGGTTTCGCGGCGGCAGAAGCGTACTTTACCGCACCGCCCGCGAAGCGGTTGAAAGAGCTCAGGCTTATGCCTACCGCGACCGCAAGACCAAAAAAAGAGAATTTCGCAAGATCTGGATCCTGCGTATCAACGCCGGGGCCAGAGAATATGGCCTTTCCTACAGCAAGTTCATGAACGGCCTGGCCCTGGCTGGTATCGTTCTGGACCGCCGCGTGCTGGCCGATATGGCCGTGCGTGCCAAAGAAGATTTCGCCAAGCTGGTGGAAGACGCCAAGGCTGCTCTGGCCTCGGCTTAGCCACTATCTTTTACAATATGTGTTGACGGCCCGGACTGCAATCCGGGCCGTTTTCTTTTGCCTTGCCTCTCAATTTGAGCGCATCTGGCAGTGCCTGCTTTTGTCGTCAGGCAAGGAAGATAAGTTTTTGCCGACTGGAGTGTACTCTTCTCGTACTCGACAGGAGGCAAAAACAAAATCTGACGCAGCATCACGGCAAAATGAGGCACTACCGCCATGGGTTTTAACTTGTCAGTCAGGCCTAGTTCAGTTATTAATTTTTGATAATTTTCACTTTTGCTTAAACGTCGGAACGGTTCTTCAGGGCAATTAACGCTCCAAAGCCAATTCGTTCCAAGGGATGACTAGCATGAATCTCATAGCTGAACTGGAAGGCCTGGTCGATAAGCTCAAAACGCAGCTTGCCCAGGCTGTTTCGTTGCCGGACCTGGAAGAACTGCGCGTTTCCTTTGTCGGGCGTAAAGGTGCGCTGGCCGGACTGATGAACAAGCTCAAGGATCTGGCCCCGCAGGAGCGCCCGGCTTTCGGGCAAAAAGCCAACGAAATAAAGCAGATTCTTTCCGATTTGCTGGAAAAGCGTCTGGAAGAGTTGAAGGCGCAAAAAGAGGCCGCCGATCTGGTTACCTTTGACGCCACGCTGCCCGGCCGCCAACCCTGGCGGGGAAGCCTGCACCCGATTACCCAGGTAATCGAGGAAATCTGCGCCATTTACGAAAAACTCGGCTATGACGTGGTAGGCGGCCCGGAAGTGGAAACCGATTTCTACAACTTCGAGGCCCTGAACTTCCCGCACGACCACCCGGCCCGCGACATGCAGGATACCTTGTACGTCAACGAGGGCATCGTAATGCGCACGCACACCTCGCCGGTGGAAGTGCGCACCATGCTGGCCAGCAAAAAACCGCCGGTGGCCGTGGTTATTCCCGGCAAGGTTTACCGCCGCGATTCCGACATCACGCACACGCCCATGTTCCACCAGATCGAAGGCCTGATCGTGGGCAAAAACCTCAACTTGTGCGATTTGCGCGGCACTTTGGCCTACATGTGCCGCAGCCTGTTCGGAAAAACCGTCAATGTGCGCTTCCGGCCCAGCTTCTTTCCCTTTACCGAACCCAGCGCCGAAGTGGATATCTCCTGCATCATGTGCAACGGCAAAGGCCATATAGACGGTCAGCCCTGCCGTGTTTGCAAAACTACCGGCTGGCTGGAAATTCTCGGCTGCGGCATGACCGACCCGAACGTCTACGCCTTTTCCGGCTTTGACCGGGAATGTACCGGTTTCGCCTTCGGCCTGGGCGTTGAGCGCGTAGCCATGCTCAAATACGGCATCGGCGACTTGCGCCTTTTCTTTGAAAACGACCTGCGCTTCCTACAGCAATTTTCATAAAATTTTAGGATACCGCCATGCTCTTAAGCTTAAACTGGTTGCGTGAATTTGTGCCCTATACCGGCAGCCCCGAAGAACTCGGAGCCAGACTGACCATGCTCGGCCTTGAACTGGATGGCGTCAGCCATCCTTTCCCGGCCATTGAAGGAATGGTTGTCGGCCGGATCGAGGAATGTAAAAAACACCCGGATTCCGATCATCTGATCCTCTGCCGCGTCAATCTGGGCAGCGAAATCGTCGATATCATCTGCGGTGCGCCCAATACAGCCCCCGGCCAGCATGTGGTGGTGGCTCCGGTTGGTTCCACCATGCCGGACGGCACCAAGGTCAAAAAGGCCAAGCTGCGCGGCCAGGAATCCAACGGGATCATCTGCTCCGAGCGCGAACTCGGCCTTTCCGACGACCACCGGGGCATCCTGGTGCTGGACGAAGAAATGTCCGGCCCCTTCACTCTGGGGCAAAACGCCCGCGAAGCCATGGGCCTGGATACCGCCGTGCTGGATATTTCCGTCACGCCCAACCGGGGCGACTGCCTCTCGGTGCTGGGCCTGGCCCGCGAAACCGCCCTGGCCTTCAACCTGCCCCTCACTCTGCCCGCCATCGACTATGCGGGAGTGGAACGCGGCAGCTGCGCTCTTGAAGGCTTGCAACTGGAAGTGGAGAGCGGCGATGTTTCCTCTTACTATCATCTGCGCGCAATCGAGGGCCTGAAAGTCGGACGCAGTCCGGCCTGGCTGCGCTGGCGCTTGCAGGGCGTGGGCCAGCGCTCCATTTCCAATCTGGTTGACGTCACCAACTATGTAATGCTTGAACTGGGCCAGCCCCTGCACAGCTTCGACCTGCACAAGGTACGCGGCGGCAAGGTGCGTGTGGCCCTGGCTGGCGAAGGCGAAAAACTGGTTACCCTGGACGGGCAGGAACGCCAGCTGGTAACTCGCGACATCACCATCCGTGATGCCGAAGGCCCGATCGGCCTGGGCGGCGTCATGGGCGGAGCCAACAGCGATATCGACGCTCAAAGCAGCGCTGTACTGCTGGAAGGAGCCATTTTCAATCCTTCGCTGATTCGCCGCACTTCCAAGCGCCTGCACCTTTCCTCCGAAGCCTCCTACCGTTTTGAGCGGGGCGTGGATCAATCCATGTGCGGTTACGCGCTGGAACGGGCTGCGGCAATGATCGCCAAATTGGGGCAGGGCAAACTCTCGGCGGGTTCGCTGGGCAGTGAACCAAAACCCTGGGTTGCCCCCCTGCTGCCCTTGCGCCGCGAGCGAGCCGAACTGCTCATCGGTGTTAGCCTTACACCGGAGTTTTGCGAAGACTGCCTCAGCAAGCTGGGCTGCAAGCTGGAAAAGGATTGCACCGAGGCTGGCCGCGAAACCTGGCGGGTTGCGCCGCCCAACCACCGCCCGGATCTGGAGCGGGAAGTGGATCTCATCGAAGAGCTGGCCAGAGTTTACGGCTTTGACAACCTGCCGCAAACTCTGCCGGAAGTTGAGCGCCCTGCGGAAAAAGCCGGTGAAGCAAAATCCATCTACCAGTTCGTCAGCCGGGTAAAGCACTGGGCTGCCGGACTGGGCCTGAACGAAGTAGTCAACTACAGCTTTGTCGGCCACAAGGATTTGGATCTCTTCGGCCTGCCCGCAGAAGGCCGCCTCAGCATCATGAATCCGCTGACCTCCGACATGGACGTGCTGCGTACAGCGCTTTTGCCCGGCCTGATGAACTCGCTGCGCAACAACCTGGCCCAGGGGGCTGGCGGGTTGCGTGTGTTCGAGGTGGCAAACGCCTTTACCGCTGATCCGGCCAGCGAAACCACGGCGCATGAAAATTTGCGCCTGGGCCTGCTCTTTTATGGCGACCGTTTCAGCGCTGGCTGGCCGCAAACCCAGGCCGAAGCCGATTATCTGGATGTGAAAGGCGTGGTCGAAGCGCTGCTGGACAAGCTGCGCCTGCCCGCCGCTGTTTACGCGAATATGGCTGTGGATAGCGGCAAAGCCCTGCCCTGGCTGCTGCCCGGTGTTTCGGTAAGCCTTGTCATAAACGGCCAAAGCGTCCAGCTTGGCTGGATAGGCCGGGTAAAGCCGGAAATCGCCGATGTCTATCACGCCCGTAAAAACGTCTGGGCGGCTGAACTGGATATGGATCTGCTTTACAAACTGAGCCTGGGTGTGAAGCCGCGCTCCAAACCGCTGCCGGTATTCCCGCCGGTGCGGCGCGACATAACAGTCATCGCTCCCCTCGGCCTGGAAGCCGAGGCCGTTCTTGCGGTCATCAAAAAATCCAGTCCGGCTGGGCTGGAAAGTGTGAGTCTGGTTGACCTCTTCCTGCCCGCAGGCGGTCAGGAGCGTAACCTGACTTTCCGGCTTACCTATCGTGCGGCGGATCGCACCTTGCAGGACGCCGAAGTTGACAAACTGCGGGATTCGATGGCTGCCGCGCTTGTAAAGGCTTTACCGGTCAGAATTTAAGATGCCCGAAAAGACTTATAAAATTGGCGAGGCGGCACAACTGCTTAACCTCAAGAGCTATGTGCTGCGCTTTTGGGAAACCGAATTCCCGCAGCTCAACCCGTTGCGCACGGAATCCGGCCAACGCCTTTACAGCGAGCAGGACCTTGTGCTGCTCGGACGCATTCGCCATCTGCTGCACGAGCGCGGTCTGACCATTGAAGGAGCGCGCAAAATTCTGGCGGACATGCGGCATATGGATGAGGAACTGAGCACTTCCATGCTTACCCGAGGTTACAGCGACTATTTCGGCGAAGCCGATGACACATCTGAGACATATGGCGAGGCATCTGGCGACGTACCGGATGCCTCGCCCGAATTCGCGCCAAAATTCGTGCCCGTACAATTTACCGCGCCAGTTACCGGGGCTGACGATGCGATCGTCGTGGCTTCCTGTGCCGCTCCTGACGTCATCCCGGATCTTGCATCTGACGTTCCCCATGATGCCACAATCAATGCCGCTTCTGATGCCGTAACCGACAATTCCCGGCTCTGCGACGAATTGCAGCAACTCAAAGCCGCCCTGGAACAATCCGAGGCCGAGATCAAAAGAAAAGAAGCTTTGCTGCGTCAGGTGCTGGCCGCTCTGGCCGATCTTAACGCCGATCTGGCCAAATTCTCCGGCAGCCGCTCAGCCTGAACCCAACCCCGGCTATCCCGTCCTGATTTTATAATGGAGACCGCATGATTCTTTCCCCCTCTTTGCTTTCTTCCGATTTCGGCCGCCTGGCCGAGGAGCTTCAGGCTCTGGAACAGGCCGGGCTGACCTGGGCGCACTGGGACGTCATGGACGGCGCTTTCGTACCCAATATCACCTTTGGGCCGCCGGTCATCAAAAGACTGCGCCAGACCAGCCGGCTTTTTTTTGACGTGCATCTTATGATCGAACATCCGGAACGCTATCTGGCCGACTTTGCCGAGGCCGGGGCGGATCTGCTGGTGGTACATGTCGAGGCCGCCGCGCACCTGCCGCGCACGCTGGACGAAATCCGGCGTCTGGGCATGAAGGCCGGTGTGGCGCTCAATCCGGCCACGCCGCTGTGCAGCCTTAATTATGTGCTGGATAAGCTGGATCTGGCGCTGATCATGAGCGTTAACCCCGGCTTTGGCGGGCAAAAATTCATGCCGCTGGCCTATGATAAAATTTCCGAACTCAAGGCAAAACTCAAAGCCGCCGGATCCAGCGCCCTGATTCAGGTCGATGGCGGGGTTGACCCGACCAATACACCGCGCCTCTTGGCCGCTGGAGCAGATGTGCTTGTCTCCGGCTCGGCCTTTTTTAATTTTCCGCCTTATGCCGAACGGCTTAAGGCCTTCCAAATGGAGGAAGAATAATGTCTACCCGTAAAGAATTGGCCAATGCCGTGCGCTTTCTGGCCATGGACGCAATCCAGAAAGCAGGCTCCGGCCACCCTGGAGCGCCGCTAGGCATGGCCGACATGGCTGAAACGCTATGGAACGATTTCATGGTGCACAACCCGGCCAACCCCGGCTGGTGGAACCGTGACCGCTTCGTGCTCTCCAACGGGCACGCCTCCATGCTGCTTTACGCCGTACTTTACCTTACCGGCTACGATCTGACCCTTGAAGACCTGAAAAAATTCCGCCAGCTTGATTCCAAAACCCCAGGACACCCTGAGCACGGGCTGACTCCCGGCGTGGAGACCACCACCGGACCGCTCGGCCAGGGGCTGGCTACCGCCGTGGGCATGGCTTTGGCGGAAAAAATGCTGGCCGCCAAATACAACCGCGAAGGGCTGCCCGTAGTGGATCACTACACCTACGTTTTTATGGGTGACGGCTGCCTGATGGAAGGCATCTCCCACGAAGCCGGTTCCCTGGCCGGTACGCTCGGCCTGGGCAAACTGATCGCCCTCTGGGACAACAACGGCATCTCCATTGATGGTCAGGTGCAACCCTGGTTCAGCGAAAACACCCTGGCCCGCTTTGAAGCTTACGGCTGGCACACGGAAGATGTTGACGGCCAGGACGGCGAAGCTGTGAAAAAAGCCATTGCCCGCGCCCGCAAGATAACCGACAAACCAAGTCTGATTTCCTGCCGCACAGCTATCGGCTATGGCGCTCCCACCAAGGCGGGCAGCGCCTCCTGCCACGGTTCCCCGCTGGGTGAAGAAGAAATCGAAGGCGCGCGCAAGCTGCTCGGCTGGAAGCATCCGCCCTTTGATATTCCGGCTGAAATCCGTTCGGCCTGGGACGCCAAGCTGGAAGGCCAGCAGGCGGAAAAAAAATGGAACAATCTGCTCAAAAAATATGAGCAGGCTGAACCGCAACTGGCCGAAGAATTTGAAAAGCGCATGAACGGCGATTTTCCGGCTGGCTGGCGTCAGACCTTGACCGATCTGCTGGAAAAAACACAGGCTGCGGGCGGGCAGGAAGCCACCCGCAACTCTTCGAAAAAAATCCTGGATGTGCTTGGCCCGTTGTTCCCGGCTCTGGTCGGCGGTTCAGCCGACCTCACCGGCTCGGTCTGCACCAAATGGAACGGTGCAAAAGACGTTACCCCGCAGGATTTTGACGGCAACTACCTTTATTATGGAGTGCGCGAGTTCGCCATGGGTGCCATCATGAACGGCCTGGCCCTGCACGGCGGCTTCATCCCCTACGGCGGAACCTTCCTGATCTTTTCCGATTACGCCAAAAGCGCCATCCGCCTGTCCGGCCTGATGGAACAACGCGTTATCTGGGTGCTCACGCACGACTCCATTGGTGTGGGCGAAGACGGCGCAACGCACGAACCGGTTGAACAGCTCGGCATGTTGCGCCTGACGCCGGGTGTGCGCGTCTGGCGTCCGGCGGACTCCGTGGAAACGATCGTGGCCTGGCTGGACGCCCTGCGTCACAAAGACTCTCCCACCTGTCTGGCCCTTAGCCGCCAGAATCTGCCCGTGCTGGATCGCACAAAATACCACCCCTGCGAACCGGAAGGACCAGGCGAAACCTGCACTCCCGCAGAAACCATGCTGGCCAGCATCAAAACCGGCGGCTACATTCTGCGCGAAGCCACGGGCGGCGACCCGCAGGCGATCATCATCGCCACCGGATCGGAAGTTTCTCTGGCCGTAGCCGCAGCCGAAGCCCTGGAAGAAAAGAAATTGCGCGTGCGCGTGGTTTCCATGCCCTGCGCCGAAGCTTTTGATGCGCAGGATGTTGCCTGGCGCTGCAAAGTGTTGCCTACCAACGTGCGCGCCCGTCTGGCCATTGAGGCCGGGGCCGTGGACTGGTGGCGCAAGTATGTGGGACTGGACGGCGCGGTTATCGGAATGCGCGGTTTCGGCAAATCCGCTCCCGGCAAGGTGCTGTTCAACCATTTCGGCTTCACCGTGGAAAACGTAGTGAAAACTGTGGAAAAACTGATCGCCGGCAAAAGCGAATAGCGTTTAGGCTTGACTTTGTCGCTTTACAGCCATATTCTTTTAAAAAGAGTTAGGAGTACTGCCTTTTTTTGCAGTGCGTTGGAAATTTCTTCCACCTAACTCTCTTTTTTTTTGGGGTGATTATGTACCTGCTCTATCTTGACGACTCAGGAACCATCGGGGATCCAAGCTGCAAACATTGTATATTTGCTGGATTTTCCTTGTTTGAGACCAAAACGCACTGGGTTGAGCAAGACTTGGAAGCTATCGCACAAAAGTATAACCTCCCTCCCGAAATTGAATTTCACGGCAACCCGATGCGTACAGGTAAAGGGTTTTGGCGTAAAGTTCCTAAAGTCGATCGTGAACAAGCCATGCTGGATGTTTTAAACATAATTCCTCAGCGCGCGCGATCAATAAGTGTCTTTGCCGCTATCGCCAAAAAAAGCGCCTGCTCTGGAATTGATATCTCTGAGCATATGTTCACCCAGGTGGCCAGTAGATTTGATATGATGCTCGGGCGATTATATCAAAGTCAAAACAAGAAGGAACGAGGACTTGTAATTTTTGACAAAAATAAATCAGAATCTCGAATACAAAAAATGTCTCATGATTTCAAATCACATGGGCATAAATGGGGAACTTTAAAAAATTTTGCCGAAGTACCCTTATTTCTGGATTCAAGAGCCTCCAGGCTGATCCAGCTTGCCGATATGGTTGCCTACTCTTTGTTCAGAAAGTACGAAGCTAACGACAACCATTTTTGCAGCGTATTCGATAAATGCTATGATGCTGAAGGCGGAATAATCCATGGTCTTCACGAATTACTATAATGATTACAATTAGGGTGCCGAACTGCAAAAGGCAAGCACCTGATAAAATGTTATTATTTACTCCACCAACAACAAATACACCATCCCCGCCTGATGCAGGTGCCCGGCCACATGTTCGGCAGCCTTGCCCGCGCCCATGAAGTAATCAACGCGCCGCCCCTTGATGGCTCCGCCGCTGTCCTGCGGCAGGCCCAGGCCGTAAAGAGGCCGGTTATGCACGCCAAGGTAGTTGGGCAGGTTGGTGCTGAAAAACACCACCGAACCATAGGGCAACACTTCCGGGTCAACAGCCAGACTGACGCGCGGCGTCAGGATCTTGCCCATGCTCCCTATCGGCCCCTGGTCGGCCAGGCGGAAAAACACATAGGAAGGGTTGTGGTCCAACAGATCCCCTTTCTCGTGCGGGTGATTCAAAAGACTGCCGCGTATGCTCGTCATGCTGATATCATTTTCCGCCAAAAAACCCTGATCGCGCAACACTGCCCCGATCGGCACATAAGGATGCCCGTTCTTGCCTGCGTAAAGCACATGCCTGGTCTCCCCATCCGGAAAAACCAGACGTCCGGAGCCTTGAATCTGCAAGAAAAAAGCATCGACTTCGTCACGCACCCAGGCCAGCTCCAGGCCGCGCCCGGCCAGCACGCGCTGCCGGTCAATGGCGTGGCGGTCATAAAAAAGCTTGCCCGGCTGCAAATCCGGCGGTTTGGCATATAACGGATAAGCATACATGGGGCTGGGGCGGTAAGAAGCGAAAATGGTCGGCTCGTAATAGCCGGTAAAGCCGAATTCCGGCCCCAGAGCCAGCCAGCGAAAGCGCTCGGCCAGAAGACCCGGATTGGCATCCAGTTGGGGCAGAAGTTCCAGCAGGCGGGTAAGCGAAGCGCGCAGCTCCCCCCAGGTCACCCACAGTTGCGGACTTGAAGGATACCTTACGGCCACGGAGTCCGCAGGACGCGTTTTGACATAGTCCAGACTCTGTTCCAGACCGGGGCGCAAATCATTCCAGCCAGCCAGACCCTGCTGCTGCGGCGACATGCGCCGGGCCAGCACAGCGGCCTCACCGCGAGGCAAAACGCGGAGCGTGAAGTTTTCCAGATTGATAAAACGCCCGGTACGGCTTTTTTCCGCCTGTTTTGGCGGCTCAGGCGCGGGGGCAGGCTGGACGACAACAGGCGGCGGCGGGGGAGGTGGCGGCGGGGGCAGCACGGTTTTCAGCTCGGAACACCCACCAAGGCACAAAAGGCTGACCAGCAAAATTTTTATTAACAACTTGCGCATATTATAAATTATCATTCCTTACAGCAAACAATCGCCCTGTCTTATACAATAATCATCCTTGCAGCATAGCACAACCCGGGTCTTTACAAAAGGTCAGCTTGTGGATATTTAATGTCGATCAGGTTGTTAGAATATTACATACTTGAAATACCCGCCGTTAAGCGGCTAGGAGAATTAATTATGGCCCAGAAAAAAATCGAACGCAAAAAAGAACTCGACCGCAGACGTCATCGCCGCGAACAGCGCCTCAAGGCCCGCATTCGCGATGCCAAGGCCGCTGCCAAGAAATAAATTTACCACGAGATGGATTTTTTAACAAAACCCATCTCGTGAAAATATTGTCTTAATATCATTTGTATAAAAACTGCCGGGCTGGTTCCACGCGACTTTTTTAATCGTTTGCGCGGGTCTGTCTTGGCGTTTTGCCGTAAGAGAATTGAAAAATGCCTATTTACGAATATTGCTGCGCTGATTGCCACAAAGTTTTTGAAGAGTGGACCCGCCGCATTGACGACAAGGACGCACAGCCCTGCCCGGATTGCGGCGGTGAAGCTAGGCGCATTGTCTCCAACACCTCCTTTGTCCTCAAGGGGGGCGGCTGGTATGTAACCGATTACGGCTACCGTAAGGGCAAAGACGAAGAAGCGCCCAGCGGCTCCGGCGGCAAAACCGGCGGAACAGAAAGTTCCGGCAGCAGCAACAGCGCCCCGGCTGGTGAAGCTTCGGCCAGCGCTGCCGCTACGCCAAGTGCCCCGGCAGCCGCTTCAGCGGACAAGACGCCTAGCGCCAAACCGGCGGCAGGTCAAACCGCTGCTTAGACTTAGGCATTGATTTAAACGATGCCTGACGCAGTATCACGGCAAAATGAGGCACTACCCCAAAAAGGATTTTTTGATGGACACAATACGGCTCAAACAAAAACTGGCCAAACTCCTGGTGGAAAAATCCTATCTGGAAGGTGAATTCACTTTAAGTTCCGGCCTGAGCAGTGACTACTACTTCGACTGCCGCCAAACCTCGCTGCATCCGGAAGGGGCCTGGCTGATTGGTGCGCTCATGGCCGAAATGCTGCGCCCCCTCGGCATAAACGGCGTGGGCGGCATGACCATGGGGGCCGACCCGTTGATTACGGCTGTTTCTCTGGCCGGACGCGAACTGGGCCTGAACTGGCCGGGGCTGATTGTCCGCAAGGAAGCCAAAAAACATGGCACCGGCAGAAGCCTGGAGGGAATGGCCAATTTCCAGCCCGGCGCTTGTGTCGGAATGCTTGAAGATGTTGTCAGTACCGGCGGTTCCGTGCTAAAAGCATGCGAAAGTGTACGCGCTTCCGGTCTGGTTATTCGTGATGTGGTCTGCGTGCTGGACCGTGAAATGGGCGGACGTGAAGCTTTGCAGCAGGCGGGATGTAAATTGCACGCCATCTTTACCCGTGCCGAACTGCTCCGTCTGTCCAAGGCAGATTAGCTTTAAAAAGTTTAAAACCGTCAAAGGTCGCTATGCGTTATGTCGTGCCTTGCTTGAAGACTGTTCTGCGGAGCCTGCTGTTTCTAATCCCGGCCCTGTTGCCTGGGCTGGTGACGCCGGGCATTGATCCGCTGTCCATCGTCAACGGGACGGGGTTGAACGGCAAAAACGCCTCCAGTGGACTGGCCTGGGCCTCCACAGCAAAAAAAACTTCCGCTTCCACCGCTCCTGGCGGTTGGGAAGCCCGGCTTAGCGATCACGACAACGCCCCGATCAAGCTGATTGCTGTGGATAAGACATCGCAGCAGCTTTTCTTTTTCGAACGGCAAAGCCCCATGCGCCTGGCTGCCGAATTTCCCTGCACCACCGGGCAATCGGTTGGAGACAAGTTCGTCACCGGTGACCTCAGAACCCCGGAAGGGGTGTATTTTGTAGTGCGGCACATTACTTCCGGCCTCAACTACACCCTGTACGGCAACGAAGCCTATCCCCTGAATTATCCCAACCCGGTGGATCGCATCCGTAAAAAAACCGGCTACGGTATCTGGATTCACGGCAAGGGAGTTCCGCTCTCCCCGCGCGACACCCAGGGTTGCGTCGGCATGAACAACGGCGATATCGCCGTGCTGGGCCAAAAAATCAACATCGGCCAGCCGGTGGCCATGGCGGCCAGCATAGAGCGCCAGCCGGAAATGTCGGGCGACAAGGCTGCCGTCATCGCCAGGCTGGAAAGCAATGTGCAGGCCTGGGCCAGAGCCTGGAGCGACCGTTCGGCGTCCATGTTCGATTTTTACAATGCCGAAGCTTATACGCTGGCCCACGGGCAGTCTTTCAAAAATTTCCGCGCCCAAAAGGAATCACTGTTCAAGCGTCTGGACTGGATTGATACCAAAGTAAGCGACATCCAGATACTTGAGGGACCGGGCTACTGGGTGACCTGGTTCAACCAGGATTACAAGGCTTCCAATCTAAGTACCAGCGGTACCAGACGGCTGTACTGGCAGGCGGATCGCCAGGGCGAACTGCGCATTGTGGGCATGGAATGGGTGCCTGGCCTCAGCAGCCCGGTACTGCTTGCTTCCAATGCCAAAACAGCGGTGGATCTGCCCCCTGCCACACCAGCCGAAACGCTGCCCGCAGCTAAAAGTACTGAACAAAAGAATATTGAACTGGCTGCCCCCGCAGCTACTTCTGCGGCCACTCCTGCTGCCGATCCGGAAAAGGCGGCAGCAACAAAGACAGTCGAGCCAAAAAGCACCGAGCTGGCCCTGCTGACGCCGCCAGCCAGCAACTCTACCCAAAAAGCCGAAGCCAAGGTCAGATTCAGCAGCTTTGACGCCATGCAACTGGTTGGCGAATGGCGCGAAGCCTGGCAAAATGGAAATTTGCGCGCCTATGCAGCCTTTTATGCCGCAGAGGCCAGACAGTCCGGCAAACATCTGAACGAGTTCATCGACCAAAAAAGGCGCATCTGGAGCAAGGCCAAGCCGGCGTTGATAGAATTGGAAAACGTGAACGTGCGCGAAACGGAAAATGGCTTTGACGTGGAAATGATCCAGACTTACCGCGATGTTTCCGGCTACGCGGATAACGGTGTCAAGAGCCTGACCCTGGAAATCCGCGAAGGAAAAACCGGGCCGCATCTGCTGATTGTCCGTGAAGACTGGGTCAGCCTACCTGATTGATCCAACGTAAGGAAGCACTGTCCATATGAACGCAAAGCCCATAAAACCCTCCTACAGCATTTTGCTGATGCGCGACGACTGCGCGGTATCGACCTTCAGGATGCGCACCTTCTGGTTCAAGCTCATTGTCGTTCTGGTTCTGCTGCTCATGGCCGCCTGCGCCCTTACCGTTTACGGTACCATGTACTACAAGGAACGCTACCAGATCGCCGCCCAGGAACGCCGCACCCTGCAAGCCGAATTAAGCGAATTGCGCGTACAATTGCAGGACAGCGCCAACCTGGCCATTCTGCCGCACGGGCAAGCGGACCGGCACCGGGCCGTGCTTGGCGGGCGCTCACAGCCTTATTCGGTCAACAGCATCACTACAACCGCCCGGACACAGACAGGCCACGGGCAAACTCCCGCCGAGGAAGCCGCTGCCGCAAGTTCCGCCGCTGCGCCGCAAAATCTTGCGGGTGCCTCAAGCGCAAGCGGCGCGGCTGGACAGCTGGGTGCAACCACCGGGCAAAACCAGAGCGCGGCAACAGCCGCCGGGCAAAACGCGGGGGCGGCCACCGAACCGGGCCCGGTAGCAACCGCTGGACAAAATGGACAAAGCGCTACCGCCGGACATAACGGTCAAAGCACGGCTACTGCCGGACAAAATGGACAGGCCGACGCTTCCGCAGCCTTGACGCCTTCTGCCGAGGACATGCGCAACCTGCTGGATGCAAGCGCCCCGGTAACTGTGGCCGGAGTGCGCCCTGACCTCGGCGAAGCAACGGAATCAGACGACCATCCGATAAAAATAGCCAATGCAGCGGTTTTTTTTGAAGCGGGCAATAAAATGCGCGTCAGCTTTGATATCAGCAACCAGCCGCAAAAGGAAACTCTGGCCGGTAACTGTTCGGTTTTCGTGATTACCCGCCAGGGTGCCGAAGTAAAACTTACGCCGCTTTCGTCCGGTTCGCTCACTTTTCGCATTGAGCGCTATAAAAAAATGCAATCAGTGCTGACTTTGCCGGACAACATCTCCAAAAACGATGTCATTCGCATAAAATTTGTGGTTACGATCAACGATCAGCCCAATTATTGGCGAATTTTCCCCTACCCGCTCCCGCACGAAGCCTAAAAACCATTGCGTCCCGCGCCGTTTGGACGAGGACAAGGCCCAGAGTATACAAGTATGGCTCGGGTCATGTTGCTTAAGCTTTGGTTTTATTGAGAGGCTGTCTGCCTACATTCTTTCCAGGAAATAAATGGAATCCGGCTCCAGGCGCAGCAGGCGATCCTTGCTCAGTTCGCTCTCGCGCAGGGCGCATTGCTTGAAGGGCAGGCTGTGCACCGCGCTTTTATCCGCTGTGCAGTCAAAAAGTTGCAGGGTATCCCGGTTAAATTCCTGGCCGCATGTCCAGTGCGAGATAACCGGCGGCTGATCCGCGTAAAGATGCCGATGAAAACGCAAAATCAGGCAGCGCCCGCTCCCCTCGCCCTGGCTGAAACCGCTGAACAGGGTTTTAATCGGCAGCCAGTCCTCCAGCAGAGGCCAAAGCTCGCTTAAAGTCCAGCCACATTCGCGCGGCGTAGGCACGCCGTTGTCCGGTTGCCGAAAACGCAAATCCTGCGGCCGCAAATCCGCAAGTTCCAGAAGCGGCGGCGGCGAAAGGTTAAGCCAGGCGCGAAGCTCCGCGTCACTCAACCCGCAGGAACCGCCCATCGCAAACTGTGGCCTGCGGCTGCCTGCCGCTTGAGCGCCAACCTTTTCGCGCAGCCGCAGACGCTCCGCCGACTTTAGCGAAGTCATCGGCAACCGCGCGATCCTGAAAGCCAACCCGCGCTCCCGGCTATACCGGCCCAGCAGATAGCGCATCAGCCAGTAAAAATCGGTGGAGTTATCCAGCGTTGCCCGCCAGAGCAGCGGATACGCGGAAACAGCGCCCAGCGCCTCGGCGAGAATACGCCGGGCATCGGCCAGCCCAATGCCGCTGGTCAGCCGCAAGGCGTTAATAAGCGCATAAATGCCGCAAAAAAAGTCTAACTGCCCCTGATGATAAGCTTTCATTTATGCATTATACTGGACATTGCGAAATTTGCATAGTATGAAGAAGCTGTAAAAACACTATATGCGGATGTATTGATATGTTGATAATTACTGACCCGGCGCAAATGGCCGAGCAATGCGCGGCCTGGCGTCAGGCCGGACAAAGTGTGGCTTTGGTGCCGACCATGGGTTTTTTTCATCAGGGGCACGAAAGTTTGATGCAGGCTGCGCGAAAAAACGCTGCCAAAGTAGTGCTTTCGCTGTTCGTGAATCCAACCCAGTTCGCGCCCACCGAAGACTTGGCCGCCTACCCGCGCGATATGGAACGGGACAAACTAATCGCCGAGGGTAACGGGGTTGATGTTCTGTTCGCTCCAACGCCGGAGCTTATGTACCCGCAAGGTTACGATACCTGGACGCAAGTGCCGGGACTTTCGCGGCTGCTTTGCGGCAAAACCCGCCCAACACACTTTAAAGGCGTCTGCACAGTGGTGCTGAAGCTTTTTAATATTACCCGTCCGGATCTGGCCTTTTTTGGCCAGAAGGATTGGCAGCAACTGGCTATTATCCGCCGTATGGCCGGGGATCTCAATCTCGGCGTCAAGGTGGAAGGCGTGCCGATAGTGCGCGAGGCCGATGGCCTGGCCATGAGCTCGCGTAACAGCTACCTGGGTGAAGCCGAACGGACTCAGGCCCCGCAAATTCACAAAGGGCTTACCCTGGCCCGGCAGCTTTTTGCCGCCGGTGAAACCAGAAGTTCCGTCCTGCGCAAACGCATCAGCGAATTCTGGCAGGAAAAGCTGCCGCTGGGCCGGGTGGATTATCTGGAACTGGTTCATCCGGAAACCCTGAAAGCGGAAAAAACAGCAACCCCTGAAAGTTTGGTCATAACGGCTGTGTATCTCGGCAAGGCCAGGCTCATCGACAATCAGATTCTTGGATAAACGGCTATTTGAAAAAAATATTGTACCAAGCTAAATAACAACCTGCGGCCCGGACACGAACCGTCGCCGTACAACCTGATGCCTGCAAACGGGCTGCATTTACAGGAGCAAACCATGATTTTATCCAAAGGCAAGTACTTCTTCACTTCGGAATCCGTTACCGAAGGACACCCGGACAAAGTGGCCGACCAGATTTCCGACGCCGTACTCGATGCGCTGATGGCCGAAGACCCGAATTCGCGCGTGGCCTGTGAAACCCTGGTTACCACCGGCATGGCCTTTATCGCCGGGGAAGTTACTTCCCGCGGTTACGCGGATCTGCCCGGCATCGTGCGCCAGACTATCAAGAACATCGGCTACAACAGCTCGGAAATGGGCTTTGACTGGCAGACCTGCGCCGTTATTTCCTCCATCGACAAGCAGTCCCCCGACATCGCTCAGGGCGTGGACCGCACCAAGCCCGAAGATCAGGGCGCGGGCGACCAGGGCATGATGTTCGGCTTTGCCTGCGATGATACCCCCACCCTGATGCCCGCCCCGCTGTACTGGGCACACCAGCTTTCGCAGGGCCTGACCAAGCTGCGCAAGGACAAGGTCATCCCCTACCTGCGCCCGGACGGCAAGACCCAGGTTTCTTTTGAATATCAGGATGGCAAGCCTGTACGCATTCATAACGTGGTAGTCTCCACCCAGCACGACGACCACATTCCGCAAGCGCAGATCGTGAATGACATCACCCAGAAGCTGCTCATCCCCACCCTGCCCGCGAACATTTTCGATCCCAAAGATTGCGAAATCTTCATCAACACCACTGGCCGTTTCGTTATCGGCGGCCCCATGGGCGATGCCGGTCTGACCGGCCGCAAGATCATTCAGGACACCTACGGCGGCTATGGCCACCACGGCGGCGGCGCTTTCTCCGGCAAGGACGCCTCCAAGGTTGACCGCTCGGCAGCTTACATGGCCCGTTACATTGCCAAGAACGTGGTCGCCTCCGGCCTGGCCCCGCGCTGCGAAGTGCAAATTGCTTACAGCATCGGCGTGGCCCGCCCGGTCTCCCTGCTCTGCTCCTCGCTGGGCAGCGGTCAGGTCAGCGATGAAGTTCTGACCAAGGCCGTGAACGAAGTCTTTGACCTGCGCCCCTACTTCATCATCCGGGATCTGGACCTCAAGCGCCCGATCTTCCTCAAGACTTCCTGCTACGGTCACTTTGGCCGTGAAGAGCCGGAATTCACCTGGGAAAAGACGGACAAGACCAAAGATCTGCTGACTGCCGCCAAAGCTTAGGCAAAAAGCAAAAGCGGTTATTGTTTCAAGACAGCGCTCCGGTTTGAGCAAACCGGAGCGCTGTCTTGCTTTATTAATCCTTGTGCAATTCGGCCAAACATGGCAGTTTCGGCCCAATTATGACAAACAAACCCGAAATTCTCGCTCCGGCCGGAGATATGCAAAGCGCCCTGGCCGCCCTGGCCGCCGGGGCCGATGCAATTTATCTTGGCCTCAAGCATTTTTCCGCCCGGATGCAGGCCGACAACTTTTCCACCACGGAATTGTCCAAACTGCTGGATCTGGCACACAGCAAAGATCGCAAGATCTATGTGGCCATGAACACCTTTTTCAAGCCGGGCGAAGAAGCTTCGGTAGCCAGACTGGTTCGCCGCCTGCTGCTGGGGCCGCACCCGGACGCCATTATCGCCCAGGACCCGGCCATTGTGGATCTGGCCCGTCAGGCCGGTTATGCAGGCGAAATCCATTTTTCCACCCTGGCCAACGTCACGCATCAGACCGCCCTGCAAACCGCCGCCACCCTCGGAGCGGCCAGAGTGATCCTGCCGCGCGAACTTTCCATTGACGAAATCCGCCTGATGGAAGCCTCCCGCCCGGCCAATCTGGATCTGGAACTTTTCGTGCACGGTGCGCTTTGCTACTGCGTTTCCGGCCGTTGCTGGTGGTCCAGCTATCTGGGCGGCAAAAGCGGCCTGCGCGGGCGCTGCGTGCAGCCCTGCCGCCGCGTTTACAAGCAGGGCGGCAAAGAGGGACGCTTCTTCTCCTGCCGCGATCTTTCGCTGGATGTGCTGGTCAAAACCCTGCTGGACATGCCCGGCATTGCCTCCTGGAAAATCGAGGGGCGCAAAAAAGGCCCGCACTACGTCTATTACGTCACCACCGCCTACCGTATGCTGCGCGATCAGGCGATGGCAGACAGAGCCGCTTTGTCCGCCCGCACAACCGGGATGGCTGCAAGCTCACTGGCCAACGATTCCGCTCAAGCAAACGGAGCCGAAGCTGATGCGGTGGCACCGGACGCCAATCTGCGCCGCGAGGCCGAAGCCCTGCTGGAAATGGCGCTGGGCCGTCCCTTCACCCGCGCCCGCTTTTTGCCGCAGCACGCAAGCAACCCCACTGCTTTCGGCGAAACGAAAGAAGGCAAAAAGGATAGCCATCAAACCAGTTCCGGCCTTCTTTGCGGCAAGATCATGCTGGAGAAAGATAAAAATACCGGCGATCAATTTGTACTCAAAACCCGGCAGGAACTGCTACCCAAAGATTTTTTACGCATCGGCTACGAGGACGAACCCTGGCACCAGACGCTCAACCTGAACCGGCGTCTGCCCAAAGGCGGCAGCCTGACCCTGAATATTCCCAAGCACAAGACACCAAAAAACGGTACCCCGGTCTTTTTGATCGACCGGCGCGAACCGGAATTGCAGTCCCTGCTCAAGGAATGGACCGGACTCCTTGAAGAGCGCCGCCCGCAAATTAAAAACGATAAAAAGCTCATGACTTTTGAGCCAAGGCCGCCCAAAGCCGTAGGGCATGCCGGGCCGGGGGGCGCACGCCGCCTGGATATCGCCCTGCTTGGCGGTTTGCCGCGCGGACGCGGCGGGCGTGAGGGCATCAGGCCGGGCACGGTGCAGGGGCTATGGCTTTCGCCCAAAGCCCTGAGCGATGTTTCACGCACGCTTTACAGCCGCATTTCCTGGTGGCTGCCCCCGGTAATCTGGCCGGACGAAGAGGAAAACTGGAAACGCAACATCCATCAGGCGCTACGCAACGGGGCCAGGCATTTTGTCTGCAACGCGCCCTGGCAGGCCGCCTATTTTGAGGATAAAAAGGGGCTTTCGCTTACTGCCGGGCCATTTTGCAACATCACCAACATTTTCTCCGTCGGCGTACTGGCCGGTCTGGGTTTCAGCCAGGCCATACTCAGCCCGGAACTCTCGGCTGAAGACTATCTGGCTTTACCAGCGCAAAGCCCTCTGCCGCTGGGCCTGGTTATTTCCGGCTACTGGCCGGTGGGCCTCAGCCGTTTCCGCATCGATCCGCTGAAGCCGGGCGAAATATTCCAAAGCCCCAAGCGCGAGGGCTTCTGGGCGCGGCAATACGGCCAGAACGTCTGGCTTTACCCGGCCTGGCCGCTGGATCTTACAGCCAAACGGGCCGAGCTGGAAAAAGCCGGTTACAGCGTTTTTGTCAGCATAAACGAGCATCCGCCCAAGGAAATTACCACTCCGGGCCGGAACAGCGAGTTTAACTGGCAAATCGACGTTCTTTAGTATTAATCAATTCATTATACTTGGAGCATTGTCTTTAGCACGCTATCTTTCGAAGGCGTGTTATTGACAATGCTGTTTTATTTGCCAAGGAGAATTGTATTATGGAAGAACGTAAAGGCATCATCACTTTCGGC
This sequence comes from Deltaproteobacteria bacterium, assembly GCA_031285295.1. Classification (GTDB taxonomy): domain Bacteria; phylum Desulfobacterota; class Desulfovibrionia; order Desulfovibrionales; family Desulfovibrionaceae; genus WRHT01. Next base: position 2,820 of record JAITWK010000025.1, on the reverse strand, counting down.
GGCAATCCCCTGACCCTGCTTGGCCCGGAGCTCAAAGCAGGTGCGCAGGCCCCGCAGTTCACACTGCAAGCCAATGACCTTTCGACAAAAAAACTTTCTGACTACGCGGGAAAAGTGCTGATTATTTCCGTGGTACCCTCGCTGGATACCGGCATTTGCGACTTGCAGACCAAGCGCTTCAACAAGGAAGCCACCGCGCTGGGCGATCACGTTCAGATCCTGACTGTTTCCTGCGATCTGCCTTTTGCCCAGGCCCGCTGGTGCGGCGCGGCCGGCGTTTCCAATCTGGAAACCCTTTCCGATCACCTAAACCTGAATTTCGGCCTTGCTTACGGCGTGGCCATCAAGGAACTGCGCCTGCTCAGCCGGGCGGTGTTCGTGCTGGATGCTGGCCACAAGGTCGTTTACACCGAAGTAGTGCAGGAAGTGCGCAGCGAAGTTGATTTTGACGCGGCTTTGGCCGCTGTGAAGAAAATAGCTTAACCCAAATATGAGAAAGCAAAAGGCGGCCCGGCCGTCTTTTGCTTTTTAGCACCATTAAATAATCAGACCGTTGCTTCCTGGCTCTTGCCCGTGCCACGCTTCGCCTCTGTCCGCCCCGCCCGGTTAAAGCGGGCGGCCAGCCAGATTTGCAGCTTGTCCAGATAGATGTAGTAAACCGGTGTGATATAAAGCGTGAGCAGTTGCGATACCACCAGCCCGCCAGTCACGGCCAGGCCCAGTGGCTGACGCGCCTCGCCGCCCGCTCCGTAGCCCACGGCAATGGGTAGCGCACCCATCATGGCAGCCATGGTGGTCATCAGGATCGGACGAAAACGCACCAAAGCGCCACGCGTGATCGCTTCCGTGGTGTCCAGCCCGTGTCCGCGCTCCGCCTCCAAAGCGAAGTCGATCATCATAATCGCATTCTTCTTCACAATGCCCACCAGCATAATGATGCCCACGAAAGCGTAAATATCCAGCTCGCGCCCAAAAATAAGCAGTGTAGCCAAAGCGCCCAGGGCAGCGGAAGGCAGGCCGGAAAGAATGGTCAGCGGGTGGATAAAACTTTCGTAAAGCATGCCCAGCACAATATAAATAACCACCACGGCCATGAGCAGCAGCATCCAGAGGTTGCCCATGGATTCCTGAAAAGCCTGGGCCGTGCCCCGGAAGCTGGTGGAGATGCTGTCCGGCAAGTCGGTAGCAGCCAGGCGCTCCACAGCGCTTACCGCCTCGCTGATGGCATAGCCTTCGGCCAGATTGAAGGAAATGGTCACTGAAGGCAGTTGCCCGGTATGGTTTACCGTCATCGGCCCCACGCCGGTACTCAGGGTCACCAGAGTGTTCAAAGGCACCAGACTGCCGTTTTGCGAGCGGATGTAAAGAAAATTCAGGGCATTAACATCATTCTTGAATTCTGGCTTGAGTTCAAGAATAACTTCGTAGTCATTGGTGGGGGCCAGAATGGAGCTTACCGAACGCGTGCTATAGGAGTTGGAAAGCGCGTCTTCCACCTGGGCTGGCGTGATGCCAAGGGCCGCGCATTTATCGCGGTTTATTTCCACGCGCAGTTCGGGGTTGCGCAACAGCAAATCCGAGTTCACGTCAATAACACCCGGCACTTCCGCCATCTTGCGCATGAAGGAATCCACGCTGGCGTAAAGCTCGGTAGTATTGGTGCTCTGCATGGTATACTGGTAAAGCGCCTTGGAGGATGACCCGCCAATACGCAGGGGCGGCGGCTGGGTTACATAGGCACGCACACCGGGTATTTTGGAAATTTCCTGACGCAGCCGTCGGATGATGCTTTGAATACCCTCGTCGCGCTCGCTCTTTTCCTTGTAGCGCAAAAAGAAGGTAAAGTTGTTCATGGAGGACTGCGGCCCGCTGGCCCCGATTGTGGAGGTATAGCGCAGCAGATCCCGCTCGGCCCGCACAATGGCGTCCACCTGTTCCTGATATTTGCGCACCCCTTCAAAAGAGACGCCCTGAATGACTTCCACCGTGATATTCACGTTGCCGATGTCTTCAAAAGGCATGAAGCCTTTCGGCGCGAACCTGAACATAGCGCCGGTAACCACTATAAGCGCAAGGGAAATCAGCAGGGTTTTGCCCTTGTGCCGTAACACGATACCCAGAGTTTTTTCGTAAAAATTGTAGAGGCGGCCAAAAGCGCGTTCTATGTTGCCGTAAAAACCCTGCTGGGCCTGATGGCTTTGGCCGGGACGCAAAAAGCGGCTGCACATCATCGGGGTAAGGGTAAGGGCAACCACACCAGAAAACAGAATGGCCGTGGCAATGGTTACGGCGAACTCATGAAATATGCGCCCCACAATACCACCCAGAAAAAGCACCGGTATGAACACGGCCACCAGAGAGATGGTCATGGACAAAATGGTGAAGCTCACTTCGGCGGATCCGTCCAGCGCGGCCTGCATGGGCGGTTTTCCGCCCTCCATATGACGCACGATGTTTTCCAGCATCACGATGGCATCGTCCACCACAAAGCCCACGGACAGAGTAAGGGCCATGAGCGAGATGTTGTTGAGCGAAAAATTGCTCATGTACATCACGGCGCAGGCCCCCACGATGGAAAGCGGCACAGCCAGACTGGGAATGAAAGTGGCGGAAGCATTGCGCAGAAAAATGAAAATAACCGCGATAACCAGCAGAATGGTGAGCAGCATGGTGAACTGCACGTCTTCCACCGAGTGCCGGATGGTTTCGGAGCGATCAAAGAGAACTTCAAAGTTGATGGCGGCTGGAACCTGGGCACGCAAATCAGGCAGCATCTCGCGGATGCGGTCAACCACCGCCACAGTATTGGTGCCGGGCTGG
>JAITWK010000013.1 GCA_031285295.1 Deltaproteobacteria bacterium | reverse complement strand
AACTGGGCCTGATGCAACTGGCTAAAGGAAGAAACCTGATAAATGTATTCATAAACCACGGTATCGGTTGCGCCTGTCTGGGGCGTACCCGTTTGCCGGGCATTGGCTGCACCGGTCTGTGGAACTGGCTGGACTGTTTGAGCAGGCTGCGCTGGCCTGGGCTGGCTTGTTTGAGCGGATGCCGGTGTTTCCGGAGCGGTCAGGCTATCTTTGAAAGCCAGATCTTCTCCGCGCAAGAGGCCATCAGGATTGTCAGCCGGAGCTCCTTTCCGGCTGGATTCATCCGCCGGGAACAGACTGTCGATACCGGACGCTTCCGCACTGTCAGAGGCTTCCGGCGAGGCGGAGCCGGTAGGCTCGGCCACCTGGGGCGATGGCATAAAGCTGGCCAGCACTCCGATTTCCTCTCTGGCGCTGTAACCGCGCCCAACCAGTACTCCAGCCATGAAAATCCAGGTCAGGCCAATGGCAAAAAGCACCAGTGTGAGAATCAGCACCGGAAGGCGCAGGCGCAGGGTAATTACTCGCGGCCCGGCTGGTTTTTTCTGGTTTGAAGCTTCGTTGCTCATATTTTTATTTACATATTCTCCGGTGCGCTAACACCCAACAAATCCAGTCCATTGGCCAGAACCCGACGCACGGCGGACAGCAGGTAAAGTCTGGCCATAACCAGTTCACGGCTTTCCGCGTTAAGCACCTTGCAGGAAGCATAATAGCCGTGCAGTTCACGAGCCAGTTCCAACAGGTAATAGCTGACATGGTGCGGAGCCAGCCCCTGCGCGGCTGAAGCTACCAGTTCGGTAAAGGCATCCAGACGGCGTAACAGAGCAAACTCTGCATCTTCTACAAGATATTGCAGGTATTCGCCAGAGCTTTCACCGGGCAGTTCAAGGCCGGATTCGTTGGCCCGGCGCTGTATGGAACAAATGCGCGCGTGCGCGTACTGTACATAATAAACCGGGTTGTCCAGGCTGCGCTGTTTGACCAGTTCCAGGTCAAAATCCAGCGGGCTGTCGCTTTTACGCGAAAGGAACATGAAACGGGCCGCGTCCACGCCAACTTCGTTGATAACGTCAATCAGCGTTTCAAATTTTCCGGCCCGAGTGGACATGGCGATTTGCTGCCCGTTTTGCATGAGGTTGACCAGTTGCACCAGGATGACATCAAAGGAATCCCTGGGTTTGCCCATGGCGGCGATAGCGGCACGCATACGGGGAATGTAGCCGTGATGATCCGCGCCCCATACATCGATAATAAACTCGAAGCCCCGGCGGAACTTGTCGGCATGGTAGGCGATATCCGAGGCAAAGTAAGTGAGTGAGCCGTCAGATTTACGCAGCACCCGGTCCTTGTCGTCGCCAAGATCCGTAGTACGGAACCAGAAGGCCTCATCTTGCTCGTAAGAATGCCCGTTGGCCGTCAGGATATCAAAAGCTCTTTCTACCGCGCCGTCAGCAACCAGAGATTGTTCGGAGAACCAGACCTCGTGCCCTACGCGAAAGGTTTTAAGATCGGACTTGATACCTTCCAGAATGGACTGCATGGCGGCCTCAAAACAGATGGCCTGCGCCTCTTCCGACGCCATATCCGGCATGGCGGGATATTTTTCCAGCATTTCCCTGGCGATATCAATAATATATTCGCCGCGATACCAGTCATCCGGGAAAGGAACCGGACGCCCAGCCAGTTCCATCAGGCGCAGCCATACGGAAAGGCCGAGAATGCGCATCTGCTTGCCGGCATCGTTGATATAATATTCCGTATGCACATCGTAACCGGCAAAACGCATGATCCGGGCCATGCTGTCGCCAATGGCCGCGCCGCGTCCGTGCCCGATATGCAGCGGGCCGGTGGGGTTGGCGGAAACAAACTCCACCTGCGCCTTTTTGCCGCCACCGGCCTGGCTGCGTCCGTAATCCGCGCCGGATTCCAGAATCAGCGGCACGGTATTGCGCCAGAATTCACGCGAAAAGGTGATGTTGATAAAACCCGGACCGGCCACTTCGGCGGAAACGATGTCCGGGTTAAGTTCCAGCAGTTTTTGGGCTATTTCTCCGGCCAGTTCACGCGGGTTGCGCTTCATGGGTTTGGCCAGCAGCATAGCCAGATTGACGGCCAAATCACCGAAACGGCTTTCTTTTGGGGTCTCAAGCGTTATTTTGTCGGGCCAGGACTGGCCCAAATCAGCGGTAATTTTTTTAAGAAGTACGGTCAGTTCCGGTTTAGCGCGCATTTATTGTCCTGTATGCTTATTGTTGTCATAGTTTATGCGGGGCTCTGCCCCGCGCCCCGCATAGGAGCAAGCCCCTATGTACCCATTTTGCAAAACGGCAAAGCCGTTTTGCTTATGAGAGGGTCTGGGGGGAATCATTCCCCCCGGAAAAAATATTAAATTTAACTTATCCTATAATCTTATAACCACCCAGCCAATGTCCAACTACTTTGCCGCGCAGTTCAAGGCCCAGCCAGGGGGAATTCAGGCTTTTGGAATGGATGCTGCTGGTATCCACGGTCCAGGCGCTTTGCGGATCGACCAGTATAAAGTCGGCCGGATCGCCGGGTTTAAAGCTGTTGTGCCTGAGCTTGAAAATCTCCGCTGGCTTGCGGCACCAAAGTTCTTCCAGGCGATCGGCCCGCAAAAGTCCTTGCCGGACCAGATCCAAAGTGAGGGGCAGCGCGGTTTCCAGGCCGATAAAGCCATTCGGGGCTTCATCAAAGGGAACTTCTTTTTCGTGAGCGGCGTGCGGCGCGTGGTCTGTAACCAAAATATCAATGGTGCCGTCGTTAACGGCTTCCAGCATGGCCTGCACATCGCTTTTGCCGCGCAGGGGCGGCGAAACCTTGAAGCGGGTATCGTAGGCGGCCAACAGGCTGTCGTCCAGCAGCAGGTAGTGCGGGCAGGTTTCAGCCGTGACTTTGACGCCCCGGCTTTTGGCCCAGCGAATCAAATCAACGGATTGCCGGCAGCTGATGTGGGCCAGGTGTACCGGCAAATCCAGATATTCGGAAAGCAGAATATCCCTTGCTACCTGCAGGGCTTCGCCCACCGTGGATTGTCCCTTGAGGCCGAAACGCGTACTTTGCGGCCCTTCGTTCATTTGCACGCCGTTTGAAAGATCCGGGTCCTCGCAATGATCGATGACGATCAGCCCCCAGGTGGCGGCGTATTCCATGGCTCGGCGAAACAGCTCGTTGTTGCGTACCGGACGGCCATCGTTGGATATAGCTTTTACCCCGGCTTCGGCCAATTCACCCATGGGCGCAAGTTCGCTGCCTTCCAGGCCGATGCTTAAAGCACCAACCGGATGCAGAAACGGGCCGTGCGGATGGTGCAGGGTGGCTTTATCCAGCATCAGGCGCGTAACCGGGGCGCAGTCGTTGACCGGCCTGGTGTTGGCCATGGCCAAAACAGCGCCAAAACCGCCATGCGCGGCTGCCGCAAGCCCGCTACGGATATCTTCCTTGTACTCGAAGCCTGGTTCGCGCAGATGGGTGTGCGCGTCGATCAGGCTGGCCAGCAAAAGGCATCCGTCCGTCTTTTCCGGCACGGCGTCAGCCGGGGCCTCAAAGCTGCCGGAGGGACCAAAAGCCAGTATTTTACCATTGCCGATCAGCAAGTCGTAACGCCTGGCATCGTTCTGGTCGTCATTCGGGCGGGTTAGGCCCTGCAAAAATAATTTTTTATCATTCATGTTGTTAACTCTGGCTGGCTTGAGATCAGGCCGGTTGGATCGTGTCCCTTCGCGTTCCGAACAGGAAAAGAATAGCCATGCGTACAGCCACACCGGCATTCACCTGATCCAGAACCAGGCTGTTCGCGGAATCGGCCATATCCGAAGCAACTTCAACCCCACGGTTCATGGGGCCGGGATGCAGCAGCGGCGCACCGGGCGCGGCCAGACTCATCAGGCGTTTGTTGATGCAAAAACGCGAGGCATACTCGGAAATATTGGGCAACAGGCCCGCAGCCTGGCGTTCAAGCTGCAATCTCAGGCACATGACCGCGTCCACGCCGCTGACAGCTTTTTCCAGATTGTCAAAAACTTCGACCGGCCAGGTATCCACCCCACGCGGCAACAGGGTGCGCGGCGCGAACAGGCGTACCTTTACTCCCATAATATTCAACAGTTTGATGTTGGACCGGGCCACCCGGCTGTGCGCGACATCGCCGACAATGAGCAGGGTTTTGCCGCGCATTTCCTGGCCCTGATCGCGCCAGAAACGGCGCAGGGTGTAAGAATCCAGCAAGGCCTGGGTGGGGTGGGCGTGCCAGCCGTCACCGGCGTTGATGATCGAACAATCCAGCCGTTCAGCCAAAAATGCCGCCGCTCCGCTGGATGAATGCCGGATGACGATGATGTCCGGCGACATGGCTTCCAGCGTAAGGGCAGTATCCTTGAGGCTTTCGCCCTTGTTCAGGCTGCTGCCGCTCTTGGCCAGAGAAAAGGTATCGGCTGAAAGTCTTTTGCCTGCGATGTCAAAAGAAGTTTTGGTCCGGGTACTGTTTTCCGCAAAAAAAAGGACTACACCTTTGCCGCGCAGAGTCGGCACTTTTTTTACCGCCCGACTGTTTACTTCCTGAAACTGTTCGGCGGTATTAAGCAGGTGCAGCAATTGATCCGGGGTAAGGTCGTCAACGTCCAGCAGGTCTTTGTGCGGCCAGATGAAATTGTCCATAATCATCCAGATTTGTTATTGTGTTTGGCGCTTACGTGCGCCCGGCAAATTCGACTTTTTGTATCATATGCAACGGATCCCTGCCAGTAATTTTCGGTAGTGCCAGATTTTGCCATGATGCTTTATCAGGCACCGTTCTTTGCTCCTGCCGTGCTGCTTCGTTTTTTGCCTCCCGCATTGACTCCGGCCTGTTTTATGCAATAATGCAACTATATGTCAGAAAATAAACAACTTTGTGTGATTCACGCCAATTGTCAGGGAGAACCGCTGGCCGGATTATTGCAACTTTCCGCCGAATTTTCCCGCAACTGGGATGTGCGGCATTACACCAATTATACACGCGAAATAATACCGGACGCCGATCTGGAGCGTTGCGGCCTGTTCATTTATCAACATCTTGGCGAGAAATGGGGCGAGTTTTCCTCGGCAGCGCTGCTGGCCCGTCTGAACTCGCGGGCCAGACCGCTTTACGCCGCGCCCTTCTGCCTGCCGAATATGTATTTTACCGGTGGCTGGCCTTTTCTTGTTACGGATATCCAGACCGATTACGCCGATACCTTTTTGAATGCCCTGATTGATCAGCAGGTGGAAAAAGCGGTCATACTCAAGCTTTATCTGCATACGGACATTACCAAATTTGTCGATCTGGACGCGTCTTTAGCGGAAACCTTTCGTCAGGGAGAAGAGCGGGAACGATGCTGCTCGATTCAGGTTATGCCCCTGGTGCGCGAACAATGGAAGCGCAGGCCGCTGTTTCATACCGTGAATCACCCCGGCAAATTGCTGTGTGCTCTGGTGGCAAACGCGGTACTGGCCGAACTTGGGCTTGAAGCCTTGCCGGAAGCGCTGGTTGAAGCCTTTACGCCGGAATACGCCAATTTTGATATGCCGATTCACCCGCAGGTGGCGGCCTATTATGGACTGAATTATGGGCAGGCGGGCCACGAATTCAATATTTTTGGCCGTTTGATGACCTTTGAACGTTATGTCTCAGGCTACATTGAGTGCCGCAAGCAAGGCATGTACAAGGAATTTTGGGGATTTATGCAATTGGTGTGATTATAATTTCGGATAAAAATACTTTTTACTTAAATTGACAAACTCAAATCAGGACATTATTGTCCTATAAAGAGAATATATTGTGAAAGGAAAAGAATTCCTTCGCCGTTTGCGGGCCGCCGGAGTTATGATTGAAAAAGGGCGCGGTAAAGGCGGTCACGTTCGCGCCAGTTATGGCGAAGCATGGTCAATAGTACCTGTTCATGGAGATACGGATATTGATCCGCAATTTTTAAAGCGAATATGCAAGCAGCTCGGCATTGATGCTGCGAAGATTTTATAGAGTATTTTGATTCAAAAAATACTCCCGGAGGTATAATGCATAATTATCCAGTCATTCTCACTCAGCTTGAAAATGGACAGGTTATGGCCGAGTTTCCGGATGTTCCAGAAGCTCTCACTTACGGTGCAACAGAAGAGTCGGCCTTGGAAAATGCCAAAGATGCGCTTTATGAGGCGCTTGATCTGTATATGACCATGCGCAAGGACATTCCAACATCAGGACAAGTAAAAAAATATATGGTTTCCGTTGATCCGATGGTTGAAATTAAATTAAGTATCTATCAGGCCATGCGGGAAAAGGGCCTCACACAAGAACGTCTGGCATCAATTCTTAAATGCGATGCCAGGCAAATTCGCCGTCTTCTGGATATCTTCCATAACTCAACATTGCCGCAACTTGTTGCAGCTTTGAATGCTCTTGATTATCACCTGGAAGTTCAGGCAGTACCGGCATATCGGAATATGCCCGGAATCCTGGATATGGTACATGCTTGAGCAAGCAATATGGATAAAAAGATAAGGGCGGGGAAATTTCCTCGCCCTTATTTTTAGCTCATTATTCTTTTATATTGTTTAAACCTGCGGCACACCGCGTTTGCCGGAAAGCCGCTTTTGCTGCTGTTCTTCTTCCTCTTCCTTGTCGCGTCTGGCCCGGATGGTCTCTTCAAAAAAGAGCAAAATCGGGCTGGCCACGAAGATGGATGAGAGCGTGCCTACCAGTACGCCTATACACAGCACCAGCGCGAAGTCGAAGATCATGTCGCCGCCCAGGAAGAGCAGGGCCAGGATTACGAACATGGTAGTGCCGGAAGTGAGTACTGTTCTGGACAAAGTCTGGTTGACGCTGCGGTTGATGATGCTGCCCAGAGCATCCTTGCTACGGTAAAGGTTTTCGCGGATGCGGTCAAAGACGATAATGGTGTCGTTAAGCGAGTAACCCACAACCGTAAGCAGGGCGGCAATGGTAGTCAGGTCGAACTCTTTGCCCATCATGGCGAAAAGGCCCACGGTTATGAGCAGGTCATGCAGGATGGAGATCATGGCTCCCAGGGCAAAAGCCAGCTTGAGCCGCCAACACAGAGCCACCGTAACGATAACGGCGGCCAGTACCTGCCAGGATTTTGCCAGACCGACTATATCCAGCACATAAAGCGAGCCGCCCAAGGCCAGGGCCATGATCAGGGCGGTGAACCAGCGATGCTCGAAGCGGCCGGAAATATAGACCGACATGAGCAGCGTTGCCAGGAACAAGGCTTGCAGAGCGCTGGAACGCAAATCTTCGCCCACTTTTGGACCGACCATTTCCAGGCGCTGAATTTCATAAACCTGACCCGGCAAATTGTTTTGCATGGCCGAGGTTACGGCTTCGCGCACGGCGGACCCGGCGGAATCCTCCTGAGTGGAAATACGCAGCAGATAGCCGGTGGAATCTTCGCCGAAGCTCTGTATTACCAATCCGGGCAGTTCGCTGTCCGCCAGGGCTTTTTTAAGATCTTCGTCGGAAATGGGCTGCTCAAACTTGATCTGCACCACAGTGCCGCCCGCGAAGTCGATGCCGTACTTGAGCCCGCCCATAACCAGCAGCGTCAGTATACCGGCCAGAAGCAACAGGCCGGAGATGAGATAGGCTACTTTGCGGAAGCCGACAAAGTTGATGTTCAAATCATTTGGTATAAGGTGAAGTCCCATCTTTTCGGCTCCCGTTAAATGCTGATCTTTCTGGTTTTGCCGGTTATCCACAGATCAAAGATTGTTCTGGAAACAAAAATTGCTGTGAACATGGAGGCGATGATGCCCAGGCTCAGGGTGACCGCAAAGCCTTTTATCGGGCCGGTGCCGAACTGATAAAGTATTATGGTTGCTATAATGGTGGTAAGGTTGGAGTCCATAATGGTCAGCATGGCTCGTGAAAAACCAAGACTCACCGCCGAGGTGGGCGTTGCGCCAACGCGCAGTTCCTCGCGTATTCTTTCAAAAATCAGCACGTTGGCGTCAACTGCCATGCCGATGGTCAGCACGATACCGGCAATGCCCGGCAGGGTGAGCGTGGCCCCGAAAGCGGCCATACCGGCCAGCAGCAGCACCACGTCCAGCAGCAGCATGGCTGCCGCGATTACGCCCGACAGACTGTAATAGATAATGATGAAAATCATTACCGCAGCCCAGCCGATGAGCGCTGCGCGGATGCCGTTTTCAATGGATTCCTGACCCAGAGAAGGGCCGACCGTGCGCTCTTCCAGCACGGAAACCTTGGCGGGGAGCGAACCGGAACCAAGCACCAGAGCCAAATCGTTGGCCTCTTCAATAGTAAAACTGCCGGTGATGCTGGCGGTGCCGCCGGAGATTTTTTCCCTGATGACGGGCGCGGAATAGACTTTGCCGTCCAGCACAATGGCCATGTTCCGCCCGGTGTTCTCGGCGGTGATTCTTTCAAACAGGGCGGCTCCGCTGCTGTTGAATGAAAGGGAAACGCCGGGCTGGTTGTTGCTGTCGAACATCTGATAGGCGTTATCGACATATTCGCCGGTAAGCGAGGCTTCGCGCTCAACAATCATGGTGGGCTGGCTTTGGCCGGGTTGGTAAGAACTCTGCCGGGACTGGCCTCTGGAATCCGCCATGGGCAGGGCGATCGTGCCAGGGGGCAGAATGCCGCGAGCAGCCAGTTCGGCTTCCTGGGGCGACAACTGGTATTGCATCCTGAACTCAAGATGCGCGGCCTGGTTGATGATCTGAATGGTGCGCTGAGTGTCCTTTTGCCCCGGAAGCTGCATGATGATGCGTTTTTGTTCCGATTGCTTGCGGATATCCGGCTCGCTTACGCCGAAACGGTCAATACGGGTGCTGATAATCTTGAGCGCCCGATCCAGGGCGTTTTCTTCAAGCCGGGCCGTTTCTTCATTGGTGTAGCGCACGGTATAACGCAGGCTGCCATCCGGCAGGGACTGGCTGCTGTAGGCAAGCTGCGGAAAATTTTCTTCCAGAATTCGGGCCAGGTTGGCTTGCTGAGCGCCATCCGGCAAAAGGAACTGCATCTGGCCATTTTCCACACTCGGGCGGGTTAGTTGCACGCCTTCGTCGCGGCTGACTTCACGCAGGCTTTGTCCGGTCTGGGTCAGGAAGTTATCCGTGGCCTGCGCTACATCAACGCCGAGCGTAAGATGAATGCCGCCGACCAGGTCCAGGCCCAGGCTCAGTTTGCTGTCTGGCAGATTGTCGGAGAATTGTTTGGGTACAAAGCCAAAAGTGGGCAACAGAAAAATTATGGAAATGACAAGAACGGCCAGAGTCAGGCCCATTCTCCAAAAAGTGCGCTTGTTCATTCTTTCTCCGGACGCGCAAGCATGGGTAAGAACATTTTAACCGCGCAAGCGGCTGTTATAATCGAATGTGGCAGGCTGTCTCAAGCAGCCCGCCACACAGTATTCGACAATTCAATAAGGCCTGCGAAGGCCAATGCAAGCCGGGATATTAAGCTTCGCCGTCTTCGGATTCTTCAACAACGGGCGCGTCTTTTTTCTTGCCTTTTTTGAGGGGAACCGGGCACTTCTGGTTGGCGGGCATAACGTTGAGGGAGCTTCTGAGCATATGCGCCTTGAATTCGCCAAAATCCACCAGGACGTTTTCGCTGTCCATTTCCAGAATGCGGCCGTACATACCGGCGCTGGTGATGACGGCATCGCCTTTTTTCAGGGCGGCCAGCATTTCACGATGCTGCTTGGCTCTTTTTTGCTGCGGGCGGATCAGGAGAAAATAAAAAACAATAATGATCAAAACAATGGGCATGAAGCTGGAGAGCATCGCAGCGGTGCCGCCTTCGGCGCCGCCAGTACCCGCCGGGGCCATGGCATGGGCTATACTACTAAACATGAATCCTCCTAAAAGGTCGTTTGATATATTGTCAAAGCGTTATTACTTAGCCTTGGCAGCGCAAAATTTCAACCTCTATTTTCGATTGGAGCTGACGCTCCAAACCTATAATTCCAGATAGGTAGCCGTCTGAGCGCTTTTTTCCGAAACACTCACGCTGTGCAGCCTGGCGGGCTGGTCCGCAAACAGTGGTTTCAATTCCTGAAATATCCAGGCCGCGATATTTTCCGATGAGGGGTTGTGCAGCCCGAAAGCCTGCAACTGATTGAGATCCTGATGATCCAGGCGCTCCAGTACCGTTTTCAGTCTTTCCTTGATTTCCTTGAAATCCATAAGCAATTCCGTGCGCTCGGCAAGCTTTTCGCCCTCGACAGTTACTTCGACTGCGAAGTTGTGTCCGTGCAGGGCTTCACATTTGCCCTGATAATGGCGCAGGGCATGAGCGGCGGAAAATTCGGAACGCACGGCCAGACGCCAGATGGAAGCTGACATAAAAACATCCTTACATTAATTAATGATTCTAAACAGCGTTGTCACGAGATGAATTTTTAGTTTAAAAGAAACGGCCCGTGAACAATCACGGGCCGTTTCAGATTAATCGCTATTCCGTTTAATATAAAGCGGAATTTTTAACGCTGTGAACTACTTGAAGAAGTGGAATTCAACCCTTCTGTTCATCTTGCGACCGTTCAGGGTGCTGTTGTCGCCAACGGGATCGGCGTCGCCATGACCGGCGGTGGTGATGCGGGAGGCATCAATGCCGTTATCAACAAGATAGTTCCTGAGGGCGTCAGCGCGGCGCTGGGAGAGGCCCACGTTATATTCGGGAGCGCCGGTGTTACAGGTGTAACCGTCAATACGCACCTTCATGGCCGAATCATTGCGCAGGTCGGCGAGCACGGTGTCCGCAACCTTCACCTGGCTTTCATGGAGCGCGGCGGAGTCAAAAGCGAAATGCACATCATTGGCGCTCATGACAACGGTTCTGTATTCCACATTTTCGCCGCCCCAGACGCGGGTGACAAAGTCGTCGATAGCGGCGTCGCTGGCCAGCAGATCTTCGGCCTTAACAGCAACGGTGCAGGGATTCAGGGCGGCCATGCCGTCAAGAATAGCCTGCTGTTCGGGCGTGTTGGCCAGGGAGATGATGTGCAGGCACATGTTCGGCTGTTCCTGGTAGAACACTTCGGCTGAAGCCACGGAATCCGGGCCCATGCCGTAGTCGCCGTCGGTCACGAGAATGACGGCACCCGGGCGATCCATGCCGCTGTAATCGTTTTCAAAGGTATCCAGGCCGCTGCCGGCGGAGAGGCGGCTGCGATCCTTCTGGTAGTTGCCGGCCAGATTGCCAATTTCGCCCTTCATGGCTTCGCGGCTGTATGCGGCAAAGTCCATAACGGTAGTGGCGGTAGCAAAGAGATGCAGGCCGGACTGATAGTTCTGGCTGGGGATTCTGTCGTTGATTTTGTCAAGCAGATCCTGAGCAAGGATGATTCTGTCCTGGCCGGTTTTCACATAGTTCCAGCCCATGGACATTGAGTAGTCAACCAGAAAATCAAAGCTTTTGATTTTCGAGGCCGGGGCCGCCGCAAAAGCTGTGCCGACCAGGCACAGGGAAAGCAGCGAAACAAGCAGAGCACTGGTAATCTTTTTCATTGCGTTTTGCCTCCATTCAGGAAGGTGAGTTAAAAAATTGACGTTAAAGCGTGTGTTGAAGAATACCTAAACTCAGATACAAAGTAAAAGGTTTTCAGATTATAAGTTGTATCATGCCTAAATAATGCATGACTTTCGCTGGAACTTTTTTGCTTTGCAAGCAATGCACCTATGTTTTTAATATCAATTTGTTCTATGCATTTGCATGCTATAAAACTTCTTTTGGAGCCAGCAGGGCGCTTTTTAGCGATTCATCCAGGGTCGGGTGCGCGAAGATGATTTGATTCGCGGCCCAGCGCTGCTGTACCATAATTGTTGAAGCCGCCAGAAAGCGCGATGCTCCGTGTCCCCAGGCGGCCACGGAATGCACTTCGCCATCCACCCAGGTCACTTTGACCCAGCCTTGAGTAGCTCCATAACTTTGCGCTATCGTGTTGGAGATCAAGTTACTGTAGCTTACAGCCACGCTTTTGCCGAGCGGCTTGTATTTTGCCGCCAAATCCTGCGCGTGCGGTCCGACATGCATCACTTCGTTGCTGCCGTAAATACAGGAAGGCATTGGCCCGGAATCATAGGCTGCCTTTTCCTTTCCGAGCAGATGCCTGATAACATAGTCCGCCTGATGCTCCGCCGCATGGGCCAGGAGTGCGCGGCGGTTGCAATCGCCAACCGCGTAAACATTCGGCGCGGCCAGCAGATAATCATCGGTTTGCACCCAGCCGGGGCCAGCTGTTTTGATGCCGGCGGCCTCAAGCTTGAGGCTATCCGTAGCCGGATGCCTGCCAACGGCGATCATGGCCTTGGCGGCACGCAGTTCTTCGCCGTCTTCAAAACGCAGCACGGCTTCACCGTTATCGGAGTTTACCTGGGTAACCTTGCGCCCGGTGTATATTTTCCATCCTTCGCGCGTAAGCTGTTTGCTCATGGCCGCGCTGACTTCAGCATCTTCTGAAAGCGCAATGCGATCCATGACTTCAACCAGAGTAATCCTGCTGCCCAGGCTGGCATAAAAATCACCCAATTCCAGGCCGATAACGCCTCCGCCAACAATAATCAGGCTTTCCGGCGCGGCGTTCAGGTTAAGCAGGCCGGAAGAAGAAAGCACATGTGCGCCATCCGGTTCAAGGCCGGGGTAGACAGCCGGTTTTGAACCAACAGCGATTACGCAATGCTTAAAGGTGATATCGCGGACCGGCCCCTCTTTGGCTTTGACGCTGAGGCTGTTCGGAGCGCTGAAAGAAGCTCGCCCAGGCAGAATTTCCACTCCGGCTGCGGTCAGGCGTTTTTCCAGCGCACCGCGCAAGGCTTTGATGTAACGATCCTTGCGCTCCTGAATGGCCGGTAGATCGTATTCCACTTCGCCTTTCAGGCAGCGCAGCTTTTTTTGCGCGTCCAGCATGGATTTTGTGGCTGTGCCGCCAAGCAAAAACTTGGTTGGTATGCAGCCTACGTTAACACAGGTGCCGCCCAAAAAGCATGATTCCACAAGCAGCACGCCAAGTCCCTGCTCTCTGGCCGCAAAGGCGGCCTGAACGCCGCCGGGGCCGGAACCGATTACCACCAGATCATAGTTCATCACTAAGCACCATTTCGCGGGCGGCCCGGGTTTCGTCCAGGCGGCGCACCGGCAAACTTACCGGCGCGGCATGGAGGGCGTCCGGATCTTTCCGCGCCTGTTCAAGAATGTTCAGTAGATCGTCACAAAAACGATCCAGGGTTTCCTTGCTTTCGGTCTCGGTAGGCTCGAACATCAGGCATTCTTTGACAATGAGCGGGAAATAGATCGTGGGTGCGTGGTAGCCTTTATCCAGCAAGGCTTTGGCAATATCCAGGGCTCTTACGCCGGAGGCTTCGTAGGCAGTGGCCGAAGCCGCGAATTCGTGCATGCACAGATCGGAATAAGGTACTGCCAGATGATTTTCCAGACGCTTGCGCATGTAGTTGGCGTTCAGCACCGCGTAATCGGAGGCGCGGGAAAGTCCTTCGCCGCCAAGGCGCAGCAAATAGGCCAGGGCTTTGATATAAACCCCGAAGTGGCCATAGAAGGGAGTAACCTGTCCGATGGACTGGGGCAAATCGTAGTTCAGCGCAAAAGTACTGTCTGCTGATCCGGTATTTTTGACAACGCGGGGGCCAGGCAAAAACGGCGTCAGACGCGCGGAAACACCAACCGGGCCGGAGCCTGGGCCACCGCCGCCGTGCGGGGTGGACATGGTTTTGTGCAGGTTAAGGTGTACCACGTCAAAACCAACATCACCCACGCGCATCCGGCCCATAATCGCGTTCAGGTTGGCTCCGTCGTAGTAAAGCAGGGCATCCACCGCACGCAGTTTTTGCACCAGGGCGGGTAAATGCTTTTCAAACAGCCCCAGGGTGTTGGGGCAGGTCATCATCAAAGCGGCCACTTCATCGTCCAGCAGTTCCGCCAGGGCATCGGGGTCCACCAGGCCATCGTCGCGCGACTTGAGGTTGATCACCTCGTAACCAGCCAGAGCCGCGCTGGCCGGGTTGGTGCCGTGCGCGGAATCCGGGCAGATGATCTTGGTCTTTTTGTTGTTTTTGGCCTTGTGATAGGCGGCTATGAGCAGAGCACCGGTGAGTTCGCCCTGAGCGCCGGCCATGGGCTGCAAGGTAAAGGCATCCATGCCGTTCAGTTCACAGAGCAGTTTTTCCGTTTCCCAAATCACTTCCAGGCTGCCCTGGACCATATCCTCGCCGCCCGGCAACTGGGCCAGCAGCGGATGCGCGGCGGTAAAGCCGGGCAGGGCGGCCGCCACTTCGGCGAACTTGGGGTTGTACTTCATGGTGCAGGAGCCGAGCGGGTAAAAGTTGCCGTCAACGCTGTAGTTCAGCCTGGAAAGCCCGGTAAAGTGGCGCACCACGTCAAGCTCGGCAAGCTGGGGCAGAGCGGGCGGCGTTTTACGCAAAAGCTCCTCGGGCAGGAACATGGCGGCGGTTACGCCGGAAAACTTTGAAGATGCGGGTCTGGCGGGCATAACCCCCTGTCTGTTCGGTCTCGACTGGGCAAATACGGTTTTCATATGGATTCTCCTAAGACCTGAACCAGGGCGTCAATTTGTTCTTCGCTATTCTTTTCCGTGCAGGCGATCAGGAGGACAGAATCCATATCCGGATACCAGCGTCCGAGCGGAACACCGGGCAGGATGCCCTGTTCCAGAGCGGAGGCCACTACTTGCGTTGCCTGTTTTGGCAAGCGTACGGCAAATTCGTTGCCAAAAGGTGCCTGATTAAGCAGGCTTACGCCGGGCAGAGAGCATATTCTTTTGGCCGCAAAATGGGCCAGTTCCAGGCTGCGCTCCGCCGCCGCAGTAAGGCCTTTCGGCCCAAGCAGGCAAAGGTGCGCCAAAGCGCGCAGGGCGCAAAGCGCCTGATTGGAGCAGATGTTGGAAGTGGCTTTGGCCCTTCTGATATGCTGTTCTCTGGCTTGCAGGGTGAGCACATAGCCGGTTTTGCCTTCCAGATCGTTGGTACGTCCGACAATGCGGCCCGGTATCTGCCTGACCAATTCTTTGGTGCAGGCCATCATGCCCAGGTAAGGGCCGCCAAAGTTGAGCGGCTGGCCAAGGGACTGCCCATCGGCCACGGCAATATCTGCCCCCATTTCGCGCGGCGTCTTAAGTATCGCCTGCATGACCGGATATACGGAAAGTATGGAAAGAGCGCCTTTGGATTTGGCCTTGGCGAATACATCGCTGTAATCCTGCACATTGCCGAAGAAGGTGGGGTTTTGCAGGACCACTGCTGCAATTTTGTCGCCATTGGCGTCAAGCTCCGCAAGCAGCTTTGCCTTGTCCGTCAATCCATTTTGCTGTTCGATTATCTGGATTTCCAGTTCGAGATTGGCGGTAAGGGTAAAGAGCATCTTGCGATAAAGCGGGTTCAGCGCGGCATCAACCAACAACCGGTTGCGCCGGGTGGCGCGCACGGCCATCATGGCCGCTTCAAAAACCGCGCTGCCGCCGTCATAAACCGAGGCGTTGGCAATATCCATGTCCAGCAGGCGGCAAACAATGGTCTGATATTCAAAAATGGCCTGCAAGGTTCCCTGAGCCGCTTCGGCCTGATAGGGAGTGTAGGCGGTGAGGAATTCGCCACGCGAAGTAAGGGCATCTACCGCCGCCGGAATTACATGATCATAAAAGCCCGCTCCGGCAAAACTCGCTCCGGGCAGGCAATTGCTGGCGGCCAGACCAGCCAGGCGGGTTGCGGTTTCGTATTCCGTAAGACCAGACGGCAGATCAAAACTTTTGGGCCGCATTTCCTTGGGAATATAGGCAAAAAGGTCGTCCAGACTTTTAACGCCCACAACTTTGAGCATTTCACTGGTTTCTTCATCATTATGCGGTATATATGGCATTTTTCCGTATTATCCTTTCTTATAAACAGTGCGGGCATATTGGCACGAGATGGGTTTTTGTTCTCTGGCAAGGAAGATGAGTTTTTGCCGACGGGAGTGTACTATTCTCGTACTCGACAGGAGGCAAAAACGAAATCTGACGCAGCCAGAGGCAAAAAGACGCTCGTGCTTAGAGCAGCTTCTGGTATTCTTCGGCCGTGATCAGCGTGGCCGGCTTGGCAGTAAGCTGTACCTTGAGCATCCAGCCCTGGCCATAAGGATCGCTGTTCAAAAGTTCGGGCGAGGATTCCAGCGCCGGATTGACCTCAAGCACTTTGCCGGATACCGGGGCGAACAGATCGCTGGCCGCTTTTACCGATTCCACAGAGCCCATTTCCGAACCCTCGATCAGTGTTGCGCCAACAGCGGGAAGTTCCACAAAAGTTACGTCACCCAATTGATCCTGAGCGAAATCGGTAATGCCGATTACGGCTGTTTCGCCTTCCATGCGTACCCATTCGTGAGTTTCACAATACTTGAGATCTGCGGGAATGTTCATATTGTTCTCCTTTTGTCAGGTTATAATTACATACTATGTTGTAATTAAATTATTTTTGTTCCAACTTAGCAAACTTTTGCAAAAGCCTGGCTAACCAGTTCTCTCGCCTCTTGCATCAGACGCTCCAGATGCTCCTGGCTGATCAGGCTTTCGGTGTAAATCTTGTAGATATCCTCGGTGCCAGAGGGACGGGCCGCGAACCAGCCATTTTTCGTGGCGACTTTAAGGCCGCCGATGGCCGCATCATTGCCCGGAGCTTTGGTCAGCACCTGACTAATCGGATCACCAGCCAGACTTGCGGCTTTAACCGCTTCGGGCGAAAGGTTTTTCAGGGCTTTTTTCTGGGTCGCGTCAGCCGGTGCGTCCTGGCGCTCATAATAGGCAACGCCAAAGCGATCCGTCAGTTCAGCATAAAGCTTGTCTGGAGTTTTACCAGTAATGGCAGACATTTCAGCGGCCAGCAAATTCATAATGATGCCATCTTTATCTGTGCTCCAGGGCTTGCCGTTCATACGTAAAAAGGAAGCGCCAGCGCTTTCTTCGCATCCAAAAGCGCAAAAACCTTCAAGTAACGGATTAACAAACCACTTAAAGCCGACCGGAACCTCATACAAGTTGCGGCCCAGCGCCCCGGCCACCTTGTCCAGCATGGCACTGGTGACAACTGTTTTGCCAATACCGGCCCGCGTATCCCAACCTTGGCGGTGGCTGAACAGGTAATTGGTTGCCGCTGCCAGATAGTGATTGGGGTTCATTAAACCGCTTTTGGCAACAATGCCGTGCCGGTCTCCGTCCGGGTCGTTGCCAAAGGCCAGATCGTACTTTGAGCTATGCCCGATAAGCCCGGCCATGGCCCAGGGCGAGGAGCAATCCATGCGGATTTTGCCGTCCCGGTCCAGAGTCATAAAGGAAAATTGCGGATCACTCACCGCATTGAGGATATCCAGATTCAAGCCGTATTTTTCGGCAATCGGCGCCCAGAAGGGCGAAGCCGCGCCGCCCAGGGCGTCCGCGCCAAGCCGGAGGCCGGAAGCCGCAATCGCCCGCATATCAACCACTTCGGCCAGTTCTTCAACGTAAGGCGAGATAAAGTCGTATTCCTTGATATACTCGCTTTTGACTGCCCGCTCATAAGGCAGGCGCTTGAGACCTTTGAGTCCGGAACGGATCAGCTCGTTGGCCCGCGCTTCGATCCAGGCAGTGATGTCGGTATCAGCCGGGCCGCCGTGCGGCGGGTTGTATTTGAAGCCGCCATCCTCGGGCGGGTTGTGCGAAGGCGTAATGACGATGCCGTCAGCCAGCCCCGCAGAACTTGCGGATTTTGCCGCGTTGAACCGGAGAATGCTGAAAGATATCACCGGAGTGGGGGTTACTTTGCCGCCCGCGTGAATCAGGGTGTGTACTTCGTTGGCGGCCAGTACTTCAATGGCGGTGCGCTGGGCCGACTGCGAAAGGGCGTGCGTATCCATGCCCATGAACAGCGTCCCCTTGATGCCGTTACGGCTGCGATATTCGCAAACCGCCTGGGTGACGGCCAGAATATGCGTTTCCGTAAAAGATCCGTTGCGGGAAGTGCCGCGATGCCCGGAAGTGCCAAACGCCACTTGCTGGGCCGGGTCCGCCGGGTTTGGAGTTTTGCTGTAATAGTCGGAAATCAGGGCCTCGACATCCAGCAACAATTCGCGCGGCGCGATTTTTCCGGCCAGTGGACTAATAGCCATACTGCCTCCGTACTATGTTATTTATTATCCTGGCCCTCTCTCATTATGGGGGTGCAGGGGCATCATGCCCCTGCCGGAGGGGGCTGGGGAGGCAGAGCCTCCCCAGAAAAATCATTTAATTTATACGTTAAACAAAAAATGCGTCACATCGCCATCTTTGAAAACGTATTCCCGGCCTTCGGTACGCAGAACACCGGCGGATCTGGCCGCAGCTTCGGATTCCAGGCGGACGTAATCGTCATAGGCTATTATTTCGGCCCGGATAAAGCCTTTTTCAAAATCGGTGTGAATTACTCCGGCGGCCTGCGGCGCTTTCCAGCCCTTGGTAATGGTCCAGGCCCGCACTTCTTTTTCGCCAACAGTGAAGTAACTGATGAGACCCAGGGTACTGTAACCGGTGTGGATAATTTTATCCAGGCCAGGCTCGGTTATGCTGTAGGAATCAAGGATTTCTTTTTGTTCTTCAGCGGAGAGACCCTGCAATTCTTCTTCGATTTTGGCGCAGATGGTCACGATGGAAGCCTTGCGCCCGGCAGCGATACCGGCCAGGGCATCCAGAGCCGCGTTGCTTTTACCGGAACTTAAAGTTTCTTCATCAACGTTGGCGCAAAAAATTACCGGCTTGGCTGAAAGCAGACTGAGTTCCTGCAAGCATTTGCGAAACGCTTCGGAATCGCTGCCCACAAAAGCCGCCGCGCTTTTGCCCTGGTTAAGGTGTTCGGTCAGGGCGGTAAGGTCGTCGGCCAGGGCTTTCATTACCTTATCAGCTTTAGCCATTTTGAGAGTGCGTTCAAGGCGCTTTTCCACACTTTGCAGGTCGGCCAGAATCAATTCGGTATCAATGGTTTCCACATCGCGGAGCGAATCAACACCGCCGTCAACATGCGTGACGTTGTCGTCCACAAAGCAGCGGACAACGTGCAAAATGGCCGCGCATTCGCGGATATTGCCCAAAAACTGGTTGCCCAGGCCTTCGCCCTGGCTGGCTCCGCGCACTAATCCGGCGATATCAATAAAATCAACGGTCGCCGGAAGTACCCTTTGTGGTTTGGCCAGTTCGGCCAGCTTGTCCAGCCGGGCATCAGGCACGCTGACCGTGGCTTTGTTCGGTTCGATGGTACAAAAAGGGTAGTTGGCTGCCTCGGCGTTCTGGGCCTTGGTCAAGGCGTTGAACAGGGTGGATTTACCGACATTGGGAAGACCCACAATGCCTATGCTCAAACTCATTGGCGCTCCTGGAAAGAAGAAATTTTTTCAAAATTGTTATATATAGGGATTCAACGAACAAAAGTTTCTTAACTGATTATCTGCCAAACAACAAATTAATAAACAACGTCACGGAGGTTCTTTATGTCAGCCATTGCGAAAGCCCTTTCCCTGCGTTATCCGCCCCTGGCTTTGTATTATGCCGCCGCTGCTCCTTCCGGTGCGGCAAGCTTTCGCAGTATCAAAGAAGATCATGACGCCCAACCGAACAAAGGCGGCTGGGGCTGTGCATTATCTTTGTTGCCCAAGGCGCTGGCCGGGGCGACTATCGCCTTTTCCCGTAATACCTGCCATTGCCCGGGTTCTCTTGGCGGCCTGGGGCTGGGCAGGCTGGAAGATACGAATTTTCCCGGCGGCAGGGAAGCGTTTTTGCGCTTTTTATCCAACGGCAACAAGCATTGGGAGCAGGGCAAAGCCACGGCGGAAGAAATGCGCCGGGCTGGCGCGAGCGCGGACAAGCTGGAGGAATATCTGGAAGGGGAGGGATTCAAAAAAAGCCCGGAGCTGGTGCTGGAATATTGCAAGCGCTCGCCCCGCCTGGAGCCGCGCGACTCGCATGTACTGATTCGGCCCTTGACGGATTTGGATGGAGGCAGCGCGGCGAAGCAGAGCAGTAGCAATGCGTCAGATCCAGGCAAGGCCAATGCGCCAGATGTAGTCATCATGTTGGCTGATGTGCATCAGTTATCGGCCCTGACAAACCTCGCCAACTATGGGCGGCCCGGCTCGGACAACGTGATTATTCCCTTTGCTTCCGGCTGCCAGAGCATCGGGCTTTATCCGCTGCATGAAGGCACACAGGAACAACCCAGAGCGGTAGTGGGCCTGATCGACATCGCCGCGCGTCTTTATTTACGCAAACTGCTGGGGCGTGAGCTGATTTCCTTCGCCATTCCCTGGAAACTGTATGTGGAAATGGAAAGCAATGTTGAAGAAAGCTTTTTGACCCGTAGGGCTTGGAAGACGCTGGATGGGGAGGTTTGAGCTTAGATCAGGTATTTGCGAAGTACCGCCATAACCTCGTTAAGATCCAGAGGCTTGCCCACATGGCCGTCCATGCCGATAGCCAGGCATTTTTCGATATCTTCGCGAAAAACATTGGCGGTCATGGCTACAATGGGAACTTTTGCGGCCCAGGGGGTGTTTAGTGCCCGAATGCGCTGCGTGGTTTCGTAACCGTCCAATTCCGGCATCTGCACATCCATAAAAATAAGATTGTAGCTTTCCGGAGCGGCGCTGAACATACGCACAGCCTCCAACCCGTTTTCCGCGCAATCAATATCCACCCCGCAGGGGGCAAGAAGCTCCAGAACAATCTCTCTGTTAATTTCCACGTCTTCAACCAAAAGCAGGCGATGCCCGGCAAAAGAAGCTTGTTCGCCCAGCGTTGCGGCGTCTTCGTCTTTTTCTGGTATGACAGTTTGTAAGTGATTTTCCGTATTGCTTTTTATTGCCGTGCGCGGGTAGTCGAGCGGAACAGTGAAAATAAAAGTTGAGCCCATGTCTGGCTTGGATTCGAACGAAATATCTCCGTTCATCATTTCGACAATCTTTTTGGAAATGGCCAGGCCAAGCCCGGTACCGCCAAATTTTCGCGCCGTGCTGCTTTCCGCCTGCTGAAAAGCTTGAAACAGGTGGGCTTTTTGCTCCGTGCTGATGCCTATGCCGGTATCGCTTATGGCTATACGCAGGCGAATGCGGCCATAGTCATTACTCGAGTTCTCATCCAGTTCTTCACCCGTGCTGCATGCTTCCAGGCTGATGTTGCCGTGTTCCGGGGTAAATTTTACGGCATTGGAAAGCAAATTTGCAATAATCTGTGCCAGGCGCTGGTAGTCGCCGATCAATGTTTTTGGTATATCTGGATCAATACGCACGCTGAAACGTTGCTTTTTTTCTTCCACCCGGAAGTAGATCACATCTATGGCCCGCTGAAGCATTTTTTCAAAATTGAATTCAGTGCTGGAAATTTCAAACTTGCCAGCCTCAATTTTTGACATATCCAGAATATCGTTGATTACTCCCAATAAATGCTTGGAAGCGATTTCTATTTTTTCAAAAGCATATTTTTTCTTTGGCGGGTCTGTGGCGTCTTTGCCGATAGCGGTCATACCAATGACGGCGTTCAGGGGCGTGCGTATTTCGTGGCTCATATTGGCAAGAAAATCGGTTTTGGCCTGATTTGCCCGATCCGCCCGCTGCATAGCTTCAACAAGTTTCGCATTATGGGAAACAAGGCGATCTTTCATATCCCGGATAGTACGAGAAAGACTGCCAAATTCATCACTGCGTTCGGTTCCGTAAATAGTATTCTCGTTTTTTTCATCAATCTTGACGATGCTCCCCATGATTTTGTTAAAAGGAACAAAGATCAAGACATGGTTAAACAGGGTTATCGCGATAGTATAGATAACCAGCAGAGCAAGCAGGGCTATAAACAGAGGCTTGAGTTTGTCCAGGTTGAACAAAGATGATGAACTGTAATAGGTAACAACGGTCCAGTTCGTTGACTGTATTGGAGCAATTGAGACGTAGTCGTATTCTCCCGTTGTCATCTTGATAACATTAGGGGATATTCCGGACTCGAAAAATCCATTAACACTTTCAAGATGCGTTCGTATTTCCGGCAGGTACGAGCCTTGGAAATATCCGTTTATATTAAACGGATTGTCATAGATAATCGTACTATCGAGGCCGCGCAGGGCGCTGTCCATTTGGATGATGCCCTGCGCGTTGATAACCAGCCCACGAATATTTTTGGTGTCGTACTCGCCAAAAATTTCATCTATCACACTGTCAAATTGCAAACCGGTGCATAAAACGCCCAAAATTTTGCCATTGGCATCCGTCACCTTGTAGTTGAGCCAAACCAATTTACGGTGCATAAATTTGTCAATGTCAACATTCAGCTCGTAATCAGTGGGTGCTGCGGCGCATCTAAAATACCAGGCGTCTTTGGCTGCGTCAGGATTTAGTTTGGCGAAAGATGTAAAATGCTCAAGCGGGGTTTTTGTTACGGAATATTCATTTCTGGAGTTTTCAATACCAAAATAGAGGTTGTCGCTATACAGGGTATTGAGCAGGAGCATCATTTCTTCGTGAGCGCGGCGTCTTTTTTGCGGATTATTCTCATCGGCAAACCATTCGATGATGGCAGGCGAGTTGGCGGCGTATTTCAGTAGAGCAATTTCCCGGTTTAAATATGTATTTAATATTCCGATACTTTTACTTGAATAGAGCATGGCATAATCACGCGAAACCGTGCTGGTTGTTCTGTACAGCATCGTGCTCATAACGCCGGTCATACACAGGGAGATAATAAAAAACAGAGCAATATTTATGTTGCGAAATCGCGCACCGATCCTTCCTTTCGTGCGGGATTGCCTTTGTTGAAGTAGTTTTTTCATAAAATTTTTTGACATGGACACCCAGTCTTGGCATTTTTATAGCTTGTCAAATATATTATATTAAATAAAAAAGCCAGAGGGTCTTTTATCAAGCTTATTTATCTCATAATGGTGCGTTCTGACCGCCTGAGTCTCGCGGTTTTTCCTGTCTTTTGCTGTCTGTGTCGTTGGGAAAAGAGAAATCCCGAAAGCCCTAATAGCTTGACTTTCGGAATTCTACCGGCCTTTGCCGGATAATCTGATGGTGGAGGCGGCGGGAATGGAGTATTTTCTTTACCCAGCCAGAATGCCAGTCACCATATCCGGGGCTTTTTCAATTACCTTTAGATAAGCCCTAGCCGCCGGGTCAGGAGTTCGTTTGCCCTGTTCTCTCAGGTCGTTCCGTCAAACGAAAACCTTTGGCGATGTGTTGAAAACATCGGCAAGACGCTTCGCCATATTACGCGAAATAGGCCGCTTGCCGCTTTCAAGTTCAGAAACGCGAGTCTGCGCGATGCCAAGCCGCTGCGCGAGTTCTTCCTGAGTAATATCTTCCCGCACGCGAAACCCGCGCACGATCTTGCCGGGGTGAGCATCGGGAAATACCTCTTCAAAGGTATAAAGCTCTTCGCCTTCGTCGTTGACGTGCCGCACCTGATGTCCGGTGAGCTTGAGAATGCTACGAATGGCTTCGCTGACCTTTTCCATGTCCACAAGGGGAACATTGACCATAATTTCACCCTGGGTGTCAGTATGGCGCGTTTTCATGAGTGCCAACATAGTTTATCTCCATGAGCTTTATTTGTTTATCCAGCACTTGCCAAACCGCGACATAAGTCGGTTTTCCCTTGTTCAGGTGACAGTGGTAGTCTTCCGTCTTGCGGCCTTTCAGCTTGCCATAGTGCGGCCATGCCGGTTGCACTGGGCCGCATGCTTTCAAGTCCGCCCAGAGAGCAAGTAGGGCATCCGTAATATCTTCCGGCAGCTTGCCTCTTTGCTTTCGGGCTTTGCTGGTTATTTCCACTGTCCAGGCGATGCTTTCTGACGTTTTCATGTTTATAATATATCCAATTTTGATATCATGTCAATGAACCGGGCGAGTTTCCTCGCCTCGATTACTGGTGCCTATCTATTTCAGAAAACAGCAAGCCTAGATCTTTAACGTACCCTGGTGGAAAACAAAAACCCGGAAATTCTTGTTTATCAAGTCTTTCCGGGTTTTGCAGGTCTATTCAGAACCTAGTGATGGTGGAGGCGGCGGGAATCGAACCCGCGTCCGAAAACACTCCACTCGCAACGTCTACGGGCGTAGATCAGGTATAATGTTCTTACAGCAGGGGTCGCCCCTGATCAGGGCAGTCTGCTGCCAGCCCTCCTAAAGTTCTCGCGCCGTCAGCGGAAGACATCATTTCAGCGCCAGCCTGATGATTTTTTTGACCAAAACAAAGGCGTATCAGGCGTCAGCCCAGGTTTTGGCGTGGCTTTAACTAAGCCGCGTAAGCGTATTCGTAATCGTTGCCAATTACTTGGTTGCCGCTTTTTACGAGGCCAGCGGCGCCTCGGCCCGCAGCTACGGCTTCATACGTCCCCGTCGAAACCAGTGCGCCCCCGCAAGGGAGAGTTTACGCTTATCAACTCGTGTTCTTTATTATAGTCACCATTCGGCAAAAAGCAAGCGCCAATACAATAAAAGATAACAAAAACAGGTGGTGAAGTTGATTCAGGCAGAGCGGGGCCGAGGGGGCCAGCCTATGCCTTTATGGCTGTCAGCGGGGCGTAAATGAAAAACTTGCTATCATTAATGTAGGTTGGCGGATAATATTCAAAACAGGCCGCTTGCATATCAAGCTTAAAAGGTGTGGCCGGAGTAATCCAGGCCGCCTCGTAAATAAATGTATACGCTTCCGTCAATTCTCCGAGTCCGTTCACCGGGCAACGAACATAATCGCCGCCGGGCAATAGCAAACGATTCATATTTTCCGGCGCAGTTTCCAGAGAGTGTTGGGGCAGGGCGGCGTAATAAGTGAAACCGTCTTTGCCGTCATGCATGACCGAAACACCATACGAGCCATTGGCAAAAGCGCATGGCGACACTGCCGCGCATAAGCTTTCCCAGATGGCTGGGCATTTTTCAGCGGCAGTGGCGCAAGAAACTTCCACAGATAAACCACAAAGATCCAAAGCGTCAAATTTTACAATTTCTGTATGGAATCGATTGGAATTTGGCATGTTTTTTTACAATCCTTTAATTTATTTACTAAAACAATATTTTTTAGAACAACTCGTTAATATTTAACAACGCGCCGCAATGTGGGCAGCAGAGCAAAAGATCGTTGGAACCGGAAAAACCGCCAACGCTGATCTGTTTTTCACTCTTGAACATGGTGTCGCAAAAAGGGCCGGAAAACATGTAATCAACCAGAACAGCCTGACCGCAGGAACAGAAACGCTTTTGCATGATGAACCTCTTGTGTTTATATAATACAACATTGTTTACAAAAAATTTCCTTGCCGCAGGCGCTTTGACTATGCGTAACGGCAAGGAAAGAATTACTGAACTTTACGAAACAGCCAAACCAGCTTGCCGAGAACGCGAAAAGAAGCCAGTTCATCGCCAGCCAGGCGAATTGGTTCATAGGCCGGGTTGTCGGAAAGCAAGGCCAAACCGCCGCCGGGCATGCTTTGCAAGCGCTTGATGAAAATTGTTTCATCGTGCCCAACCGCCATTATCGAGTTGCTCTGAAAATTTTTTACCGATTGGTCGATCAGCACGGTATCGCCGTGAAAAATACCAGGCTCCATGCTATCGCCGGAAACATCCATAAAGACCATGCCGGATGGATTGCCCAACTTGCGCACAAAGGGCGAAAGCAAAGGGATATAATCGATGACAGCGTTTTCAACCTCAAAGGAACCGCCACCAGCGCAGAGCACCGCGCTGATTTTGGGAATGCTGACAATTTCGGAAAAATCGCCATCAGGTTCATCGTGCCGGAAAGCAGGCTGCACAGATCCGGCTGTAACACAACGCGCAAAATTGCCTTCCAGGGGCTTTAAAATGTTTTTTTGATACTTGCCCCCATGTTCAAGCCAATCTGGCGATACAGCGAATTTACGCGAGAGACTGAGCAGCCACTTTTCCGGCACGGCATCGCGGTTCTTGGCCTGGGTGATGGCGGAACGGTTAACGCCAAGAATGGAAGCCAGTTCCATTTGGGTTTTGGCTCCGCTGGCTTCGCAAGCCCGGGCAAAGAAGTCGTCAAAACTGATTGGCATGGCGGTATATCCTTATTTGATACATGTAACTGCACCCAATCTGTAGCGCGAAACAGGGTATAAGCGGTAATGCGCTGCCAGTGATGTTTATATAACTTAACAAATTTAAAATTGGCAAGCACTATTTTTAGGAAAGGGGAAATAAGACATTTATAAAAGTTAACATAATTGGCATTATGGGACATTTATATAAAATAAATATCGATTTTAAAAATTATGTAATAGATTGTGTTTGTTAGATTAACCCAATGAACGCTAAGCTTTTGATAAGCGCTCACCTGAGCCTGAATTGGCCCTGATAATTATTGTAGGAACATAAAAAAAATCCCGGCAAGAACCGGGATTTGAATGGAATAGCTGGATTTTTGAATAACTAATTTATTATTTGTCGTCGTTGGAAGGAATTTCGCGGCCGCCTTGTTCCAGTTGCATGAGGAATTTGTCGCGGCACTCATAGCTGCAAAAACGGTAAACATGATCGCCATCCTTGACGCTCACGCTGTCATCCAGCGCAACATAAACGCCACAAATCGGATCTTTGACCAGTTCGCCGCTGGCAACCTTTTTTTCCTGCTCCTGGCCCTGCTTTTTTTCCTCATCCTTGCGTTTACGCAGAAAATCATTGGAAAAAAGTTTGTAGGCTACAAAAATAGCCAGCGCAATAATTGCAAACTTCAACATCAACAGACTCCTTATATCTAGCGATCGTGCCTGCGTTACTCAGCGTTCTGGTAAATTCTATCACCATTCAAAAAATAATTCAATTTGCCAAGGGCGGCGCTGACTTCAGAGCGCAAAGGCTCCTCTGCTATATCCATAAGCGGCAAAAGCACGAAGGCCCGCTTAAACATGCGCGGATGCGGCAAGATCAGATTTTGCGAATCCATGACAAGATCACCGTAAAGCAGCAAATCCAGATCAATGCTGCGCGGCCCGAAGCGTCTGGCCGGATCACGAAGGCGGCCAAGCCGGGTTTCAATTTTCAGCATGGCCGCAAGCAATTCTTCCGGATCAAGCCCGCTACGCAGCGCCGCAACCTGATTCAAAAACCAAGGCTGGTCCGGATCGCCCTGCGGCTCGGTGCGATACAACCCGGAAGCAGAGAGCAATTCTGTCGCGGGCAGTTCGGCCAGCTCAGCCAGAGCGGCCCGCAGCTTGCCCGGGCTGTCGTCTGAATTTGAGCCAAGACTTACATAGGCTATCTGGCTGTAATTAAATGTTTTTTTCTGCATTGGTAAAGTTTGACTTTAAGTTTTTGTTAAAAACAAATTATAACCATAAAAGTTAAAGTAAATTGGTTTAGCGCTCTGAAAATCACATGGGGCAGCAGGTATTGCTGCTTGCCGTTTCACGTTGTGCCATGTAAGAATACGGCTTAATGCAGAGTTTATATATGAGACAAACGCCCAAAAGACAACAAACCATTCCGGACGCGAATATGCGGCTTCTGGACGCTTATCTGCAAAACCTCATTATTGAGCACGGGCTGGCGGAAAATACCATCAGCGCCTATCAGTCGGATCTGCTGGATTTTTTGTCTTTTCTGAATGCGGATAGCGCTGAAAACAGCCTGGATCTTGGCGAGATAACCGATCAAAGTATTTTTCTTTATATTGTCGATATCCGGCGCAGAAAAAAAGATGACAATAGCGCGTCCGGTGGCCTGGCCGCCCGCAGTCTGGCCCGACGCCTCTCTGCCCTGCGCGGCTTTTTCGCCTTTGCCCGCGAAGAAGGAATCCTGAATTCAGACCCTACCCGCTTTCTGGAAAACCCTAAACTGCATAAAAACCTGCCGGAAGTCCTTACCCGCAAAGAAATGCAGGCCCTTCTGGAGCAGCCGGATTTGCGCGGAAAAATCGGTTTTCGGGATCGTACGATGCTGGAACTGCTTTACGCTTCCGGCTTGCGGGTTTCTGAGCTTTGCGAATTTAAGCCGCTTGATTTTGACCCGCAGGCGGGTATAGTTCGCATCTTCGGCAAAGGCGCTAAAGAACGCCTGGTGCCCGTGCATGCCGAGGCCGCCCGCTGGCTGGAGCAATATATGGCGGTCTGGCGTCCGCTGTTCGGGCCGAAAAGTGATTTTGTTTTCCTTAACCGTTCCGGGCAAGGTTTAAGCCGGATTGCGGTATGGAAGCTGGTGCGCAAATATGCCCTGGCGGCAGGCATCCATAAAGAAATTTCGCCGCACACTTTTCGCCATTCCTTTGCCACTCACCTTTTGGAAGGCGGCGCGGATTTGCGATCCGTGCAGATGCTTTTGGGACACGCCGATATCAGCGCCACGGAAATTTATACCCATGTGCAGGCCGAGCGCCTTGGCAAGGTGCATCAGGCGCACCACCCTCGCTCAAAAACCAGCCCAAAGTAACCCCAATCAGTTTAAACCGGACAAATTCAAAATAATCATGACTGAAAACTCACTGTTTGCGCCGGAAACGATCATCACCGCCCACGTCAATGCCGATTTTGACGCTCTGGCCGCTATGGTGGCCGCCAAAATGCTTTACCCGGAAGCCGAAATAATTGTCCCCTCCTATCGCGAAAAAACCGGCCTTAACTATTTTCTGGATAGCATTGCCTACATTTTCAAGTTCCGGTCGCCCAAAGGCTGCGATTTCAGCAAGGTCAAAACCCTGGTGCTGGTCGATACCAGGCAGCGCGGCCGGGTGCAGCAGGTGGCTGAAGCGCTTAATAACCCCGGCCTGCAAATCCACTGTTACGATCATCACCCGGATTCCGAAGACGATTTGCCGCTTGATTACAGCGTGATCCGCGAATGGGGCTCTACCACCACCATTCTGACGCACCTGATAAAGGAAAAAGGCCTTTTGCCCAGCCCGGACGAAGCCACCATGTTCGGCCTGGGCATTTATGAGGATACAGGCTCTTTTTGCTACGATTCCACCACTGAGCACGATTTTGCGGCTGCCGCCTGGCTGCGCGGGCAATTTATGGATCTCGGCATTATTTCCGATCTTATGAAAACCGCGCTCACCAGCGAACAGGTGCTGCTGCTTAACCGGATGATCGAAAGCGCGGTCACGCATGAGGTACACGGCATTTCCATAGTTACCACCTCGATTATTTTGGAAAACTATGTGGATGATTTCGCCGTGCTCACACACCAGATTTTTGAGATGGAAAAAAATGCCAAAGTGATTTTCGCTCTGGCCCAGATGGGCGATCGGGTTCAGGTGGTGGCACGCAGCCGGATGCCGGAAAAAATCAACGTCAACATGATTTGCGCCTCGCTTGGCGGCGGTGGGCATAGCTATGCGGCAGCCGCCTCGGTCAAGGACAAGACCATGGAAGAGGTACGGGAACAGCTTTTGGCCGCGCTGTTTTCCACCATCCACAAAGAAATCAATGTTGGATCCAAAATGACCGCTCCGGCCAAGGTGGTGGAAGATACCCAAAGCCTTTCCGAGGCCGAAGCCATCATGCTGCGCTACGGCCTGAAGGCCGCTCCGGTAGTGGCCGCCGGAACCATGAAATGCATCGGGCTTATTGAATATCAGATTGCGGCCAGGGCTGTCGGGCACAAGTTAGGCGAACAGCCGGTATCCGACTTCATGAACGGCCGGGCCGCCACCATGCCGCCAGATGCGAGCCTTTACCCGGCCATGGAAATCATTCTGGGGCAGCGTCAGCGCATGGTGCCGGTGGTTGACGCGGAAAATAACGTCCTGGGCGTGCTCACACGCACGGATATCATGCGCCTGTTGCTTGACGATTCCATTCGCATTCCCGAAGGCGATCCTTTGGTCAACACGCAAAAAGACCGCAACATAGCCGGAATAATCAAGGATAAGCTACCCAAGGAACACCACGAACTGCTGCGAAGCATCGGGGAACTGGCTGACAAGCAGCAAGTCAATGTTTACGCTGTGGGCGGCTTTGTGCGCGACTTGCTCATGGACAGAGTGAATCTGGACATTGATTTGACCGTTGAGGGTGATGGCATTGCCTTTGCCCGCCAACTGGCCGCCAAGTTGCACGGGCGCTGCCGTTCGCATCCCATGTTTCAGACCGCCATAGTAATTTTCAAGGATGAGGCGGGAGCGGAACAGCGCATTGATGTGGCCACTTCCAGGCTGGAATATTACGAATATCCGGGTGCCCTGCCCACGGTTGAACTTTCTTCCATCAAAATGGACCTTTCGCGCCGCGACTTCAGCATCAACGCTCTGGCCCTGCGCCTGAACCTTGCGTTTTTCGGCGATTTGGTGGATCCCTTCGGGGCCTTGCGCGACATGCGCGAAAAACATATCCGCATTCTGCATTCGTTAAGTTTTGTCGAAGACCCCACGCGCATCCTGCGGGCCATCCGTTTTGAAAAACGCTTCAACTTCAAAATCGGGCCGCAGACGGAAAAATTGATCAAAAACTGCCTGCAACTGGGACTTTTTCAAAAGCTCTCCGGCCCGCGCCTTTTTCATGAATTGCAGCGCATCTTCAATGAAAAAGAACCGCTGCTCTGCCTGCAACGTATGGAGGGATTCGGCATCCTGAAGCAAATTCACCCGCTGCTGGCGCTCACCCCTTCCAAGGAAAGCATGCTGGCCGAGGTGGAAGATGTAATTTCCTGGTACAAACTGCTATTTCTCAAGCAGCAGCCCGTAACCTGGATTGTCTACCTTTTGTCCCTCTGCCCCAACGTAAAATATAACGAAATGTCGGAAATTCTGGATCGCTTCCTGCTTTCCGCCAAACAGCGCAACGATTTCATGCTGCTGCGTGAGGGCACCCGCGCCGCCTCCCGGCGTTTGCTGGCCTGGCAGAAGGATGAAGGACGCAGCATGGGGGCGCTCTACCGCATTCTGATTAAAATACCGCTTGAGGGCATTCTGTATTTGATGGCGCAAAACAATATGAAGGACATCAAAAAAGAACTTTCCAACTACCTTTCGCGCCTCTGGAACATGACTCTGGATATAACCGGCGAGGATTTGCTGGCTTTGGGCGTGCCGCAAGGCCCGCTGGTGGGCCGCATTATGACCGCCATGCTCGGCGCAAAAGCCGACGGTCTGGCCAATACCAGGGAAGAACAGCTTGAACGCGCCCGTTTCATACTGCGTGAAGCGGAAAAGTTTGAATCCGAGGAAAAAGCGGCGCGGGAAAAAGAAGCTGCCTCCAAAGAGATCGATTCCATGCCGGAGGAAAAGACGGCGCAGTAAAAAGCCACGTTGTAAAAGCTTGCCGGTAATGACGCCGCCCTTGCTATTTGACGCAAATAAAATATACTTCCAAAAGCATGAAAAATTTATGGGCGCCCTGGCGCGTAAGTTACATACTCGGTCCAAAAGCGGACAAATGCGTGTTCTGCCTGGAGCAGGATTCCTCCCAGGATAAGGAGCGCCTGGTGCTTTATCGTGGCCGGCGCTGCTTCGTGATCATGAACAAGTATCCATACTGCAACGGGCATATCATGGTCGCGCCCCTGGATCATGTTGCCTGCATAACTGAGCTGGATGCCGAAAGCTCAGCCGAGTTCATGACGCTGGTACAACGTTGCACGAATATTCTGCGTGAGCATTTCAAGGCTCAGGGCATCAATATCGGCATTAATCTGGGCGAAGCTGCCGGGGCAGGCGTGCGTGAGCATTTGCACTGCCACCTGGTGCCGCGCTGGAACGGCGATTCAAATTTCATGGCCGTCATGGCGGATCTGCGTACCATTCCGCAGCACCTGGATGAAACCTATCAGGCCTTGTTGCCTTATTTCAAAACATTGCACATTTGATAAAAATAACATCGTGGAGATGATTGCATGAGATTTCTTAAAACCTTTATTCTGTTGCTGGTGCTTGTTACCACAGCGCTTTTCCTGCTGCAGAACAGTTCCGAGCTGGCAAAAGAGCTCATCTTCACCTTTAAGGTTTATGTTAATGATTTAACCTGGACCAGCGGCCCTATTCCTTTCTTTTTTGTTATTCTGGTCGCCTTCGCCCTGGGTTGCCTGGTCACGGCGCTATTGCTCGGCATTGATCGCTTCAAGCTTTCCGGAAGGATACGCCAGAGCAACAAAAAAATACGCGTGATGGAACAGGAATTACAGAGCTTCCGCCAAATGCCCATCTCCACCGAACTGGATCAACCCAAAACCGGCACTACGCCGCCTGCCTTGCTGTGAGGTCAATATGTCGCTCTGGTCGCGTCTTACAGGGGCAGCCCCCGTTGAATGCAGCATCGACAACTGCCCTCCCGGTACCACGGCTGACGAACGGGATACCATTTCCGTCATCCGCGATCTTTCCCGTGTGGTAAAAAACAACCCGGACGCGGTAGAAACCTATCTGGCTCTGGGCAGTCTTTTCCGGGCCAAGGGCGAACTTGAACGTGCCGTGCAAATACGCGAAAGTTTGTTGATACGGCCCGAACTGGCCCCGGCTTTCAAGGCCAGAGCCTACTTTGAGCTGGGTCAGGATTATCGCCGGGCCGGCATTATGGATCGGGCCATACAGGCCTATGCCGAGGCCCAGCGCCTGGGCGTATCCAGAAAGCTCATTGATGCCGAACTGGCCACCCTGTATGCCGATTCCGGCCAGTGGGCAAAAGCGGCCCAATATTACGGCCAGATTGGCAACCCTACGGCGGAAGCGCATTATACCGTGCGTCAGGGCGAGGATCTTCTGGCCAGCGATCCCAAGGATCGCGGTCGGGTTATCCGTCAGGCTGAGCGGGCGTTGAAAATTTATCCGGCCTCGCCGGAAGCTTGGTCCATGATGATTATCCAGCAGGCCAAGGAAGACCGCTGGAACACGGCAGGCAAAAGCTTTCAAAAAGCTCTGGAAGCCATTGCGCCAGCCAGAAACTTCATGCTCTTCGAGGCTCTGCTGCTGGTTTATTCTTCGCCTCAGGAAAAAGCCGAAGCCAAGGATTTTCATAAACTTGCGGCTGAGACTTTCCTGCCGGTTATTGAAAAACGCAAGCCGGAACTGGCCCCCTATTTTTACGGTGCGCGGCTGCTTAGGCGCGGCGGGCGAATCGAAGAAGCCGAGCAATGGCTGAACAAGCTGCTCATAGTGCAGCCCGAATTTTGGGCCGCCCGCCTGCTGCAACTGGAGATTGCCCGTGAGCAGTACGGCTTGCCGCCAACCCTCGATTCCGATCTTGAGTTTTTCATAGGCCAGTCCAAAAAGCTCAAGCATTTCGTCTGCACGGCCTGCGGCCTGCACCGCGATATTCTGTTTTATTGCTGCCCGCGCTGTCACGGCTGGCACTCGGCTGCGTACAAGATTTCCTTGGGGGATTGATGTCAACAGAAGGCACAGCCCCAGCGGGAGCGGCTGGCGAAACCGACAGCGGCAAAAGCTTTAAAATGACCCCCATGTTCGAGCAATATATGGGGGTCAAAGCTGTTTATCCGGACTCCCTGCTCTTCTTCCGCATGGGTGATTTTTTTGAGTTGTTTTTTGAAGACGCCGAAACCACCGCCCGTGAACTCCAACTGACCCTGACCAGCCGCAATCCGCAGGCTGAAGCGCCTATTCCCATGTGCGGCGTGCCGCATCACGCCCTGGACGCCTACCTGCCGCAATTGCTGGAAAAAGGCTATAAGGTCGTCATCTGCGATCAGGTAGAAAAGCCAAGCGATGCCAAGGGATTGGTCAAACGGGCCGTAACCCGCGTCCTGACGCCCGCCACGGTGGTGGAGGAATCATCACTCAGCGGCAAAGGGCATAACTTTCTTGGCGCTCTTTATTGGGACGCGGAAAAAAACAGCGGCGGTTTTGCCTGGGCCGATAACTCCACTGGTAGCTGGTCCGGCCTGCAAAGCGGCAAACAAAGCGAACTGTGGCAATGGGTGCAAAAATTGGCCCCACGCGAACTGCTTTTGCCGCAACTGCGCGAAGGCGCTTTCAAGCCACCGACCAGTATCGCCCAAAGCCTTGATCAGGCACGGGTGCAGCTTATTCATGTGCCGGTACATAGTTTTTTTGCCCTGCCCGGAGCTTGCGACCGCATTTTACAAACGCAGGAAGTCAAAGAACTCGGAGCGTTGGGATTAACCGGCAAAGCCGAACTCTGCATGGCTTGCGGGGCCGTTCTGGCCTATCTGGAACAAACCCAGCGTCAGGCGGCGAAACATCTTTCCCCTTTTACGCCGCTCAACCTGAGCAAGCATCTGATCATTGACGAAATCACCGAGCGCAACCTTGAGCTTTTTCGCCGTCTGGATGGAAAAAGCGGTAAAAAGGGATTGGGTACCCTAAAACATGAGCTGGATGAAACCGTTACCCCCATGGGCGGACGCCTGCTGGAAGAACGGTTGCGCCAGCCCTGGCGCGAAGCCGGGCCGATTAACGAAACCCTGGATTTGGTACAGCATTTTTTTGAACAGCCGGAAAAACTTGAGGCGGTGCGCCGAAGCCTGAAAACCGTTTATGACCTTGAGCGCCTCAGTACCAGAATTTGTTTGGACCGGGCCTACCCTCGCGATTTTGCCGCGCTGGGCCAAAGTCTGGCGGTTCTGCCAGCCCTGCGCGATATTTTAAAACAGGCCGGTTTAAACCGGGATAAATACTTGACCGCGCCGGAAGAGCACGGGCTGGATATTCCCGGCAAACTGCGTGAACTTTTGCAGGGCTGGGATAGCCTTGAGGATGCCTGCGGCTTGCTTGGCAAGGCTCTGGCCGATAATCTGCCGCTCACGGTCACCGAAGGCGGCTTGTTCCGTCAGGGTTATAATGCCGAACTGGATGAATTGATTGATCTGACCGAACACGGTGAACAGCGCATTCAGGAGCTTTGGGAGCGGGAAAAAGCCGCGTTCGGGCTGCCCAAATTGAAAATGGGGCAGAACCGCGTTTTTGGTTATTATTTTGAGCTGGGCCGATCCGCCTCGGAAAATGTTCCGCCGCATTTCGTCCGCCGCCAGACCCTGGCCAATGCCGAGCGTTTCAGTACCGCCGAACTGAGCGAACTGGAGCAGAAAATGCTGGCCGCGGCCGAGCGGCGCAACAATCTTGAATATACTCTGTTCAAGGAATTGCGCGGGCAAATCGCGGCTTTGCGTTCACGCTTTTTGTATATGGCCCAGGTGCTGGCCCTGATTGATTACTGGCAAAGCCTGGCCCAGTGTGCCAGACAAAACGGCTGGAGCAGGCCGAAGCTGCATGGCGGTCTGGAAATCAAAATACGTCAGGGACGCCATCCGGTAGTCGAGCGTATTCAGGGCCGGGGCAATTTTGTGCCCAACGATCTGTTCATGGATGATCGGCGCAGGCTGCTTTTGATTACCGGGCCGAATATGTCCGGTAAATCCACAGTGCTGCGCCAGACCGCCATCATCTGCCTGATGGCCCAAATGGGTTCATTTGTTCCGGCTGAAGAAGCGGAAATCGGTCTGGTGGACAGAATTTTTTCCCGGGTGGGCGCTTCGGACAATCTGGCTCAGGGCCAGAGCACCTTTATGGTGGAAATGATGGAAACGGCCAGAATTTTGCGCCAATCCGGCAAGCGCAGTCTGGTTATTCTGGATGAAATCGGACGCGGCACCAGCACTTACGATGGCTTGGCCCTGGCCTGGGCCGTGGTGGAGGAACTGGCGCTTAAAAAAGGCTTGGATGCCGCAAATTCCGGCATCCGTACCCTTTTTGCCACACATTATCACGAACTGACAGTACTGGACGGCCTTTTGCCCGGCGTGCATAATATGAACGTGGCCATAAGAGAATGGGGGGGCGAGCTGGTTTTTCTGCGCCGTCTGGTACCCGGCCCCTCCAACCGCAGCTATGGCATTGAAGTAGCCAAGCTGGCCGGAGTGCCAGCCGGGGTGGTGCAAAGGGCGCGGCAAATTCTGGAACGCCTTGAACGCGCGGCTGTGGGTGGTTTGGCGGATGCGCCGCAAACTGAGCCGCAAATGGGAATGCTGCCCGGCTTCAAGGTGGCAGAACCGCAAGCGGCCAAACCAGGCTGCCCCGGTTATCCGGGCGATCCCGGCACTTTAACCTGTCCGGGCGGTCAAAACAGCCTGGATAGAGCAGACGTGCCGCATCCTTTGCTGATCAGCCTGGGCGATCTGGACGTTAACAGTATCAGTCCGTTACGGGCTTTGGAAATCCTGCATGAATGGAAAACTCTCTGGGGAAAAAATGACTAAAAAAATACTGCCGCTCTCAGCGTTATGTCTGCTTCTGGCCATTCTGTTCACCCTGCCCGCCTGCGGCGTCAAGGGCGATCCCAAGCCCAGGCAAAGTTCGCGCTCTTTTGTCTGGCAGGAAGTTACAATAACCTCCGCCGGTGCTTGCCTGGATGTTAACGCGGTCATGTCCGGGGTTTATACCAACCTGAGCGCGGTAATGCTCGAACTTTCCGAGGTAAACGGCCCGCAGGACTGCCCCGGCTGTCCCTTCCTGCCGAGCGAGACTTACACGGTAGATAACTTTGATCGCCTGTTTAACCGGCAAAACGGCACCTTGCGTTTTTCTTACTGTCCGCGTACTCCCACAGCCATGTCCTATCGGGCCAGACTGATCGGTGCCAACGTTTTCGACAGCTCAAGACACGCGGTTTCGCCGGAACAGACTGTAGCTATGCCATTGTCCGATATTATTCAAAAATAATAGGCACGAGCGCCTTTTTGGCCAAAAAATTATCTCGTGATTACATTACTTAATAAATTTGTAGAATAAATAAGGAGCTATGATGAAACTGGTTTACCGTGGCAAAACCAAAGATGTTTATGAATGCGACGCAAATTCGCTGCGTCTGGTCTTTACCGACCGGGTCACCAAAAATGATGCCGGTGAAATCGATCCCGGCGGCAACAATCTGGCTGAAGAAACCGTACCCGATCAGGGCAAAGCCTGCCTGCTGATGTCCTCGGCCATTTTCAGCGAAATAAACGAAAAGAAAATCGCGCCCACCCATATGATTTCCTACGATCTTGACGCGCTTTCCATGCAGGTGCGCAAGGCCAAAATGTTCACCCCCGGCCTGGAGTGGGTGGCCCGCTGGGTCTGCACCGGCAGCTTCATGCGCCGCTATAAGATGGTTCCCGGCGTGGCCGATGGCCTGCGCCTGCCTAATCCGGTTTTTGAAATCACCCTCAAGGATGACGCCGCCGGTGACCCCCCGATTGTTCCCTCGGCTTTGGTGGCGCTGGGTATAGTGAGCAAAAAGAACATGGACGCCCTGCTCGGCCTTAACGAAGCTGTAATGCAGGCCATTCACGGCATGTTCGCGGCCCGTGGCCTGGATCTTTGGGATATAAAAATAGAATGGGGACTGGATCAGGACGGCAACCCGCTGCTCATTGACGAAGTTTCGCCCGGCTGCTGCCGCGCTTTCAAGGCCGGAACCCGCGAACGCGTAAGCGGCCTGGAGTTGGCGGAAAAATTCAGACGTTAGAATATTTTTGTGAGTCGAATGTTTTTTGGAGGGGCTCTGCCCCTCCAAACCTCCCCGCATAGGGCGATTGCCCTATGTACCCATTTATTTCTGTTTAGCTGTCGGATCGCTCAACTTGGTGCAAGCGCCGCCAGCTATGGCCCATAAATACAAACTGGCTACCGAGGCGTAAGGCGAATAGCGCTTGCGGTATTTTTCAAACAGCGGGCGGGTGATTTTTTTATGCCGGTAAAGCATGCGCAAACCGCGCTGAATGGCCATGTCATCAAAGCTCAGGATATTCGGGCGTTGCAGGGAAAAAGTCATCAGCATTTCCGCTGTCCAGACGCCGATTCCCTTAAGCGTGCATAAGGCGGCACATAGTTCGGCATCGGAAAGGCCGGGCAAAGCCCGCAAATCAAAACTTCCATCCCAAACCTTGCGCGAAAGTTCCTGAATATAAGAAGCCTTGCGCATGGACATGCCGCATTGCTGAATCGCTTCCACTTCGGCCAGGGCCAGGTCACGCGGATTCAGGCGTTCAGACCGCCCACGCACAGATTCAGCAGTTTTTGCTGCTTGTATGTCTTCAACCTGTTCGCTGCCGGTTTGCGGGTGACAAAAACGATCCAGCAGGCGGCCGCAAATAGTTGTTGCCGCTTTGCTGGAAATTTGCTGACTGACTATCGAATATACCAGCGAAGTATACAAATCCGGTGTAATTTCGCGCCTAATCAGTCCAATCTCTTCAATGGCGGCAGCCAGGGTTTTATCCCGCGCTTTAAGATGATTTATCTCGCGTTCGCCATAACTGAATATTTCCACGATGCGCTCCATGTTTTTTTGCGACTTCAAGCAGACGAGAAACAACATTTTGTCATACTACTGTTCGTCCTTCAACAGCTAGTGTCTGCTTTTGCCGTCAGGCAAAAACTATATCTGACGCAGCATCACGGCAAAATGAGGCACTAGCTCCTGTTTACTCTGCTGCTCGAATCCTTTATGTAATTCGGATGATTCACGCCATTCTCGCCATAAGTGCCGGAGCCGCCCTGGGCGCAGTGCTGCGCTGGTTGTTGGGTATTTTACTCAATCAGGTCTTCCCGCTGGTGCCGCTGGGAACTTTGGCCGCCAACCTGCTTGGCGGCTACTGCATTGGCCTGGCCTTAAGCCTTTTCGCCGCCCATGCCGAGCTTGCGCCGGAATGGCGGCTGTTTATAATTACCGGCTTTCTTGGTGCGTTAACCACCTTCTCGGCTTTTTCCGCCGAAGTGGTTGCCTTGTTGCAGCAACAGCGTCTTTTTTGGGCTATGGGTGTAATTGCCCTGCATGTTTGCGGTTCGCTGTGCATGACTTTTCTGGGACTCGCTTCGGCCAGATTTTTCAGCGCTTTCAGCCAATAATCAACGCATAACCGCCAATAACAAACCATGACCTCACGCTCCTGCCCTGCTTTGCTGATATCCGCCCCCGCGTCCGGCCAGGGTAAAACCACGGTCACCGCCGCTCTGGCCCGTATGCACGCCAGGGCGGGCCGCAAGGTCAGGGTCTTCAAATGCGGGCCGGATTTTCTGGATCCGATGATTCTGGCACGAGCATCCGGTCAGCCGGTTTATCAGTTGGATTTATGGATTCAGGGCGAGGCCGAATGCCGCCGCCTCTTGTGGGAAGCGGCGCAGGAAGCGGATTTAATTTTGGTGGAAGGAGTCATGGGACTTTTTGATGGATCGCCCTCTTCCGCCGATTTGTCCGAAAAGTTCAAGTTGCCCGTGCTGGCCGTAATTAACGCCTCAGCCATGGCCGCGACTTTTGCCGCCATCGCCTTTGGACTCGCAAATTTCAGGCCGGGGCTGCGCCTGACCGGAGTTTTTGCCAATCGCATTGGCAGCGAACGGCACGCGCATATTTTGCGCGAAAGCCTTGCAGCCGCCGGAGGGCCACTCTGGTTCGGCGCTTTGCCCAAAGCCCTGGAAATTTCGCTGCCCAGCCGTCATTTAGGCTTGGTGCAGGCCGAAGAACTGACGGATTTGGATTTGCGCCTGGATGCCGCCGCCCAGGCTATCGCCCAAAATCTGGCCGCTGAAGCAACCACGAATCCGAATAAGCCTGACAGCTGTTTGCAAAATACAGATAACAACGCCGCTCAAATTTCGCATTTGCCGCCTCTGCCGCCAATAGCCGAATTTCAGTGCAGCGCAGCGCCAGTTATCCGCAAACTCTTGTCCGGCCTGCGTATCGGTATTGCCCGTGACGCGGCTTTCAGCTTCATCTATCAGGCCAACCTGGATTTGCTGACGGATCTGGGGGCCGAACTCGTTTTCTTCTCGCCCCTGCGCGATGCCGGTTTGCCGCCCGTAGATAGCCTCTACCTGCCCGGCGGTTACCCGGAACTGCATCTGGAAGCTCTGCATTCCAATACCGCAATGCTGCGCGATCTGCGCAGTCATCAGGCCGCACAAAAACCAATTCTGGCTGAAGGCGGCGGCCTGCTTTACCTGTTGGAAAGCTTGCGGGATCTGAATGGCCGGGAACTGCCGCTGGCCGGGCTCTTGCCCGGCCGGGCTATTATGCAAAAAAACCTGGCTGGCTTGGGTTCGCAAGAAGTGACCTTGCCGGAAGGAACTTTGCGCGGGCATATCTTCCATCATGCGCGGCTGGAAAGTGATCTGCCTCCGCTTACGCGCGGCGCATACCCAGTACAAAGTGGCAAGCATAAGTCCACGCAAAACGGCAAAAAAGATTCAATGCCTTGCGCTCAAAACAAGCCGGGCGGGGCCGTTTATCGGCTGGCTCGCCTGACCGCCTCCAGCATTCACTTGTACTTTCCCTCAAACCCTGAAGCTGTCGCAAATTTATTCAAGATATGACGCCTGATACAATGCCCGCAAAACACCGCTCCGCCTGCCTGATGGTACAGGGCACAACATCTGACGCCGGTAAAAGCGTTCTGGTCACTGCTCTTTGTCGCTGGCTGCGGCGGCGCGGCATAAGCGTGGCCCCTTTCAAGCCGCAAAATATGGCCCTGAACAGTGCGCTCACTGAAGACGGCGGCGAAATCGGCCGGGCGCAAGCCGTACAGGCTCTGGCCTGCGGGCTGGCTCCGCATACGGATATGAACCCGGTGC
This sequence comes from Deltaproteobacteria bacterium, assembly GCA_031285295.1. Lineage (GTDB taxonomy): Bacteria > Desulfobacterota > Desulfovibrionia > Desulfovibrionales > Desulfovibrionaceae > WRHT01. The sequence goes on along the minus strand of JAITWK010000013.1, from coordinate 17,934 downwards.
TGCTCAAACCTAACAGCGACACCGGTTCAACCGTAATCATTCAGGGGCGGCCTATAGCAAACATGGACGCCAAAGCCTATCACGCTTACAAAAGCACTGCCCGTAAAGCTGTGCTGGATTCCTTCCGGCGGCTGTCCGCGCAATACCGGGTGGTGGTAGTGGAAGGCGCGGGTTCCCCGGCGGAGATAAATTTACGCGAGAACGACATCGCCAACATGGGCTTTGCGGAAAGCGTGGATTGCCCGGTCATTCTGGTAGCGGATATCGACCGGGGCGGCGTGTTCGCGCAACTGTTTGGTACTTTGGCCCTGCTTTCTCCTTCCGAGCGCAGCCGGGTGGCCGGGCTGGTAATCAACCGCTTTAGGGGCGATAAAGCCCTGCTTGAACCCGGCCTGAGTTGGCTTGAGGAAAACACCGGCAAACCCGTGCTTGGCGTGCTGCCCTACCTTCGCGATTTGCATCTGGAGGCGGAGGATAGCCTAAGCCAGAACAACAGGCCGGGTAAGGCTCGCGGCTTCAACCAAAGTAGCGAATCGGGTAAAGGACACGGCCTGAAAGTGCTGGTATTGCTTACGCCTCATGCAAGCAACCAGACCGATTTTGATCCTCTGCGCCTGCATCCGGGACTTAACTTTGAGTTTATTAATTTAGCCGCGCAGTTGTCCGTAAATCCGGGTACGGATTTGATAAACAGAGCAGATCTGGCAGCGGATTTAATTATTCTTGGCGATTCAGCGGATTCGCGCCGGGATCTGGACTGGCTGCGTCAAAACGGCTGGGAAGTGTTGCTTAAAAGGCACTTGCGCTATGGCGGCAAACTGCTGGCTCTGCGCGGCGGCGGCCGGATACTGGATGGTCTGGGGCTGCATCCGAAAGGTTTAACCGTTATGGAAATACCTGAAGGATCAAACAGGCAATACAATCAGGATAACCAGGGCGAAGCGCTTTGCGAACCGGACGAACAAATTCGCGGTATTGATCAAGCCAATCCGTTTGAAAACCCGGAATCCTGCAACGCGATCCTGGCCTGGGCCGGACTGCGCAAAGCGGCAGCGGTTGATTACCCGGCCCTGCGCGAAGCGGCCATCGAAAGGCTGGCCGATATGGTGGAAGAGCATCTTGATACGGACTGTTTGCTGAAATTGCTGGAAATTTGGTAGTGCCTCATTTTGCCGTGATGCATCGTCAGATATCGTTTTTGCCTCATGTCGAGTACGAGAAGAGTACACTCCCGTCGGCAAAAACTCATCTTCCTTGCCTGACGGCAAAAGCAGGCACTACCTGTCTTGTCCAAATTGAGGGACTACCGGAAGTTTAATAGAATTGTCCATTTGCCCAAATTAAGTTAGGAAAGCATTGACCAAGCGTATTTCTGACATATTTTAAGGATTTGGAAGTTCACAAGGACTTCGGAGATTATCATGAGCAACTTAATAAGCGAACAAGCCGCCTACTTTTTGAAACACCAATGCCCGATAGCCCAGGCTTTGGGCATAGAATCGGTGGAGTTTGGCGATAAAAAAGCCAAAGCCGTTATGCACCTGGACGACAGGCAGAAAAACCATTACGGCATGGCGCACGGCGGCGCTCTTTTCACCCTGGCCGATATCGCTGCGGGCATGCTGGCCAAATATCTGGGTTATATTACTGTAACCCTTAGCGCCAACACTACTTTTTTCAAGCCGGGCATGACGCCGCTTATTTATGCTGAAAGCGAAATTATCAGCGATTCGGGCAAAATTGCCTGCGTCAAAGTAAAGATAACGGATCAGGAAGCAGTGCTGCTGGCTGAATGCGACTTCCTGCTTTACAAGAAAAATCCGGAACACTTTAAAGCCACTCTGGATAATTTAGGGCTTCTGCCCAAACCATAAACAAATTTTGTTACCCAAAAACACTTGTGTGAACATCATCTAATCAGGAGAATAAATAAATGGCTTACGACACTCGCCTTGTTAAACTGATTACCGGCGAAATGGTTATCGGCAAATATGACGCGGATAAAAATATCCTCAAGGAAGTAGCTGTCCTGCAATCCGTACCCACCCAACAGGGCGTGCAGATGATGCTTTTGCCCTACGGCTACCCTTTTGATCAGGATTTTAACGGCGAACTCAGCTGCAACCATGTGCTCTACACCTACAAAAAATACCCGGACGAGCTGAACACCAAGTATCTGGAAGCCATTTCCAATCTTACTTTGAGTTCCGGCGGTCTGGGCGGCCTGGACCTTAAAAATCCCGGCAAAGGCCCGTCCGACGGTTTTTCTGGCCTGATTCGCGGCAAATAACCACAAACAAACGGTCATAACTTGCGACATCTCTTAAGCATTCTCCCCAAACCCAGCCATTATATCGGCATTGAGGAAGGGGCAGTACATAAAAATTCGGAGTCCGTGCGCCTGCGCACGGCTCTGGCTTTTCCGGATCTTTACGAAGTTGGCATGTCCTACCTCGGGCAGAAGATCCTCTACAGTCAAATCAACGAGCGCCCGCACTGGCTGGCCGAGCGGGTTTTCAGCCCCTGCGTTGAAGCCGGTACTATTTTGCGCGAAGCAAAGGCACCCCTGTGCAGTTTGGAATCCGACATCCCTCTGGCCGAATTCGACGTGGTCGGTTTCAGCCTGACGCATGAACTTTGTTACAGCAATGTGCTGTTCATGCTGGATTTGGCCGGTATTCCGCTTTATGCCGCCCAGCGAGGCTCCGGCCCTCTGATTATTGCCGGTGGCGGCTGCACTCTGGCCGCCGAACCCATGGCGCCGTTTTTTGACGCCATGCTTTTGGGCGATGGCGAAGAAGTAACCATAGAATTTTTGGAACTGGTCGAGCAGGCCAAAGAAGCCGGATGGGAGCGGGAAGAAATTTTGCGCCGTGCCGCCACCATTCCCGGCGTGTATGTGCCTTCGCTGTTTGCCGATTCCGGTTCGCGCAAGCCGCCGCGCCCGCTTGACAGCAACTATTCACGGGTTACCCGCCGCGTGGTGGCCTCTTTGGATGAAGCCCCTTATCCGGCTGGTCAACCGGTGCCTTTTGGCGCGGTACATAACCGCCTGACTCTGGAAATAGCCCGTGGTTGCACGCGTGGCTGCCGCTTCTGCCAGGCCGGGATAATTTACCGCCCGGTGCGCGAGCGCAGCCTGAACAATCTGGAAGCCTTGCTGGAGCGCTGCCTTGGCGGCACCGGCTACGATGATGTTTCCTATCTTTCGCTCAGTACCGGCGATTTTTCCGCCCTTAAAACCTTTTTTAACAGCACCATCGACAAATGCGCGGCTGAACAAATCTCTGTTTCGCTCCCCTCGCTGCGCGTAGGCTCCATTGACGATTCGATCATGGAGCGCATGGCCGGTATCAAACGCACCGGTGCTACCCTGGCCCCGGAGGCGGGCAGCCAGCGCCTGCGCGACGTGATCAACAAGGGCATCACCGAGCAGGAAATCATCCTGCACACGCAAAAGCTTTTTGAGCACGGCTGGCAGCAGATCAAGCTTTACTTCATGATCGGTCTGCCCACGGAAACAGACGAAGATTTGCATGCCATCATGGATTTGTGCCGCAAGGTACGCGACGCCGCCGGTCCGGGCATCAAGCGCATGCAGGTAACGGCCTCGGTCTCGCCCTTTGTGCCCAAGCCGCACACGCCTTTCCAGTGGGAAGCCCAAATTTCGCTTGAAGAAATCCGGCGGCGCATCGGGCTTTTGCTTGGCCTCGCCAAAGCGGAAAAACGCATCAAGTTGCGCTGGCACGAGCCGGAAATGAGCCGTCTGGAAGGTATTTTCTCGCGCGGCGACCGCCGTCTGGCCAAAGTGGTGGAAAGCGCCTACCGCAAAGGCGCGCTTTTTACTGCCTGGGTAGATCATTTCAAGCTGGAACCCTGGCTGGAAGCCATGAGTGAACAAGGTTTGGCGGAAAATGATTTTACCGGTGCCATTGCGCATGACGCCGAACTGCCCTGGGAGCATCTGACCAGCGGGGTAAGCAAGGAATTTTTGCTTGCCGAGCTTGAACGCGGCTTGGCCGGTAAGGCTACCGCAGACTGCCGCTATGCCGCTTGCCGCAACTGCGGCGTTTGCGACAACAAGGTTTCAGCCTCGTCCCTGTATAAGAAAAGCGCGGATACAACCTATTCCAACCGCCTCAACTTTGCCCAGCGCGATCAGGCGGCGCATGAGGCGCGGCTGGATGCCTACGGGCGGGTCATTGTTCGTTCAGCCAACCAAAATGGCTGTTGCGGCGAAGATAATGAAAATAATGAAGGCGGCAAAAGTGGCGGGAAATTCGGCGCGGTAGAAAGCAATCGTAACAAGCCGCCGCAGTTGGCAGCCGGATTGGTCAACAAGGTAAACCACTATCGTATCTGGTACAGCAAACTGGGTGATGCCATTCAGATCAGCCAACTGGAATTGCAGTCCATTTTTGAACGGGCCATGCGGCGCAATAAATTGCCGCTGGCTTTCAGTCAGGGCTTCAAACCGGCCCCTCTGCTCTCTTTTGCCCGAGCCTTGCCAGTGGGCGTGGCCAGCCGTTGCGAATGGTTCTCGCTTTATCTGCGCGAAGCCCGTTCGCCTCAGGAAGTGCTGGAGGCTCTGAGCGGTCTGCCCTTGGGGCTGCAAGCCCGCGAGGCTGTAAAGCTGCCCATTAACCAGCGCCCGCCGGAGGCAGTGAGCGAAACTTATAACCTGATCTGGACCGGCACGCCGGAACGCCTGGATCTGTTTATGCGGGCCGGACGCGAATTTGCGTCCCGTGAAAGCCTGCTCTGGATAAAACAAGGCAAAAAGCATGAAAAGGAAATGGACGCCAGGCAATTGCTGCGCCATATCAAACCATGTGGCGAAGCTGCTTTTGAATTGGGCTTTGACTGGTCCGGCGGCTATGCTTCGCCCCTGACCCTGACCCTGGCCGCTTTCGGACTTTGCGTACCAGCCCATGATTCAGGAGAGGAAGCTGGAGAGAAATTCTTTTCCGCGCATGAAATTCTTTTGACCAAGCTTGCGCAAAACTGACAAAAAATGCACCAAGTTAACAAATGAACAGTGTTTGATCACGAGATAATTTGTGTTCCTCCAAAGGCGCTCGTGAAACAAAAGGATTATATCATGTCCAACACCGCCAAAACCTGTTTAATCCTGCCGGGAATATTACTTATGAGCATTTTGCTTAGCGGATACGCCAAAGCCGGAGAGCCGGAACTTTACAGACTGCCGAACGGCCTCGGCGTACTTTTGCAGCAGGATAAGCGCTTTCCGCTTGTTTCCATGCGTCTGCTGGTTCATGCCGGTTCCACTTATGAAAAAGCTGATGAAGCCGGTATCAGTCATTTGCTGGAACATATGGTCTTCAAGGGCAGCGCCAAGCATCCGGATTTGGATCTGGCCGCCGATATCGAAAAAAATGGCGGCTACACCAACGCCTACACCAGTTTCGACTATACCGGCTATGTGGCGGATTTACCTGCCGAACACTGGCGTGTTGGCCTGGAAGCCCTGGAAAGCACGGCTTTTCACCCGCGCCTGGACCCGGCGGATCTGGAAGCGGAAAAAAAGGTGGTCATCGCTGAGCTTAAACGCGGTGACGACGACCCTTCCGGCCTGATTTTCGATCGCCTGCTGGCCTCGGCTTTGGCTGGCACTCCCTATGAAAGACCAATCATCGGCTATGAGGATGTGCTGAATAAAATCACCCGGCAGGATATTGTGGATTACATGCAGCGCTTCTATCAGCCGCAGTCCTGTCTGCTGGTGGTTTGCGGCGATTTTGACCCCGCTGCCGTCAAGGAAGAAATCGAGCGGGTTTTCGGGCCGCTGACCAACAACCGCGACGTGGAACTGGTCAAGGATATCAATCTCTTGGCCCAGCCCGGCCAAGGTCCGCTGATCAGCGTGGAAAAAGGCCCCTGGAACAAGGTTTATCTGGGTATCGCTTTTCCTTCCGTACCGCTCAAGGACGCGCGTACCGTGCATCTTGACGTGCTGGCCGACTTGCTGGGCGGCGGCAAAACCTCCTACCTGTACCGCAAGTATAAGTACGAACAACAGCTTGTGGACAGCATTTACCTCAGCAACTACAGCTTTGAACGCCTTGGGATGATTTACCTGGGCGTGACTCTGGACGCGGACAAGCTGGAAACCTTCTGGAGCGCCCTGACACAGGATCTCAAAGGTATCAATGAAATCGCTTTCAGCGAAAAAGAGCTGGAGCGCGTGAAGCTGAACATTGAAGATGACTTTTTCCGCGCCAGAGAAACACTTTCCGGGCTGACCTCCAAAATTGGCAGCAATGAATTCATGCAGGGCGGCAAGTATGGCGAGCAGAGTTACCTCTATGCCCTGCGCAATACGACCTTGCGGGATGTTAACGGACAGATGGCGGATTTGGTGCTGCCCTCACGCATTTCCGTGGCGGTGCTGGTGCCGGAAGATGCGCAAAATGTAGCCGAAGCAAAACTCAAGGCGGAACTGTCGGCTGTATGGCCGGCGGCGCAAATGGACGCGGTAGCTCCTGAAGCCATGGTTCAGACTCCTTCGCCAGAGATAATTGAAATAGGCCAAGGGCGTACCCTGATTCTGCTGCCGGACTCCACCATGCCGTATTTTTCGGCCAACCTGATGTTTACCGGCGGCAATGTTCTGCTGAATGAAGGCAGTCAGGGCCTTGGCTCTACTGTAGCCGGACTGCTGACCAAGGGAACAGCGGGTAGCGGGAAAAATGCAGGAACTACCGGGGCTGCCGAAGCTGGCGAATCAGGTGGCGTGTTCAATCTAAGCACCAAAGCCTATGAGGATTATCTGGCTGACCGCGCGGCTGCGCTTAGCGCCAGTTCCGGCAACCAGTCTTTTGGCATCAGCCTGACCGCGCCGGAGCGCTTCCGGGCAGATCTGTTCTCTCTGCTGGCCGCCACTTTGGAAAGCCCGGCCTTTTTGGATGATGAACTTGAGCGGGTAAAGAAAAATCAGATCGCGGGCATTATCGCGCGTGAAGATCAACCACTGGGGCTGGCTTTCAGCCGTATTTTCCCCTTCCTGTTCGGTGATCATCCCTACGGTTACCCGGCTTTGGGTACGCCGGAAAGCGTGGAGAAAATCACTCCGGCCTCTGTTGCGTCTTTCTGGCAACGCCAGAAGGCGCAGCCCTGGGTGCTGGCCGTTTGCGGCAGCTTTTCGCGTGAGGAAATGATTGAAGCGGCCAAACGCCTTCCCGCGCCGCAGGATCCGGCCGTGCAGGTAAAAAATCCGGTATGGAGCAATGGAACGGAACTGGACCTGAAATTACCCGGCCGCAACCAGTACCACCTGATGCTGGTCTTCCCTACCGTTGGTCTGGATCATCCGGATTATCCGGCCCTCAATTTACTGCAATCCGTGCTGGCCGGGCAAAGCGGCCTGCTCTTTACGGAATTGCGCGACAAACAAAGCCTGGGTTACAGTGTGACGGCCATTCCATGGAACACGCAAAAAGCGGGTGCGCTTATTTTCTATATCGGAACGGATCCGGCCAAGAGCGAACAGGCCAGGGTCGGTTTTGAGCAGATTATCGGGCAACTGCGCAGTCAGGCTTTGCCGGAAGCGGAACTGGCCCGTGGTAAAAACGCTATTGAGGGCGAATATTACCGTTCACATCAAAGCCTGGGATCACGCAGCGCGGAAGCCGCTACCATGCAGGTATTGGGGCTTCCCCTGGACACGGCCAGGCAGCAGATAGCCAAAAGCGCGGCTGTGACCCCGGAACAGCTCCGGCAAATTGCGGAAAAATACCTGAATTTAAAGAATTGTCGGCAGGTGATAGTGACGCCGTAGATGACTCCTTCATCAGTGCCCTTTTGCAGCAAAAAACATCTGCTGATAAGGCAGCCAATTAGATTGGTTAACACTCTAGAAAAACTCTGTATGCGTTTTTCGCGCTCTGGCAAACGCATACACAAAGCCATTTTTTGACGCACGTTTTTAAAAAATTGATAATAATACTCTAGATTAAGCTCGCCCAGGGCGGAAAAGTCTGGAGTATTTCAAGAAAACAAAACCCTCCGCAAGCACATGACAGCGTTTGCGGAGGGTTGGTTTTTAAAGTCCAGAGTTTATCTAAAAAGCCGTTTTGACAGTATAAAAACAAATAAAGCGTTAACAGGGACTACTTTGTTTTACATGTAATCCGAATCCACGGCAGCCGCGCCGTTATCCAGCATAAGTTTGACAAAAGTCACGGTGCGTTCCTCCACCGGAACCACGGGAAATTGCTTTCCGCAAACGTCACATTGCACTATGGCCGCCACTGTCGGGGCCAGCATGGTCAGCTCACGTCGGCAAAAGGGGCAGACGTAAATAAAAATCAGTTCCATGGCCGTGGGTTTGACCGGGCTGACCGGGCGTGCGCTCTTGCTCATATCTTGTCCAATTTTATAGTATAAATGGGGCTCCGCCCCAAACCCCGCATAGGGGCGCGGCCCCTATGTACCATTTTGCAAAATGGCAACGTTTTGCAGATCGCGGATTCTAAAGCAATAGACTGACGCCGCTCATTTCAACCGGCTTTTCCACTCCCCAAAGATCCAGAATGGTCGGCGCTATATCGCCAAGCTTACCTTCCGGACTCAGCTTGCAATCCAGTTCAGGGTCCAGAATCACAAACGGGACTTTGTTCAGGGTATGCGAGGTCATAGGCTGGCCGTCCGGGGTGAGCATTTCTTCCACATTACCGTGATCGGCGGTAACCAGCAGGCGGCAACCGTTGTCCAGGGCAAAATCCCAAACTTCCCGCACGCAGGCGTCAACGGTTTCCATAGCCTTGATGGCAGCAGGAATAACGCCGGTATGCCCCACCATGTCCGGGTTGGCAAAGTTGCAAACCACAAAAGGATAGCGCTGTTCTTTCCATTCAGCGATCAGCGTATTCTTGACTTCCACGGCGCTCATTTGCGGTTTTAAATCGTAAGTGGCAACGTCGCGGGGCGAAGGAACAAGCCGACGTTCTTCACCGGGAAAAATCTCCTCACGTCCGCCGTTGAAAAAGTAAGTCACATGCGCGTATTTTTCCGTTTCGGCAAGGCGAAGCTGCTTTACACCCAGGCTTGATACCACTTCGCCCAAGACCTTGCGTATCTCCTCCGGCGCAAAAGCAGCCGGAATAGCCATATGCTCGTCATATTGCGTCATGCTGGCCAAGGCGGACAACTGCGGACGCGTCCCCCGCTCAAAAGCGGTAAAATCGTCGCTGTAAAAGCATTCTATCAGTTGTCTGGCCCGGTCGGCCCGGAAATTGAAAAAGAAAACAGCGTCATGGTCGCGGATATGAATTTTTTCGCCATTTGGCTGCAACAGCAACCGGGGGCGGATAAACTCGTCAGTTTCACCAGCAGCGTAAGACTCGCGCAGGGTGAACACCGGGTCGGTAACAAGCTCACCACTCCCTTGAGTCAGCAGTTCCCAGGCCTGTTTGACGCGGTCCCAGCGTTTATCGCGGTCCATGGCATAATAACGGCCTACAAAACTGGCCAGGCAGGCAGCGTCAGCTTGTCCGGCAGAGTTAGTCGCGCCCGTAGAACCACTTTCCATCGGGCCTTTGCTGTTCAAAGCGGCCAGCTTGTCCAGCAGGCTTTCCATATATCCGGCCCCGCTGGTGGGCGAACTGTCGCGCCCATCCATAAAGGCGTGCACGCAGGCTTTGACCTGATTGGCCTTGGCCGCGTCCAACAAGGCGAAAAGATGATCCAGATGGCTGTGTACGCCTTTATCCGAAAGCAGTCCCATGAAATGAACCGCTCCGCCACGCGCTTTGGTTTTGGCCAGCAAATCCAGAATAACCGGGTTATTCCCGAAGTTTTGCTCTTCGATGGCCAAATCGATACGGGTCATATCCTGATAGATGATCCGACCAGCCCCCATATTCATGTGGCCCACTTCGGAATTGCCCATATAGCCGTCCGGCAGGCCTACGGCGCGACCGGAACACAACAGGTTACTGCGCATCGGCTGGGCCAGAATGTGGTCCAGAGTGGGCGTATCTGCCAGTTTAGCGGCGTTGCCAGGCCCTGCCGGAGCAAGCCCCCAGCCATCCAGAATAAGCAAAAAAGTCGGTTTCAAATTTTGCATGCCAGTCCTCCGCTTATTGGACAGCACCCTAACATTCAGCGAATATAAATACTCTTAGATTATGGCGTGCCGCCCAAAAGGCCTAGCCGCGCACCAAACGCGCACCGGGAAACAAATCTTCCAGGCGGTAAATTTCGCGTTGATCCGTCTGAAAAATATTCACCAGCACATCGTTGAAATCCAGCAGAATCCAAAGCCCGCTCTTGTAGCCTTCCATCTGGAAGAACTCGTAGTTGCTTTCTTTGGCCTTTTCCAAAACGTAATCGGCCAGACCCTGCGCATGCCGCATCGAGGTAGCCCCGGCCACCACAATGCCTTCGGCCACATTGCTTTTACCGGCCAAATCCAGGGCCAGCAAATCCAGCCCCTTTTTTTCCGCCAGCCAGTTGCAGATATTTTCAAGTTTGGTTTGGGTATCAACAGTGGATTTTGTTTTTGTTTTCATGCTGTTCTATTCCATTCTCTCAAATTACAATTATTTTAGTAGTACCTAAAAATTCGAGCGTATCTGGTAGTGCCTGCTTTTGTCGTCAGGCAAGGAAGATGAGTTTTGCCGACTGGAGTGTAGTCTTCTCCTACTCGACAGGAGGCAAAAACGATATCTGACGCAGTATCACGGCAAAATGAGGCACTACCATTATTTGAAGGTGGTGGCTATGGGCAAACGTCCGCTCTGCCCAAAAGCCGATCTGCTGACATGCAGCCCGGGCGGTAACTGACGGCGTTTGAATTCGGCCCGGCGCAGCATGGACAGTATCCTTTTTGACAAGGCTTCGTCAAAACCGCGCTTGACCAATTCGTCAAGATCATTGCGTTCATCAAGATGGGCGCGCAAAATCGCGTCCAGCACCGGATAGTCGGGCAGCGAGTCGCTGTCTTTCTGATCCGGGCGCAATTCCGCAGAAGGGACTTTGTCAATTATGGCCTGCGGAATCAAATCCCGGCCATGCCGCTTGTTTATCCAGTTGGACAAGGCGTAAACCTGATCTTTATAGAGATCTACTATTACTCCAAGCGCCCCGCCGGAATCGCCGTAAAGCGTGCCGTAACCCACGGCAGCTTCAGATTTATTGCTCGTGTTCAGCCAAATTCGCCCGAATTTGTTGGAAAAGGCCATCACGGTCACGCAGCGCAGCCGCGACTGAATATTTTCCTCGGTGGTGTCGCTGGCAAGCCCGGCAAAAGCGGGCTGCAACATGCCGTTCATGGCCTGCATGGCCGGTTCGATAGGAATTGTGACGGTTTCGATGCCAAGGTTCGCGGCCAGTAAAAGACTATCTTCCACACTGCCCCGGCTGGAATAAGGCGAAGGCATGAGCACACCCAGCACATTTTGCCCGCCCAGGGCTTCGGCCGCAATGGCCGCGACCAGCGCGGAATCGATGCCGCCTGAAAGTCCCAGCACCGCTTTGCTGAAACCGCATTTAAAGCTGAAATCGCGCACGCCCAGCACCAGAGCCTGCCAGAGTTCTTCCTCATAATCAGCGGGCTTTGCGGAACCGGCACCACCAGTAACAGCTTTGATTTCATTATCCGTGGTATTGTCCGCAGCGGAAGCTTCTTTTGAGGAAGCATCTTTTTCGGAAGGATCTTCCAGACGGCTCAAATCCACAACCAGTACGTCTTCCGCAAACTTGGCCGCCTGGTGGCAGATGTTGCCGTAAGAGTTGAAAACCATGCTGCCACCGGGGTAAATGGCGCTGTCCATGCCGCCGATCTGGTTCACAGTGACAACCGGGGTGCGATATTTGGCGGCAGTCCAGGAAAGAACTTTTTTATGCTGCTCAATGCCGCCGATAATAAAAGGTATGGCACTGGGGTTAAGCAGGGCATCGGCCCCGCCGGTCATGAATTCTTCCACCGGGTCGGTATCAAACTGACGCCGCCCGTGCCAGAAACCGCGATCGTTCCAGACATCCTCGCCAATGGCCACGGCAAAACGCCAGCCATTATGCTGCAAAACGCCGCAAGCCACGCCCGGCTCAAAATAAAAGTAGTCGTCGTGCGTACCATCGGCCACCAGCAACACTTTGCGGGCAATGACCATAACTTTGCCGCCACGCAAAAACACCGCGCAGTTATGCAGCGGCTTGCCTTGCGGCACCGGGTTGGCAATGGGGGCGCCCACCAGCAGCGGCGGCAGATTTTCCTCATTCAGGCGGGTAGCCAGAGCTTGCAAATTGTCGCGGCAAAACGTGACAAAAGCGCTACGTGCAAGTTGCTCTGTAGCCGGGCAACCGCAAAGAGCCAGCTCGGAACCGAGGCACAATTCCGCGCCCTGCTCCGCTGCCTTGCATACCGCCTGATACAGGGTATGCACATTCCGCTCGATATCGTTGCTTGTGAGGTTGCATTGTAACAAACCTATTTTCATTTAAGCTCCCAAAAAGTCAGGAATTCGTCTGATATACCTAAATGGGTACATAGGGGCTGCGCCCCTATGCGGGGTTTGGGGCGGAGCCCCAAAAAACGATTTGAAAATTTTTGCTACAATAAATCTAACATTGAGTATAATTTGCCCGGCTTCTGCCCACCAAGCCACTTGACGGCACGCATGGCTCCATTGGCGAAATTTTCGCGTGAATGCGCCTGATGCGTTACTTCGATGCGTTCGCCGGGGCCCATGAAATATACCGTATGCACGCCGACAACATCACCGCCGCGCAGGGTCTGCATGCCGATTTCCGCCTCGGGACGCTCGCCGATAATTCCTTCGCGGTGATAACAGGCCGCGTCCTTGTAATCCCAGCCCTTGGCTTCGGCCAGGGCTTCACCCAGGCGAACAGCGGTGCCGCTGGGCGAATCCTTCTTTTTCTTGTGGTGGATTTCCATGACATCCACGTCGTAATCCGGGCCGAGGTTCGCTACCAGTTGCGGCAGCAGTTTGAGCAGCACGTTAATGCCAATGCTCATGTTGGGCGACCAAAAAATGACCGCCTTTTTGGCCAGTTCGGCCAATTCAGCCCGCTGGGCTTCGTTCAGCCCGGTAGTGCCGATAACATGCCTGGCACCAAATTCGGCCACAATACGGGCAAAAGACAAGCTGGCCTCCGGAGCGGTGAAATCCACCACCACGGCATCAGGCGTAACGCGCAAAAGCTCGCGCAAATCGCAACTTACCGGCGGGGTGCAATTTCTGCAACTATCGTCATATTCGGATTCCTGCACCACCAGCCCGGCCAGTTCAAGGCCTTCATGCTCACTGATGACGCTTTGCAGCATTTTGCCCATCCGGCCTTTGGCGCCGGTTATGATTACTTTTACGCTCATGTTATCCTCGCGCTTTTATTATGATATGATTGGATGGTTCACTCAAAAAGACTGCCCTGCATACCAGTTTTTGGCAAGTTGGATTTTGCGGTTTTGGCTGCGCTGCTTGCATCAGTGATATCGGCTTCGCTTATGTCGGTTGACGCGTCAACTTGAGCCGTTGCCTGCATTGCCGGTTGACCGGCCATCATTTGTCCGGTCTGATTCAACAAAGCCTGAAAACTATGCTCGGCAAGCACAGTTACCCCAAGCTCCTGCGCCTTTGCGAGTTTTGAACCAGCGGCCTCTCCGATGACCAGATAATCCACTGATTTTGAAAGAGCGGAAACCACTTTGGCCCCGGCTGCTTCGGCCAGTTGTTTGGCTTCAGTCCGGCTGATGGAAAGCGCGCCGGTAAAAAGTATGGTCTTGCCACTTAACGGCCCTTGCACAGTAGCCGCTTTTTGCGCGTTGTCGCCAGCAGCAGCGCTTTCCGGCCAAAGGCCCAGCTCCTTCAATTGGGTCAGCAGTTCGCGGTTGCCCTGGTCGGCAAAGAAATCCACAATGGATGCCGCCACCTCCGGGCCAATATCATCCACTTGCTGTAAATCGGCAACATCCGCCGCGCCAAGTTCATCCAGATTGCAGTATTTCTCCGCCAGATTACGCGCGGTCTGCTCGCCCACATGGCGGATACCCAGGGCGCAGATCAGGCGGCGCAGACTGGAAGTTGTCCGCGCTTTTTCCAAAGCCTGAAGGAAATTGTCGGCCAATTTGCCGCCCATCCGTTCAAGCCCGAGCAAATCCAACTTTTTCAGGCGGAAAAGATCCGCCGGGGTGCGTATTATCTCTTTATCCATGAGCATGACAATCCATTTTTCGCCAATACCCTGAATATCCAGACCGGCTTTGGACACAAAATGGATAACCGTTTGGCGGCGCACAGCCGGACAAAGCTTGTTCAGGCAGCGCCAGGCGGCCTCGTCAGGCTCGCGGTGCGCCTTGTGCCCACAGACCGGACAATTGGCGGGAAAATGGAAAATAGTTTCGCTTCCGGTACGCTCTTCCGGCAAAGCGGCCACCACTTCCGGGATGACATCGCCAGCCCGCTGCACAATAACCAGATCGCCAATGCGCAAATCCTTGGCCCGCAGTTCATCCTCATTATGCAAAGTGGCGCTGGAAACCAGCACACCGCCCACGCTAACCGGCTCCAGCACGGCCAGGGGCGTTAATACCCCGGTACGGCCCACCTGAATGGCGATATCCAGCAATCTGGTTTTGGCCTGCTCGGCCGGAAACTTCATGGCAACGGCCCAGCGCGGCGCGTGTGAGGTAAACCCAAGTTGTTCCTGCCAGTCCAGACGGCTCAGCTTGGCGACCACGCCATCAATATCAAAAGCCAGTTGCGGCCGGATCCGTTCAAGGTTGCCGTAATAGTCGGCTACTTCCTGCGGGGTGGCGCAAAGCTTGGCCTCGGGCGCAACGGAGAAGCCGTAGGAAGCCAAGGCTTGAAAGATCTCCTGCTGGGTTTTCCAGGGCGCTGGCTGATCATCAGGAAACTCAACCAGTCCAATACCGTAAGCGATAAAGCGCAAAGGACGGGAGCGCGTGACCGAGGTGTTTAACTGGCGCACCGAACCGGCGGCGGCGTTGCGTGGGTTGGCGAAAAGTTTGGCGTTGCTTTGCCGCTGTTTTTCATTCAGGGCCGCGAAATCTTCACGGGTAATTACCACTTCGCCGCGCACCTCAAGTAAATCCGGCACATTTTCGCCGCGCAAACGCAGCGGGACATTGCGGATTGTTCGGACATTTTCCGTAACCACTTCGCCCGACATGCCATCGCCGCGCGTAAGAGCGGCTATAAACAATCCCTTCTCGTAAATAAGTTCCAGGGCCAGCCCATCCATTTTCGGTTCTACCCAGAAAGCCAAATCGCCCGGCATATGTCCGGGCAACAATTTAGCGGATCGCTGCGCATATTCGACCCATTCGGCAGTGTTGAATACGTTGTCCAGGCTATACATACGCAAAGAATGTTCACGGCTGGGCAGGCTTTTTAGCACTGCCCCGCCCACCTTTTGTGTAGGCGAATCCGGCGTGAGCAATTCCGGATACTCTGTTTCCAGCGCTACCAATTCCTTAAATAAAGCATCATATTCATAATCTGAAATTTCCGGTTCATCCTGCACATGATAGTGCCAGGAATGATAGGACAAAATTTGACGCAATTCGGTTGCGCGTTGAAGTTTTTCCTTTGGTATGCCGCTCACTAAAACACCTCCTCGGCACCCGATACTATCAATTTCTGGCGCAAAACAGCAACGCGGTCACGAATGGCGGCGGCCTGTTCAAACTCCAGCTCTTTGGCCGCTTCACGCATTTCGTGCTCCAGGCGCGTAATCAGTTTGCCCAACTCTTTTGGCGAAGCGGCGGCCAGCATTTCCGGCGTTTTCGCGTCAAGCTGCTCGCTGGCTTTCAATCTTTTTTCACGCTTGGGTATAAGCGCATCCTGCCCGGAAAACAGATTATCAAAAGGAGTGTCTACATCCTTGATGATGCTGCGCGGGGTGATGCCGCGCTCACTGTTGTAGGCAAGCTGCTTTTCCCGGCGGCGGGCTGTCTCGCCCATGGCCTCGCGCATGGAGCCGGTAACCACATCGGCGTATAAAATTACCCGCCCGGCGCTGTTACGCGCCGCCCGGCCAAAAGTCTGGATCAGCGAACCGCGCGAACGCAAAAAACCTTCCTTGTCGGCATCCAGAATGGCTACCAGCGAGACTTCCGGTATATCCAGTCCCTCGCGCAACAGGTTGATGCCCACCAGCACGTCAAATTCCTTGCGCCGCAGGGATCGGATAATCGCCATGCGCTCCAGGGTGTCGATATCCGAGTGCAGATAACGGGTGTCTACACCCAGGTTGTTCAGGTATTCGGTCAAATCCTCGGCCATGCGCTTGGTCAGGGTGGTAACCAGCACCCTTTCGCCGCGCTCGATCCGAATCCGGCATTCGGCCATGAGGTCGTCCATCTGCCCTTTGCTTGGCCGCACCTCAACTTCCGGGTCCAGCAACCCCGTGGGCCGGATAACCTGCTCGGCCACCACGCCCTGTGATCTTTCTATTTCCCATTTGCCCGGCGTGGCCGATACATAAACAACCTGACCAATACGGGCCAGAAATTCCTCAAAATTAAGCGGACGGTTATCCAGAGCCGAAGGCAGACGGAAACCGTAATCCACCAGCGTCCCCTTGCGCGAGCTGTCGCCCTTGAACATGGCCCCAACCTGCGGAATGCTGATATGTGATTCGTCCGCGAACAGAATGAAATCATCCGGAAAATAATCCAGCAGGCAGGAAGGCGGCTCCCCGGCCTTACGGCCATCCAGATGGCGGGAGTAGTTTTCCACGCCGGGGCAATAGCCCATTTCCTCCATCATTTCCAAATCCAGCATGGTACGCTGCTCCAGGCGCTGCGCCTCCACCAGCTTGTTTTCCCTCTGAAACTGCTCCAGACGCGGGCGTAGTTCCTCGCGGATATCATGCGCGGCGCGTACAAGGTTATCCCGGTCAGAAACATAGTGGCTGGCCGGATAAATCACGGTTTTGCGCATGCTGTTCAGGGTTTTGCCGGTCAGGGCGTCCACTTCGCTGATACTTTCCAGTTCGTCGCCAAAAAATTCCAGGCGGACAGCCTGATCGTTCTGATAGGCCGGAATAATCTCCAGCACATCGCCGCGCACGCGAAAAGTGCCACGATGGAAATCGTAATCGTTTCTGACGTACTGAATGTCAATCAGCTTGCGGATGACGTCATCCATAACGCAGCGCTGCCCGGCTTCCAGCGGCAGCATCATTTTTTGATAGAAGTCCGGCGACCCCAGGCCATAAATGCAGGAAACGGACGCCACGATGATCACATCGCGCCGCGTGAGCAGCGAGTAAGTGGCGGCATGGCGCAGTTTTTCGATATTGTCGTTAATGGACGAATCTTTTTCTATGTAAGTATCCGAGGAAGGCACATAGGCTTCCGGCTGGTAGTAATCGTAATAGCTGACAAAGTATTCCACGGCGTTGCGCGGAAAAAGCTGGCGGAATTCGTTGTAAAGCTGGGCGGCCAGGGTTTTGTTGTGCGCCAGTATCAGGGCGGGACGCTCGCAACGGGCGATTACCTGGGCCATGGTAAAAGTTTTGCCCGACCCGGTAACACCAAGCAGCACCTGATCACGCACTCCGGCTTCCAGATTGGAAGCGATTTGCTCAATGGCTTCAGGCTGATCGCCGCTGGGGGCGTATTCGGTAGCTAATTGAAAAAGGGACAAATATTACCTCGTTGGAGTTATTTGGGGCTCTGCCCCAAACCCCGCATAGGGGCGCAGCCCCTATGTACCCATTTTACAAAACGACTTTGCCGTTTTGCCTGTTGCTGACAATAATCTTAAAAATTCCGCCCGGTCGATCATTTCCGCGCCAAAGCGCAGCATATGCCCGGTTTCCTGCTGGCAATCAACCAGTTTATAACCCAACTCGGCCAGACGCGGTACAAACCAGGCCACAGCCGCCTTGGAGGCGTCCGGCACGGAATAAAACATGGATTCG
>JAITWK010000020.1 GCA_031285295.1 Deltaproteobacteria bacterium | reverse complement strand
CGGCGGGGGCGGGGGAGGCAGAGCCACCCCGAAAAAACTCCAGTAAAACTATTTGCAGGCGGTAGCCTTCATTCGTTCACAATGCGACATTTTAGAGAGTTTGACAACTTCCGCTTCTTTAAGGCCCATGGCCTTGACCAGCCTGGAGCCGTAATCATGGTCGGCCAGGTAACAATGGGCCGCGTGGCGATTTTTAATGTTTTCCGTGGTTCCTTCCATATTCCGCGCCGTATTTTCAATCAGCAGCCGCTTTTTGTCTTCGGTCATCAGGCGGAAAAGGTCGCCGGGCTGACGGAAGCAGTCGTCCGTGGCATCGTCTTTCGGCTCGTAGGCATCCATAGCGCCTTTGATCTCCAGCGGCGGCTCCTTAAACTCCGACTGCGCCTCCCACTCCCAAAGGCTGTTGGGCTGATAGGTCAGCGTAGAACCATAGTTGCCGTCAACCCGCATTTGCCCGTCGCGGTGATAGGCATGCACCGGGCATTTGGGCGCGTTGACCGGAATGGACATATGGTTGACGCCCAGGCGGTAACGCTGCGCGTCGCCATAGGAGAAAAGGCGTCCCTGCAAGAGTTTGTCCGGCGAAAGGCCAACGCCCGGTACGATATTCGCCGGGTTGAAGGCGGCTTGTTCCACATCGGCAAAATAGTTTTCCGGGTTGCGGTTAAGTTCCAGCACACCAACCGGAATCAGCGGATATTCCTTCTGGCTCCAGACTTTGCTGATATCAAAGGGGTTTTCCCGGTGTTTCGCGGCCTGGGCCTCGGTCATGACCTGAATATGGAAATCCCAGCGAGGGAAATCGCCCCGCTCAATGGATTCATACAAATCGCGCTGATGGCTTTCGCGGTCAAGGGCCACAATGGTGGCGGCTTCCTGATCGGAAAGGTTTTTGATGCCCTGCCGGGTGCGCCAGTGATATTTTACCCACACCCGCTCATTGTTCTTGTTGATCAGGCTGTAGGTGTGGCTGCCGAAACCGTGCATATGACGGTAAGAGAAGGGAATGCCCCGGTCGGACATGGTTATGGTTATCTGATGCAGGGCTTCGGGCAGCATGCTCCAGAAATCCCAGTTATTCTGCGCGGAACGCATATTGGTTCTGGGATCGCGCTTGACCGCGTGGTTAAGATCCGGGAAGCGGAGCGGATCACGCAGAAAAAACACCGGAGTATTGTTGCCAACCAAATCCCAGTTGCCTTCCTCGGTATAAAATTTGAGGGCGAAACCGCGAATGTCCCGTTCCGCGTCCGCCGCGCCCCGTTCCCCGGCAACTGTGGAAAAACGGACGAAAAGATCCGTTTTTTTGCCGACCTTGGAAAAAATATTGGCCTTGGTGTATTTGGTGATGTCGTGCGTTACCGTAAAAGTGCCGAAAGCCCCGGAGCCTTTGGCGTGCATGCGCCTTTCCGGGATAACCTCGCGGTCAAAATGAGCCAGCTTTTCGATGAACCAGGGGTTCTGGAGGGTCATGGGGCCACGCGCCCCGGCGGTAGTGGAATTGGTGTTGTCCGTTACCGGCGCTCCAGCCGCTGTGGTCAATTTTTTAGCTTTCGTTTTCATCCCGCGCTCCTTATTCTTGTGTTGTATGATGAAGAAGAATTTTCCGCGAACATACAATGTGTATTAAGCTCTGGACAAACGTAAAATATCTAAGGATTGGCTAATTGGATATTTGGGAACAAAACTTAATTATTTTAAGGCAGAATGATATATAACCGAGGTGTACAATCCCGTGAGTCATTGACAAAATTCTTGGAATAAATAAACTTAGTTCAGAACTTAGTTTGTTTATGGAGGCAAATATGCAACAGGTCAATATCCACGAAGCCAAGACAAATCTTTCCAGACTGATCGAACAGGCAGTTCATGGCGAATCCTTTATCATCGCCAAATCCGGCAAGCCCATGGTGACTGTAAGCGCCTATGCCCCGCCGCCAGATCCGGCCGGCAGGATCGGTTTTCTCAAGGGCAGGCTGGAAATTCCAGATGATTTTGACTCCATTGGCAAAGAAGAAATTCTGGCCATGTTCGCGGGGGAATAATGAAACTGCTTCTTGATACGCACATGCTGCTCTGGGCGGCAGCCGGAACGTTACCTGAAAAAGCCGAAGATCTGATACTTGACGGCGGCAACACGCTATACTTCAGCCCGGCCAGTATATGGGAAATAGGCATAAAAAAAAGTCTTGGCCGAAGCGATTTCACAGTTGATCCAGCCGTACTTTGGCGCGGACTTCTTGATAACAACTACCAGGAGCTACCTATTACCAGCCAGCATGCTCTGGCGGTTATCGATCTGCCCCCGCTTCATAAAGATCCTTTTGACAGAATACTACTGGCCCAGTCAAAGGCTGAAGGCATCTCACTGTTGACCTCGGACAGTGTGCTACGCTCTTATCCCGGTCCAATCATTTTTGTATCAAAGCAATAAACACTTGCGCGGGAGAAAAAGCAAATCCCGTACAGGAAAAAAGGAGTCTGGAAATGGAAAAAATCATGAAAATTGATGGAATGAGTTGCGGTCATTGCACGGCTTCCGTTGATAAAGCCCTGCGTACCCTGCCCGGCGTAAGCGAAGTTAAAGTGGATCTGGCCTCCAAAAGCGCCAGTCTGAAAACCGATGACACGGTTTCCGATGCTTTGCTGAAAAAGACTATTGAGGACTTGGGGTTCAATGTGGTGAGTTAGTTAGCTTTAGTGCGCCAGCCATCCGTCTGGGCCATGGCATCCAGCTTCTTATTCCGATAATAAAGCCCTATATCAGTGGCGACCATGGCCAAATTTATGAGATAAAGCCAGAGGACAATATCATTGCTGTAAAGGATCTTGTGCGTGATGCCCGCAAGGTAACCGGCGGAAACCACATAGAGAAAAAAGATGCTTTTTCCTACAGCCGAGCGGGTTTTGTAAGACTTGTAGATATTCAGCGGCCAGGCCGCGCCGAAGCAAATCAGCATAATCGCCTCAAAAATACTCATATTACAAACCTGGCTTTATCGCGCACGGTCGCGGTCGGTTAAAGTTGACGGGGCTTATTATTAAAACAGCCACAGGAGGGAGCTTCCCACCTGTGGCTGTAGTTTTTAACCTATTTAAATTCCAGTATATACTTTATAAGCAGCACCTAGTGATCTTCCTCGCCGCGCCAAAGCTCTGTGTTGTGCAGCCCAACATTGGCAGCGAGGAACACCGGGTTTTTGCCTGCCTTGCGCTGCTGTTCGTAATCCTTGAGAACCTTGGCGGCAATGCCGCCCAGCAGCAGGATGGCAACCAGGTTAAGAATGGTCATGAAGCCCATGAACACGTCGGCCAGGTTCCAGGCCATATCGTAACCGACCATGGAGCCCATGAACACAGCCAGCACAACCGTGGAGCGAAAAACTATCAGCGAGGAACCTTTGCGGCGAATATAAAGCATGTTCGATTCGGTGTAATAGTAGTTGCCGATAATCGAACTGAAAGCGAACAAAAATACGGAGATGGTAATAACCAGAATACCGATGGAACCGAACTGCGATTCCACGGCGGCCTGCACCAGGGGCATGGCCTGAATACCAGTGGTTTCCACACCGCTGAGCAGAATAATAGCGGCCGAAGAGCTACAAATCAGGAGGGTGTCGATAAACACGGCCAGCATCTGAACCAGGCCCTGCTTGACCGGGTGCGAAACGTGGGCCGAGGCCGCAGCGTTAGGCGAACTACCCATACCAGCTTCGTTGGAGAACAGGCCGCGCTTGATGCCCATCATAACCGCAGAACCGGCAAAGCCACCAAAGATGGTTTCAAAATCGAAAGCCTGGGAGAAAATCAGCTTGAACGCGCCGGGCACTTCACCAATGTTCATTACCAGAACAATCAGGCCCAATCCCAGATAGATGATGGCCATAAACGGCACAATCACCGAAGTCATGAAAGCGATTTTTTTCTGACCGCCGAAAATGATATAAGCGGTACCCACGGCCAGGATCACGCCGATAACAGCATGAGTGCCGGTGCTGCTGCCGAAGTAAAAGGAAAGAGCGCCAACAATGGTGTTGGCTTGCAGGGCGTTAAAACCGTAGGCGAAGCAGGTGATCAGAAAAATGGAGAACAGTACGCCGAGCCAGCGCTGGCCCAGAGCCTTTTCAATATAGTAGGAGGGGCCGCCGCGAAAAGCCAGCCCGTCTTTGGTTTTGTAAACCTGGGCCAGAGTGCTTTCCACAAAAGCCGAAGCCGAACCGATAACGGCCATGATCCACATCCAGAAGATCGCGCCCGCACCGCCAACGGCAATGGCCGTGGCCACCCCGGCAATGTTGCCCACGCCCACGCGCGAGGCCGTGGTGATCATCAGGGCCTGAAAGGAAGAGACTGCGTGCTCGTTGGGGTTGCGCTCCATGATCTGACGCACGGCATCCGGCAGCAGGCGCAGTTGCACCAAGCCCAAGCGGATGGTGAAAAACAGGCCGGTACCCACCAGCATGGCGATCAGAATGTAGCTATACAAATAATTGTTCAAATCTCCGAGAATGCCGTTTAACCAGTCCACTAGCGTACCCCTTTGCGGTTTTGTGTAGCATTAGAACATTTCACATTTGAAATGAAGCGCAAAAAATTCTGTAGCTGTTATAATTTTTTTTCCAAATGACATAGAAAAAGCTAATTGTCACCAAAAATGCTTTGAGCGCGAACAAGCCATAACAAAGCAAAGCCGATTGCCTAAACCGGATTAGATTGCTACATTCCTTAAAAATATATGAATTTAATATTTATTTAGCTCTACGGAACATATTGTTTATTCAGGGGGTTATCATGAAAAAACATTTCCTTGCCAGCCTGCTTGCGCTCGCCTTGTTGTGCGTCTGTTTCTCGTCCTCGGCCTTTGCCGCCTCCTTTTTGGATCGGGCGGCCTCAGCTGTGCGTGACGAGGCTGGTAAAGCGGCTTCGCAAGCGGTGGGTGATCTTTTTGGTGATGATGAGCCAGCCGCCAAAAAACAAACGCAAAACAAACCCAATAGGCAGACGCAAACTCAGGCTACTCCGGCACAGGCCAAGACTCCCCCTGCTGCCGCTTCCGCAAACTCTTCCGGTGGAAAAATTGTTTTTGCCAAAGGTGTGCATATCCTCAAGCAAACTCCGGTTGATGTGATCACCTCCATGCCTGCGGGCAACAACGCCCTGATGTTTGTCACCCTGCCAAAACTTACAAAAAACCCGCTGTCTTTTGAGTCAACCCCGACTGGCTGGCGGGAAGAACAAGCCGCTCCCGGCAAAACCGCGCTCAATCCTATAACGATAAGCATATCCACGCCGGGAGTTTATACCATCACGGTTTATGACAAAAACACCCGCGAAGCGCTGGTTTCTGCGCCAATAGCCATTACCGCCAATCCCAAGCTGGCCCAAATGCAGGCACAGGCTCAAGCGCAGACGCAAACAGAAAATGTCCCCGGCGGCAGCCCGGAAACGGCGATCAAACTTACGCGGTCGGTCGAATTCATCATGCTTGATAAAATGCCCAGGCAACCTCTGGCCCGCTACTACACCTTCACCATGCCCTATGACGGCACGGTAAAATTTGAGGTAACAACCAGCATCAGGCATCAGCGCAAAGAAGATATTATGGGGGCCGATTTCTGGGTAAATGGCGAATTTATGGGTTCAGTCTCCATGTATGTCGATTCAAGCGACAAAGACCGGATTGTTCACACTATCAAGCGCGAATACCAGCTCAAAGCCGGGGAACATAAATTCCATGTGCTATCCAACAACCGGGAAAAAGGCACGATTGGCATAAAATACTGGATTTCAAAGAACAAGTAGCCGGGGTTGAATGAGTTTTTTTTGTTAGTTACCGTACCCCCCCGCGCAATTTTGCATGGTGGGTTTTAGTTTTGTTACAACCTATCACGGCAAAATCAGACGCCCCTACCCAAACAACGCCGCCCGCAAGCGTTCCTTTGCATCCAGCAGCAGGCGCAGGCAGTGCCCGTGCAATTCCGGATCAGCAATGCGTTTATAGACGGGCATGGAAACACTAACCGCAGCAGCCGGTTCATTGCGGCTATCCAGAATGGCTATGCCCACGCAGCACAGGCCCAGGCGGTGTTCCTGCTCGTCGGTGCTGTAGCCGCGCTCACGAATTTGCGCAAGTTCACGCAGCAAGGTATCCGGCCCCCGGTGGGTATACTCGGTAAAGGCCTCGTACTCAAATTGCTCGCATAATGAGCGGGCAAATTCCGGCTTGTAAGCAGCCAGAACAGCCTTGCCCATGGAGTTGCAATACATGGGGCGGCGCTGGCCTATATTGACGGCCAATCTGGTCCATTCCTCGGTTTCGCGCATGGCCAGGGTGACGATGTCCGTTCCGTCCGGCACGGAAAAACTGACCACCTCGCCGGTTTGCGCGGACAGGCGCTCCAGTTCGGCCTCCATAGCCGGATTGAAGCCACGCTGCCTGACCACGCCCCGCCCAAGCATGAAAAATTTGCTGCCGTTGCGATACTTTTGGGTACGCGGATCCGCGATAATAAATTTCTTTTCCCTCAGGGTAGCCAGCAAGCGAAAAACCGTGCTCTTGTCCAGCTCAAGCAGGCGGCCTATTTCCGTAACGCCAAGCTCGCCGTGCTCGTCCAGCAGTTCAATAACGGCCAGAGCCTTGAGTACACTCTTTATATATTTCTTGTCGTCAGGCAGCGCTTTTTCAGCGGCCTCACCAAAGAGTTCTTCTTTGGCGTCTTCTTTAATGTTCTTTTTCAATTGGTTAATCCCTCAGTTTAAGTAATCCCCGGGCAGTGCCGCAATATTACCCTAATTTCTTGACGAAGCACTCCAAAAACAGTTATTTTGCACATAGAGAAACATCGTACCGCAATGCGGCACAAAAATAAATGATTTTTTAACCGCTACTGTTTCGAAATGTATTTTTATTAAAAAAATCGCGCGAAACCCAAGGAGCCAAGAGATGACCAAGCGCCGCACAAAAACCATGGACGGCAATACAGCCGCCGCCTATGTTTCCTACCCGTTTACCGAAGTGGCTGGTATTTTTCCGATCACTCCTTCTTCGGAAATGGCCGAGCTGGCCGACGCCTGGAGCGTGGAAGGCAAAAAGAACCTCTTCGGCCGTCCGGTGCGGGTAATGGAAATGCAGTCGGAAGGCGGTGCGTCCGGCACTTTGCACGGCGTGTTGCAGGCCGGGGCTTTGGGCACTACTTACACCGCCTCGCAGGGCCTGCTGTTGATGATCCCGAACATGAACCGCATTGCCGGTGAGCTTTTGCCCGCCGTGTTCCATGTAGCCTCGCGCGGAGCCGGAACCAACAGCTTCAGCATTTTTGGCGATCATCACGACGTTATGGCTACCCGCCAAAGCGGCTTTGCCATGCTCTCCTCGCGTTCACCGCAGGATGCCATGTATCTGGGCGCGGTGGCGCACCTTACCGCCATCAAGGCCAGTCTGCCGGTCATGCACTTTTTTGACGGCTTCCGCACCTCGCACGAGATGCAAAAGGTCAGCCTGCTGGAATATGAAGAACTGAATAACTTACTGGATCACGACGCCGTGGCGGCCTTCCGGGCCAGATCCATCTCGCCGATCCGCCCGCATGCTCTGGGCATGACCAACAACCCGGACATCTACTTCCAGTTGCGCGAGGCCATTAACCCGCACTACGAAAGATTCCCGTCCGTGCTGTCGCATTACATGAACGAGATCAACAAGATCACCGGCATGAGCTACGATTTCTTCACCTATTACGGCCACCCCGAAGCCGAGCGGGTAATTATCGCCATGGGTTCTGGCTGCTCCGTGCTGGAAGAAACCGTTCAGGCCATGCTGGCCGCTGGCGAAAAAGTAGGCATGGTCTGCGTGCATCTTTTCCGCCCCTTCATTGCGGCCAAACTGATCGAAAAACTGCCCGCCAGCGTAAAAAAGGTAGCCGTGCTGGATCGCACCAAGGAACCGGGCGCGCGTGAACCGCTGTTCCTGGATGTGCGTGCCGCGCTCTATGAAATGTCCACTCCGCCTGTGGTGGTGGGTGGCCGCTTTGGTCTGGCTTCCAAGGAATTCACCCCCATGGACGCGCAGGCCGTGTTCGCCAACCTGGCTTTGGATCGCCCCAAAGATAACTTTACTGTTGGAATCAATGACGACCTGAGCCACACCTCGCTGCCGCCGTTGGCGAATCCGCTGCCGGTAAAGCAGCCGGGCGTAACCTCCTGCGTCTTCTGGGGCCTTGGCTCGGACGGCACGGTGGGCGCGAACAAAAGCTCGGTCAAGATCATTGGCGACCAAACCGACCTCTACGCCCAGGCCTATTTCGCCTACGATTCCAAAAAATCCGGCGGCGTGACCATGTCGCATCTGCGCTTTGGTCCCAATCCGATCAAATCCTCCTACCGCATTTACGACCCGGATTTTGTGGCCTGCCACAACCCGGCTTACGTCCACAAATACGATATGATGAAAGGACTGCGCCCCGGCGGTACCTTCCTGCTCAACTGTCCCTGGACGGAAGCGGAACTGGGCGACCGCCTGCCCGCCAGCATCAAGCGTTACATCGCGGCCAACGACATCAAGCTGTATATCATCAATGCCGTGGATATCGCCATTGAGCTGGGCCTGGCCGGACGCATCAACATGATCATGCAGTCGGCCTTTTTCGCCCTCGCCAAAATCATTCCGCTGGAAGAGGCCATGAAGCATTTGCGTGCTTCGGTGGATGACGCTTACGGCAAGCAGGGCCAGAGCATTGTGGATAAAAACCTGGCCGCTCTGGAGCGCGGCGTTTCCGCCCTGCGCGAAGTAACGATTCCGGCGGACTGGAAAAACGCTTCCGATCAGCCCAAGACTGTAAACGCCTCCCGTAAAAGCTATACCGAGTCAGCAAAGCCGGAGTTTTACCACAAGGTGGTGCAGCCCATTCTGGATCAGAAAGGCGATGATCTGCCGGTTAGCGCCTTTAAGGATATTGCCGATGGTCGCTGGCCCTTCAATATCAGCCTGTATGAAAAACGCGGCATTGCCGTGCAGACCGCCCGCTGGAAGCCGGAAAACTGCATCCAGTGCAACCAGTGCTCGTTTATCTGCCCGCACGCCGTGCTAAGGCCGCGCCTGCTCACCGATGAGGAAAAAGCGGGGGCCCCGGAAGGCCTGAAAACCATTCCGGCTACCGGATTCCCGGATATGCACTACCACTTGGCCGTGTCCAGCCTGGACTGCACCGGCTGTATGCAATGCGTTGGCGTCTGCCCGGCCAAAAACAAGGCTCTGGAAATGGCCCGGCTCACCGATCAGCTTCCCCAGGCTTCGGATATCTGGGAATACGCCGAGCATCAGGTACCCTACCGACCCTTGCCGGAAGGAGCCAAAATCAACGTCAAAAACAGTCAATTCCTGCAACCGATGCTGGCCTTTTCCGGCGCTTGCGCGGGCTGCGGCGAAACGCCCTACGCCAAGCTGCTTACCCAGCTTTACGGCGACCACATGATGATTGCCGCTCCGGCGGGCTGCTCCACGGTTTGGGCGGCTGGTTCGCCCACGGTTTCATACACCACCAACAATCAGGGCAACGGCCCGGCCTGGGGTTATTCGCTGTTTGAAGATGCCGGTGAATACGGCTTCGGTATGCTGCTGGGCGTGCAGCAGTTGCGCGAAACCCTGGCCCTGCGCGTGGGCGAAGCCTTGCAAAAGGATTACCCGGCTGACTTCAAACAGGTGCTGGCAAACTGGCTTACCGGCAAGAACGACAAAGAAGGCACGCAAAACCGCCGCTACGCGGTAGAAGCGGCTCTGGCGGATCTGGCCAAACAGGAAAAATACCGGGGCGACCCCTTGCTCAAACAAATAGGGGATCTGCGCGACTACCTGCTCAAGCGTTCGCACTGGGTTATGGGCGGCGACGGCTGGGCCTATGACATCGGCTACGGCGGTCTGGATCATGTGCTGGCCCAGAATCAGGACATCAACGTGCTGATTTTTGATACCGAAGTTTACTCCAATACCGGCGGACAGTCTTCCAAAGCCACACCGCTCGGCTCGGTGGCCCAGTTCACGGCTGGCGGCAAGCCCACCTACAAGAAGGATATCGGGGCCATTTTCATGTCCTACCGCTACATTTATGTAGCTCAGGTAGCCATTGGCGCTGACAAGGCCCAATGCCTGAAAGCCTTGCAGGAAGCCGAAGCCTACCCCGGCCCCTCAATTGTCATCGCCTACGCGCCCTGCATCAACCACGGTCTGGCCGGTGGCCTGACCAATGGTCTGGATCAGGAAAAGAGCGCCGTGGAAGTGGGTTACTGGCCGCTGTATCGCTATAACCCGCTGCTGGCGGCCAAGGGCGAAAACCCGATGCAGCTTGATTACCAGCAGCCCAATGGCAAATTCAAGGAACACTTGCTGCGCGAAGTGCGCTATGCCAGCCTGTTCAAAGCCTTCCCGGAACGGGCCGAGGAATTCGCCCGCGAAGCGGCGGATAACGCCATGGCGCGGTATAATTATTATGCGAAGTTAGCCGGTAAATAATGGTGTTACAGGTTGTCCGGGGAGGTTCCACCTCACCCGGACAACCCCAATATCCAAGGAGAGACTCTATGTACCCGGAATTATTTGCCTCACGCATGGAAAGAGTAAAACCTTCGTCTATCAGAGAGTTTCTGGCCGCGGCCTCTCAACCGGATGTCATTTCCTTTGGCGGCGGGTTTCCCGACCCGGCACTCTTCCCCACAGAGACGCTCACGCAAGTGTTCAGCCAGATCATGAAAAACGATGGCGGTCAGGCTCTGCAATACACCGCTTCGGACGGTCTGCCCTCGCTGCGCAAAAAATTGGCCGCCCGGATGAAAAAGACTGCCGGGGTGAGCTGCGAGGCCAATGAGATCTTCATCACCCAGGGCGGACAGCAGGGCATGGACCTCATGGCCAAGCTGCTGATCAACAAAGATGATGTCATTGTTACCGAACGGCCCACCTTTCTGGGTGGCCTGCTGGCCTTCAACGCCTATGAGCCACAGTACAAAACCTGCGGCATGGACAACAACGGCATGAAGGTTGACGAGCTTGAGGATATTCTGAAAAACACGCCCAAGGTCAAGTTCATCTACACCATACCCGATTTCCACAACCCCATGGGTGTTACCATGAGTCTGGAAAGAAGGAAAAAGCTGCTGGAACTGGCCAACAAGTACGGCGTGATGATTCTGGAAGACACGCCCTACCGCGAAGTCCGCTACGAAGGCGAAGCACTGCCAGCAATCAAAAGCTTTGACACTCAGAATCGCGTTGTTTTTCTGGGTAGTTTCTCCAAGATTCTCAGCCCCGGTATGCGTCTGGGCTGGGTAGCCGCCGATGCCGCCATTGTGGAAAAAATGGTCCTGCTCAAAACCGCCGCCGATACCCAATGCTCTACCCTGAATATGTTTCTGGCGGATCGCTTTATGGAAATGACCGACATTGACGAGCATATCGGCAAACTGCGTGACTCCTACAAACGCAAAAAAGACTTCATGCTTCAGATGATGCAGGAACACTTCCCGGCTGGCGCTTCCTGGACCAACCCGGAAGGCGGCCTGTTTACCTGGCTGACTTTGCCGGAATATATTGATTCGGGAAAAATCATGCAGGAACGCATCCTGCCGGAAGCCCGGGTCATCTATGTACCCAGCGAAGGCTTTTACCCACAGAACCCGGAGCGTAACCACGCCCGCATGAACTATTCCTGCATGAGCGAGGAGAAAATCCGCCTGGGTATCAGCCGTATGGGCGCTATTCTGAAAGATTACTGTAAGTAGACAATGTTAAGGGCATTTGGGGGACTCCGTCCCCCAATCCCCCTGGCAGGGGATTGAATCCCCTGCACCCCCATTATGGGGGATCCAAACAGCCAGAGTTATTTTGTGAACAACAATACAATAAATGTTTGTGTCGGCAACCAGCGTTGGGGCTATGCGGCCCTTTGTCTGGTGCTGTATATCTTCCTCGGCCTGATTTACGCCTGGTCGATCTTTGTGCCGCCGCTGGAGCAGGAATTCGGCTGGTCCCGCTCGGAAACCTCTATGGTTTTCACTTTCTGCATGTTCTTTTTCTGCCTGGGCGGTTTGGGCTCCGGTTTCGCCATTCGTTCCATGCCGGTAAAATTCATTGTCGCGGCCTGCGCCCTGTTTATCGGAGTCGGCTTCACGCTGGCCTCCCGCTGCGCCAGCCTGACCGAGCTTTATATCTTTTACGGTGTGCTTATCGGCTTTGGCGTAGGCATTGGCTACAACGTGCTGCTAACCACCATGCTCAAGTGGTTTCCGGATAAAATCGGCTTCATCGGCGGCCTTATGCTTATGGGCTTTGGCGCTGGCGGCATGATCCTTGGCACAACCTGTGCCGAACTGCTCGGCGCTTTTGGCTGGCGTGATACCTTTTTTGGTATCGGCGTGTTTTACCTGATATTTTTCCTGGCTGCCTCCTTTTTGCTCAAAATGCCGGGCAGCAATCTGGTTTTTCCGGCAAAATCCGCCTCGCGTAAACGTGTGCAGGAAAGTGGAGGCGAGGTAAGCACCGGGCAAATGTTGCGCCGCCGCTCCTTTCAGCTTTACATGCTCTGGGCCATCTTTACCGTTGGCATAGGCTTTACGCTGATTGGGCACGGTGTGCCGCTGGCTCTGGAAGTTGGCGCGGCCAGCGGATCCGCCGCCGCTCTGGCCGGGTTGATCTCGCTCTTCAACGGACTTGGCCGGGTAAGCGGCGGGTTGGTCTTTGACCATTTCGGGCGCAAAATCCTGATGCGCTCCGCCTGTCTGGGGCTGATGATCACTGCCCTGCTGCTCTTTCTTACCCTGCGCGAAAAAAGCCTGACCCTGCTGATGATCTCTTTCAGTCTGGGCGGGATGAGCTTCGGCTTCAGCGTAATCGCGCATTCCTCGGTAATCAGCACCTTTTACGGCATGAAACATTACCCGCTGAATTTCAGCGTCCTGACAATGTATAATCTGTTCGCCTCGTTCGCGCCTTTCCTGGCCGGGGTACTGCACACAAGTATGGGTTCATACAATGGCCTGCCCTTCTGTATTCTCGGACTGGCCACAGTGGGAATGATACTCGCGTTCGCGATTAGGAAGCCATAAATGGGTACATAGGGGCCGCGCCCCTATGCGGGGCTTGGGGCAGAGCCCCAAAAAAATAATCTGAATTGGAGAATATAAATATGTCCTGGCAAAAATATTATCGCGAACGCACTGTTTCAGCGGCTGAGGCCGTAAGTAAAATAAAATCCGGCGATCTGGTGGCGGTTGGTCATGCGGCTGGCGCTCCGGAATCGCTGCTCCAGGCCATGACTGATCGGCGCGGCGAGCTAACCGATGTACTGCTCACGCATCAACTCACTTTGGGCCGAAACCCGCAATATGATCCAAATTTGCCGAATCTGGAAAAAAGCTTCCGCTTCAGCGGCTGTTACCTTGGCGCGGCCACACGCGGCCCGGTGGCCGAAGGCAAGGGCGATTTTCGCCCGGTGTTCTTCTGGGAATATCCCGCCCTGCTGCGCAGCCCGGATCATACGCCGGATGTGGCGCTGGTGAGCGTTACCGAACCGGATGATCAGGGCCGCGTCAGCCTTGGGGTTTCCATCGACTACACCCGTCAGGCCGTGCTTTCGGCCAAAACGGTAATCGCGGCAGTGCGCCCGGCCATGCCTTTTGTACATGGTGAAGCGGTAATGAATATCAAGGATTTTGACTGGTTTGTGCCGGATGAAACGCCTATGCCCGAACATCAAACTGCGGAAATCGGTCCTATTGAACAAGCCATCGGGCGGCATATCGCCGGGCTGATTCAGGATGGCGACTGCCTGCAACTGGGCATCGGCAACATTCCGGATGCGGTGCTAAGTATGCTGGATGCCAGACGCGACCTTGGCCTGCATTCCGAAATGGCCTCCGACGGCGTGATGCGCCTGGCGCAAAAAGGCGTGTTCAACGGAGCGCGTAACAACCTGCATCCAGGCAAACTGGTGCTCACCTTTGGCATGGGCAGCCGCAAATTTTACGATTGGATTGACAATAACGAAAACATTATGGGCATGCCGGTGGATTACGTCAACGACCCGCGCGTTATCGGCGGTATCGACAACATGGTCTCCATCAATTCTGCTCTCTCCGTGGATTTGCAGGGACAGGTAGCGGCGGACTCCATCGGCACCCGCCAATATTCAGGTGTGGGCGGTCAGGTTGATTTTGTGCGCGGGGCGCACTTTTCCAAAGGCGGACGCAGCATCATTGCCATGCCCAGCACCGCCTCCGGCGGCAAGATATCGCGCATTTGCGCCAGCTTCGGCACGGGTCAGCCGGTAACCACTTCGCGCTTCGACGTGGAGTATGTGGTTACCGAGCATGGCATTGCCAACCTGCGCTGGCGTACCAACCGCGAACGTATGCGGGCGCTGATCGAAATCGCGGCTCCGCAGTTCCGGGAGGATCTGGCCAGACAGGCGCGGGAAGTTTACGGAATTTTGGTTTAGGAATTATTATGTATAGTGTGGGATGTGGGGCTCCGCCCCACGCCCGGCAGGGGGGAAAAATTACCCCCACACCCCCACGATACCGAAATTTAAACAATTAAGTAAAATTAATATTTTATGTAAAGAACG
>JAITWK010000015.1 GCA_031285295.1 Deltaproteobacteria bacterium | reverse complement strand
AGGCGGGTACACCCGGCTCCATTCCGAACCCGGAAGTTAAGCGCCTCATCGCCGATGATACTGCATATTCATGTGTGGGAAAGTAGGACGGTACCAACTTAATCCTAAAAACGCCCTCGACTCTCTTTAAAGAGTCGAGGGCATTTTGCGTTTTAGAGCTTTTTGTTTGATATGAGAATCACATATTGACCTTGGAAACCTCGGCCAGTGAATTAACCGAATGGCTGACCGAGTTTATAACTTTTCCCACTATTACGGTTGGGCTTTTAGTTACCCTGGCTGCCGTTTTTCATAGATGCCAGCCGCAACATCAGGCGCAACCGGGTAACGCTGACAGTTTGTGTGTTAATTGTTGGTGTTTGCGGATACTTTATTGATTTAAAAGAGAAAAAACTGCTTGAATCCAATGCCGGTTATGTGATTGTGAACTCCACATTGAACTACAGTCGGGATTTGCAGTTGATTGCGAATATCCGGGAAGACCGTGCCGAACAAACTTATCCCGGACTCCGCCTGTTGGACGATAATCAGCAAACGGAAAAGACGTACATTTTTATTATTGGCGAGGCTGCCAACCGTAACCACCTGTCTTTGTATGGCTATCAACGGGAAACCTCCCCGGAACTAAAAAAGCTGGGGGCACGCCTTAACTATCCCATCGTTGCGCAAAACACTGTTTTTTCATCAAGGGCTGCCTGCGGACGCGCCGGAAATTCTGATTGTCGGTCTGCTTGGCCAGGCCGGTTTTGAAACTTGGTGGCTTTCCAATCAAACCGCCAATTCTGATGGCCTGACCGGCACGTATCTGTTTGCCGGAGATGCCGATCACAGATACTTCTTCAACAAGTCGCGCTCTGAAGGGCATTCTATTTCTTACGATGAAGCGTTGCTGGAACCGTTAAGCAACGCTTTGCAGGCAAAATCGCGCAGCAAAGCCATTTTCATACATTTGCTAGGCTCGCATCTTAGCTATCACTTGCGTTATCCGGAAGAATTCGACTTTTTCACTTCCGGCGAGGGACTTACAGAAGTCGGAGTCACGCGCAAGAAACCTGAAGAAGTGGCTTATATCAACAGCTATGACAATTCCATACGATATTGTAAGCCGCATCATAGATATGGCGGCTGAAAGCGGCGGCGCTTCTTTTGTGCTGTATTTTGCCGATCACGGCCAGGAGGTGTATGACACGTTGCCGATTCGGGAGCAGGATGCCAAGCACCCCACGCGCAATATGTTTGATGTGCCGTTTATTATCTGGATGTCCGCCGAATATGAGCGCCTGAACCCGGACTTGGCGGCGCGGGTAAAAAGCAGACTGGCCGCGCCGTTCAGCCTGGCCTGGTTTGCGGATACAGCGGCGGAGTTATCCGGAGTAGGGTATGACGGCGTTACTTTTGAACATAGCCTGTTCGCGCCGGATTATCAGCCGCCGGACAAACGGGAAATTTCCTATGGCGGCAATTACGATAACTTGCTGTTGCTGGAGCTGTAATTTGTTTTCAACAACTGCGAGTGTTTTTGCGCTTCAGCGAAAGGGCGCAATGCTTTTGGCAACAGGAGCAATATGGAATTTATAGACAAATTTCG
This sequence comes from Deltaproteobacteria bacterium, assembly GCA_031285295.1. Taxonomy (GTDB): domain Bacteria; phylum Desulfobacterota; class Desulfovibrionia; order Desulfovibrionales; family Desulfovibrionaceae; genus WRHT01. The sequence goes on along the minus strand of JAITWK010000015.1, from coordinate 73,122 downwards.
TTTAAATGCTTATTCATGTGATGAAGGCAAGATGAAAAAATAACGGTTGAGATTTTTTATTTTTTTGACGTGTTTAAACGCGAGTTTCATAATTGAAGGAAATCGTCATTATAGGTGGAGGCTTTTTTGGTCTTTATCTGGCTGAATTCTTTGCTTTAAAAAAGCATAGAATACTTTTGCTTGAGCAAGAGGATAGCCTGATGCGCCGTGCATCCTATCACAACCAAGCACGGGTTCACAATGGTTATCATTATCCTCGAAGTATTTTGACTGCGTTGCGATCTCACACGTCTTTTTCACGCTTCATCTCCGAATTTAAAGGTTCTGTATATGCGGACTTTGATAAATATTACGGTGTTGGCCGTCCATTAGGAAAAATAACAGCCAAGCAGTTTTTAAAATTTTGTGAGAAAGTTGGTATACCTTGGGAGCCTGCTCCGTCGAAAATCAAAGAGCTAACTAACCCGCGTCTGGTAGAGGAAATATTTACGGTTAAAGAAGTTGCTTTTGATGCGAACAAATTAACAAAATATATGACAGAACGGCTTGAAGCTTTGCCTGTGGAGATCAAAACGGGCGTTATGGCGCTTGAGGTTAAACCATTATGCAAGGGCCTGGCGTTAAAATTTCAGAATTGCGTGACAGGCGAAATTTCTGAAACAAAAGCCGATCATGTTTTTAATTGTACCTATTCACATATGAATAAGATTCTTTGTGGAAGCGGCATTGAAATCATTCCACTTAAACATGAGATAACTGAAATGTGCCTTGTGGATGTGCCGGATGTTTTGCGAAATACCGGAATAACTATCATGTGCGGGCCTTTTTTTTCTGTAATGCCATTCCCTCCCGTGCCCAGTACTCATTCCTTCAGTCACGTGCGATACACGCCGCATTTTGATTGGCATGAGAAAACAACCGGCCATACATATGCCGAACCGGATATTTTTTTGAAAGAATACAAACAGGCCAGTGCGTGGCAGCACATCAAACGCGATGCAGCACGATACATGCCTGTATTAGCGGGGTGTTTTTATCGTGACTCTCTATGGGAAGTAAAAAGTATATTACCACGCAGCGAGACGGATGACTCGCGCCCGATTTTATTCAAACCCAACCACGGACTCCAGGGACTGCATTGTGTGCTTGGCGGAAAAATTGATAATGTATATGATGTGGTAGAAGCTATTTCTGAATCAGGCTTGGTGTGAATATGACAAAACTTGATACATTTATATCTGTGGTGATAGTGCTAGGCAGAAACAGTATTGCTTATTCGCAGACAATACAGGAAATACAGCGCTGTTTAAGCAATGAGTTTTCTGATTATGAAATAATTGTCATAGGCAACGGACAAATCAAGAAGTTTGATGCAATGGAGGCCTTGCTTCACGACATTCCATGCATCAGATATATTCAACTCTCTGCCTCCGTGCATCGGGAAATTGCCATTGCGGCAGGCTTGGAGAATTCCATCGGCGACTTTAGTATTCTGTTTGATTATCAGAAAGATCCGATAGACATCATCCGAGCATTGGTAGATTTAGGGATGTCCGGCAACGATATCGTGGTGGGAACAGCGCAAGACAGTCGAAGCAGCGTTTACCGCTTAGGCAGATTGCTCATGACCCGTCCGTTGAAGGCCATAGGATATGAAATTCCCCCAAATGCTACCGCCCTGCGTTGCTTGAGTCGCCGAGCGGTTAATGCCATTACGGCTAATGAACGTTTTCAGTATCAGTTGTATTCTAAAATCCACAAAACAGGTTATCAGTGCGCTGCTTATGAATATAGCCAGATGGAAGACGGGGTGCCCGATAATAAATCATTTTTTATGGGGTTGCGTAATTTTTTACATCTGATGGTATTTAACTCGCTCAAGCCACTGCGTTGGATTTCAATTCTGGGCTTTGCAGGAAGCACCGTAGCCTTCATATTTGCCTCATACAGTGTAATTTTGCATTTGTTTACAGGATATGTCGCCACCGGATGGACTACTATGGTATTTTTTATGTCTTTCTTTTTTATGATTCAATTCGTAATATTAGTTTTTATTGGTGAATACATAGGACGCTTGTTAATTGATCGCAGTGAGCAGACAGAGTACGCGATTGCGTTTGAAAGAAATAGCACTGTGATGGTGGATATGGATCGTATTAATGTACTCAACGAGTCCGTTTCAGTCGTTAAAAATATGTCCCAGACTGGTAGAAATATGTAGTACCTGGTTTTTTAATTTTTTACATCACCTGTTGCGCTATGAAAATATTGGTTTTTTAAAATGCAATCTAAATTTATATCCATAATTGCACCTATGTATAATGAAGAACAACTTGTGCATGACTACTGTGCGCATGTTAAATCTGCCATGAATGCCATACATGACAGCTATGATTATGAGATTCTTCTAGTCAATGATGGTTCCGCAGACAGAACACTTCAGCGGATGTCGGAAGCCAGGGAAGCCGATCCTGAACATATCGCTATTGTCAATCTTTCCCGTAACTTTGGGCTTGAAGGTGCCGTTTGGGCGGGCCTGTTGCGGGCAGAAGGGGATGCGGTGGTGGTGATGGATGCCGATCTTCAGGATCCGCCAACAGTGATTATACAATTAATCGAAGCCTGGGAAGGCGGAGCTGATATTGTACATGCTGTAAGAGCGGAGCGCCGTCACGATTCTTTTTTCAAACGGCTGTCGGCCTCTGTTTTTTACAGGGTATTGAAAAGTATGTCCGGCAAGTTGGCCGTTCAGCCGGAAACAGCTAATTTTAAGCTTCTGAGCAGGAACGCCCTGACAGAACTTTTAAAGCTGCCCGAATGCAACCCAACCTTCAGAAGTGTGGTTCCATTTGTAGGCTTTAAGACCGCAGCCATAGAATATGGCCGCGACAAACGATTTTCCGGTTCTACTAAATATGGCCTCCGAAATATGATCCCATATGCGCTCAATAGCCTGACGTGTGTTTCTGTAGCGCCGCTCCGGATGATATTCTGGCTGATACCAATATCGGCCCTGGCGACCATTTTTTTTCTTTTGCTTTTTTTGATAAGCTCACAAGATGTATGGCGCACGGCCTTTTTAATGGCGGTGTTTATCAGTGCCTTTTCCACTCTTTTTTCGTTCGCTTTAAGCTTGATTGCGGAATATACAGCACAGATTATGACAGAGGTGAAAGCACGGCCCATATCAATAGTCTCTGAATTTATACCAACTGACAGGAACAACTAAACGATGCACTTTGTAAGGCTTGGCCAATCAGGTTTGAAGATTTCCGCGTTAAGTTATGGAACCGCTTTGACCATAGGCACGGAAGACCTCACCGGAGCATTTGCGCGTCAGATGATAGAAAAGGCATGGGATCTGGGGATCAGATCGTTTGACACATCAAATAATTATGGAATGGGAAAAGCGGAGTCATTACTAGGTGACGCTTTGTCCCGTTATGACCGGCAAGAGTATACCCTCAGTACAAAGGGATCCTGGCCGATTGGCCAGAGTCCATATCACCGTGGCCTGTCAAGAAAACATATCGTGTGGGCGCTGGAAGAATCTCTCAAACGGTTAAAGCTTGAATACATCGATATTTACTACGCTCATCGTTATGATGATGAAACTCCGATGGAGGAAATAGTTCGTACCTTCAATCGTCTGATTAATCAGGGGCTGATACGGTATTGGGCTACTTCGGAATGGCCAGTTGCGGCCTTGGAAAAATGTTTGCAAATCTGTCGGGCTTTAAACCTGGAAGCCCCCATTACTGAACAGTTCATTTATTCCTACGCTGTACACAAGGTTGAGACAAATGGCGTGAAGGTCTTTTGCGAAAATAACGGGTTGGGCATGATGGGCTTTTCACCTTTAGCCCAAGGCCTTTTAACCGGAAAATATAGAAACAACATCCCCTCTGATTCGCGGATAGCTAAGAGCAACTTACTCAATTACGATAAAACAGCGGCCATTTACGATCAAAACAAAGATAAGATAAATTTCTTTGTGGATTTATGTTCAAAATTTGGCGTCAAAGGGAACCATGCCGCCCTTCAATGGTGCCTGCGCCAAGGTGTTTATCCGGTCATAGGCGCCTCTAGTCCGGCCCAGCTTGAAGATAATGTCAATGCGTTAAAAGAAGAAAATGCCATAACGGAATATTTTTGGGCGGAGCTGGAAAACAACCCAAGAATCACTAGTCGGGATTGAAGTTATGCGTTTATCCATATCAAATATTGCCTGGGACATCAGCGAGGATGCTTTAATAGCCGATATACTTGCTGACTTTGGCCTGACTGCGATTGATATTGCCCCGGGTAAATATTTTCCCGCGCCGCACAAGGCTACAAAAAAAGATATACAGAATGTGCGTCATTGGTGGAACAAGAGGGGGGTCGCCATCACTGGTATGCAGTCTCTATTGTTTGGCACTGAGGGGCTAAATGTTTTCGGCGATGTGAAAAGCCAGAGTGCTATGCTGCGCCATCTTGAGGCTACTGCCTTTATTGCGGTTGGCCTTGGGGCTGAGTTTCTTGTCTTTGGCTCCCCAAAGAACAGGGATAGAAGCGGACTGAGCGATTTGAGCGCCAATTCTGTAGCCATTGATTTTTTTCGGAGGCTTGGGGATATGGCGGCGACTTATGCTGTTTGTTTCTGCCTTGAGCCAAATCCGCCGTGTTATGGGGCGAACTTTATGGTTGATAGCCTGTCAACCGCTGAAATAGTTAGAAAAATAAATCACCCGAATATAAAAATGCAGTTGGATTTGGGGGCGGCGGCAATAAATGGGGAAAATGTGAACCGGATACTAAAAGAAGCAGTCGATTTGATCGGGCACATACACCTCAGCGAGCCGTCTTTGTTGCCTTTAGGTGACTCACCCACTGATCATAACTGTATAGGAAAATTACTGAATGAAGTTTTGCCTTCTCATATTGCGTGCATCGAAATGCTCACCACGGCAGGCGAGCCACACTGTGAGTCAATTTCCCGTGCCCTCAAATTGGCTTCGGCGTGTTATGGCGGAGCGTCTTTATGAAGTGGTGGATAATCATAGCTGGAATTCTTTCAAACACAGCGGCTAACACGGTCTTGAAATACGCTATGCTCCGCCCATTTTCAAAGACAACGCCATTAATTTGGGAAGTTTTGAGTAATATTTACCTGCTTGCCGGGATTTTTCTGTATGCAATCGCCTTTGTTTTTTATGCATTGGCTTTGAAGTGCATACCTCTTAGTGTGGCCTACCCGGTAATGACATCCGGAGCTATGCTGCTGGTTGCCATGATATCAATTTTCTTTTTCAGGGAACCATTTACCTGGAAAACGACCTTAGGGGTGCTTTTTATAATTTGTGGAGTCTTGTTTGTAACTCAAAAGTAATTTTTTTGAGCAGTCTCAATTATGGCGTAATTTTTCAGAATAGTCCGAAGCGTAAAAAAGATTCTCCAATCGGCTGCCAGTGCGACATTCGCCATCCAAAGGCATACCACATCAGAGCGCAGAACATAGCCAGTCGCCAAACCGTGTTGAGTGCTATTTTTTTGCGCACGGCATTCCAGATTGGCTTGGAGTTTTGTGGGCATAAATCGCAGATAAAACAAAAAAAGATAATAAATTCAATGAAGGTTACCGATATAAATCGCCCATAATCATATACAAGCACAAATAAAATAAACGGTGTGAGCAAGGCAGGGTAGTACAGTATTTGCAGGGGGGGGGTATTCAGAACTTGCCGCGCGGCAAAAGTGGGTCGCATAGCGATTGAGAGCAGCCATACCGGAAATAGTGCCAATAAAAAACCACCGGTAATAGAAAATATACTAATCGGATGCTGCAAGTATTGTAATGTCCTGTTAAAAACATCGGACATGCCGATTCCGATATACCTGAGCCCACCTCCAAGTTCCGCGCCGGGATATCTTTCGCTCCAGGATTCACGTATGGCCTGTTGCATCTCAATTGTGCCGGAAAATTTCAAACTCAACAGTAGACAACTCAATCCCAGTATAGACACAAACACAAACCATAATAAAATCTTTCCTTCACGGTGGAAAACGGCCCCCAGCATAAGCGCGGGCAACGGCAGATAAAAAATTGCCATTTCATGTGTAAGGGTAGCTATGATATGCAATACTGCAAAAGCCAAACTTAATATCAATAAACTACTTGCATAGCCTTTAAGCCGCCGCCAGCACAGCATCATCATCAGCAAAAAGGCCAGTTGGATAACAATATCTTTGCGGCAAAAATTTTCGATATGAACAAAGGGAAAAAGCAGTAATAACGGCGACAGCAAGATAAAATACCAAGCCGGTTCGATTTGCGTTTTAATCAACAATCTAATAAATAGCACCGCAAACAACACATACAAAGACATCATAAAAAATGGCGCGAAATATTTAGTAGGAATCAGCGGATCGACAAGGTAAAACAATTCTCCCAACAATCCGCGCCGAAGGAATCCGCCTTCGTAGTTTATAAGCAGTTCTCCCCATACATAGGAAGACGGGAAGCGGTTGATCATGGATACGCACATCTTAATCGTCAGTATCATAAAGAGCACTGTAAACAGTGTCAGGATGAATTTTTTGGACAGCAAAAATCTGGAAATTTCAGCTAAATTTAGTCTGTTGGTCATAGATTGTCTGCCATAGGGGCATGCTTCGCTTCCTGTTTGGGAACCGGAGGTTTAAATATGGTTCTTGCTAAAATATAAAATAAAATATCACCAAAAATGGAAATCACGCGCCAGAGAATTGCGGTAAGCAAAATTGTCTGCATGGTGGCAAGCCCCGGCATGATGAAAACGATTACCGCTTCGCGCACTCCAATGCCGGAAGGTGCGCCGGGCGTTATAAAACCGACAAGGTAGGCCATTACCCCCACTACAAAGATCAGGACTATCTCGTCAATTGATTTGTCCGGGCCGCTCAGTAACAGGATTATGGCCAGAAAAATGAACCCCATGAAAGCAACGTAAAAATAATAAAATTTCAGCGCCGAGGCCATCAGCGCCCCGAAAAAGCGGCGCAAAAAGATATATAAACAGGCAATGATCAAACTAAACAACAATACTGCCAGAGGGGCTGGTGCCTGCACAAAGGTCAAAAAAGAAAGTTTATTTACAAGTTCCAGGCGATTCAGATAAGGGAGCAGCAAGATAGCGCAGGAAGCACTGGTCACAGCCAGAAAAGCCAGTTCAAATAATGTTGATAACCCCAATGCCTTATTGGAAAAAGCTTCCGCCCGGCCAATGGCCTGCCGGGAAACAAACTGGGCAATATTCCCCGGTATATATTTGGCGATCTGGGATATGCCGTAAAGACGAAGCGCCATACGCCCGCTGATCTGCCCGCCGAAATGCCTGAGGATTTGCCGCCAGCCGCAAGCTTGCAGCATACTGAATAACGTGCTGCAAATTCCGAGCAGTACAAGGCAAAACACCATGAACGGGGAAAAGACATCGGCGCTTAACAGTTGCTCACGCCAATCCCATACTTTCCAGACCACAAACAATAGACCAACTGCGGCCAGAACATTGCCACAGCCATAGAGCAATCGTTTGAGGCGGCTATTCATCCTTTACAAATGCCCTGGTTTCTTCTATTTTTTGTATATCAGCCTTACGCAGAAGGTATTGCACTTCCTCCAATTGCATCCTGTTTACGGCCAGTAAATCGGATATTACCGCAATGGCGGCGACAATGACGCCCAGCATGATCAGGAGGCTGGTAAGCACAACGGACTGTACGTGCCCATCTCCCTCCCCAATAGCCAGAAAATACAAAAACCTGACCCCAAAAGCAAATCCGGGCACAAAGAACAGCAACGAGAGTGTGCCAAGAAAAAAAGCCGGCCTATAGAGCATGAAAATGCGAAAGATGGTGATGATGGAGCGTTTAATATAGGAAAGCGTGCTTTTCATCAGGCGCGATGGGCGCAAAAATCCGTTTACCCGCACCGGTACCGAGCAAATAGCCATTTTACGCTGTCCGGCCTGGATGATTGTTTCAAGCGTGTAAGTATAGTTGTTGAACACATTGGTGCGCAAAGCCGCTTCACGGCTGAGGGCTCTGAATCCGCTGGGCGCATCGGGAATATCGGTCCGGCTAGCCTTTCTGACTACCCAGCTGCCCAACTTTTGCAGCTTTTTTTTAAGTGGCGAAAAATCTTCAATCTCACCGACCGGTCTGGCCCCGATAACCAAATCTGCTCGGCGTTCCAGTATTGGCGCTACCAAATCCGGGATACAGGCAGCATCATACTGGTTGTCTGCATCAGTGTTAACAATTACGTCTGCCCCCATTTTCAGGCAGGCATCCAGACCGGTCATAAAGGCTTTGGCCAACCCCATGTTTATGGTGTGGCTTACAATATGGTCAACCCCACACTGCCGGGCTACATCTACGGTATTATCCATACTGCCATCGTCAATAACCAGCCACTCTACAGAATCGAACCCTTCCACTTGCCGCGGCAGCGCAGCCAAAGCTAGGTGCAAGGTTTCGGATTCGTTATAACATGGAATTTGAATTATAAGTTTCATTGCGGATTCTTTCTACATAACCCATAGTGGGAAAAAAATTTTTTGCCGAACCAGACCAGGCCAAAAAAAGAGGTCAAGTAGAACCAGTACAGGTATCTTCTCTGCATGGCCGGAGCTATAAAAAAGTAAGGCAGGACATATAATAAACCAGAGGTCACCATAAAATACGGCACCAGATTTGCTGGAGTTTTTCGACGCACAACTTTTACAGTAAAATGCAGCAATATAGCGCAGGAAAAAACCAGATATACAAGCCCGATTTGGGTCATAAAAGAAAAATTGCGCATCAGGTCCATAAAAAATACTCTGCGATGCTGCAAATATTTGCCGGGGTGCTGACTGACCTTTGTAAACCAAAATTCGCGTAATGCGTCTAAATCGTCTTTGGTGCCATTGAAATCAGTATAAATGTTGAAGCGTTCGTCCGGCTCATAACGTTTGCGGATAAATTCAAAAGAATCGGTAATGTTCGGCTTGTTGGTGAAATATTTGAAAAAATCCTCTCTGGTCAGCGGATCCCAGTTGCCACCTCCCATGTGCGGCGGCAGGTCGAAGGTTTTTGTTTTGTAATTCAGTTTCCAGATGTCGTTGTAAAATATTTCTTTTAGCGAATACTCATGCTCCGACTTGAGCACTCCGTAAGTGAACTGATTTATGCCCAGGAGCAACGCCGCCCAGATGAGTAATGTAACCGGAAGCACTAGCAGAATGGAGCGCTTTGCACTGACGCCCATAACCGCCAGGGCTAACAGGGGAATCATAGCAAAAGCGGCATTATGCCTTACTCCGGTACCGTAAAACAGCAGCAGCAGGCAGGCGGCAAAGGCAAGCCAGCGCCACAGGCGTTTATGAGGAAAATTAAGAATAATTCCCACCGTTAACGAGTATGACGCAACCATGGCGGTATCTTTAAATACAAGGCGCAGAATAGGCACCAACTCAAAAAAAGCCAGAAACAGAAAGAAGGCCAACACAGCTGAAAGCTTCCACTGCGGAGCTCCTGCAAAGGCTTGCCAAAATTTTTTGCTGGCGCGCAACAACAAAAGCATGCCGCTCCAGAACATCAGGACATGAACTGTGTAAATTACTCCAGAGCCGGTATAGGCCATGCCGGTGAGCGTATTCCAGGCTTTGTTGAGCATTCCCCAAAAGGCGGCAAAAATTGGCGGATGCCAATCACGATATACGCCCGCCAGCATTTGAGCATGTTGGCTTATAGTGTCATTATCCCATTCGCCTGGAAAGCGTATGAATGACGCGGCAACACATAGTAACAGCGCCATAAAAGGCCAACGCGCTGCCTGGGTTGTGTCGGTTTGTCCCTCAGTAAAAAAGCGCCAAACTTTTAGCATACCGTGCCCTTGGAAATTGAGAATATTTGAAAATGATATCAGTGCGGAAGCTTATGCAGATCAGATCGAATTGTCCAACGGAAAAGTTTCTGAATACAATATGATGACTTTTGTAAATCAGATTTGTGATATGCAGTTTACACTTGCATGCCTGTATCGATAAGTTTATTTATAATGTGGAAGCAGCTAAACCATGCCGGGCATATTTTCCGGCGAATCACCCTAAACCCGAGGAGCTTGACATGGCGCACGTGGATTTATGGTCGGATTTCAGGAAATGGCAAAGCGAATGCCGCTGGGTGGATCTGAGTTGCGAAATTTCACCGAAAACACAGCGTTTCGGCAGCTTCCCGCCCATTACCCTCCAAACGATGTACACCGTGCCGGAGCACGGCTTCAAAGTGGACTTGCACTCCGTGGTCGGCCAGTACGGCACGCACATTGATGCTCCCTCGCATTTCGTGCATGGGGCCAGATCACTGGAGCAGATTCGCGTTGAGGAATTGGTCATGCCGCTTTGTGTTATCGACAAAACCAAAGAGGTGGATGCCAATCCGGAATTCATTATGCAGGTAGCCGATATCGAAGCCTGGGAAAAAGAACACGGAATTATTCAGCCCGGTTCCTTTGTGGCCTTCCAGAGCGGTTGGACCAAACGTCTGGACGGCGGCGACATGAACAACAAGGATGCGAACGGGGTTGATCACACCCCTGGCTGGGGTCTGGACGCCCTGAAGCTGCTGTTTGAAAAACGCAAGGTGGGAGCAGTAGGGCACGAGCCGCTTGATACGGACGGTTCACTGGACAAAGCCAGACAGGGCTTCAAGGGCGAACTCTATGTGCTGGAGCAGGACCACTTTCAGGTGGAAGTAATGGTCAACCTGGACAAATGCCCGCCCACCGGCGCGCTGATTTTTTGCGGCTTCCCCAAAATAAAGGATTCCGCTGGTTTCCCGGTGCGCTGCTACGCGCTCTGCCCAAAAAATTCTGAAGATTAGAGCAGATCAACTGTGAAAAGTTGTTTTTGCGCAAGGTGAAATTGCTCTAAAATACATGATAGGCAGTGTTGATGCGAGTTTTGTATCAACACTGCCTATTGGACGTTTTTAACAAACTCAATACAATCAGTAAGCATCTCGGTAAGGTATGGAATATTCATGCTGATGAGACGGCTTAAAATTTTGTAAAGCACTGCCAGCACCACGGCTGTTCCCAGTGTAAAGCCGAGCCCGCGGGCGACCCCGGATAAAAAGTTGTACCAGAGAACCCGGCCTGTTCGCTGTGAAAGCTTCACATACTCGAACACCCCGCTGTTTTCCAGACGCTGCGCCAGCTTGTCCAGCTCTTTTAATTGCTTGTCATCCATAGATATACGCTCCCCCTGGCTGTGAGCATATCAGGCAGCGTCTGCTTTTTCTATGAATTTTTTGTAATCATCATTGGCTGCAATGTCCTGCGCAGCTTGTGTCCGTAACTGCTGAGAGCCCGGCTGGCCTGCCTGCGGTTGTTAAGTTCATCGCGCGTTTGCGCGTGACGCCGCGTAGCCAGAGCCTCCAGGTTGTCCTGCAAGGCTTTAAGCTTGCGCAGTTTGTCCAGCATAGCCTCCAAATCAGCGTCAGTGCAGCCGGATTTGGCCTCCCAGGCTTTTTCGATCAACTCCTGCCGCGACTGCGCACTCTCTTTAAGATCCGCGCAGTCTTCCTGTTCCAGCAAAAGGAACTCCCGTTCGGCCAGAGCAATAGCCTGATCCAGCAGTTGCAGGCTGTGGGGCGCTTCACCTGACGCTTCAGCCAGCATGACTACGCCGCCTTGAACTGCGCGATATCCTCGGCCAGGTTACCCAGTACGGCATTCCAGGATTCGCAGGCCGGCAGAAATTCGTATTCCATCAGGTCAGACAGCAGTATCCAGTCTTCCTGTTCCATAATTTCAGACATTTCTTCGAGCAGATCGCCAAGCTTCGCGGTCATGGGCAACAGTTCGCTATCGCGAGCGATGGAAAATTCGCTGCGCAGAATGGCCACGATACCCAGAAAATGCCGAGTCACGTCAATGACGTCCTGCATAATTTCAAGCCCTTCGCCGATTTCAGCGCGGCGCAGTTCACTCGCCACACGCTTGCCGCCGTTCACCATCAGGGTGATTACCTTGTAAAGTTCGCTGGTTACATCACCAGCCATCTGCTCGATGGAAACGCTGCGGATTTCTACTTTCTGGATGTCGGAAGCGTCAATATCCTCGGCCTGATGCGGGTAAAGCTCGGAAAACGCTTCATCATTGACCAGCACATCGGTGACGATGCGGTTGTTCATGTTTTCCTCTTCCATCATCTTGACCAGAATTTCTTCAAGGTTGGCAAAATTGCCGACCTTCATGCCGGTATTTTGTCCGTCAACAATAATCATGCCAGTCTCCTTTTCCTCCCCAAGAGGGAATAAGTTACTATATTCTGACATGCTTTATGCAAACACCGTACCAAAATTTTTTAAATTTTTATGCGCTTCAACAGGCCGGAACAAAGGTTGTGATATTGCGCGGCGCAGCGCAGGGCCGAAAGCAGATCGCCGCCCTGTTCCTGCACTTCCGCGTGCCATAAAAGGTTCAGCACTCCCAGATACTCGCTCTGCTCAAAGGCTTGTGCGATACGCCCCACCGTGGCTAAAAACCGCTCACGCAGCATTGGTAGCGGATTGCGCTGCAAAAGCGCCCCCTGCTCCAGCAAGAGCCCTATTTGAGCCGTGGCTTTTTCCAGTTCGGCGGCAAGTTTTTCCCGTTCTGCGGGCGGGAATTGAAAGGCGGTTTCCGGCGGTTGGTAGTGGAATTCCTCCAGTGGATTGCGGTCAAGAAATTGACGCAAAAAATCGCGTTGTTCCATGAACCAAAGAGTGCGCGGGCTGTCTTCGTGGCCGGAAAGCGATTCCAGATAGAGGAAGCCATGCTCGTCGCGTCTGGTCAGCCAGACACGGGAGCCATCATTTGGCTGGGCTTGAGGAGAGCTTGCCTCGCTGCTCGTAAGCAAATTATGCATTAACCGCCAGACGGCTTCCGGGCGCAGAACTTCGCGGCAACGAAAGTTATGCGGGCAGGGCACGTTAAAAGCGCAGGGGTGGCAAGGCAAATCCGGTTCAAGGCAAAGGCTGCCGGGCAGACTGGGGCCGGTATCCCAAGGCTGGGCCGTGGCCAGAAAAATTCCCAGCACCGGACGTTCCAGACCGGCGGCCAGATGCAGGGTGCCGGTATCATTGCTCACCAGCAGCGAGCAGACCTTTAACGCGGCGGCCAACTCGGCCAGCCCGGTACGCCCGATCAGCGAAATATGGGGAAATACAGCCTTGCCCGATGAGTGAGCCGGATAAGGCGGCTCTGCCGGACGTGAAGGTTCCGGCAAACCGGGCAAAACCGCTTGTTGGTTCAGTTCGTCATAGCGCCGGGCCAGTTCGCTTTCACCGCCGCTGCCGAGCAAAACCGGCACCAGGCGCAATTCATCCCAAAGGCGGCGGCCCAGCCAGGCAAAATATTCCAGCGGCCAACGCCGCTGCTCCGCGCTGGCCCCAAGCTGAAAAGCGACAAAGCCCCGGCAGGCTTCAGCCGTTTCCGCATCGGTTGCGGCGGCCAATTCGCCTAGCAGCCTTTGCCGCATGGCCTCTGTTTCCGTTGTTGCCAGCGGACGCAAAGCGGCATCGCCCGGCAAGCCGCAGGCAGACCCGGCCACTGCTCGGAAAAGGTCCACCACGTTAAACGGACTTTGCGAGCGTTTGCGGGAAGCGCTCTGCAAGAAAGTTCCCCAGGGGCTGTTCTGGCTGAAACCGAAAGCGTCAAGACCAAAGCCGCGCAAAGCGCCAGGATCGGAGTGCCCGGAGTCGCTCAAAGCGCAATCAGCTTTTTCTGCCAGATAGCGGGCCAGCAATCTGGCCGATACTGTCGGCGTAAGGTTACAGACCAAATCCGGCTCAAAATCGTGCCAAAGAGTTTCCCGCCACTGCCATAGCTCGGCCAGGGCAAGCGCCCAATCCGTCCGCCCGGCATCGGGCGCTGTTGAGCCGCTCAGCTTTTCCATAAAGCCGCCGCGCGGCAGTGGCCGGGTCAGATCCACCTCGTCCAGCAATGTGCCGGTAGAGGCGAAGTTGGACAGGCAGACCAGACAAATGCGGTTGGATCGTCCGGTTGAATCAAGGCGGGCCAAGGCGCGAACGGCAGCCTGGCTTTGCAGCAGGTCGCCGAAGCGCGTCAGGTTGACCAGGATGATGTTCATTAAAAATCAGGGGATTAAAAGCTCCTGGCCGGGCATAATCGGTTTGCCGCGCTTGAGGCCGTTTACGCGCATAAGCTCGTCCAGGCTGATGTTGTTGCGCTGAGCCAAACTGTAGAGCGTGTCGCCCTTGCGCACGATATAGACGCTACGCGCTGTTTTGGCTGTGGAAGCTTTGCTGCCGGAGGCCGGAATGACCAGCTTCTGGCCGGACACCAAAAAACTTTCTGAAGCGGACATGCCGTTGGCGGCCTGCAAACTGGAAACACTGATGCCGTAGCCCTGGGCTATCTGATAGAGGTTTTCGCCCCGACGCACGGTGTGAATGGGACGCCCGCCGGTATTGACAGGGGCAGAGGATTTGCCGGTCAGGACTGAGCCGGAGCTTGAGCGCGAGGCCGGTTTGGCCGCAGCCAGATTGGAGCTTTGCCCGCCGCCGGGTACCATGAGCAAAGCGCCCTGGCGCAGATTGTTGCCTTTCAGGTTGTTGGCCTGACGCAACACGGATACGGATACGCCAAAACGCTGCCCAATGGCGTAAAGGCTGTCGCCTTTGCGCACCTTGTATTGCTGCCAGCCCGCGAAATTGCGCGATTCCGGACGGGCCAGCCAGGCAATGGCTTTGGAGGCGTTGGCCGTGGGCAGATAAGCGGTGGAGGAACCGGAGAGCGGACTGATGTTGCGGCGGTAAGCCGGATTCAGGTTTTTGAAAACATCGCGCGAAACCCCGGCCTGCTTGGCCAGAGCGCCCAGATCCGCTCCCGCGCCAACCTGCACGGCCACTACCTGATTCGCCTTTTTGGGGTTGGGAGCCGCAAAGCCCAACAGTTCAAGGTTGCGCATTATTTTGCACATGGCCAGAAAACGCGGCACATATTGCTGCGTTTCCGGCCTCAGGCGGGTTTTGCGATCTTTTATGCCGCTGTTCAGGCGGGAAAGCTCAAAAAAATCTTCCGCGCCGGTATGCTTAAGAGCGCGGGAAATTTTGCCTTCACCAGCGTTGTAGGAAGCGATGGCCAGATGCCAATCGCCAAAGTATTCATAAAGCTGCTTCAAATAAGTAGCTGCGGCCACCGTGGCTTTGTAAGGGTCGCGCCGCTCGTCCAGCCAGTAGTTTTGCTCAAGGCCGTAGCGGGTGCCGGTGTAGCGCATGAATTGCCACATGCCGGTTGCGCCGACGCGGGAAACCGCATTGGTGTTGAAGCCGCTTTCCACAAAAGCCAGATAAGCTATTTCCTCAGGAAGGCCCTGTTCGCGAAAAACCTTACGCACATAAGGCAAGTAGGCTTCGGCCCGTTTAAGGTAAACCTCAAAGCCCTTTCTGCTTTCATGCACATAATATTTGAAGTGCAATTCAACCTGTTTGCGTATTTCAGGGGTAAGGCGAGTATCCAGTTCACCGGTGGAAAGCAGGGCAATGCGCTCCTGCGCACTAAGGGGGACGCCATCATCCGAAGGCAATTGCGGGCTTTCCACCAGTTCTTCGGGCGCGTCATTCTGGCTGATGTTGCGGTAGCCGAAAGAGGTATCGACATCGCCACCGACCGTTGTTTTCACGCCGGAACATCCAGCACTGAAAAGCAGCGCCACGCTGACCAGCAGGAAAAAAGCAGGAGTGATGCCTCTGGTAATGCGTCCTATGATTCCTCTTTGGGTATTTTGCATAATCAGGCTTGGCTTGCCGCAAATTATTAGGAGTTGCGCGAAGCCGGTTAAAAGGATAGCGAAAAACAGATTCGGGGGAACAGTACCCTTTGCTCCTACTTAAATCAAGATTATCAAGCAATCAATATTTTCTCTAAAAAAAATCGAGAATTATCATGGAAAAAATATCAAACGGTAAAGTTAAGTGTGATGAAGCCGACGCCGGAACCTTTCTGCCTGGAGTAAAGCCTGTTCTGGAACTTTTGGAAAGCACGCCCGAGCGGGTGGATTGTGTTTTTATCCGCAAAGGACGGCGCGACAAGCTTACCGATGCAATTATCGACGCCTGCCGCGCCTCTGGCGTCCGTTTCAGTCTGGTTGAGCAGCAGCGTTTGACCGCACTCTATCCCGGCAACAGTCAAGGTGCGCTGGCCAGGATTTTTTCCGGCGGTTTCAGCAGCCTGGAAGATTTGCTGGAGCTTGCGCCCAAGGCTCCGCTGCCCCTGATTGTGGCTTTGGATCAGGTGGAAGATCCGGGCAACGCGGGAACACTGGCCCGCAGCCTTTACGCTTTGGGTGGGGCCGGTTTGCTGGTGACCAGGCATCAGGGTGCTTTTCTTGGCCCGGCGGCGCAAAAGGCGGCAGCCGGAGCGCTGCAAAAATTGCCCGTGGCCAAGGTGACTAACCTTTCCCAGGCGCTGGACAAGGCCATTGACCAGGGCTTTACCGTGTACGGAGCGGCAGCCGGAGAGGGTAGCATCAGCGCCTATGGCTTCAAGCCGGTTTTTCCGGCGGTGCTGGTCATGGGCAGCGAGGAAGCCGGGTTGCGCCCCGGTGTGGCCAAACGCTGCTCTAGTTTGCTGCGCATCCCCATGCGGCGTGAATTCAATTCGCTGAATGTGGCGCAGGCCGGGGGGATGCTGCTGGCGCTATTTAATGATTTCTAATAGCCCTGTTGACTACATACTATTATCAAGTACAGTGTATGTAATGAAGATGGCTTATACGCCTGCCCTTAACATCAAACTTTTTTGGGAGCAAAACAAAATGGTTAAAAGCAAACTGCTTTCATTGTGCCTGGCTTTCGTGTTGGCTCTTTCCCTTGCGGCCTGCGGCAGCGATCCCGTTGACGACATGATCGTTGAATTTGAAAAGTGGGTTGTGGAGGTTGAAGATCTGGGCAAGCAGGATACCGTAACCATGGATGACCTGACCAACCTGATGAAGAAAGCCCAGGAATTCGGCGAAAAGAACAAGACTCTGGCTGGCGGCGACAGCAAACCCACCGAAGAGCAGAACAAAAAGCTTACCGATTTGACCACCCGTATGATGACCGCCCTGCAACAGGTGCAGGCCAAGGCCATGGGCGCTCCGGCTGAAGTTCCTGCCGAGGCTCCGGCTGAATAAAATCTTTCAGACTTGAGATTTGATTGCAAAAAAACCCGCGTGTGCGGGTTTTTTTGATCTGTATTCTTATTAACAAGGCAGCCCCTAAGGAACTATGGGCGCAGCCTCCAGCCCCAGCTCCAGCGGCAGGCCGCACATCAGGTTGGCGTTGGCCAGGGCCTGACCGGAAGCACCCCGGCAAAGGTTGTCGATGGCGCTGAAAATCAGCAGCCGCCCGGTGCGAAAATCCGGCACCAGGGCAATGTCGCAGAACATGGTGCCGCGCACGTTGCGCAATTCCGGCAGTTTGCCCGCTGGCAAAAGACGCACAAAGCACTGTCCGGCGTAAGCCTCGGCATAGGCCGCGCGAATTTGCGCCTCGTCCACTCCGGGCCGCAGCCGGGTATAGATGCTGGCCAGAATGCCGCGCGTCAGCGGCAAAAGATGCGGGTTGAAAGAGACCGTCAGGGCTTCGCCAGCCAAGGGTTTATGGCCCTGATCTGTAACGTGTGGCGTAAGTCCCGGCTCTGCGACCAGCCGTGTCAATTCCTGCTCTATTTCCGGCGTGTGGCGGTGCCTGGGCATGCCGTAGGGCTTGAAGCTGTCATGCACCTCGCAAAAAAGGCTGCCAACCGCTGCCTTGCGCCCGGCCCCGCTGGTGCCGGATTTGGCGTCGATAACCAGATCCTCGCAATGGATCAGCCGATTTTTTAGCGCCGGATAAAGGCCCAGAATGCTGGCTGTGGGGTAACAGCCCGGATTGGCCACCAATTTGGCGGTACGGATGCGTTCGGCGTAAAGTTCGGGCAGCCCATAGACCGCTTCGGCCAGGCAGTCCGGCTCGTTGTGCGCCTGGCCGTACCATTCGGCATAGGTTGCCGCGTCACGCAGGCGAAAATCCGCCGAAAGGTCCACCACCTTGAGCCCTTTTGCGCGTAGCTTTCCGGCCATTTCCATGGCCGCGCCATGCGGCACGGCCAGAAAAACCAGATCGCAGCAGGCGGCCAACAGTTCCGGCTCCGGCTGGATAATTTCGGTTTCCGCCAGTTCAAAGCCCTGCAAAAAAGGATAGAGCTCGCCCAGCTTTTTTCCGGCATCCGTGCGCGAAGTGGCGCAGACCAGTTTGATGGCCGGATGCGCAGCCAGCAAGCGGGCCAGCTCCATGCCCGTGTATCCCGTAACGCCAACCAACCCGGCGCGTATTGTCATTTTTAATTCCTTTAGGAAGCCTTCAATACATACTTCATGCGCAACTCATAAAGCACGCCTTCGATCAGGCGGGCTTCCTCGGCGTTCAGGCCGTTCTGAATTTTGTCCTGAAGCATATTGATGATGTCGATGGTGTGCTTGGCCAATTGCGGATTGACGTCAGCTTTGCCGGTTTCTGGGTTGGGTACCTCGCCCAGGTGAACCAGGGCGCTGGAAGCCAGTGAAAGCAGAAAAGTGGAAAAATCTACTTTGGGCAGCGGTATCTGGCCCTCTTTTTCCTGATTCGGCGCGTCGCCGCAGCCACAACCGCAACCGGGCGCGGTTGTCTGGCCGCAGTCACAACCGGACGCGGCACAATCGCCAGCGGACGAGTTGCATGCGGCGGATTGTTCATCAAAACGGTTCTTCCAGGCATCATCAGCGTTCGGAGTTTCGGTTTTTTTATCTTGATTACTCATATTGATATCCTCTCCTGAAATTTCAATTCATAGACCACTTTTAAATAATGTAACCATTTTTTAACGCCCGCCAATAGGCCGCCAGCGCTTTTTCCAGGTAATCGCCACTGGCCCGGTTGTCCAACCCGGCTCCGCAGGCGTTGCATGATTCGTAAAGCGCATGCAAGCCAGCCGCGAGATCCGCCCAATCGATCCAGCCCATATGCCCTACGCGCACGATGCGGTCTTTGAATGCGCCCTGCCCGCCCGCCATCACCACATTGAATTTAGCGGCGGCCTCGGCCAGCACTGCCGAGGCTTTCAGGCCCGGCGTTTCGGGCGTTTTTGACGAATCCGCCGGATTGGTCTGAATATCCGCCCAGCCCGGCATGCATACGCTGGTAACGCCCCAGGCGAAATGATCCGGCGCGAACAGCCGCAGTCCCATGGCCTCAATTCCGGTGCGGGCCATGCTGCATAAGGCCCACTGCTTGCGATAGATATTTTCCAGCCCGGCTTCCATGAACAGATTCATGCTTTCGTTCAGGCCTACCAGCAAGCCGATGGCCGGGGTAAAGGCGGTCTGCCCCTTGACGATATTGGCGCGTTCCAGCGGCAGGTTGAAATAGTAGTTGCAGCTTTTTACGCTTTCGGCCTTGGCCCAGGCCCTGGGCGAAAGTGCTAGCAAGGTCAGGCCGGGCGGCAGCATCAGCCCTTTTTGCGATCCGGTAAGCAGGCAGTCCAGTTGCCATTCGTCCATGGGACAGGGGGTTATGCCCACGCCGGAAATACCGTCCACCACCAGCAGGGCGGAACTTTTGGAGGTTATGGCCGCGATTTCGCGCACCGGGTGCTGTACTCCGGTGGAGGTTTCGCAAAGTTGAACGAACACGCCCCGAATTTCCGGGTCGGCTTGGAGCGCGGCTTCCACCGCAGCCGGTTCCACGGCGCAGCCTTCCGGCACCATCAGCACCGTGGCCGCGATGCCGTGCGAAGCCGCAATTTCCACCCAGCGTTCACCAAATTTGCCGCCCTGCACTACCAGCACTTTTTCGCCGGGGGCGAACAACCCTTGCATGGAGGCCACCAGGGCTCCGGTGCCGGAGCAGGCCAGGGGCAGCACTTCCTGACTGGTGCCGAAAAGGCGGCGCAGCTTTTGCTGCACTTCCAGCATGACTGCCTTGAATTCCGGCTTGCGGTGATGGATCATATCCAGAGCCAGGGCCAGACGCACTTTTTCCGGCAAGGGAGTAGGACCGGGGGTGAGCAGACGCATTTTATTCAGCATATTTTTCTCGCTAAAATTTTTTATGGCGAATTTTAATACTAATGCCGTTTGCCCGCAACCCAAACCGCTGGTAAATATAAGCCATGCAACGCTGGATCATGCACATAGACATGGATGCCTTTTACGCCTCCATTGAGCAACTGGACCATCCGGAATGGCGGGGCAAGCCGCTGGTGGTTGGCGGGCAGTCGGGCCAGTCAGATCGGGGCGTGGTATCGGCAGCCTCCTACGAGGTGCGCAAGTATGGCGTGCGCTCGGCCATGCCGGTTTTTCAGGCCCGCCGCCTTTGCCCGCATGCTATTTTCGCGCCCGGCCGCCACTGGCGTTATGCCGAGGTTTCCGCTCAGGTAATGGAGGTTTTGCGCGATTTTTCCCCGGTGGTGGAGCAGGCTTCCATTGACGAGGCTTACCTGGACGCGGGCGGGTTGGAGCGTCTGTTCGGCCCGGCCCCGGAACTGGGACGCAAAATCAAACTGGCTGTGCTGGAGCGCACCGGCCTGACCTGCTCCATCGGCCTCGCGCCAGTGAAGTTTTTGGCCAAAATCGCTTCGGATCTGGACAAGCCGGATGGCCTCAGCATACTGCGCCCGGAAGATTTGCCCGCCTTTCTGGCTACACTGCCGCTGGAGCGTATTCCCGGCCTGGGCCGCCAGACCCTGAAAAAGATCGCCTCTTACGGCATGCGCACCGCTGGTGACGCGCAGAAATACCCCGAAGATTTCTGGGTGCAGCGCTTTGGCAAGGCGGGCAAAGTTCTTTACGAACGCTGCCACGGCATTGACCCGCGTGAGCTTGAGCCGGATACCGCCGCTAAATCCGAAAGCGCTGAAAATACCTTTGAGCAGGATACCGACGACCATGAGGAGCTGAAGACTTGGTTGATGATCCAGGCCGAGCGGGTAGGGGCTTCGTTACGCAAGCACGGCTATCGGGGGCGCACTATCACCCTTAAAATCAAGTACGCGGATTTCAGTCAGCACACCCGGAGCAAAAGTCTTGCGGAATATACCGATTCCACCCGCGTAATTTATGAGGTTGGACTGCGCTTGCTGGAGGAGACCCAACTGGAGGGCAAACTGCGCCTCATCGGACTTGGGGTTTCCAATTTTGAAAGTGAGGAAGCAGCGCAACGCAGTGGTGAGGCGGTGGCCACCACCACTCTCGGTTTGCCGGGCATATCTTTGGTGAAAAAAGAGGATAAATTTTTGACCGGGTTGGATCGCAGCCGGGAACAGGCTTTGGACAAGGCGCTGGATCAGGTTCGCCAGCGTTTTGGAGCAAGCGTGGTCATGCGCGGGCGCGTGTTTGAGAATAAAGATAAGCAGTAGATTAAGATTATCGGAAATCTTGTGTTTTGAAGGCTGTTTCCAAATAAATAATTTTGCTCCAAGAGCAAGGAATCCGGTCTTTTTTGCGAAGGGAGTGTACTCTTTTCGTACTCGACCGTAGCAAAAAAGACCGGATGACGCAGATATTGGACAAAAGGATTATTTGGAAGCAGCCTTAAGCTGGCCGCAAGCCGCCTTAATATCCTGGCCTTTGCTTTTGCGGAGGATAGCTGTGACGCCGCGCCGCCAGAGTTCCTGCTCGAAAGCCAGAATTTCCGCCTCGGACGGTGCGCGGTAGGGTGAACCTTCCGCCGGGTTGTAGGCGATCAGATTGACTTTGGCGTTCAGTTTATTGCTGATGGAAGCCAGTTTGGCCGCCTGGGCCGGGGTATCGTTAAGCCCGCCCAGCAGCAGGTATTCAAAAGTAAGATGCTCGCGTGCGGCCAGCGGGTATTTGTCGAGCGTGGCCAGCAGATCTTCCAGCGGCCAGCGGGCGGCAGCGGGCATGATTTGCTCACGCAGTTTTTGATCCGCGGCATGCAGGGAAATGGCCAGAAAGGCCAGATCGCTGGAGCCGAGTTCCAGCAGGCCCTGCTCGATGCCGCAGGTGGAAACGGTGATGCGGCGGCGGGAAAAACCAAGGCCTTGTTCGGAATTGAGGGTTTCCAGACTGCGCATGACTTCGGTGTAATTCATCAGCGGTTCGCCCATACCCATGAAAACCAGATTGCGCAAAATTTCGCGCTTGATGGTATCGCCCAGGTATTTGCGTCCAATCAGCACCTGACCGAGAATTTCCGCCTGGGTCATGTTGCGCGTAAAGCCCATGCTGCCGGTACTGCAAAAGGTGCAGCCCATGGCGCAGCCCACCTGACAGGAAAGGCACTGGGTCATGCGCGTTTCGCCGCCCCGCGACTCGCTGGGAATAAGCACGGTTTCGATCAGTTCGCCATCGGCCAGGCGCAGCAGCAATTTGACGGTGCCGTCCGCGCTTTTGGCCTCGGCAGCGATTTGCGGCAGGCAAATTACGGCCCGCTCGGCCAGTTTGGCCCGCAAATCCTTGGCCACGTTGGTCATTTCTTCAAAATTTTCCGCTCCGCGCTGCCAGAGCCATTGCCAGATCTGGTTAGCGCGAAAAGGCTTTTCGCCAAGATCCTTGACGATAAAATCCGTAAGTTCGGCGCGGGTAAGGTTCAGTATATCAATCATAATTTGTTTGTAATAATAAAAAGTATTTCGCGGTTGCTGGGTTTGTTGCAAAATTCGTAACGCAGCACCCGCCATTCCCGCCAGGGCAGGGCAACGGCCCAGGCCTCAACAGCGGCGCTTTCCTCCGCGCCCTGAGCATGCCCGGCGTAGCAGTGAATGCTTAGCACCGCGCCGGGCGCAATATATGGACGCAGACTTTCCAGCGAAGCCAGGGTAGCACCCGCCAGAGTAGCCAGAGGTGAAGAACCGCCGGGCAAAAAGCCCAGATTGTACATGGCGGCGCTTACCCTAACGCCAGCGGCCAGATATGGGGCAAGATAAAGATCCAGATTTTCGTGGCTGTCCCGAATCAGGCTTACCCGCCCGGCGAGTGATGGAGTTGATTTATCCAGACGTTCGCGGGTTTTGCGCAGAGCTTCTTCCTGCACGTCAAAAGCCAGCACCAGCCCGCTTGAAGTAACGGATCGGGCCAGAAATTCCGTATCCACCCCGTTTCCGGCGGTGGCATCCAGCGCCAGAACAGTCGGTTTGGAGGTCTGCTCTGAACTTTGCCCGGAAGGCTGCTCAAGAACTTTGCCACTGGCCCGCTTTGAAGCTTGCCCGGAAGGCCGCTCAGGGGTTTGTTCCAAAGCCCGATTGATGCCAGCCAGCACCGCCCTGCGGGAAAAAACCAGCAGGTCCTCTACCGGGGATTTGACTGCCCCCCGGCTTTCCCGCTCCGTCATTGCAATCGCCCGCAGCCCGAAAAGCGCGTTGTATAGTAGTAGTCGTCTGCGCCCTGCGGAGTTAACTGCCCGTCGGTCAGATTTTTATTCATCTCATACCGCAGACCGGCTTCGTAGTCGCGTATTTCCGGCCGCGCCTGCCAGGAAAAAATTCTGTCGCGCCAAGCGGTAAAAGATAATACCGTGGCGTCCAATTCTTCTTCATATGTTTGCAGCCAGCATTGCATGAGGTGAAGCTTGGCGCGAAAATCCGGTCTGCGCAGAATCTGTGCCCACTGCTCGCTGTTCGGGGCATCGGCGGCGTTAATCAGGCAATAACTCATGGCAGCCAGGGACGTTTTCTGATCCAGTTCGCGGTTGTTCAGCAGGCGGGCCAATGGAAGGAATTCCGGAAGCTCCTGCTCCAGACAACGGCAAACTTCTTCCGGTATACGAAGAACAAGCTTTTTCCGGCCAGCCCGGCTGGCCGGAGCGGAATCAAATTGCGCGGACTGGCTAAATTCTCCGGAGTCGTCGTCCTGGATGGTCAAAAAGTAAAAACGCAGCCACTGCTCAAAAAAGATCAGATACACGATGTTCTCTACACCATTTTGCAGCTGCTTTTCATCAACCATGCGCCGACCTTGCTTCTTTGTGACGGCCTAGAGCTCTTTAACCAAAATGTTTACCAGTGCCGGGATAGTATACTCTGTTGGCTGGTAATCGCAAACAATTCCATGCCGGTCCAGAGTCTTGGCCGTAACCGGGCCAATACAGGCGTAGCGCACTTCCGGATGCTGCCTGAGCGTGGCAGCGGGAATCAGGCGGAGAAAGTTATCCACAGTAGAGGAAGAGGCAAAAGTGATGCACTGGATTGCTCCGGCCTCCAGCATTTCCAGCACTTCGTCCTTGTGCGCGTCGTTGGGTACCGTGTTGTACATGGGCAGCACTTCCACATCCGCTCCGGCCTGACGGAGCTGATCCGGCAGCACGTCGCGCCCTTCGCTGGCCCTGGGGATGAGAATGCGCTTGCCTTTCACCCCAAGAGAGCAGAGGCCCTTGACCGCACTTTCGGCCACAAAGCGCTCGGGGATGAAGTCGGCCTTAATACCCTTGGCTTTCAGGGCCTGAACCGTGGCCGGGCCAATGGCCGCAATCTTGCAGGCGGCCAGAGCGCGGCTGTCCAGTCCAAGGGCGCAGAGCTGATCCCAGAAAAACTTTACGCCGTTCACCGAAGTAAAAGCCAGCCAGTCATAGCAACCGATATAGCCCAGAACTTTGCGCACATCGGAATAATCATCCAGCGGCCTGATATCGATGCTGGGGAACTGGATGACGTTGGCTCCCTGCGCGGCCAGGGTGCTGGCGAGATCGCTGGCCTGTTCCCTGGCTCTGGTTACCACGATGCCCTTGCCGAGCAGCGGTTTCTTTTCAAACCAGTTCAGGGTATCGCGCAGTTTTACCACCTTGCCGATGATGATCAGGCTGGGGGCGCTGAAATTATGTTTGACAGCATCGGCAGGCAGGCCCTTGACCGTGGAAACCAGGCTGCGGTGATGCGCTGTGGTGCCCCAACGCACCAGAGCGGCGGGGGTTCTGGGCGGCAGACCGTTTTCAATCAGTTTGGCGCAGATTTCCGGCAGGTTTTTCATACCCATTACAAAAACCAGGGTAGATCCGCTGCGGGCCATGGATTGCCAATCGTGCGCCGTTCCGTTTTTGCCGGGCGACTCATGCCCGGTAGCGAAAATGACGGAAGAAGCGAAATCGCGGTGGGTAACCGGAATACCGGCATAAGCGGCCGAGGCAATGGCGCTGGTTACACCGGGGACTTCCTCAAAGGGAATACCGGCGGCCACCAGTTCTTCGGCCTCTTCGGCACCCCGGCCAAACACGTAAGGATCGCCGCCCTTGAGGCGGGCCACGGATTTGCCTTCCTTGGCTTTTTCAATAATCAGGGCGTTGATTTTGTCCTGGCTCAGCGTGTGTTCGCCGCTCTTTTTGCCCACATAAATTATTTCCGCGTCCGGTTTGGCGAAGTCCAGAAAACTGCTGTTGGCCAGGTAGTCGTAGACCACGACATCGGCAAAACTGATGATTTCCTTGCCTCTGAGAGTGAGAAGGCCAGGGTCTCCTGGACCGGCTCCGATCAAATATACGATCATAATCCTACCTGTTGAGCTCTTTTTGTATTGAGTTGTTAATCAGCTGTTTTCAAGTGGCGTCATTTCAATATGGAATTTGGCGCAAAAAGACGCTCATAACCATTTACGCTTCAAACTTTGCCCGCACAGCCTTGAGCTTGAGCGCGGCCGCAATCAGCTCTTCCACTCTGGCCCGATCGCGCTCCACCAGATGTTGTGGCGCTTTTTCCACATAGCTCGGACTGGCCAGTTTGCCTTCCATCATGGCCTGTTCCTTGTACAGCTTGGCCAGCTCCTTGTCCAGACGGGCTTTTTCCGCGTCCAGGTTCACGCTGCCTTCAAACGGCACAATCACCTCATTGCCGCAGGCCACCTGACTGGCCGAAAGCTTGGGCGCTACAGCTGCGGCATCCAGGGTCAGGCTTTCCAGCCGGGCCAGAACTTCGATAACCTTGCGGTGCGCTTCCAGAGTAGCGGCACTTTCGGCGTCCAGCGGGCGGACAATGGTCTTGAGTTTGAGCGAGGGCGCGATGTTCAGTTCGGCCCGGATGGTACGCACGGCCACGATTACTTCCTGAATCATGTTCATGCGGGCTGCCGCCTCGGGCCGCAGGCAGGCCGGGCGCGGGGCCGGGTAAGGCTCTTCGGCTATATCCGTGCCGCCATTGCCGGGCAGGGCCGCCCATACTTCCGCCGTGATAAAGGGCATGATCGGATGCAGCAGCACCAGGGTTTCGCGCAGGACAGTCCAGAGCACATAGCGGGCGGTATCTTTGGTTTTATCGTCAGCTTCGGCGTACATATCCGGCTTGATCAGCTCCAGATACCAGTCGCAGAACTCCGTCCAGATGAATTTGTAAAGATCCTGGGCGGCATCGTTGAAACGGTAATCAAGAATCGAGCGGCTGGTGGCAGCTTTCATTTCTTCCAGGCGGTGCAAAATCCACTGATGGTGCGTGCCTTCAATATTGTCCAGATCAACCGGCTTAAGCTCACCGCCGTTTTCCGGCAGGTTCATGAGGGCGAAACGCGAGGCGTTCCAGATTTTGTTCACGAAATGGCGGTAGCCTTCAATGCGTTCTTCCGAAAGGCGGATATCCCGGCCCATGGCCGCAAAGGCAGCCAGCGTGAAGCGTAGTGAATCGGTACCGTATTTATCGATCATGTCCAGCGGGTTGATGACGTTGCCCAGCGATTTTGACATCTTGCGGCCATCGGCATCGCGCACCAGGGCGTGAATATAGACGTGGTGGAAAGGTATTTCGCCCATGAAGTGAATGCCCAGCATCATCATGCGGGCCACCCAGAAGAAGAGGATGTCGAAACCGGTAACCAGCACGCTGGTGGGGTAGAAAGTTTCAAGTTCTTTGGTCTTGTCCGGCCAGCCCATGGTGGAGAACGGCCAGAGCGCGGAGGAGAACCAGGTATCCAGCACGTCCTCGTCCTGTTTGAGCACGCTGTGTCCGCATTTGGCGCAGCTGTCCGGCGCTTGCTCTTCCACCATCAGGTGGCCGCAGGAGGCGCAGGCCCAGGCCGGGATGCGGTGCCCCCACCAGATTTGACGGCTGATGCACCAGTCGCGGATGTTGTCCAGCCAGTTGTAGTAGGTTTTCAGCCAGGTATCCGGGAAAATTTGGGTCTGTCCGGGTACGGCGTCACGCGCCTTGTCGGCCAGGCTGCGCACGGCCACAAACCACTGCGTGGAAACGTGCGGCTCGATAATTTCCTTGCAGCGGTAGCAATGCCCCACGCTGTTCTCGTAATCTTCCACCTTGACCAGCAGGCCCATTTCTTCCAGAGCTTTGGCAGCCACTTCTCTGGCTTCTTCTTTGCGCAGTCCGGCCAGAACTCCGGCGTTCGGCTTCATGATGCCGTTATCGTCAATAACCTGAATGAACTCCAGATTGTGCTTTTTGCCGATTTCCCAGTCGTTGTAGTCGTGCGAAGGGGTGATTTTAAGCGCGCCGGTACCGAATTCGCGATCAACATAAGTATCGGCGATAATCGGAACCAGACGGCCGGAAAAAGGCAGGCGCACTTTTTTGCCGATCAGATGGCTGTAACGCTCGTCTTCCGGATGCACGGCCACAGCCGAGTCGCCAAGAATGGTTTCCGGGCGCACCGTGGCAATGGTGATAAAGTCACTGCCGTCTTCCAGCGGATATTTTACATGCCAGAGCTTGCCCTTGTTGGGCAGGTGATCCACTTCGTCGTCGGCCAGGGCGGTGTGGCAACGGGTGCACCAGTTTACAATGTAATCGCCCTTGTAGATCAGCCCTTCTTTATAAAGCTGCACAAAAACCTTGCGCACGGCGCGTGAAAGGCCTTCGTCCATGGTAAAGCGCTCACGGGTCCAGTCAACCGAGCAGCCCAGAGCCTTGACCTGACGGCGAATGTTGCCGCCGTATTCTTCCTTCCAGGCCCAGACTTTTTCGATAAAAGCCTCGCGTCCAAGATCGTGACGCCCTTTGCCCTCCTGGGCCAGACGGCGTTCCACCACGTTCTGGGTGGCTATACCGGCGTGGTCCATGCCCGGTACCCAAAGCACGGTTTTGCCGCGCTGTCTGGCGTGACGGCACATGATATCCTGTACGGTCAGGTTCAGGGCGTGCCCCATATGCAGGTTGCCGGTAACGTTTGGCGGCGGAATTACAATACTGTAGGGTTCGCTTTCAGGCGTAATTTCCGGCGTGAAAGTAGTGTTCTGTTCCCAGTGATCGCGCCAGCGCTGTTCGACTGCGGTCGGTTCATAAGCTTTGGGTAATGTTTCCTGCGACATGGTGACGCTCCATTTTTTCCAGTTTTAAAGCTTCATTCTGATCATTCAGACTTAAAGTACTAATGCAAGCCCCGTCAAGCAAAAGGGGATACCTACTTTTTGACGTGCTGATAAATCACGCTTTTAAGCTCATTCAAATCGATTGGTTTGGCGACATGCCCGTTCATACCGGCTTGGGCGCTGCTTTCACGGTCTTCGCGCAGGGCATTGGCGGTCATGGCCACAATCGGCACCGCCAGGGCATCGTGTTTGCCACTGGCCCGGATGGTGCGGGTGGCTTCCAGGCCGTCCAGCACCGGCATGCGCACATCCATGAGAATGAGGTCGTAATCTTTTGCCAGAAAGGCCCGGACTCCTTCCGCGCCGTTGTTCGCGATATCCGTTTCGGCTCCCAGCTCATCAAGAATGGAGAGAGCAATTTCCTGGTTGATGAGGTTATCCTCCACCAGCAAAAATTTGCACCCGTCATAACGCGCCTGTTCCCAAAGCCGGTTCTGCGCTTCAAGCCGCTCCATGGCTTTACCGGCAAGATCCGCCGGTTCCAGCAGCACGTGGAAGTAAAAATTGCTGCCCCGGCCTTCCACACTGGTGACGCTAATGGCACCGCCCATGCCTTCAACCAAGGCTTTGCTGATGGAAAGTCCCAGCCCGGTGCCGCCGAACTTGCGTGAAGTGGAAATGTCTGCCTGGCTGAAAGGGCGGAACAGGGCGGACTGTTGGTCCATGGTTATGCCGATGCCGGAATCCCTTACCGAGCAGATCAGGCGTAAAGACCCGGCGGTGACCGGCCTGGCGGACATGCTTAAAGTTATTTCCCCGGCCGGGGTGAACTTGACCGCGTTGCTCATCAGGTTGAGCAGCACCTGGGAAAGGCGCAATCCATCCCCCACGGCGAAATGCGGCACGGAATCATCCAGATTGATTACCAGACTGAGTTTTTTGTCCTGTACTTGCGGCAGAATCAGTTCGCGGATGTTTTCCACTAGATCGCGCAAGTTGAAGAGGTGCTTTTCAATGGCCAGTTTGCCCGCTTCAATGCGGGAAAAATCCAGAACGTCGTTGATGATGCCCAACAAAAGCTCCGCTGAGGCCTGGATTTTCTTAAGGTATTCAAGCTGAACCGGCGGCGGATCCGCCCGCATGGCCAGACGGGTCATGCCAAGCACGCCATTCATGGGCGTACGGATTTCGTGGCTCATGCGGGCCAGAAAAGCGCGCTGGGCCTGATTTGCCGCTTCGGCCACCGCCAGGGTTTTGCGGTAGGTGACATCGGTAGAGGCCTGCATGTGCAGCAGTCTGCCGTCATGCCATATAATCAGGCGGTCGGTCATCAAAAAATCCCGATCCAGGGCCGCGCTATGCCGCTCCCAGCGGTGCGGCGTAAAGATCGGTTTGCCGTTTTCATCAAAAAGATGCTTTTGTGGACAGGAAGGACAGGGCTGATCGCTGCCGTAAAGAGCCTGATGACAGACGCGGCCCCGCAAAACTTCCCTGTCACTCAGAAGCTGTTGCAGTGCTTCATTGACGTAGACCAGGATCTTGGTGGTGGGGTCGCAGACATAAACGTAGGCATCCACATTGCTCAGCACGCGTTGAAACACGGCTACGGCGCGGCGGGTTTCCTTGTTGGCCTTTTCTATATCCGAAGCCATGGCGTTGATGTCGCGTGCCACTTCGCCCAGTTCGCCGCTGGTTTCTTCAATGCGGTTGCTCAAATCGTCCCGCATGGCGCGTACGCCGTTCATGATGCGGCTAACACCGCTCAGGGTGCGGCGCGAAAGCGCCAGCATCAAACCCACCGTAACCAGGACACAAAACAGCATGAAGGTGGTGAAATTGCGTGTGGTATTGTTAAGTTGAGCCAGAATGTCCACCGTGGGCTCGTTGCACCAGATATAACCGATTACCCGGCCCTGACGCTTGATTGGTATCATGGCGTTCATGGCATCGCCGCGCACCATGGTGCCGGAGCTGATCATCTGCTTGCCGGTAGACATGACAATATTGCCGGGGTGGTCGGGCGGAAGCCTCAGGCCGATGTTGTGTCCGAAAAGATCTGAAGGCCCGTAAGTGACAATAGCGTCCAGATCGCGCGAGTAATAGCCTATGCCAAGGTTGGGCGCGGCTTTTCCCACCTCGTCTGTAATGCCGGAGAGCGCTTCGTTAAGTATTTTGAGTTTTTCTTCCCGGGGCAAATCCATGGAGTTATGACGCTGTAAAATTCCGTCAAAGCCGTCTTCTCCCAGGCGCGAATTCAGTATTTCGGCCAGGGCGATCAGTTTGTCGCCCTTTTCCTGTAAAATGGTATCTTTAATGAGACCCTGAACCATGTAGCCAGTCAGGAAAAACGGAATATTGATCAACAGCACAAGAACGAGAACCACTTTATGCTGAAATGAAAGGGTCAGGACTCTCTTCATAATGCTACCTTACGGAGTAAAGTCCCGGAAAGATTTGGTATTAAATGCAATTTGGCATCATCCCCCGCGTGGTTCCAGTCCCGCAATATCTTCAGGCGTCAGGCCGATAACAGTCAGATCGTGCCGGTCGGCCAGCCGTATGGCGGCCTCCAGGTCAAAAAACAGGGTGTGCCCGGCTTCGTAGGCCAGGCAGGAGTAACCCAGGCCAGTCATTATTTCCACAGTGCCCAGACCGATGGAGGGCAGATCCAGACGGGTATCCTGACCCGGCTTGAGCATTTTTAACGCCACGCACCCCTTGCCGCCCAGATCGCCGCCGCGCCGCAACGCGGCATCGGTTCCTTCCAGGGCTTCCACGGCTACGACCATGCGACCGCGCATGACAAGGCTCTGCCCTACATCGTGACGGCCCAGCAAGCGTCCGATTGGCCAGCCGCAGCGTATGGCTTCCCAGTCATCTTCCGAGGGCTTCCGCCTGGTCAGGATACCGGCGGGAGCACGCAGGGAGGGAGCCAGATCTGCGGCCTGCACCACCGGCAAGCCTTCTTCGGCCAATTCAGCCGCAAAGGCGCGCAGAATAAAATCATCACCCGCCACCCGGCGCAGTTTGAAAATCAGTTTGGCCGCACGCAGGTCGGGCCGCAAGTCCAGGGCTTTCGGCTTGGCGATGGCCCCGGCCATACAGATTTTGTCAACATGGTTGCGTTTGAAAAAGTCGATTAGGCCGCCAAGCTGCCCCAGGGGCAGCATGACAAAGGCATCGGGCCTGTCTGCCAGTTCGGGCAGGCAGGCCAAATCCGGGGAGGCATGCCCTTTGAATCCGCAAATGAACACGCAATGCCCGGCCTTGTGCGCCTCCTGGGCCACCAGGGCCGGAAATTGGCCGGACCCCGCAATAATCCCGATATTGGACATGCGCTGATCCCGAATCAACCCTGATTGGGGGACTGGGTCTGTTCCTGAGCCGGGACGCTACGGTCCGCAGCCATCACACCGCGCTGGCTGCTGCGCACAAAGTCCAGAATCTCCATAACCTGAGGCACGGCGGCGAATTCTTCGGCGGCTTTTTCCAGGGCTTCCTTGCGCGGTATGCCGGAAAGCCAGATCAGTTTGAAGGCGGCCCGGATAGCGGCAAGGTTTTCCTTGGGCAGGTTCAGGCGGCGCAGACCCACCGAGTTTACGCCCTGGATGCCGGGACGCACCCCGGCGGCCAGCATGTAGGGCGGCAAATCCATGGCAATGCCGGTCATGCCGCCCACAAAAGCGTTGCGTCCCACGCGCACGAACTGGTGGATGGCGGAAAGACCGCCGATAATGGCGTTGTCCGCCACTTCCACATGTCCGGCCAGGGTGGCGCCGTTGGACATGATCACGCCGGATCCTACCTTGCAGTCGTGCGCCACGTGAGTGTAGGCCATGAACAGGCAGTTGTTGCCGACTTTGGTCAGACCGCCGCCGCCTTCGGTGCCGCGATGCAGGGTGGAGAACTCGCGGATGCGGTTATTGTCGCCAACTTCCAGCCAGGTGACTTCGCCGCTGAATTTTAAATCCTGCGGCACTTCACCGACCATGGCATAAGAGAAAACATGGTTGTTGCGGCCCAGGCGGGTATAGGGGCGGATGGTGGCAAAACCGTCCACGCGCGTGCCATCGCCGATAATTACGTTGTCATCAATGCAGGCGCAGGGACCGATGCAGACATTATCGCCAAGCTCCGCCCCAGGCGAAATCAGGGCCGTAGGATGTATATTAACCGCCATTATTAGAGTTCTCCCTTAAAGGTCATGGATGCGGAAAGTTCGCCTTCGGCTGCCAGTTGGCCGTCAACCAGAGCACGGCAGGACAATTTCCAGAGCCGCAGCCTGCTGCGCAGAATTTCGGCATGTAATTCCAGCCTGTCGCCCGGCACCACCGGACGGCGGAAGCGCACGCTATCCATGCCCGTAAACAGGAATAGCGGGTCGGATCCGGGCGGAATTTCTGCGCCGCTAAGCACCATAATGCCGCCAGCCTGGGCCAGGGCTTCCATGATCAGCACGCCGGGCATTACCGGCACGCCGGGAAAATGCCCCTGAAAAAAAGGCTCGTTAAAAGTAACATTTTTATAGGCTACTATGGATTTTCCCGGTACCAGCTCCAGCACCCGATCCACCAGCAAAAAGGGATAGCGGTGCGGCAGATATTCCATGATTTTACGAATGTCGAATTCGCCGTTGGCAAACTTGCGGGCGACGTTATTGGTGACGTTTTCGTTCTGACTCATGTTTTGTATCCTCAATTACAATTTTCGCTTTGATCTTTATTTGTCAGTCTCGCCGCGTAGTTCGGCCAGTTCTTTTTCCAGTTTGGATATGCGTTTGAACAAGTCCGGCAGTTTTGGCATCAGACTGAGGGTACGCAAAAAAGTCTGCCCGTCAACCAACGGAGAACCGCCGCCCTGAAAGCCGTCCGGTACGTCTTTGGCCACACCGGCTTGCGGCCCGATCACCGCGTCATTTCCAATTTTAAGATGTCCGGCAATTCCGGCCTGACCGGCCAGGGTAACCCGATCGCCAATCCGGCAGCTGCCGGCCACGCCAACCTGTGAAATAACAAGGCCGGCCTTGCCAACAGTCACGTTATGGCCGATCTGCACGAGATTGTCTATTTTAGTTTCATCGCCGATCGTGGTGGGACCAAGCGCCCCGCGATCGATCGCCGCGTTTGAACCAACGCTCACCTCTTTGCCCAGGCGGACAAAACCGGCCTGCGGTATGCGCTGGATGGCGTCACTGCCCGGACTTGGGCGGGTAAAGCCGAAACCGTCCGAACCGACTACCGCTCCGGGGTGCAATTCGCAGCCTTCGCCCAGTTCCACGCGCGAGAGCACCACCGCGTTGGGATAAAGGCGGCAGTTATCGCCGATTATGGCATCCTCGCCAATATATGCGCCGGAAAAAATCACGCAGGTCTTGCCAACCCTGGCCCTCGCTCCGATGTAAGCAAAGGGGTAAACCACGCAGCCTTCGCCCAGTTCGGCCTGCGGATCAATGTAGGCCTGATCGCTTACCCCGACAAAGCTGCCTTCCTTGCGTGTGAACAGGGCCAGCGCCCGCCCGAAATCCAGATAGGGGGTTTTGCTGATCAGCGCCCGCTCCACTTTATCGGCGTGCGCTTCATCAACAATAACGGCGCAGGCGCGGGTATGCTCCAGAAAAGGCGCGTATTTGGGATTGGCCAGAAAGCTTACCTCGTCCGGGCCAGCCGCTTCCAACGTGTTCAATCCGCTGACTTTGGCGTTGCCGCCTTTGAGGGTCAGGCTCAGTTTGGCGGCCAAATCTTCAAGCGTATATTCGGGCATGGCTAAGTCCTTTGACGGGATTAAAATAGTTATGTGCAAGTGGCGCATTATATGAAGAAAAT
The DNA here is from genome assembly GCA_031285295.1 of Deltaproteobacteria bacterium. Classification (GTDB taxonomy): domain Bacteria; phylum Desulfobacterota; class Desulfovibrionia; order Desulfovibrionales; family Desulfovibrionaceae; genus WRHT01. Next base: position 39,034 of record JAITWK010000015.1, on the reverse strand, counting down.
GGTTAAAAGCGCAACAAACAAAAAAAGCCGCCCAAGTCTGACAGACCAGGGCGGCTTTTTTATGAAAATGTTGCGGTATCGCTATCTTCCGGTGGTGATCGGGCGTCCGTCGGTAAGAGCCTTGGGCTTTTCTTTCCAAACCCGGTTGGCTTCCTTGAGGATGTCGGCGGTCACGTCCAGAGCGGGGTCAACGTGGATGGCTCCGGCGCTACCAGCGTCCAGAATCAGGGAGAATTTGTTGCGTTTGCCGTAATCGGTGGTGGCGATCAGGATGACGCGGGTGATTTCTTCGCGGGAACGGTTTTCCGCAGCGCCGATTTTGCGCAGAAAATCATTTTTCTTGTCGTCATGGTCGCGCTTTTGGCGCATCAGTTCAATCTGACGATCCTGACGGGCTTCGGCGGAAAGAGCGGCCTGCTGCACAGCGAAATCTTCAAATTTCTTTTGCAGTTCCTGTTCTTTCTTTTCCAGGGCTTTCTGTTCGGCGCTGTAAGTGCCCTGAATTTTTTTGGCGGCTTCCTTGAAGGCGTCGCACTCAATGGCCACTTCAGCCATGTTGAACAGGCCTATTTTCATTTCCGCCGCCTGAGCGGTGGCGGAGAACATGAAGAGTCCGGTGGAAACCAAAGCCAGCATTATAAGTTTACGCATCTATAAAACTCCTTGCAAAATGGGCAAAGCCCGAAATTTTTTTTCCTTTGCTACATCGAAATGCATGTAGTCTTTATGAAGGCACGAGTCAACGCTTTTTCCGTTATTCAAATTGTGGGGTTAATCGATAAACAGGAACGGTAAACATCCAGAGTGGCGGTTAAAAAATCACCGGATTTCAGGCCCGCGATCCGGCGCTGGCAGATCGAGCGCAACTCTTCAAGCTCGTCCCGGTTTTGCCGGTAACGTTCCAGAGCCAGGGCCAGGGCAGCGGCGTCACCCGCCGGGGTAAGCCGGTCAAGGGGCAGTAAATCCGGCATGACGCCAACATCGCTGCTTAAAAGCGGCACTCCGCAGGCCATAATTTCCAGCGCGGCCCGGGCAATGGCCTCGGAAGAGACCGAAGCCAGCACACCCAAATCCAGCGCGTTCAGGCAGGCGGCTACATCGTCCACCCGGCCGCTGATCACGCTTTGATCCGCCAGACCGGCGGCTTCCAGCATGGCCCGCAAATCAGCCTTGGTTAGGTGGCTGTCGTCGCCCAGGCAAAAAAACTTGATGGCGCAGGCCGGACCGTGTTTTTGCCGCAAACGGGCCAAAGCTTCGATCAACACGGCGTGTCCCTTGACCGGGTCCAGACGGCCCAGCAGTCCGACCACAAAATCATCCGGGGCAAAGCCGTATTTTTGTCGCGCCTTGGCCCCGGCTGCGGGGTCCGGATAAAAAACAGTTTTGTCCACGCCGCCGAGAATGGTGAAGACTTTGGATGCATCCGCGCCCAAATCCCGCTCCATGCTGACAGCTATGCGTGAGTTGGTGGCGATCAGCGCATCGGCTCCGGCATAGAGGCGGCGGTTCACAAAATTATTTTTTATCGGGCGCTGATCGCCTCTGGTGCGCACCAGACCATAGCGCGAAGCGCGGGGCAGGCGGCTGCGCAACAAAGCCCACAGAGCAAAGGATTCGCCCCGGTGGCAGTTCACCACCTGAGGCTGAAAATCGCGTACCAGCTTTGCCATATCCGCATACAGGGCGGCCTGCCTGAAGGGATTTGCGCTATTCAGCGGCAGGGCGCGTGGCGCAAGGCCCCATTCTTCGGCCAGGGCAAAACTTTTTGCGCCCTCAAGGCCCAGTACCAGTACCTCATGCCCGGCCCGCGCAAGCAGACGCGAAAGAAAAAGCGCGTACCAGGCCGTGGCATTGACCCAGCGCACGTTTACCACCTGGATGATCCTGAGCTTTTGTTCCTGATTATTCATAATGAATTTTATTTAGTATGATAGGCTTTCCACAATAAGAAAACCCCAAAAGCCAGCATGGGCAGGCAAAGCAGCATCCCCATGGTCAGCCAGCCGCCCAGCAGGAAGCCGAGATGCGCGTCCGGCTCGCGGGCGAATTCAACCATAAAGCGGAAGGAGGCATAGCCGATAAGGAAGAGTCCGCTCACTGCCCTGAGTGGCCGCTTTTTTGAGGAAAAAATCCAGAGGATGAAAAAGAGCGCAATTCCCTCAAGGGCTGCCTCATAAAGCTGCGAGGGGTGGCGGGGCAGGGGACCGGCCGCGCTGGTGGGAAAAATCATGCCCCAGGGCAAATCGGTGTAGCGGCCCCAAAGTTCGGCGTTTATGAAGTTGCCCATGCGTCCGAAGAACAACCCCGGCGGCACCAGCGGAGCCACGAAATCCATGGTGCGGAAAAGGCTTGCGCCGTAGCGCCGCCCGGCCAGCCACTGCATGAGGATTACGCCGAGCAGTCCGCCGTGGAAGGACATGCCGCCTTCCCAAAGCGCGAAAATTTCCAGAGGATTGTGCAGGTAATATAACGGGTTGTAGAACAAACAATAACCAAGCCTGGCCCCCAGGATTACCCCGAACAGGCCCCAGACCAGCACATCGTCAAACTGCTGCACGGTGAAGGGGCCGCCGAGCCGCCGCTGCTGTTTGGCCCGGTAGCGACCAAGAATCCAGGCGGCCAGAAAGCCGAGCAGATACATGGTCCCATACCAGCGCACGCTTAAGGGGCCGATGGAGAAAATTTCCGGATCTATTTGCGGGTAGGTTAGCATTGGGGTTAAATACAATCCTCCCGTCAACTTGGCAAATTTAAAAAAGTTTTGTTTCGCTTAAAAAAAGTTTCGTCCCACCCTAAAGCTATATCGGGAAGTGCCGATACGATGCATGAGGGGATTTAATTGTGGACAACACATCGTTCTACACCCGACGTATGTTGCTGCAATATGGCAGGCAGCTCGTATCGTCCAGAAGGTTGGCCCGCTATCACCAGTTGCTTGGAACGGGGCGTGCTCTGGAGGCTGTGCCGGATGAGCAGCGCCGCCTGATGGTGGAGCGGATCTCCCGTGAAGTGGTTGATAACCTTGTCTTCACGGGCAGCGAAAACCCGGTTGTTCTAGAGGTGAGGCAGCGCCTTGATGAAGAACTTGGTGAAAAATTTGTATTCCAGTACCCGCCCGGCGATTTGGATTTCAGAATCCTGCGCCAGTCGGACGAGGGTGCCGTTGAGGTATCCTCTGACGAAAAATACCGCATTATGGGAAAATTACTGGATATAACGCGGGAAACAGTGGCCGAGACAATGTTGTGATTATGGCAGATCGCAACCTTGGAATATTTCAAGACCGCCGCAGAGTCTTTTAAGCTTGAAGCGCTTAAAGTAAAAACGCTCTGCCAGGAAAATACTGTATTGCCGTTTTGCATTGTGTTAAGGAGAAAGTTATGGAAATCAAGAACAACCTGAACCGGCTCGATCCCTACCTGAACCGTGCTGAACTGGACGCCCAGGCTACTCAGGCCCAGAAGTCCGGCGCGAAGCTGAGCTTTGGCTCGCTGGCCGCTCAGGAAGGCGACAAGGTAAGCCTCTCCACCACCGCCCTCAAGGAAGTGGTGACCGCCGAGGCCATGAATGCGCCCGATATCCGTCAGGACAAGGTAAACGCCCTGAAAGCCTCTCTGGCTTCCGGCAGCTACAATATCGATAGCCGGGATATAGCTTCCAAACTTCTTGGATTGTAGGCGCGGGCCTTAGAACAAAATTTTATCGCATGACGACACCAGGGCATTTCAGATATGAAGTGCTCTGGTGTTGTGCGTTTGGGGGCTGAACCGCCGCTTCAGGCCGATAACTTTTTACTTCGCTTGATTGTGTGCTTGATCTTCATAATCGCAAAATTTATCTCAATGGTTGTCTCGTCGCCGGATACTTCCAATGCGTCATCGTCAAGAACTTCCGCTAAAATTTCGCCGCTCTTTTGCATGAGAGCTTTTTGCTGACCTTCTTCTTGAGTGTTCGACAATTGACTTATCGCCTTGGAAAGTTCACGCAATTTTGCGAAAGTCTCCACAATGGCGATGGTCGTTTGGGTAGCCCTTGGACTTTTGAGAATAGTGGCAAGCATGTACAGCCCTTTTTCGGTGAAGGCTGATGGCGCATATTTGGTATGCCGTCCCCGCCCGATAGGGGCTAAGGTCGAAATTTTCGACCTTAAAGAACTCCACTCCTGCGGATCCAATGCAAGGACATATTCCTCCGGGAACTTGTCAGGGTTGTTGCTAACAGCTTCATTCACCCGTTTGGTTTCCACTCCGTAAAGTTCAGCTACATCCCTGTCGAGGAGTACGTTCTGTCCCCGGACAGACAACACTTTTTTCTCGACTTCCTTATAATTTATAATTTCGCTCATTGTCTTGCCTTTTCAGTGGGTTAGCAAGAGCGGTGGTATCACTGACCCTGCAAAATCACAAGGTTATATGACATGAGACTCATGCTGACCATCGCGCCGCATTGAATATTTTGGCGGTCAGGCAAAAGATCGCAGAAAAATATCAAAATTATTTTATAGTAAATCAAAACATTATCTTTTTATAAACAAGTCAGGATATTCCAATCAATAGACGGCTGGTTTATGAAAGCACCACATGTTCATGAATTGCACTCAAAACGATGAAGCCTTGATTGGTTCTGGCAGGAGGAAAATTATGGGACTGCATAAAAATGGCTGTATAATTTGCGGCAAGGATTTGAAATATTTCAATCCCGCCAAAAAGCTTGTATGCGCGAAATGCGGTAAAGAATTTGAAGCCACCGCTTCCTGTGAAGACGGTCATTTTATTTGTGACGCTTGTCATGCCCAGGCTGGTTATGAGCATATTACAAGTGTTGCCTCCCATACGGATTCAAAAAATCCCATCCTGATAGCCAGAGAAATGATGCAGGGCGATGGCGTCAATATGCACGGCCCGGAGCATCATTATTTGGTGATCGCGGCCCTGCTGGCCGCCTATAAAAATTCCGGCGGGCAGATTGATCTGGAAAAATCCTTGCAGTTGGCCAGGGAGCGGAGCCGGAAGGTTCCCGGCGGTATTTGCGGTTTTTGGGGCTGTTGCGGCGCGGCGGTTGGAAGCGGCATCTTTATAAGCATTGTTACCGGCTCCACCCCGTTGTCAGAAAAAGAATGGAGCCTGGCCAACAAAATGACCTCGCTGAGTTTGGATTCTATATCGCAAAACGGTGGCCCCCGGTGCTGTAAACGCGATACCAAGCTGGCCATTCTGTCGGCCATACGCTTCGCCAGGGAAAATTTGCACATTGAGATGGAACAGCCGGAAATCGTCACCTGTTCTTTTTTTGGCGGCAACCCGTCATGCAAAAAAGAGGAATGTCTTTTTTATCCCCAAAAGGGATAACGGCATAATTTACTTGTGCAGCGGCAGGCCCTTGAAAAGCTTGTCCACATGGTTTTTTTTGCCGTATACGGCCAAACCTACCAGATCGAGTTCATCGGTGCCGAAGCGGGCCACTGCGGCCCGGTTGTCGTCATCATTCATGGTGGCAAAAAGTTCTCTGGTATAAACGGCCTGCACCACTTCCTTGGTCAGGGCCTTTTTCATCAGATCGCGTATTTCTTCGACATTGGCCGTCGTATGGATCATCACCGGCTGTTTGGACATGGAGAGATATTCCACTCCGTCCTTATCCTGATACGGCTTGCCCAATACGCCGTCAGCCCCGCCGATCCCGCTCATCAAAAAAGCCACCACGTTCAACTTCTGCCAAGCTTCCAGACTATCCAGAACCACCAATTTTATTTTGGTATCAAATTCCATGTTCTTCCCGGTTTTTCAGGTTTCAGCGATTTTTGGTCGGAGTTGCGCCAGGCTTCATGCGTCTTACGTAAAACGCATGGCGCTAGAGGATTACTTTCCGTAGATCAGCATGAAGTGCGCGGGTGTCAAGATCGCCGGACGTTGCAAACCGAGATTTTCAAAATCTTTGTCTCCAGTCAGCAGAATGTCCACATTTTCAAGAATGGCTGTTGCCAGAACAGGCAAATCGTCGCTGTCCCGTACTGCCGGATATTTTGCAGCATCAATGGCATCTGGCGTATAGACCAACTCAAAAGGGAGGTTTGTAAGAAATCTGTCCAGAGATGCTGATTTATGCGCGAATTTTTCCGTTACAACCATTTTCATCTCTGCGATGACATATGTTGGAATGACAATGGTATGTTCTTCTGTCAGAACATCAATAATACCTACAATATGCTTACTTTGAAAAACAAAGGCGGAAATAAGGATATTGGTATCAAGCAGTACCCTCATTGCTTCGCCTTCCGGCGTACCTCTTTTACCAGAGCGACAACGTCCTGTTCATCTTTCAACCCAAGACGCTCCGCCTCACCAGCAAAGTCTTCACGAATTTGGGCAAAGGCCATTTTTGCGGCATTTGCTACAATAATACGCTCGCCGTCTTCGTAAAATACAACCTTGTCGCCTTCGCCAACACGCAGCTTTTTGCGGATCTCAAGCGGAAGCGTAAGTTGCCCGCGCGTGGTAATCTTTGCGAGTTCCATGTGTTACCTCCAGGCAAAATCTTACTTGCAAGAGAAATCTTGTTTATAAGATATTAAGCGCAAAAGCCCCTGTCAAGTCACAGCCTGGCCTGGGATTATTTGGAAGCAGCCGCTATCGCCGCGCCCAGGTCAAACGCCTTGGCGCAATCCTGCGGGAAGACTTCTTCGCGGTGCCGGGTTTTGGCGGCCACATCTATTTTATCGGCTTCATATTTGGAGTAGTCGTCAAACTGCAAGGCATCGAAGCTGTGCAGGGTGCGTACCGGCATGCCCAGCATTTCGCCGAGGTTGTCTTCGGTTTCCTTGAAGCGGGAAAGCTTTGGCTCAACCCGGCCCCATTCCGCGCCCCAGGTATAAATCAGGGCGGCGGGCATGGTTTTGGGAAAAACCCAACGCCGATCCCGATTATAGAGCATGTTGGAGAAAAGCAGGCGCTCCAGGAAGGCACGCATGGCTGCGGTCACATCCCACCAGTAAATTGGTGAACCAAGAATCAGGCCGTCGGCTTCCCTGATATCGTCCAGTAGGGGTGTAAGCTCGTCGTGCATGGCGCAATGCCCCAAATTGCCGCCTTTGCGCTTGCAGGCGAAGCAGCTGACGCAGCCGTAAAAAGGTTTGAGGCTGTAAAGATGCACCAGAGCGGTCTGCGCCCCGGCACTTTGCGCTCCTTCCAAAGCTTTTCCGAGCAGGGTGGCGGTGTTCCAGTCGGTACGCGGGCTGGCGTTCAGGGCGATGATCATTTTTCCTCCCTAGCGTATGTATATCGGAATATTCATGAAAATATCAGTAGTGAAGGTAACCAGCTTGTTCATGATCCAGGGGAAGGCCAGCAGCAAGGCGATGAACATGGAAACGATCTTGGGGATGAAAGAGAGCGTCATTTCCTGAATCTGGGTGGCCGCCTGGATGATGCTCACTACCAGACCAACGGCCAGACCCACTCCAAGCATGGGCAGCGAGACCATCAGCGTAAGCTCGATGGCCTGGCGCGCGAAGCCGATTACAAATTCCGGGGTCATGCGTACATCCTTCTAAGCAAAGCTGTTTACCAGCGTACCCACCAAAAGTGCCCAGCCGTCCACCATGACAAAGAGCAGCAGCTTGAAGGGCATGGAAACCATCATCGGCGGCAGCATCATCATGCCCATGGCCAGCAGTATGCTTGAAACCACCATATCCAGCATCAGGAAGGGAATGTAAATTAAAAAGCCGATCATGAAGCCGGTTTTCAGTTCGCTGATAATAAAAGCGGCTACCAGCGAAATGGTAGGCACTTCTTCCCTGTTTTGCGGTCGGTCCATCTCGGTTATGGAATAAAAGATGGAGAGATCCTTTTCCCTGGTGTGCTTGAAAAGAAATTCGCGGATCGGCACCTGGGCCGTTGCCAGCGCCTGATCGAAGTTCATGCGCTCTTCAAGATAGGGTTGCAGGGCCTGATCGTTAATTTGTTTGCCTACCGGAAACATGATGGCGACAGTCATAAAAATAGCCAGACTGACCAGAATCTGGTTGGGCGGCAGTTGTTGCACGCCCAGCGCCTGACGCAGAAAGTGGAAGACGATGATGATGCGCGTAAAGCTGGTGCAGGTAAGCACAATGGCCGGAGCCAGCGAGAGCACTGTAAGCAGAAAAAGTATTTCCAGGCCCAGCGAGACGTTTTCCGGCTCGGTGGCTCCGCCCGCGAGCGAAAGCTGGAAATTGGGCATGACCATATCCGCAGCGGCCAGGGCTTCGCCCGGAGCCAGCAGCAAACCGAGGCCGGATAGAACAGCCGTCAGGACGGCGGCGGATATTTTGGATCTAGTTGTCGGCAGCATCGTCGTCTTCCAAAGGCAGTTCCGCCAGTTTGCTGATGTGGTGATCCGTAACGCCGAGCAGCAGCCTTTTGCCCGATGTCCGCACGACCAGCAGATTTTTTTTCGGGCCGAGACTCAGGCGTGATTCCACGGCCAAAGCTTCGTTCACGCCAAAGATTTTTAATCCGCCGCGTTTTTTCAACAGCCGCAGCGCCAGCCATAAAGCGCCAAGCAAAAGGCAAAGCATGCCCACGGTCGTAATGTAACCCGACCAGCTAAAGACGGGTATGCTTGCGGCCTGCCCGGCAACCTGTTCCACAACCTGGCCTGCGGTCTGACTTGCAATCTGCCCGGCAACCTGTTCGGCGGCTTGCGCGTTCATTTTTTAGCCCAACTGCTTTACGCGTTCAATGGGACTGATGATGTCAGTGAGGCGCACGCCGAATTTTTCGTTGATGACCACAGCTTCGCCCCTGGCCACCAGTTTGCCGTTCACATAAATTTCCAGCGGCTCACCGGCCAGTTTGTTCAGCTCGATAACCGAACCCTGCCCAAGTTGGAGCAGTTCGTTAATGAGCAGGCGGGTGCGGCCCAGTTCAGCCGAGACATCTAGCGGAATATCAAGGATGAATTCCATGTCGCGGCGTTCCAGATCCGGACGCGGGGCGCGGGCTTCCTCGGTAAGATCCTTGAAAGCCATATCCTTGGCCTTACTGGCCAGGGATTTTTTTTCCTTTTCTTTCTTGATGTCTTTTTGTTCGGTTTCGGCCAGGGCGGCGGCCCACTCATCGGCCAGGGCATCTCCCCCGGCGTCCGCAGAAGCGGCGGGCGCGGCGGTGCTTTTGGCAGCGGCTTCGCCTTCTTCCTGTGATTCCAGGGCGGCGGCCCATTCGGCGGCCAGATCTTCCTGGCTCTGTTCGTCGCTCATGTCGGCTCCTTATTTATTGCGCAACAAGTTCAGTAATTCAGCGGGCGGCAAGTCTACTGCACAACCAGTTCGGTAAAGAAGACGCGGGTCACCTTGGGGCCGCCCAGCACCTGGTTGATGCGGTCAAGGATTTCGTTTTTCAGGCGCAGTTTTCCGGCCTGAGTGGAAAGTTCGGTATAGGTCTTGCTGGAAAGCAGCATGATCATGGCATCGCGGATGCGCGGGTTCTGCACTTTCAGCTCGTTGATTACTTCTGGCGACAGCACTTCCACTTCCAGAGTCATGCGGATATAGCGGTTGCCCAGCGGGTCGGCCAGATTGGCCACAAAGGGAGCCAGGGAAGCGGTGCGCAGATTGCTGGTAGGGGTTTCGATAGTAGTAGTACTGCCCTCGGCAGTTGTTTCCTGCTCCGGCGCGGAGGAAACGGCACCCAGAACGCCGTCCAGAAAGCCGAGCTTGTATGCGCCGAAACCGCCGCCGCCGATAATAAGCAGCAGCAGCAAAAGGAAGATCCACTTTTTTTTGCCTTTCTTTTTACGCGGAATTTCATCGGTCTGTGACATTTTTACAGCTCCAGCTATTTAATACCAACCATCATCGGCATTTTTTATGATTATTTCAACCCGCCGGTTTCCCACCAGACTGCCCGGCCCGGCCTGCGCTGCATCCGTTGGTGGCAGGGGGCGATCCGCTCCGTAACCGGCCGTGGAAAAATAGCGCGGGTCGAGCTTGTCGTTCAGGTAAAGCTCAAGCACGGCCAGGGCGCGCAATTCGGAAAGCTGATAACGCACCCGCTCCAGATCGTCCTGATTTGCCGCATCAAAAAATACTTCGTCGCTGTGGCCGGTAATCATTATGTCATGTCCGGCCTGGCGCAGCAATGGGCTGAGCGCCTGGAGGAATTTCCGGCTTTTGCCGGGCAGAACCGCCTGTCCCGGCTCAAAAAGAATATCCTCGCTCAGGACGATGCTGACGCCGTCTTCGCGCGAAACCAGCATAACCTTGTCTTTAAGCATACCTTTATCGACTTCCGGGGGCAATACGTCAGTAGGGAAGATTAACTCTTTTATGGCCTCCTGATTGGCGCGCAGGTTCCGGTTATCCGCCAGCAGTTCCAGGGCGGTTTTCAGGCTGCTGTCCGTTTGGGTTTGACCCAGTATCCGGCTCAGGACGCTGGTTTTTACTCCATCCCGCCCGGTATCCGCATTTTGCAGTTGCGAACTGATGCGCTCAACCACGTTACTGTCGAGGCTGGACATGCTGAAAAGCAGCACGAACAGGGCCATGAGCAGAGTGGCCAGATCGGAAAAGGTGATCAGCCACAGATTTTTTCTCAGGTTGTCCGTTTTTCTTTTTCTGCCCATCAGCGCGACCCCGCTCCGGAAATTGTATTTTCCTGTTCCGGATATTCGAGTTCAAAGCGAAAATCCTTGAAGTAATAGTCGCCTTTTGTCTCCTCGCCCTGACGCAGGCCTTCGGCGGCCCCGGCGAACAACTGGTTGCGCTTGTCCAGCACCAGATCGATCCGGCTGTTGCCCTGCCTGCCTTCCGGCGTGTCGTTGGAAAAACGCGGGCGGCTGTCGCCGTGCGCTTCCATGGCAAGCTGGGCCGGGTTGGCTCCGCGCTCAAGAAAATGACGGTAGACGGCCAGACCGCGTTCCATCGAGGCGGTCCAGGCGGCACGGGCAGCGCCCGGATTAAAAGCGGCGTCCAGGACCGCGAAGCCCAGGCTGGTTCCGTTATGTCCGGCATTGCCCTGCCCTGCTTCTTGCAGTCCGGGACTGCTGTGTCCGGCTATGCGCATGGGGTGCCGCATGGCCGTAACATAGGGAACCAGCTTGTCCAGCAAGGCCCGTCCCCGAGCCGAAAGCGCAAGACCTTCCGGCTCGAAAAGCAGGTCGCTGTTAAAGGAAAGCACCAGCACTCTGGCGTTCTGGCTCAGGCGTATTTCCGGGGCGTCGCCCAAAAGGAGCTTGCGGAAGTTGATCAGGCTTTCGTTACGTTCAGAGTTGTATGCGTCCGTCTGCCCTTCGTTCATGAATTCCGTGCCGATAAAACCCGTAGGAGTAACGGAATCAGACTGCCTGGCGTCTTTTTTTGCACCGAAAACACCGCTGACCGATTCCAGCGCGTAATGTTTGCTGCGTTCGTCAAAAACGGAAAGACTGACCAGCACCACAAAGAAAGTCATGAGCAGAGTCATGAGATCCGTGAGTGTGATCTGCCAGGCGGCGGTGGCTACCTCGCTCTGGACCTGATCTTTGCGTTTTCTTGCCACAGGCCTCTCCGTTAACCTAATCGCTGTTTGCCCGGTTTCTGGGCGGCTGGAACCCTTCAAGCATTTCTTTGACCAGACGGGGGTTTTCGCCTCTGGCAATGCCCAGAATACCGGCCAGTTGCATCTCCATAATAAAAACTTCCTGCCTGGAGCGGTGTTTGAGCTTGCCGCAGATGGGCAGAAAAATAAGGTTGGCCATAACCGCTCCGTAAAAAGTGGTGAGCAGGGCCACGGCCATGGCCGGGCCGATACTGGCCGGATCTTTCATGTTGCCCAGCATGGAGACCAGACCGATCACCGTGCCGATCAGGCCCAGAGCCGGGGCGTAGGATGCCAGGGCAGTAAGCATTTCCACACCCATATCGTGCCGGGATTCGGTATTGTTGATTTCATTTTCCATGATCGTCTGGATGGCCTGCGGTTCCATGCCGTCAACCATCAGGCGCAGACCCTTGCGTAAATAGGGGTCCGGCAATTCCTTGATGGACGGCTCAATGGCCAGTATCCCCTCGCGGCGGGCCAGATGCGCGAAGTCCAAAAGCTGCCGCACCGTTACATCAACCGGGGGAAGGTAGCTGGTCATGGCCTTGCGGATGAGTCCGCCGGTGCGCAGCACCACACCGAGCGGGTAGTTGGTGAGAATCGCGCCAAAAGTGCCGCCCGCCACAATGAGCAGACTGGGCAGATTGACATAGGCCCAGGGATCGCTGAGAGCCATGCCGATAAAGAGCGCTGATACGATCATCCCGATGAATGTGGCCATAAACCGATTCCTCTTTCTAGGTTCGCGGTCCGAAAATATCTGTGCCTACGCGAACCAGATTTGCCCCTTCCTGCACCGCCACTTCAAAATCGTGCGACATGCCCATGGAGAGCAGGGGGAGCTTTAACCCGCAGCCGGATTCCAGCTTGTCACGCAATTGACGCAGCCCGGCGAAATAGGGGCGGCTGGCTTCGGCTTCGTCTGCAATTGGCGGCAGACACATCAATCCTTGCATCGCTACGCCGGTAAGCTGGCGTACTCTATCAATAAATTCCGGTAAATCTTCCGGCATGAGCCCGGATTTTTGCGCTTCGCGTCCGATATTCACCTGAAGCAATACGCGCTGTGGCGCGGCTGTGGCGCTTGCCGCCAGCCTTTTGTCAAATTCTTTTTGCAAGTTTTGCGCCAAACTCAGTGAATCCAAAGTATGCAACAGTTCAAAGCGGCCAAAAGCCTGTCTGGCCTTGTTGCTTTGCAGGTGTCCGGAAAAATGCCAGCGGCAAGAAAGCTCTGCCCCGGCCAGTTCATCCTGTTTGCCCAGAGCTTCCTGTAGATAGTTTTCGCTGAAAATGATGTGTAGCGCGTTTGTTTTTGCATCCCGAAGGCTGTCTGGTTTTGTCTCTGGCTTTGCGGCTTGCGATTCCATATAGCGGGCCAGAACCGCCAGTCTGGAAGCTGGATGCCATTTGGAAACAGCAACCAGTTGCACCTCGCCCGGTTCCCGTCCGGCCATAAGCTCGGCTGCGGCCAGACGTTCGCGCACCGCGATGAAACGTCCGATCAAGGCTTTGTCTTCAAATCCGCTGTCGTTCATATATACCTCGCCGTAGTTATTTTTACTTTTGGAGCATCTTCGCTGTGCTGCATATGTATATTCAATTTTTCATAAATAAAAAACGCCGCGCGGAAAATCATTATTTCCACGCGGCCGTTTTTAAAGCGCTTTGTGCTTGAGTTGACCGTTATGTTTTGCGTTCGCCGCAGCGTGCGCTAGTTGGCCGGAGTTTCAGCCGGCGCGGCGGCTTCAGCCGGAGCGTCCACCGGGGTTTCCGGCGCTGTAGCCGGGGCGGCTTCTTCTGCTGAGGCAGCGGCATCCGGAGTTTCGGTAGCAGCGTCAGCCGGAGTTTCCGGCGCAGCGGCCGGGGCACTTTCTTCCAGCTTGATATCGGAGAAGTCCACCGTACTCTTGTCCATGGCGGCCACTACCGCTTCGGTGATGTCGGCTTCGGGGCGAGAAGCCATGACCAGCTGCTTGGGCAGGATTACTTCCAGTCCCTGCGCGACGCGGCATTCTTCCACCGCCTGATCGAACACGGCGTTGATTTTTTCCGCTATCTGGCGTTGGCCCTGATCCATACGGGTTTGCAGCGCGAACAGATCGCTTTGCAGTTTGCCTTCCAGCTCGGCATCTTCCGGGGCGGCCTGCAATTGACTTTGCATCTGGGCCAGTTTGGCCTGCATTTCAGTGTTCAGCGCGTCAATATGCTTCATTCCGGCGGCAGCCAGCGTGCTTTTTTGAAAGACAGCCTCGGCATCAACGATACCAGCCAGCGGCTTTTGTTTGTCTTCATTGCAACCGAACAAAACAATGGAAAACAGCAGGGTAAGTCCGAGCACGGACCAGGCGAAATTTTTTGACATATTGAGGCTCCGGATAAAAATTTAATGAAAAATTAACGATATGCGGTTATATGCGCTTTGCGATCACAATACAATAGAGGTCATTTTATTTTTAGGCACTACATCAGGGATGGCCCAGAGAGTAAATCGCCTGGTGATACATTTTCAGTTCTATCGGCGATACCTTGCTTTGCCAGTTATCCGTAACTTTGGCTCCGGCAATGAACAAAAAGAGCAAAGCCAGGCAGAGCAGCGGAATGAGGCGGTTGGACACCCGAACCGCTTTTTGCCCGTAACCCGCTCTTACACTGAGGCAATCCGGCTCCGGGCAGGCGGCAACGCATTCCAGGCAACCCTGACATTCCGGGCTGCTTACGCGATGCGCTTCGTGCACCGCAATGCCGGTGGGGCAGGCACGAACGCAGCGCCGGCAATAAGTGCAGTTTTGCTTGTCACGCCACACAGCCAGAGGCGAGAACCAGGCGAAGATGCCCAGCAACGCCCCATAGGGGCAAAAGCCCCGGCACCAGAAGCCCTGCACCAAAAATGACCCCAAAAGCAGTACGCCGAGTCCGATCAGGGTGTTGGTGGATGGTTCGATAAAAAAGAGCAGCATTTTGCTGTCGCAGATTTTATTATAGGGGCTGAACAGGAAGGCTTCCACGTCCGCTGGTCCCATACCCACCAGTATGGCCCAGGCAAGCAGGCCCAGCAGCAGATATTTGGGCAGGGAGATTATCCGGTAAATGATTTTGCCCGGACGCCGTGAAATGCCCAGCGGGTTCAGCAGGCGGGCACCCAGGCGATCAATGAGGCCGCAGAACCAGCCTACCGGGCAAAGATAGCCGCAAAAAGACTTGCGCGCCACCAGAGCGATGATTATGGCCGCGATAAATATGGTCAGGCCGGCTGGATGCACCGGGTCGAAGCCGTTGCCTAGCCACCACCGTTTTAGTCCGACCAGGGCGCTGATTGGCAAAAAGGCTTCAGACGCAGGGGGGCGGGGATAAAAATCCGGACTGCTCCCAACGGCCCAAAGGTAATAGCGGTAAAATTCCCAGCCAGCGTAAATGAATATGGCGACCAGGGCCAATTGAATATAGCGGCGGGTTTTGGACGGATTCAGCGTAAAAAGCCCTTTGCCATCGCTCTTGCTGCCGGGCGTAGGAATAAGGCCGTAACGAGCCGGATCAAAATCGTTGCGGGAAGGTTTGCTGTTCATGTGTATGTCGTTGTTGCCCGGATTTATAGCCGCGAGGCAAAAAGGATTTATTGTTCTGATTAATGCCCGGCCTTGCCGTGCGATTTGTGTGAGTACAAATGCGGATATGTCTTGCGAATGTTGCTTTGCAACCAGAACAAGCCGCTCACTACAGCCGTCAGGCCCACCAGAAAGAATGCGAAATCCATGTTTTTGCTCCTTGCAGAATAGGTAAGCAATTATTCCAGGGTTTTTGCGATTTTGTCAATATTAAGGCTGCGGGCCATGGCGTCGAAGATATCGCGGTAGGCTCCGGCTGCGTGATAGAGCTCCTCGTGTGTGCCGCCCTCGGCGATGCGTCCGTTCTGCATTACATAGATGCGGTCGGCATCAATGATCTGCGAAATGCTGTGCGAGATGACCACCACAGTGCGGTCTTTTTTAATGGCGTCCAGGCTTTTTTTGATCTGCTGGGTTGCCAGGGCGTCCAGGCTGGCCGTGGGTTCGTCCAGAAAAATGATTGGCGGATTTTTCAAAAACATGCGGGCAATGGCTATTTTTTGCTGCTGCCCGCCGGAAAGCAGCGGAGCGGGAGTATCGTAGCCCTGCGGCATGGCACTTACCTGACGGTTAAGAAAGGCCTTTTTGGCTGCTTCCACAATTTCTTCATCCGTGGCGGTAGGGTTGCCGTAGCGGATATTTTCGGCCACGGTGCCGTTGAAAATGTGATTTTTTTGCAGCACCAGCCCGATGTTTTCACGCACAAAAGCGGTGTCGTATTCTTCCAGATCCACGCCGTCCAGCATAATCTGGCCGGAATTCGGCTGATAGAACTTGTCCAGCAGATTAATCAGCGTGCTTTTGCCCGCGCCGGAAAGGCCAACCAGGGCAGTGGTTTCGCCGGGCCGGATTTCCATGTTGATGTCATGCAGGGTGGGGCTGGCGTTGTCCGGGTAGGTAAAATCCACGCCGCGCAGTGAAAAGCTGCCGATCAGCCCTTGCTCCCGGTTGCGATCCGGGCGGTAGTTGCCGCTGCTTTCCACCCGGCTCTTTTTTTCTTCGCCATCGTCCAGCAATTCAAAGAAGCTTTCGGCATAAATCAGGGCATCGTTCATCTGATCGTAAATCAGGTGCAGGCGGCGGATGGGCGCGGTGACGTTACTGTAAAGCAGGATATGGAACATGATCGCGCCGATGCTCATTTGTCCGGAAAGCACCAGCCATGTGGTGAGAATAATAATGCCAACCACGCCGATTTGCTCGATGAAGGTTTTCAGGCCGTCAAAAATAAAGCTGGTGCGCCGGATTTTAAGCTGCACGTCCGTAAGGCCGGTTTGCAGGCTCATCTGCTTGGCTTTTTCAATATCCTCGCGCAGGAAGGATTTTATGACCGGCATGGATTCCAGAATACTCAGAATGCCGTGGCTTTTGTTTTCGCGCAGTTCTTTGATCAGGTGGCGCGAGCCGGAAAGCCTGGCTGCCTGTTTACGGCTGACATAGTAATAAATAGGCACGGTGGCAAAGCCCACCAGGCCGACATAAAAATTGGCGTTGAACATCATGGCCAGGGCCACCACCGAACTGGCGAACATGGGCAGGATATCAATAAAAAAGTTTTGCACCAGGCGGGTAAGGCTTTCCACCCCTCGATCCATGCGGGTTTGCAATTTTCCGGGCTGGTTGGCGTTTACGCTGAAAAAAGCCAGCCTGTAGGTAAGCACCCGCTCAATGACGCTTTGGGCCAAATCGTGCGAGATATGGATGCGCAGCTTTTCGCCGTAATATTTTTGCCCGAACTGGATGATTACGTTGATCACTTCCTTGCCGAGCAGGATGAGGGTGATCAGGGCCAGCACCTCGAAACCGGCGGCGATAACGTCCGGGCCGGTGGAAATTGCGGCGTTTGATACAGCGCCGGGCGCGGCGCTCTGCGCAGCGTCAGTCGCTTCCGGATACAGATTCAGCAGGGCGGCCACAGAATCCACGGCGTAACGCAGCACCCAGGCGTTGACCTGGGCCGTGAGCGATCCTACCAGCGTAAGGGCCAGGGCCAAAAAGACCAGCCAGCGGTAGGGCCGAACATAAGGCTTCAGGTGTTTGAAGAGGTCCAGCAGGTTCATGGATGCCAGTATGCCGAAATCGCCATTAAAGGGAAGAGTTTAATCCGCTCATTTTTTCCCGGTATGCAGATAGGCAATACCACCCCACAATCTTCTGGCGGTAACCTCCTGAAAGCCCACGGCGCGGAGCTCCTCCGTCAAAACAGCCGCAGCTGGAAAATCCCTGACCGTGCGGGCGAGATAGCTGTATGCCTCTTTATCGCCGGTTACAAGCCAGCCGATATACGGGAGGATTCGTGTCAGATACACTGTGTACAACCCGCCGCAGATGCGGCACTTTGCCGCGCCGAATTCCAGGATATGAAACACGCCCCCGGGCGTGAGTACCCTGTGCGCTTCCGCAAGGGCCGCTTTTCGTGGGAACATATTGCGCAGGCCGAAAGAAACCGTAACCGCATCAACGCTCGCATCATTCATGGGGAGGTGCAAGGCGTCGCCCGCGATGGGGGCGATACGGCTTTTAGCGTATCCGCCCGCCCGGATGAGTTTGCCTTTTCCCGCCTGAAGCATGGGCAGGCAAGAATCTACTGCGAGCACAAAGGCTCCGGGGATTCGGTCTGCTAGGGCAATGGAAACATCGTAGGTTCCGGCGGCAAGGTCGAGAATACGCCGCCGCGAGCCGGGAAGAAAAGCGGCGGCAACGCCCCGGACCAGGCGGCGGCGCCAGAAAACATCCACGCCGAAACTTAGAATGCGATTCGCGGTGTCATAGCGCGGCGCGATGCGCTCGAACATGGCGGAAACAGCGACCTGATGCTTTGCGGTAGAAGAGAATGCGCCGGGACTGGTATTCGTCATTTTGTTATTATTATCTTTTTCGTAAAAATACAGTCTCGTGGAAATAATAGTTCTTTTTGTAGCCAAGAAGGAAGGCGAGTTTTTTATGAGGCGTTATGCGTCAGTCAAAATCAGGGCCAGGTGCGCACGCAGCGCGGCAATGCGCCCCGCGCCCAGTCCAGGAACCTGCCGCAATTCTTCGTCTGAAGCCTGGGACATTTCCTGAAGGGAGTTGAATTTTTCCCAAAGCGCACGCGCAAGCCGGGGGCCGAAGCCGGGAATACGGTTGAGCTCCCCGGCCAGAGCCTGTTTGCTGCGTGCCTGACGGTGTCTGCCCAACGCGAAATCGTGGGCATGGTTGCGTACATGTTGCAAAAAGAGCAATTCCGGTGAACCGGGCTTGAGGTTCAGGGCATTGCTGCGGCCGGGAACAAAAATTCGGTCTTCCAGATTACCGGCCCGACGGTCGGTATGCCCTGCCTCGTCCCGCGCCTTGGCAATGGAGGCCAGAGCAAAGCCGTTTTCCTGCTCCGGCTGATCCGACCAGACGCCAAGTTCGCGGAATATTCTGGCCACAGCCGCCAGTTGGCCGCGCCCGCCGTCAATCAGCAGCAGATCCGGCCAGGGCGGTCCAGACCGCGCCCGGCGCTCGGCCCAGGCCGCCAGGGCGGCGTAGTCGTCCCCGGCTGTAAAAATTGCTTCCAAATTATAAGCCCGCCAGGCCTCACGCAGCGGTTGCCCGCCTTCAAACACCACCATGGCGGCCCGGACAGAATTACCAGAAATGTGCGAAATATCAACACATTCTATGCGGTCCACCGGTTCGGAGCGTGCGAACACGGCGGACAGCATGGCGGGCATATTCTGTGTGCCGCGTAATTTGGCCGCTTCTTTGGCGTTGGTGGAAGCCAGATTGACCAGACGCTCCTCGTTTTCAGCGCGGGGAGTGTCAATGCGCACGCTACGGCCATGCAATTCCGCAAGCAGGCTTTCCAGAGCGGGCAATTCCGAAATTTCATTGTCCTGCGGGTTCCAGGGCAACACCACCCGCTCCGGCATGGTTTCGGATGTGGTGTAATATTGCAGCAAAAAGCTGGAGAGCAACTCGCCCGCGTCTTCCAGTCCCAGGCCCGGCCAGAAGAAGCTGCGGCTGCCCAACAGCGCCCCGCCGCGCACAAAAAGCAGCCCCAGGCCGAGACCCGCTTCGGTCTCGGTCAGGCCGAGAAAATCCACGTCTTTTTCCCACTCCAGCAGTACGGATTGTTTTTCCACGGTATTTTCAACGGCGCGAAGCTGATCGCGCAGGCGGGCGGCTTTTTCAAACTCCAGCTTTTCCGAGGCGGCCTCCATTTCAGATCGCAACGAGCGCAAAAGTTCGTGCGAACGCCCTTGCAGCAGAAGCAGCACCTTGCCAACGGTGGCCGCGTATTCGTCCTGGTCAACAGCCAGCACACAGGGGGCCGGGCATTGGCCCATATGATGATACAGGCAGGGGCGCTGGCGGTTTTTCATGGCCCGGTCGGAACAGCGGCGCAGCGGAAAAATTTTGTGGATGGCCTTCCAGGTAAGTCTGGCATCGCGGCCAGAGGTATAAGGCCCGAACATTTTCGTCTTGTCGCGCCGGGGCTTGCCGCTACGCGTGGGTTGGGCCGGGCGGGACGGGCTTGCCTCACCGGTGCGGCTGGTCTGGTGGGTATCACTAACCGGACGGGATTCCGCCGTCTGGCGAACTTTGCGTCCATCGCGGATAGGCCGCACCACTTCCAGCCGGGGGTAGGGAACCTGCGTGTCCAGACGAAAAAGCACATACGCCTTGTCGTCACGCAACAGAATATTGTAATGTGGGCGGTGTTTTTTTATCAGGCTGGCCTCCAGCAGCAGAGCTTCGTTTTCCGTGGCCGTGCTGATGGTTTCCAGTTCCGAAGCCTTCTCCAGCATGGCTCTGGTTTTGGCGGGCAGGGCGGAGGCTTCGCGAAAATACGAGGCCAGACGCTTGCGCAGCCGCTTGGCCTTGCCTACATAAAGCACACGGCCCGCGCCGCTTTTGAAGATATAAACCCCCGGCGTCAGGGGGATTTTGTTCAGGTCTGGCTTTTCCAACTCAGTCTCATTTTTTCATTTCACTTGTACGTATCCGGTCCGCACTATATAAATAAGGAGGTTTTTTTGATAGAAGAATTTTTTTTGGGGAAGGGATATGGCTAGCGGCTGGACCAGTGACGGAGCGGTGCAGGATCAAATCAACGGTTCGCTTGAAGACGAAATAGCCCGCGCCCGCAGGAATTTACCCAAAGGCGAAAGCCTTGAGTTCTGCGAGGAATGCGGCGACCCCATACCTGAAGCCAGACGCCGGGCCTTGCCCGGTGTGCGCCTGTGCCTGGCCTGTCAGGAAGAACAGGACGAAAGCGACAAGGCGCAGGCAATGTTCAGCCCCTACAATCGTAAAGGCAGTAAGGACAGCCAGCTACGCTAGGTGTTGTCTCTAAAAAAATGGGTACATAGGGGTCGCACCCCTATGCGGGGTGTGGGGCGGAGCCCTACATAAAATTCCCCAATAAATCTTAATAAGGTGAAAATCATGCAGGAATACGAAATGCGCAGAAAAGACCGGGCCATCAGCGAAGAAGAGGCCGTGGATCTGCTGAACCGGGCCGAATATGGCGTATTGGCCACGGCAGGTGCTGACGGTGCGCCTTACACTGTGCCGCTGTCTTATGTTTTTATGGAAGGCAAGGTCTATTTCCACTGTGCCCGCAATGGACGCAAAATTGACAACCTCAAGGCCGAAAGCCGGGTTTCCTTTGTGGTCGTGGGTGACACCGAGGTGGTGTATGACGGGGGCTTCGGCACTTACTACAAAAGCGCACAGCTTAATGGCCGGGCCAGACTTGTAGAGGAGCCGGAAGAGTGGCAGGCCAGCCTGCGGGCTTTGGCGCAAAAATATCTGCCCGCGCACCTGGACAAGGTTGACGCCTATATAAAACGCTACGACAAACAGACACTGGTATACGCTGTTGAAGGGGGGATTACAGGCAAGGCCAGAAAGAAAGTTTAGTGCCTGTAAAGTAAGATTTTATTAGTGACGGGCGGGATATATTTATGACCTGCCCGTCACTTTAGATGAACCTTTTTTATGACGTTGCGGTTAATTCAAACAGCTTGCCAACAAAATAGAGCGGTATATTCATGATCGCTTCATTGTGCAAATACTCGTTGGTGTTAAAGCGAACGGCGACCTTAGGCTTGTATTTGGCAATATAGTTTTTGAAGCTGACGGCATTCTTGTTCCCGCTTGATTTTATTTCGATAGGAAAAATATTTTCTCCGTGCTGAATAATAAAGTCTATTTCGCGGTCTTGCGCATATGCGTAATAGTGTGGCGAGTAGTTAAGCAGCGGCAGAAGTTGCTCCAAGACATAATTCTCGGTTAACTGTCCCTTGAACTGAAACGCTTCGGAAAGCAGGATTGATTTGTTGGTAAGCTGTGCCATATGTTTTATTAGACCGACATCCAGCAGGAACAACTTAAAATAGTTCAGCATTTCGTAGGCTTTTAGGGGGTATCCATTTTTGGATACATTCAGAATGCGGTAAGCAATACCGCTGGAAATCAACCACTCAATCGCATCCTCAAAATCTTTCGCCCTCGCGCTCTTGGCAATGGCGGCATACATGAATTTTTCGTTGTTCTCTTTAGCAAGCTGAGGAACGATGCTGCGGAACACTTGCAGGATGCGCCCGCTGTTTACCTTGCCGCTGTGTTTTGTGAAATCGTTTTCGTATAGCGAGATGATTTCTTCCTGAATGGCGGTGATTTCTTCTGGAGCGGCGTTGGTCACCCAGCTTTGAACACATTCCGGCATCCCGCCAATAATCAGATATTTTTTATAGTGCTCCATCATCCGTTCGTGAAATGCGGAAACATAATCTTTACCTGATTGCACTGAGCGATAGTATTGGTACATGCCCGTGTCGGAAACGGCCAAGTATTCTTCAAAAGTCAACGGATAGATGTTCAGCAGATTTACTTTCCCAACAGGATAGCTTGTGGGGTTTGCCAGGTATGTACCAAGCAGGCTGCCTGCTGTAATAACGTGATACTCGTTCGCATCTTCGCAAAAGTATTTCAGGCTGCCAAGCGCGTTCGCGCATTCTTGAATCTCATCCAAAATGACAAGCGTTTTTCCGGGGGTAATGCTTTTGCCGCGTGTCAAACTCAGTCGTTCTATAATCAGCGCGGGGTCTTTTGTGTCATCAAATATCCTGACCGCTTCGGCATCCCTGTCAAAGCTGATGTATAACGAATCATCATATTCAGCCCGTGCAAACTCACGCATCAACCACGTTTTGCCAACCTGCCTTGCGCCCTTCAATACAAGTGGTTTCCGGCGTGAGCTGTCCTTCCATGCGAGAAGCGCATCCATAGCTTTTCTATACATACGCGGTATCCCTTCTGGTAATTCTTTTGGAAAATCTTCTGACTGTCAAAAAACGTACTGCGTTTTTATGAAGTTATCAAGGGCGTTGCGCTGCGTTTTTAAGAAAATATAGGAGTTATTTGCTGCGTTTTTATGAAAAAATAAATAAAACCGAAACAGGCAAGCAGGCAGTAAGTCGGAACAGCGGCTCACAACGCCCGACACTGGCACGGCGGTTACAGCATTTTGCAGCTTTTGCCTGATTACGCTCCCGCTTCCGCAGCGGTATGCGGTAGGCTGAAATAGAACTTGTTGCCCTCTTCCGTGGCTTGATAACAGGCCTCGCCGCCGTGCCGGGTCACGATATCGCGCACGAAATGCAGCCCCTTGCCGGTGCCGGAAATATTGCCGCTATTGGAGGCGCGGTAGTATTTGTCAAAAAGGCGATCCGCCTCTTCCGGCCCGATGCGCTTTCCGCTGCTTAGTATATAAACCCGGATGCGGCCCGGTTCGTCATCTTCCACCCCACAGCGCACAAAGGGGCTGCGGCAGTTGCCCTTTGAACCGGTCTGCCAGGCCGGATCCGCCGCCGCGTATTTCAGGGCGTTGGAGAAAATATTGGCCACCACCTGGCTGATCAGGCCGAAATCGGCTTCAGTTTCGCAGTTTGCTTCGCAGTTGACGGGCGGCACAAGCAGTTCGGCCTCTATGCCTTTGGCCCTGAACATGGGCAAATGGCTTTTGAACTGCGCTTTCAGCACCCGTTCGTAAATATTTACCCGGCAGGGGCGCAGCACATAGCAGCCCTGGATGAAGTGGCTTTCGCGCAGCAGGCTTTCCAGAAACAGGCTGCTGTGATTGAAGTTTTGCTGGATTTCGTTGATTTGATCCAGAATGTCCAGATGGGTTGCCTTCAGCTTGTCCAGATCTTCCGCCTCTGCCCGGCAACTTCCCAAATGCCCGCCCAAGTCGAGCAGGCTGGCGGCAAGTTTGTTGATCAGCAACTTGAAATACATATTCGGGCCAAGCACATTATGCCCGATATCCTTGACCAGGTTACGCACAAAATCCAGATGCTCGCGGTTGCGCCGGGCCAGTGCGCTGTTGTGCATGGCGAAGCCGAGCCGGTTGGCGAATTTTTCCAGAAAAAGCAGTTCATGGTTGGTAAAGGAGTGCGGCGGGTAAAATATCAGCAAGCCGCGTACTTCGCGATCCTGCTCGCCCTGGCTTTTGCTGCCGTAACGGCCGCGTACCGGAATGCAAACGCGCTCGTCAGAGATTGCCGGGGTAATGCTGCTGCGCGATTTGAGCGGGAGCGCCGCCGGAGTGCGCAGTTCGAATTCGTTGTTTTCCCAGTTTATTTCGCCTGTCCCGTCCGCTACGCCCGAGCCGTCCGGCCGCTCGTTTTTTCTGGCGTACAGCTCGCAGGGCAGGCCAAGCACCATGTCCAGCAGCAGGACCGGCAGCAGGTCCAGATATTTCTCGTCCTGGTATTCCTGCATGAGGTCAAAAAGAATGTTCAGCAGGCAGGATTCTTTGGAACTGAGATTGTATTTGGCGTAGTCGTCGAGTTTTTCCTCGATACGCCGTCTTACGGCGCTCTCAGCCTCGCAAGGCTTGGTGCATTGTTTTTCGGGCATGCTGGCGCTCCGCTGTGGCTGTCAGGCAAGCACTTAAACTGTGCCGTCCCGGTAGTTTTTTATCGGAAAGACGTTGATCCAGGCCGCTGGCCTGCATTATTTATGAATTATAAAATGATTTCGTAATATATGTTTTAAAATCGCGCTGATGTCAAAGCTCTTTTGACTTGTGGCTGTAACTGTGCGATATAAACATGAATTGCCGTTTTACGCGGTAAAAATAGTCATGGGAGAGCCCCTATGTCTGGAACCGAGCTTGAGAACTCCGATATAGGACGTCGCGTTGCAACGCGCGTGCAGCTTGACCAGCCCTGCTTCGCCCTGCTGCATGTGCTGGAAACCGGCGCCATCTTTCAGGTTATGCTGATCGACCTCAGCCTGACCGGTGCGCAGCTGCTTTTTCCTCCGCAATTCGATCCCGCCGAAATTCCGGACAAAGCCACCCTTATGCTGGACAGCTTCCCGCCTGGCCCCATGGCCATGCTTGATAATATCCGGGCCAACATGGTCTGGCGCGGACTCAGCAACTGCGGCATTCTTTTTAACTACCCGCTGCAAGTGCCGTTGGAGATGCTGGTAGGGAAGATGTGACGCCATGATCTATGTCTGCACCGTCAAAACCCCGTTGGGCCCGGCCACCGTGTCGGCTGAAGGTGACGCGCTTGGCGGCTTTTGGTTTGTAGGCCAAAAGCATTATCCTGAAAATACGGCGGACTGGACGGAGGCGGCGGATTATCCGGTATTCGTCAAGCTGCGCGCCTGGCTGGACGACTATTTTGCCGGACGGGTGCGGCAGCCCGATTTTCCCCTGTCCCCGCAAGGCACTGATTTTCAGCGCAAGGTATGGGCTTTTCTGTTGGAAATTCCAGCCGGGCAAACCAGCACTTACGGGGCGCTGGCCGCGAAAATGGCCGCGCAATCAGGGCGGGCCTCCTCGGCCCGAGCCGTGGGCAGTGCGGTAGGGCGCAACCCGATTTCCCTGCTCATACCCTGCCACCGCGTAGTTGGCGCGAACGGCAGCCTGACCGGCTATGCCGGCGGCCTGGACAAGAAGATCGCTTTATTGCGTCTGGAGCGGGGTGATGTGCCCTGCCAGGTAGGCAGATAAAAAGGCAGTGATGGGTATGGATGTCATGCATAAAAGATTGAATATTTTAGTGAGCAGTACGCGGCAATGGAATCCGGGTGATGAATTTATACGGTTCGGAGTGTTCAATTTATTAGAAGCACTTTTAGGTAAAGATCATAATTTTTTATTGTGGAACAGAAACCCGGATCTTTTTGTGAACGGTTACGCAAATAATGTTATGAGAAACAATTTTTTGAGTAACTGCTGTAAGCCTAAAGAAATCTCACTCGCCGATCTTGTCGTTTTTGCCGGTACGCCTGAATGGTTCGATAATACAGTGCATCCAGTATTTGATTTTTTGTTTGACCATCCGACTGTTCCGGCAATTTTTTTGGGAATTGGCGCGGGTATGCCTCTGGATAGGCTTAGGTCGCGGGATATTGCTGTTTTGAAACGTGATAACGTGTATATTTCTACCAGGTCTGCCGGGCTTGCAAGGAATTTGAATGATTTAATGGGGATAAATAAAGCTGTAGATCTTCCTTGCCCATCTCTCTTCTGCGTACAGCAAGATTTTCAAAAAAGATTCGTTACAGGAGCCACAAAAAAAGTAGGAATTATTTTACAAGCAGCACGCGTTATAAATCAATCTATTTCTCCTGAGATTGTCAAAAATATTCTTGCAACATTTCCATCTCCTACTGATGCGCCTGAGTTTATATGCTTTTATATAGATGAATTTTTATTCTATAGCAAAGCTGGATATGCCTGCCGTTATTCTTTTGAGCCAATGGATTATTTTTCTATCATAAATGATTACGAAACGATAATTTCTACTAGATTGCATGGTGCCATTCCTGCTTTAGCCATGAACAGACCAGCCATGCTGCTTACATCTGAAAATAATGTACGCATCCGTTCAACGCAGAAGTTATATGAAAAATATTTACCTATTACAGATAGCCTTGATGTGGCTTTGGATTGGGTAAATGCATTTGGTGCTGATAATAGCATGGAATACAGGAATAAACTGGCTTTATTTATTGAAAAAATGTTTGGCAGGTATGTAAAAGAATTGAAAAATTATTTTGACAGTATTGCGCCAGCGTCGCTTGGATGAACTCCAGACTGCCTGGCAAAGATCACTCCCGCCGCTCCATGCCGGACCGGGCCGCTGTAAAAAAACTTTTGTACGTGCGTCTTGACGGCATAGGTGATGGAGTTCTGGCCGGTGAACTGCTGGAAAAACTCCCGGAAGTTTACCCCAACGCCGCCATTACCGTGGCGTGCGATACCGCCACTGCCCCTCTGTATGCGTCGGCCCCGGCTGTAAAGCAGACCATCACTCTGGATAAAAGACGGTTGGAGCTGGAACCTGCGTATTTGCAGATGGCCGCAAAACTCCTCCGGGCGTGCAGGGCGGATATAATATTCAACAGTACTATTTCTCCCTCGGCATCCGTTTGCGCGTTGTTGGTGACTGCTGGTGCGCCGCTTGTTTCGACCGGGATGGATGCCACTAATGCCTTGCCCGATGCCAGGGATATTTTTAACGGGCAGGTGGATGAGTTTATTCCGCTGCGGCCCGGCATCAGGATGGATATTGAGCGAACCCGCGACATACTGGAGTATTTCGGCTTTCAGGAAGTCGTTGTGCCGCCGCGCTTCTGGCTGTCACCGGAGGACGCCCTGGCCGCCGCCGCAAAGTTGGAGAGTGCAGGCTTGAAGGACCAGCCTTTTGTGGCGCTTTTTGCAACAGGCAATGTCCCGTATAATACATACGGCCAGTGGGGGAAAGCCCTTGCGGATGTGTGCGCGAAACGCGGCTTGCCGGTTGTCATCCTTGGTGGGGAAAGTAAGGCCGGGCTTACTGCGGCCCACGCTATTCAGGACTACTTGGCAAAGCGTAATGTGAGTTGCCATACCTTTTGCGGTGAGCTTTCCCTGGGCGTTTCCGCTGGCATTATCCAGAGAAGCAGGCTGGCCGCCGGGGCGGATACCGGCCTTGCGCATATTGCCTGCGCGTTTGACGTGCCTCTGGTTGTACTTGTTGGCGGGGGAACTTTTGGACGCTTTTTTCCCTATAGCCGCATATGCACTGCCGTTTGCCTCCCGCTGGAGTGTTACAGTTGCAACTGGAGTTGCCGGTATGAGCGCGCGCACTGCATAGCCGGTATCGCGCCCGAAACCGTCCGGCAGGCTCTGGAATACACCCTGGATCAGGAGAAGGGAAAAGAGCGCAGAACGCTGTTTATGCAGCGTCCCACCGCCTGGCGGCCGGGGCCGGACATGCCTGCCTGGCGCAGCCCGGCCGAATTCATTAGCGCGTACAAGTCAAAAGAGCCAAATGGCCTGGCTGTAATGCTTGGCCGTTGATTTTTTGCGATTCCGGAGTGTCCAGATGAAAGTGATTTTCGTCAGTTATTATGATTTCAGAGCCCAAAGCGGCATGCATATCTTCCATCTGGCCAATGCCCTGGCTTTACAGGGTGTGGAATGCGCGGTGTACAGCTGTGGCGACCCCGATACCGTCAGCCGCTACGGGCGGCCTCAATTCCGCTCATACGGCTCTCTGCGTACCTCGCCAAAACATTTTGCCGCCATGCTGGATAACAGTAAGGAAGATTCGCTGGTACATTGCTGGACCCCGCGCGAAAGTTCGCGGGTTGTGGCGGGGACGCTAGCCCAGGCTTTGAAGGCTCCCCTGCTGGTGCATATGGAAGATAACGAAGAAGAGATTTTTAAAGTCAACAGCGCTGAATATGCTCCCGAATTTTTGGCGGATTCGGCCAACTGGCTGCCGGGCGGCGAGCTGTTCGAGTATTCGCATCCGGAGCGCTCCAAAGCCTTTATTTCCTCCGCTCAGGGCTATACCTGCCTCATTGAAGCGTTGCTGGATTTCAAGCCGGACTTCGTGCCCGGTCATGTGTTCTGGCCTGCCTGCGGCGAACCCGAAGTGTTTGATATCCCCCGGCAGTCTTCGCCGGAAGAAAAAGCCCGCTGGGGCATACCGGCGGATCATGTTACACTTTTTTACCCCGGCAGCCTGCATCTGGCTAATATTGACGAGATGACCCAGCTATATTGCGCCGTGGCCTTGCTGCACCGGGCGGGTATGCCGGTGCGGATTATAAAATTCGGCAACTACGGGCTGGACATACCGCAACAGGTTTTTTCCGCGTTTAACGCGCAGGACTGTTTGGTAGATCTGACCGATAAGATCACGCATGCCGATATACCGCAGGTTATGCGCGCAACGGATATTCTGGTGCAGCCGGGCGAGAATAACGCCTTCAACAAGTATCGCTTTCCCTGCAAGCTGCCTTTATTTATGGCCAGCGGCAGGCCGGTAATTCTGCCCGTGGCCAACCTTGGGCAGTACCTGCAACATGGCGAAAATTGCCTGTTGCTTAAAAACGGCGGAGCGGAAGAAATCAGTTCGCTGATCAGCTACCTGGTAAAAAATCCGTACCAGGCCAGAAGCATTGGCGCAAAAGGACGCGCGTTCGCAGCCGAACATTTCAGCTGGGAAAAATCCGCCTCCGGGCTATATGACTTCTATCAGGAAATATTGGCGACCTGGCGTACCAAAGAGACGTAAAAAATTAGGCAATATTAAGCCGGTTCAGCCTGGCCCGGCAAAGCTGCTTTTTGAATTCCAGCACCAGCTTGTTCTGACGTGCGGCGTGTATTTCCGCCGCGAAGAAAACGCCAGTGGCCGGGTTTTCCGCAGCGGAAAGTTCGCGGATACGCGTTTGACAGGCGACCAGTTCGTCCGCAAGTTCAGCCAGGCGTTTTTCCAGGCCGTCCTGGTCTTCCGGCAGTTTTTCCTCCTTGCAGTCAGACGAATTTCCCATCTGACTGCAAGGCAAGGTTTGTTCTGCCGGAAGGTCTCTTCGCGCTTCGGCGTGATCCATTAAAAGTCCTCTTCTTCGTCCAGCGCTTCCGGCGGTTCAATGACGCTGTCGGTCATAATGCGCCGTCTGCCGCTTCCGGCAGGCGTAACCGCGGCCCGGTTCGCTTCGGCCTTGGCGCCGGGATCCGGCAGGGCGTTGTAGAGGGTCCAGTAGTCGGGCAAAAGGTCACTGGCGCTGTCCGGGTTGGAAAGCTTGAGATTGGAGCAGAAAAAAGCGCCCAACGAGAGGCCGATGGTCCAGAAAGCGTCCGGGCTGCTCCAGCCGTAGCTTTTGGCCGCCACTTCGCGGAATTCTTCCGGTGGCAGGGCGGTAAGGCGCAAGCCGCTTTCGCCTTCGGTCAGTTCCACGCCAAGCTGAGCCAGAAAATCCCTGGCCAGATCCAAATCCGGCTTAAGCGGCAGTCCCGGGTTGGCCGGATCAAACTGCTCCGGCGCATGGCTGAGGGTCAGGCCATTCTTGGATTGCAAGGCCGTCTGGGCATTCATGGCCCAGAACAGGGGCAGCAGTTTGGCGGGCAAATCCTGACAGATGATGCCATCGGCCAGCGAAATATTGCCGGCCCGCCCACTGCTGACAGCCTGGCTTCCGATTTCCAGTTTCAAACCGGCCAGGCGTAACAGGCTGACGCAGGCCGGGGCTTCCGGATTTTCCGGCCAGCTTCCGGCCAGTTTAACACTGCCGCCACTAAAAAAGGGCAAACTCAGCAGCAGGCAGGACAAGGCCGGGTCCAGCGCGGTTTCCAGCACAGTCGGGAAGGTCACCGGATTGGTCTGCGCGTGTCCTTCCGCTTCGTCCTGCGGGCTTTGGGCGCATGAGGGCGTCCAGGCATTGTAATGCACTTCCGAGCCTTTTACTTCCGCTGCTTCCGGCAGCCTGGCAAAGAACGGCTCCAGCAGGGAAAGGGCCTGTTGGGCCAGACTGCCGGGCAGATTGTCCAGGCTGAGCACCAGCGGACGCCGCCAGGCAAAACCGGCCAGCAGCAGGGCCAAAGTCCCTTCCAGAGGCAAATCGGCCGGGATCACGTAAAGTTCGGGCAGCGCGCCGGAGCATTCCAGAGCGGCGGGCAGACCGCGCGAGGCAGGTACCGCGAAGGAAAGGCGAGCGCCCAGGCCGGGCAGCAGTTTGTGCAGAGCAGTAAAATCAGCGCTTTTCAGAGCATGCCCGGCAGTAAAGCGGATTTTACCCGGCGCGTTCAGGCTCAGGAAGGCAAGCAGATAAAAAGCCAGACGGCTCTCGCCGACAAAAATCGTTTTGTGCGCAAGGCGGATGGGCTGACAGCCGCTCAGTTCCAGAGAATCGGCCAGCAGACCGGCGGCTAGGGCGCTTTTGCTGGAAGCCGGATCCGAGTCGGTGTCGGAGCCGGTATCTGAATCAGCCCAGACCAGATTCGCTCCGGCCTGGCTGAAAGCTTTGACAAAATCCATCAGGCCTTGCGAGCGCTGTACGCCATTTACGCGCAGTTCGCAGCCGCAGGCGGCGGCCAGGGCGGCCCAGAGCATGGCCTGTTCAGCCAGGGCCGGGCCGGGCAAATCCAGTTTTACCTGACCACGGGCGGGCGCGAGATTAAAGGCCGGCCCGGCGGGCGCACTATCTTGCGGGCGCACGGCGATATCCTGAATCAGGTTGAAAAGCTGGCGGATAAAGCGGCTGTCCCGACTGATTTTACCGGCTTCGGCCTCCCAGTGCGAACGAATCGCCTTTTCGCCCCGGATGGCTCCGGGGGTGGCGGCATGGGTTTTGCCGCCGCGCATTTTTACGGTCAGGCGGGCGCGTCTGGCCAACAGGCGGATCAAATCGGCGTCCGCTTCAATGATTTCCTCGGCCAGGCTTTTGCGCTGCGGCGCTTTGCCGTTACGCGGCCCGAAACGATCAGGGCGGTCGTGATGACCGGCATTCCTGGGATTTTTGCTGAATTCTTTTGGCATAATTAACTCTTGCTGAATGAAATGTGGCGCGACACTAAGCTTTTTGTGGTTGCGGCGCAACCAGGAAACCGCGCAAATGATGAAACCGGGAATGGTTTATAAAGAAATAATTTTAAGAATTGTTTGGAAACAGTCTTTATTTGAAAAACATTTCTGCCGCAAACATCTGATGAAATTCCGGCTCGGCGGCCAGATTCAGGGTTTCCACCCCTTCGGCCCAGCGGCAGAGTTCTTCGCGCAGAGGCTGTTTTTGGGGGCTGCCCGCCAGCAGGGCGGCTCCGGCCAGCGAGGTATTACCCACCGGCCTGATGCGTCCACCCAGATTTTCCGGCACAAAGCCAAGTCCGGTCAGGGCGGCGTTTTCAATATGCCGCCCCAGAGAACCGGCCAGGTAAATAGCGGCCAAGCCGTTATAACTTTTGCCTGGCTGGCCGGGCATGTGTGATCCGGCCGGGCGTGGCGGGATACCGGCTTTTTTCAGCAGCAGTTTCAGGCCGAGGCTGAAAGCGGCTTTTACTTTCAGCAACTCTTCAACATCACCGGCGCTCATGCCGATTTTTCCGAAAACCGGCCAGTATGGCTCGCCGTTGGGCAGACGTTGCAGATTATCGCCCAATCGCCGTGCCAGCTGAAACAAGGGGCCGGGCAAGTGGCTGGAAAGAGGGCCGAGTGGGGAATTGGTCAGTTCGGCAGCCAGGGGTCCGGATCGAGGGAAAGCGGGCGCAAAGGAGGTACCCTGGCTCATAAAGGCCGGAGGCGAAACCTGCGCGGGTTCAGGCCGGACAAAGTGTCCTTCGCTGTTCAGCAGATTCAGTTTGCGCAAATTGTGGGCCAGGGAAATATAGCCGGTTCCGCTGATGCCTTGCGGCAGAGTATCCGGCGGCAGGGTGACAGCCGTCAGTCCATGTGGCGAAAGGCTGAAGCTGGTGATGATCCCGGCGGTCTGCGCCAGTGTGGCTTCTTCGTCGCCGGTTGCGGGGCCGTTTTCTGGTCGCGCTTCCGCGCCGTGCCGCATGCCGCCCCCTTCCAACGCCGGGCCAAGGGGCAGGCTGGCCGCCAGAGCAGTGTGCCGGTCCAGAGCCAGCAACAGTTCGCCATTGGTACCGAGATCCGCCAGAACAAAAGGATATTCCGGCTTGAACGCTTTGTTAAGGGCCAGAAAGGAGAAACCGGCGCTGATATCGCCGCCGATGAAAGGCGAAATGAGCGGGCTGACCCAAAAGGGCGGCAGGCCGGGAAGATTTTCGTATTGGCCGCCCCGGTAATCCAGCCGGTAAGGCGCTTGGGCAAGTCCGGCGGCATCTTTGCCAAGCAGCAGATAGACCATGGCCGGGTTGGCGGCCAGCACTACCTCGCGGCTTTGGGCCGGAGCTTCGTTCAGCAGGCGGCGTGTTGCGTCCAGACTCAGGTGGGATAATTGCTCACGCCCGGCGGGTTCAGCGGCCCAGGCCAGGCGGGACATGATATCGCTGCCCGCGCCCATTTGCGGGTTGGGCGCGACCATGGCGTGGCTTTCATGCTCCGGAGCGCTGCCGCTCAGCCAGAGAGCGTGAAGGGAGGTGCTGCCGAAGTCCAGAGCAAGCGTTCCTGTTGTGGGCAATTTGGGTTTTAAGCGAAAAATTTCACTGCCCACGGCCAGCAGATCACCGGTATTTTCAAGTGAGTCAGGCGAATTACCGGAATCAAAAAGCCCGTGTCGATTGCGGGAGCGCTTGCGCAGACTGCGGATTTCCGGGGGCAGTTCCAGTGTTTGCCCGGCTTCGGCGGCATGGTGGCAGCCCAAGCGCCAACCCTGGGCGACCGCTTTGGGGCCGAGGGTCTGCAAGTCCAGCTCATCCGCTTCCGGGGCTACTCCCTGTTCCGGGCGCAGCCCCGCGCCGGATCCGAATTTCAGAGTGTCGCCCTCGCGGCTGAAGCGCATCCGACAGCGTCCGCAGCGGCCAATGCCGTTGCAAAGAGCCGGGGCCTCAAACAGGCCGGACAGATAGACCAGTTGCGCGGCAGTCTGACCGGGAACTGGCTCCAGTTCGAAACAGTCGCCGTTAAATGTACGTACTTTTATCAAGACACTTTTCCAGCGTATTGTTGCAGATAATATTTACACGCGATGAATTTTTGTTCTCTGGCAAGGAAGATGAGCCTTTTATTGAGGAAGTGTACTCTTATGGTACTCGACGAAATAAAAGGTGATATCTGACGCAGCCAGAGGCAAAAAGGCGCGCGTGTAGCTATCTTTTTAGGCCAACCCAGCCGCCCAGCAATCCCATCAAGGCAGGAACCGCCAGCATCAGCAGGATCATTTCCGGCGTGAGAAAGCGAATTTCCAGCATCAGCGGCGGAAACATAAGTACATCGCGGATTTGCATATGGATGAAGCGCAGCAGTACCAGAGCGATGGCACTGCCCGCCAGAGCCTGTACCGCGCCGCAAACGAGCAGAGGCAGCCTTATATACCAGTTGAACGCGCCGACCAGTTGCAAAATTTCCACTTCATGCGACTTGGAAAGCAGGGCCAGACGCACGGTGTTGCCGATAATCAGCCCGAGCAGTAGGGTGAGAAAAACAATGACCGGGCGCATGATATAAGTGTTGACCTTGCGCCAGGCCTGTCCCAGTTCATCGCGCAACGGAGTGACTGAAACCTGCTCCACGCCGGGCAAATCCCAAAGCTTCTGGCTGGTATCCTTGATCCAGATTCCGTAATCCAGATTCTGAACATCCTGCGGCGGTGAAAAAGCGAACAGGCCGGTGGGCGGCAGAGGATTGTTCTCCGCGATAAAGGTCAGGTCTTTGACGGTAGAATTGCGGCCCAGGCGGCTTTCCATTTCCTTCAGGGCCTGCTCCGGCGTAAAGGTGCGTCCGTGCAGGAAACCGGGGATATCCTGAATTTCCTGCCATTGCCTGCTGATTTCGTCGCTTTGCGCCTGATCCGGGCCGGGACGCCAATAAACCTGGAAGGAGGTTTCGCCGCTGGCCATGCTGAGCTGGTGATCCAGCGTGGTTACGGCCATAAGGAAAAGCCCGACCAGAAAAGAAACGAGGATTACCGCCGTCAGTGTAAGAATTTGGGCCCAGGGGTTGATGGAGAGGCCGAGTATGCCCTGGCCGATAAGTCGCAGGATGATGCGCGGCATTAGCTTCCCGCTCCTTCTGGCTGTTTCGTACTTTTCGGTTGTGGGGGGGCGGTGCGGCGGCGCTGTTCCATCATTTGCTCCAGGCCGGGATAAAGCGTGGCTCCGGGCCAGTTAGCCCCGGTGATCATGCCATCCTCCAGCCGGATCACCTTGGCTTCGGGGTGACGGCGCATCAGTTCCTGACTGTGCGTGGCCACGATCATGGTGGTGCCGTAAGCCTGGAACTGCTTGAAAAGGTCCATCAGGCGAAAGGATAGCTCGGCATCAAGGTTGCCGGTGGGCTCGTCGGCCAGCAGTACTTGCGGGTTGACCACAAACGCGCGGGCCACGGCCACGCGCTGCTGTTCGCCGCCGGAAAGTTCACCGCAAAGCAGGCTGCTTCTTTTTTCCAGGCCCAGCGCGCGCACCACGGCCCGCACACGGCGGTCCGAATGCACCCGGCTCAGGCCGCGCACTTGCAGGGGGAGCAGCACGTTATCGTAGACGCTGCGTTCCGGCAGGATGCGAAAATCCTGAAAGACCACGCTTACCTGACGGCGCAGCAAAGGAATCTGCGCCGGTTTGATGCTGTTCAGGGCGAACTCGGCCACTCTGGCTTCGCCGCGCTGTACCGGCAATGCCGCGAAAAGCAGATTCAGCAAAGTGGTTTTTCCCGCGCCGGAAGGGCCGGATAAAAAGAGAAATTCGCCTTTTTTCAAACGAAAGGAGATGTCTTTCAAGGCCCAATGCTGGCCGAAATTATGCGAGAGATGGTTTATTTCAATCATGCGGACATCTCAAAATCAGTTTTGCAAACAGGTAATTAAGTAATTCTAATAGGTTCAGGAATTAAAGGCCAGCCCAAATTTGCTGGGCCGAAAGATAAATCATGCCGAGGCCAATGCCGAATTTGGCCAGAAAGCCGCCAAAACGGCCTAACGCGCTGCCCAGGGCCGCGCTGGCGGCTTTGGCGGTGGCCATGCCGTGCATTTTTTCTATAATGAAGCAACCGGCAAAAGCTCCGCTCAAAGCGCCCAGCAGCGCCCCGAAGCCAAAAAATAGCGGCGCACAGGCAATGCCGCCAACAAGAGCGCCGATAATGCCGCCCCAGCTTCCTTTGCGCGTGCCGCCAAAGCGCCTGGCCCCAATGCTTCCGGCCAGAAATTCCAGCACTTCGCCCACAGCGGCCAGCCCGGCCAGCAACAGGAAAAACTTCCAGCCGAAATCCGCATCCGAAAAATAGGACCACAGGGCGGCCAACCCCAGAATTACCCAGTTGCCGGGCAGCCCGAGAAAAAGCAGCATCAGGCAGAGCGCCATCAGCGCGATGCAAAGTATTGCCAGAATGTATGTCATAAGACGTTCTTTATGCCTTATTAGTGCTGGGTGCGCAAGTTTGCGGTTTTTTTGCTTTACCCTTGCCGCATATCCCGCTAAACAGAATGTTTCCGGCTATGCCGCGCTGACCTCGCAAAAAATTACACGGACAAAATGCAAGAAGTTATTTTCACCATATACGAGAGCCTGCCCTATATTCTGGGCGGCTGTCTGGTCACTCTGGCCTGCGTAAGCGTAGCCTTGCTTATCGGGCTGACGCTTGGCGTGCCGCTGGCCGTGGGTCAGGTTTATGGTGCCGCGCCGTTGCGTTTTTTTATTTCCACCTACGTTTGGTTTTTTCGCGGCTGTCCGCTGCTGGTGCAGTTGTATATCTTTTTTTACGGCATATTCTGGCCTTTGTTCGAGCTTTCGGCCCTGGCTTCTTCCTGCATCGTGCTGGGGCTTACCAGCGCGGCTTATCAGTCGCAGATTTTTCGCGGCGCGATCGAGGCCATTCCGCAAGGGCAGCTCAAGGCGGCCCGCGCCCTTGGCCTGCGCGACTCCAACGGCATCGGCTTTATTGTGCTGCCCCAGGCCATGCGCTTGGCCATTCCCGGCTGGTCCAACGAGTTTTCCATCCTGCTCAAGGATAGCGCCCTGATTTACCTGCTGGGTGCTTCCGACACCATGGCCCGCATCCATCAAATGGCCACCACCACCAACATGCACTTCGCCTTCTCCCTGCTGGCCGGAGTGATCTACTTTGTAATCACGTTGGTTGGCCTGAAGCTTTTGCGCGGCCTGGAGCAAAAAATCCATATCCCCGGCTATCAGAAGGCTTAGGCGGTTAATTATATGCATAACGAGAACCAGTTTCAGGCAACGGACAGCCCGGCGGAGCTTGCCCCGGCGGAAGCCACAGCCGCAAAGTCTTTGAGCGAGGAAGCCGCTGCTTCCAGGCGCGATCCGGCCCTGGCTGCCGTTAACATCAGCAAGAGCATCGGATCGCGTCTGATTCTGGACAATGTTTCGGTTTCTCTGGCCAGGGGCGAACTTAAAGTGGTTATCGGGCCTTCCGGCGCGGGCAAAAGTACTTTTTTGCAGTGCATCAACGGGCTGATTCCGCCGGATACCGGCCAGGTATTTTTGGAAGGGCAAAGCCTGAATATGCGCAACAAGCACGAGTTGCGGCTTTTCCGCCAGCAGGTGGGCATGATTTTTCAGGATTTCAACCTCTTCGACCACCTCACTGCCCTGGACAACGTGGCTATCGCCCTGCGCAAGGTGCGCGGAATGTCGCGTCAGGATTCGGAGGCGCGGGCCATGAGCGAACTTGAGCGCGTGGGCCTGGCCAACCGGGCCAGACTTTACCCGGCGGAACTTTCCGGCGGGCAGACGCAGCGCGTAGCCTTTGCCCGCGCCCTGGCCATGGACCCGAAAGTGCTGCTGCTGGACGAGCCTACTTCGGCCCTGGACCCGGAACTGGTGGGCGAGGTGCTGGAAGTTATCCGCTATCTGGCCAAGGGCGGCATGACCATGCTCATGGCTACGCACCAGATGGATTTTGCCCGCGCCCTGGCCCACGAAATCCTTTTTATGGAACACGGGCGGGTGATTGAAAGCGGATCACCGGCGGAACTGCTGGCCGCCGGGTCTGGTACCCGCACTCTGGATTTTTGCAGCCGTTTGGATTTGGAGCTTTAGACAGCATCGCCACGAGCGCCTTTTTGGAAAAAAAGTTCATTTTTGTTTTTGGAGCAAAGCCGTCTTGGAAATAGATTTTTTGCTGGAAAGAATACTCCCGGCCCTGAACCGGGGAGTGTGGGTGACCATTCAGTTGATCATCCCTTCCATGCTGCTGGGTTTTGCCGGCGGGGTGGTTCTGGGCGCTTTGCGTGCTTTTGGCCCACGCTGGCTGCGTCGCATCGGCGATGCCTACACCACGGTGATCCGGGGCGTGCCGCTGATTATTCAGTTGTTCATTCTTTATAACGCCCTGCCCAAACTGGGCATTTATCTGGATGGCTTTGCCGCCGCCGTGCTTGGATTTATTATGTGCAGCGCGGCCTACCATTCGGAATACATCCGGGGGGCGCTGCTCTCCATTCGTCAGGGCCAGCTCAAGGCCGCTCAGGCTTTGGGCTTCGACAAGACTTCCATGCTGGTCTCGATCGTCATTCCTCAGGCTCTGCGCCGCGCTTTGCCCGGCTGCGGCAACGAGTTCATTTACCTGATCAAATATTCTTCTCTGGCTTACATGACCACCTGCGTGGATCTGACCTCCGAAGCTATGAAACTTGCCGCTTATACCTATCGCTTTACCGAAATTTTTCTGGTCTGCGGCGTCTATTACCTGATTCTGACCAGCCTGGCCGCCTGGGCGCTGAACCGGCTGGAGAAGTTGGCATATATACCGGGCTTTGGTAAAGCAAAGTAGTGGGTCAGTTTGAATTGATACTGCGTCAGGCTTCGTTTTCCTTGTCTGAATCCAAACTGCCGCCACTACTCAAAGACCCTGATTTGAAGTAATCCTCATAGTAGGGGGTAAATATGTATATAATAACCGGCGGCGCGGGTTTTATAGGCAGCGCCCTTGTCCGGCGTCTAAACGAGCTGGGTATTGCCGATATTCTGGTGGTCGATAATCTGGCCAGCACGGAAAAATGGAAAAATCTGGTCAAGGCCGGTTACCTCGCCTACATGCACCGGGATGATTTTTTGCGCCACATCAGTGAGGACAGCCTGGAAGAGGCTCTGTCCATCAATAAGAAGGGTGGGGCCAGCCTCAAGATTAAAGGCATAGCGCATTTGGGGGCCTGTTCCTCCACCACCGAGTGCGATGCCGATTACCTGATGCGCAATAATCTGGAATACAGCAAAACTCTTTGCGATTACGCGCTCAGGCGCGGTATCCGCTATCTCCAGGCGAGTTCAGCCGCTACTTACGGCGATGGAGCGCAGGGCTTTGACGATGATCCCGCTCGCCTGCGCGAGCTGCGCCCCCTGAACATGTACGGCTACTCCAAGCATCTTTTCGACCTCTGGGCGGCTGATACCGGCAGGCTGGATTCCATAGCCAGCATCAAATTTTTCAATGTTTACGGGCCGGGCGAATATCATAAGGGTGACATGCGCAGCATGATTCATAAGGCTGTGGAGCAG
The DNA here is from genome assembly GCA_031285295.1 of Deltaproteobacteria bacterium. Classification (GTDB taxonomy): domain Bacteria; phylum Desulfobacterota; class Desulfovibrionia; order Desulfovibrionales; family Desulfovibrionaceae; genus WRHT01. The sequence continues at coordinate 476 of JAITWK010000015.1, read as the reverse complement.
ATTAAAGCCACGGGCAAGGTGCGCCTGTTCAAATCCTATTTGCCGGACTACGCCGATGGCGGGCAGTTGCGCGATTTTGTCTACGTCAAGGACTGCGCTGCCGTGCTGGCGGATCTGCTCAAGCGCCCGGAAATAAACGGGGTCTTCAACCTTGGCGCGGGTGCTGCCCGCAGTTGGAACGATTTGGCCCAGGCCGTGTTTGCGGCCATGGAACTTGAGCCGCATATTGAGTATATTGAAATGCCCGAGGCATTGCGCGGCAAGTACCAGTACTACACCAAAGCGGAAATGGGGCGGCTGACTGACGCTTTTGCGGCTGCTAAAGCTGGCGGGCAGCCGCTTGCATTGCGCAGCCTGGAAGAAGGCGTGACCGATTATGTGCGCAATTATCTGTTGAAAGACGATCAATATATTTAGGCAGTCTAAATGGGTACATAGGGGCTTAGCTCCTATGCGGGGTCCAGGGGCAGAGCCCC
>JAITWK010000005.1 GCA_031285295.1 Deltaproteobacteria bacterium | reverse complement strand
AGGCGGGTACACCCGGCTCCATTCCGAACCCGGAAGTTAAGCGCCTCATCGCCGATGATACTGCATATTCATGTGTGGGAAAGTAGGACGGTACCAACTTAATCCTAAAAACGCCCTCGTATCTCCTTAAAGAGACGAGGGCGTTTTGCGTTTTTAAAAGTTATAAGGACCTCAGGATTTTTAATCTTGAGGTCCTTTTGCTTTTGAAGGATTGAGGGTATTATAATTCATTCATAAAGCCGGATATGCCCGAAGCTTGACGCTATCAAATAACGGCTAGTGTTGGGTTATTTGGCGAGCCAAAGTTTGTTTGTAAATATAAAAAAGGAGGCCAGATATGGCGCTTGATCCGGTAATCAAGGGGTTCCGCGAGGAGTTTGACCGTTTTTGGGGACTGATGGAGCAGCAGATTGAGGTCTGCCCGGATGAAATCTGGAACCGCAAGGAAAGTGGCTGGGTGTTCTGGCAGCAGCATTATCACACCGCCGCTTGTGTGGAGCTGTTTGCGTTGCCGGAAGGGCGTCCTTCAGCCATCAAGCTGGAACGTGAAGTTTGGATGCTGGTTAAAGAGCCGCAAAGCGCGGTGAGCAAGCAGGAAATGCTTGATTTGTTCAAGGCCATGCGCGCTCTGGCTTATGAGTATATGGAAGCCAGCAACACCGCCAATCTGGCCGAGGTGGACCCGGTTCTTTCAAAACGCTTTGGCCGTGAAGTTACCCGGCTATTCGCTCTCATGGGTCTGATCCGCCATTGTTGCTATCATTTGGGTTGTTGTGATTCGATTTTCCGCAATAATGGCATGAAGGGCGTTTATTAAGCCGATAAGCCGTCAGATATTTGCACGAAAAAAGCCTCGGTTTTTTGAAACCAAGGCTTTTTTTGTATGGGAAAACTTCCAGCCAGGCGGGAGGTTTTGGGGTAAAGCTTTAACCGCGTGCGGCGATCATCTGTTCGCGCCGCTCCCGTTGCCTGGCCATGAGGAAAACAGCCGTGGCTCCCAGCATTTTACTGGCAGTCATGATGATTACCGAAGGCCACGAGAACATGCCAATCATCAGCATGAACACGGCGCTGTCCAGCGGGGTTCCGATGGCGCTGGAAAGCAGTACGCGCTGGGAAAACGGACGGCGGGTGAAGGTGTAGACGCTCCAGTCCAGCAACTCGCCGACCAAAAAAGCGCAAATGCTGGCCAGAGCCACTTCCGGGCTGGCCATGAGCCAGCTGATTGCGCCGCCGATCAACATGGCCAGCAGCACCTTGTGCCCGATGGCGCGTTGAGCGTAATCGCGGATTACAAAAATGAAGCCTACAATCAAGGCCACTGGTGACCAGGCTTCGCCGCCGGGCAGGAAAAATATGGGCACCACGGTGAAGGCGCAGTTGACCAGCACGATGGTGAATATGTAAAGCAGGGCGTAACGCATTTGAGTCTCGGCTTTGTTATTTGATGGAACCTTGTTTTATAACGCAGAACGGATATGCTTGCAAGCTCACGAGTTATCGAGTAACACTTTGTTTTACTTGTTAAATTACTTTATCATTCGGAGTTTTTTATGAAACAAATTTCCTTTACCGCTCTGGTTACGCTGTTACTGCTTTTTGTTACGGCACAGGCTGGTTTTGCGGATGACGCTGCCGCTCCTGCGTCCTCTCGCGCCCGTGTGATTGCAAGTACGCCGCCGGTCAACGTCAATATCGCCAGCGCAGGTACTTTGCCGCAGGGTACGCTGTTTACGGCGTTAAACGCCTCGTTTTCGGAAAAGGATCGCGGCAAAGATGGCGGCGGCTCCAGGCCGGACGTTTTTTCGCAGGTTTGGCTGCTCAAGACGCGTTACGGCCTGACCAACCACCTTGAGTTGGCCACGGTATTTTCTTACGCCAACATGCGTATGCGTCCGCAGGGCGCACCGCACAACCATGTGGAAGGCTACGGCGATCAGGCTCTGGGTTTGTCCTATGCGCCGTTCAATATTCATCAGGGCGATCCGCTGGCTCTGAGCTTCGGGCTTTCGGCTCTGCTGCCTACGGCTCCGCAGGGGGCCAATCACGCGCCGGGCAACAGTGCCTGGGGCGGGCGGGCGCATGCGGCGCTGGGCCTGTGGCTTACTGAAGATTTGAAGTTCGATACCGAGTTTGTGCTGAACACGCCTTTTGAGCGCGGCAATCAGAAGGTGAAGCGCGGCACCCAATATATGTGGAACGCCCAGATGCGCTACTCATTTGATTATTTTGACCTTGGCCTGGAGAGCAGCCTGGTTAAAATGGAGTCCGGCGACCGGGATGTGCCTGGCGGATCAAATATCAACCTGCATAACGGCTATACCGAATGGTATGTTGGGCCTTCGCTGAACATTGCCCTGGAGCCTTCCCGCGCCTGGCTCGGTGTGGGCGTGTTTTTTCCGCTTTATCAGGATGTAAAAGGCCCGGCCAAAGTGGATGACGCGCGTTTTGAATTTAAAATTGGCATGTTGTGGTAGTTGGAGCCAGTTTTTGGGAGCATGTGGGCTCCGCCCACACCCGGCAGGGGGCCATGGCCCCCTGCACCCGCAAATTTATATGGTTCGGGATACTAGGCACAACAAAATAAAATTACTTCCCGGTCCAGCCAGGGTCTGGCCCTGTTTCCGGCCTGCTTTTCCGTCTGGTTTTGCGAGGAGAGCAGATCACGCAGGGGCAGCCGGGTCCAGTCGCATTGTTCCAGAGCCGCTGCAAGATCTTCCGTGATTTCTGCATTGCTTTTCGGTAAGGCCGAGCTCGGTTTCCAATCCGCAGCGGCCAGATGTTCGGGCAGATCCGCCTGAGCGCAGATCAGGGCCATATCATCCGGCAGGAACAGGGCTGCCGCGCCCAGAGCGTTTTGCCAGTGATTATGCGGCATAAGAGGGGGGGCTGTGTCAGAATTATCTTCGTTCGGGATATCCTCGCCATCGTACTCGCCCAGGCTGGCCTTAAGTTTCTGGTTATGACGGGCCAGTTCGGCTTCCGTGGCTTTTATTTCCTGAAGGCGTTCCTCCAGATTCCAAAAAAGCAATAGTACTTTTTGTGCGCTGATTCTTTGTTCTTCGGCTGCATCGGCGAAAACTGTGGACGGAACTGAAGCCGTTGCGCCAAGTGAGGCAGAGCCGCCAGCGTTGGTAAAACCGGCGGATGCGTTGCTTGTACCGGCGGCAAAGCTTTCCAGATCGCGCTCTTCGCTGCGGCGGTCCAGGGTTTGCTTCCAGGCTTGATCCCGGTTGTTTTCGTTTTGCCGTTGCGTCAAGGCCTGTCCGGCCAGCAGTTTCAACTCGCCGCCATGGCTAAGGTTTGTGCCCAGATCCAGCATTTCGCGCAGAGCGGCCAGCGCCCCTGCTTTATTCAGCGGAAGCTGCGGCGGAGTGTAGGAGCCTTCGGCCTCGCCGAGTCCGGGGTTGAGGCAGAGAGCTTGCAACGGCAGTTCGGTTTGTGCCAAATTTCGGTGCAGCCAGGGCAGGATTAACAGGCGGGAAATTTTCATGGGATTTTTCCTTAATCTGGGCTGTTTGAATTTGAAATTATGTTTCAAAATCGAGCCTATATATTGCGGGATAAAAATGCAAGATATCGGCAGCCTTGACTCATATCTGCCCGGCGCGTATAGTAATTTCTTTCACAGTACTTCTGATAACAGTAGGATGGTGCAATATGGCCCCCAGCATGACGCAAATACTTATAATTCTGCTTGTGGTTGTTGTTTTGTTTGGCGCCAAGAAGTTGCCTGAAATCGGCGGCGGTTTGGGCAAGGCCATCAAAAACTTCCGCAAGGCCAGTATTGAGCCGGACGAAATAGACATCACTCCCAAGGCCAGCCCGAAAAAGGATCCTGTTGAGGAAGAAAAAAAATAAAACAAAACGCCGGATGCTTGGTCCGGCGTTTTGTCATTTAGAGCAAGAGCTTGTGGTTTTTTTCTTACGGTGAACCAAGCAAAACCGGATGCATAGGGGATATTGGGCATGTATCGGGTTGTCATATGTGAGGATGAAAAAATCTTTGCCGAAACGCTGGAAAAAACCTGCCGTGAGATTTTTGCGCGTCAGCATATAGACTTCCACCTTACCCTATGTACCAACGGCGAGGATTTTTTAGCCGCCTTTGCAAGCGAGAGCTATCACCTCATTCTGTTGGATATTGACCTGGGCGACATAAACGGCATTGAGCTGGCGAAAAAAATCCGTGAGTCCGACCGTGAGGCTGCCATCATTTTCACCACCTCACACCGGGAATATGTTTTTGAAGGCTACGATGTAAACGCGCTCCATTACCTGATAAAACCTGTAGATGCCACAATCCTGGAACGCCTGATCAAGGCGGCCTGGCACGATACATTTCAAAACAGTTTTTTTGTATTCAAGTCCGGCGCACAGAATCAGCGGATAGCGATGCGCGATATTATCTCACTGGAAACACAGGGTCGGAAGGTGGCGATTGCCCTGGTGGACAAAACACTTTACTACTCCGGCAAGCTGACGGAGATGCTGGACGAATTGCCGAAAGACCGTTTTATTCGCTGCCATCAGTCATATGCCGTCAATATCGGCAATATACGGGAACTCACACGCTTTGACGCTATCGCTCGGAATGGAGCGATAATACCGATCAGCCGCCTGTATCTGAAAACGGTACAAAAAGCGTTTTTAGCGGCTATGCAGGATGTGTGATGCCATACGCACCGGGCAATACACTGAAAAACATAACGCGGGAAAACGCGGCGTTTCTGGCAATCACAGCGGCTTGCCTCTTGTGCGTCAGCGTTTTTTTGGTTTGGTATTTCAGTTACTACGCCAACCCGTATATGCAACATGAAATTACGGATTTGTCCGCAGGCTGGCAGTACAGCACGGGTGATGCGCCCTTGCGGGATTTACCTACGCTACGCACCGGACCAAAACTGCAAGCCGGTGAAACCCTTGCCCTGTATCGCAGGCTGGAAGCGCCGCCGCCGCCCGGAGCCGCTCTTCTTGTCCGGGCCAATCACCAGAGCGTTAACGTCTATCTTGACGGCTCACCGCTACATATAGACCCGCCAGTGGAAGCGGGGGCAAATCCCGGCATGGCGTTGCATTTTATCGCTCTGCCCGAAGGTTGCCGGGGCGGCACCCTGAAAGTGGAACTCACCTCGCCTTACGCGCTGTACTCTGGCCGGACAAGCCCGATCCTGCTCGGCACCATCCCCTCGCTGGAAGCGTATACCCTTTCCGCTTCCATGCGCTCGGTAATTCTCATGGCCATGTGTCTGTTGATGGGGCTTGGCTTGCTGGCCCTTGCGGTTACGCAAACCCTGTCCGGCTCCTTTACGCCGCAAACCCTCTGCCTTGGCGTGTTCGCCGTAATCTGGGCTCTGTACTATGTTTGCGCGGAATACATCGTATTCCAGTTTTTCACGCCGGTTCTGGTATCCGGGCTCAGTCTGGCTCTGTACTTTACTTTTCAGGCTCCGTTGACACTGTTTTTCTATTTCTCGTTCCAGCATTACAAAAAATGGATGCTGCCCGCCGTTATTTTACACTGCGGCTTCGCGGCGATGGCGATAGCTTTGCAGCTTGCGGGCCTTATGGATTTGCCCCGGCTGGTCAATGCCAACAATCTGCTTTTGGCGGGACTTGCGTATACAATCGTCCTTGCCGTTCTGGAAGCGCTGAAAAAAAATCGCATGATGCTGCTGACCGTGCCGTTTTTTATAGTCGCCTATGGTTCCATGCTCTGGAATTTTTATGTCTTTTACGGACGGAGCGGAGTAGTGCCGTATTCGTACCGGGATACCTATTTCCTGCTTGTCCTGTGCATTTTGCTGGTCAATGTGCATCAGTTTTTTCACAGATATTTTCACAGCTTGCGGGAAACAGAACTCCTGGCCATACGCAACCGGCAGGCTGCGGAAAGCTACCGGGAAATACAGGAGCATCTGCATCAGGTTGGCTGGCTGAAACATGAAATCAAAAACCATATCAGCGCCTTGCGTATCTATCTGAAAGACGGGCGCTACAAAGAGGCGGAAACGTATCTTGAACGCTATGCGGGGCAGGCCATGCCGGTTGCCGAAACCGTGTATCACGAAAACTTTTTGCTGAACACCATAGTGAGCGTGCTGCGGCAAAAAGCCGAAAAACTAGGCGTAAGCCTGGATTTGAACCTGAAAGCCGCACCTGACCATATTGCCGACCACGACTTTTACAGTCTGCTCTCAAACATTCTGGATAACGCGCTGGAAGCGTGCGCGGCCATGCCGGAAGGCAGCGAGCGCTTCATACGCCTGACCATTGCCCGGCGCGAACCATATTTGAATATCCGCTGCGAGAACAGCAAGGCAGGAACTATAGCAAGTATCGACGACATAATACAAAGCACCAAGACCGAAAGCGGACACGGGTACGGATTGCGGACAATTGAACGCATTGTGGACGCTTACGATGGTATTATGAACATTGACCACAACGAGAATACCTTTATCGTGACGGTAGCGCTGAAAGACCAATGAATTGAGCGGATTTTTTAAGAAAAAACGCTCCCTCGCTTTTTTCGAAGGTTAATTACGTCGATTTTCGTGTCAATTACGACACCCCCCTAGCAAAATAAAATTCTTTTATTATATATGAGCTATTCTATCCATAATAAAAGGATTTTATCATGAACCAATCTTTGTTGCGCACTCCTCAAGGAGCACGTTCTGGTTGGCTTGCCCGTATTCTCATATTCACGCTGATTTTTTCCATTACCCTGCCCCTGCCTGCCATGACCGGGAAGGCTTCACCTTCCACCTTTTCGGACGATGCTCCGCAATCCGCTCGTCCTCAAACCGTGACGGAAGTATTATTCAACGGCGTTGCGGGTTTCATGGGAATGCCCGGACTGCAAAGCAACCAGTACGATCCCTACAATCCCAACGCGGATCAGGGCTTGGGCTTCCATCAGGACGGCACGGCCAGACGCGCTGACGGCACAACCGGCAACAGCGCGGCCAGCGCGGCCTTTGACGGACGCCGCGCCGCTTCCTATATGGGCAACGGCATGGGCTACGGGCCAAACGCCCGTGGCATGGGTAGCGGCTATGACCCGTTTACCGGAGGCTACGATACCACCAGCGCGGCCTACCACGCCCGGCAACGCGGCGGCGAGTACAGTCTGCCTGGTGTGTTCAGCGATCCGCAATCCTATTTCATGCAACGCGGCCTCAATTACGGTGTGGGGCAGCTTAACAGCCTGGGCGAAGCGGCTTTTACGGGTCTGTTCGACAAGGGCCGCGCCCGCTTCAATTTCATGGTGGATATGGACGGCAGGGTGAACGGCGAGGGGGACGTGCTGTACCCGTTCTATGACGGACAGTACACAACGGTGTTTACCCAAGTGGGAGCGCGTTCCATGTCCGGCATGAGCGGCGGTGATACCAACGACGGTCGCGGGGGCGACCGCTGGATCGGCAACTTCGGCCTGGGCCAGCGTTGGTATCCCGCCGCCACAGGCGATTACGACGAGAGCGCCTACGCCGCCAGGACGGCGGCGGCCCCGCAGGGGAGCCCGCATCTGGAGCAAGCCGGAAACTGCGCTCTCCGGCGTAGCGACGCGGGCGATAGCGAATCCCCCGCAGGAAGCTGGGGTGAGCGTCGTCCGTATGACGCCGGCAACTGGATGATCGGCTACAACGCCTTTTTCGACAACGACTTCACCCGCTCCCATCAGCGCGGCGGTTTCGGGGTTGAAGCGCAGTACGACTGGCTCAAACTCGCCTCCAACTATTATTTCCCGCTCTCAAGCTGGAAAGGCTCCTACGACTTTGACAGCCGCTTTGTGGAAGAACGCCCCGCCGAAGGGTGGGACGTGCGGGTCAAAGGCTATCTGCCTTTCTACCGCAA
>JAITWK010000037.1 GCA_031285295.1 Deltaproteobacteria bacterium | reverse complement strand
AAAGCCGTGCTGCTCAAGGGCGGGCATTTCAAGGTGGGCGATGCCGGAAGCCGCGAAAACAGCCTGACCGACTGGCTCTGCCTGCCTGATGGCAGCATCATTACCCTTGAGCATGAGCGGGTGGAAACCAACAATAACCATGGCACCGGCTGCACGCTTTCGGCAGCTATAGCCACTTTTTTGGGTATGGGTTATGATCTGGAACAGGCTGTGCGCAAAGGACAGGCCTTTTTGCACGCAGCTTTGGAGCATAGCTTCCACCCCGGCAAAATAGGGGCGGGGCCGGTTAACTTTGTTGCCGGGGCCGCGCATTTCAACGCGCCTCAGTAGGCAGATCAGGAATCGCCGTAATGAGAGCCGCACTGCACAATAATCATCTGGTCATCATTAATTTTGTAGATAATGCGGTTTGCCTCATCAATACGCCTGCTCCAGTATCCTTGGTGCGCATATCGCAAAGGCTCCGGTTTGCCGATACCGGAAAATGGTGAGCGGTCAATATCTTTCAGTATGGCATTAATGCGTTTTAAGGTTTTTTTGTCCATGGTCTGCCAGCGCAAATAGTCTTCCCAGGCTTCATCTGTCCAGACCTTGCGCATGGTTTAATCCTCAATCAATTCGTGCGCAGTTACTCGCCCCGCTTCGGCGTTGGCAATAGAGCGGGCAAGACGGGCCTGGTTTTTATCACTGTAGAAGGGGTCATAAATTTCAAAAGGAATTTTTCCCTGGCGTAGCGATTGACGGACAAAGACATTGAACGCGGTTGACAGATTCATGCCGAAACCATCGAATAAGTTTTCGGCACTTTCTTTGATTTCACGGTCAAGCCGTATGGTTACATTGATTGTTTCCGCCATCGGAATATCCTCCGTTGTACATCATATATAGCAAATATCCGTGCATTTCAAGTGAAATGCACGGATATTTATTGTTTGAGATAATTTCTTATTACTGAACTTTTGGTTTTTCCTCGGCTACGCCGCCCTTGTGCAAAAACACCTTGCCCGGCTGCTGCGGATCGGACTGGGCCACTTGCAGGCCGAGCCTGACTTCGTGGTTGATGATGATTGGTCCGGTCAGGTTCAGGCAGGTATCTTCGGGCTGTCCAGCCGGAATACTCACGGTTACCAGCACGGAAACCTGGTCCGGGCGCTCCACATGCAGCATGTTTTGTTCGGCATCGTTCAGGCGCACGCTGAAATCTTCGATAAAGCTGTAAGGGTCGGCCACCATCAATCCGAAAGTGGGGTCGTCCAGGCTTTGCAGCACCAGAAAAGGCACGCCATCGCGAATTTGCAGCAAGGCGAAATCGCGCATGTTTTCATAGCCGATTAAACCCTTGGGGAAACGAATGATTCTGTCCAGAGCCACTTTTTGTTTCCCCAGCCGGGTCTCAACTTCAATTAAATTTTTTTCTGCCATATGTTCGCCGCCGCGATTAGATCTAGATTGCTGGCCTGAATGGCCCTGGTGTTTTCATCTTTGATGCGCAGATAAACTTCTTCACGGTAAACCAGGGTGTCGGCTGGCACATCAATGCCGAGCTTGACCTGTTTACCCTGAATGCTGAAGATCGTTATCTTGATGTGATCTCCAATGTGCAGACTTTCACCCGCCCGGCGGGAAAGTATTAACATTTGTTGTTCCTGTTCATATGTTCGGTCTTCATTTTTATATGCTTCAGCTTCAAATTGCAGTTATCTTTTTGATAACCTGTTACAGGAAGTTCATCAAGCTCATCTGCATGATCATGGACGAAGTCTTGAGGATGCTGTTGTAGGCCAGTTGCTGGGCCGAGATTTTGCTGAGCAGTTCGGAAAGATCCGCGTCTTCCAGAGCGCTCAGGTGGTCGCTTTCGTCATATTCCAGGTATTCAAGCTGCTGACCGATGGATTCGATGCGGTTGATTCTGGACCCGGCCATGGTGCGGAAGTTGACCACATGCCCCATGACATCCTTGAGTTCGCCCAGCACTTCCTGACAGCCCTGCTGGCTGTTGGATTCAAAGGCGGAAATGGCCCGGCTTACCAACTCGAACATGTTGGGGCCTTCAACCGGCTGGGCTCCATCCTCGGAGAAAGGCGCTTCATAAAGGCCGCCGAAAGCGTTCAGACCCACGTTATTGACCACAATGCTGGCATTATTGCCAATGTTCATTTCAATGTCGGCCTTGTAGGGTCGGATGACGAACTGATCATCGGTACGAGGGGCTGCGCCCAGCGTAAGCACGCCGCCCGGCACATGCAGATCCAGGGTGTCGGAGGTGTTGCCTTCAACCCAGGTACCGCCATTATCCAGACTGTAAGAATAAGTAATGGTCGAGCCGTCCACATCATCTACACGCACGGCCACATCATGATTGAATTTACCCTGAATGCCAGCAACATTTGGCGCACCGACGGCAACCGGGTAAACCTGCGTAACCGTAGCATCGTTGGTGTCGCCCATGTACTGGGCGCTGGGGCTGACGTAAATCCAGGTGCCGTTGACGTATTCATGCGGATCGCCAGCAATGCCGTTGCCGTTTTCATGCTCGTTGGTCGTATCAACGGCAGTGATGTCCACGGTGGTGGCGGCTTCGCTAACGAGCGGCTGCAAGGTGACTGGCCCGGCTCGCATAATTGGCTGGCCGCTGGGGTCTGTTTCCCAGGAGCCGTCCAGCCAGTTTTTGCCGCCATCCAGGCTGTAGCGGAAGGCGGGATTGCTGCCTGTAAGGTTGCCGTCAGCATCGGTAGTCAGGGTGCCATCTTCGGTGAACTGGATGACAGCGTGGGTTTCGTTGTTGCCGGTAGTCTTGAACTTGACATCGGAAAGGTTTGGATCCTTGAAGTGCGCACTGGGTACACGCTCGTAGGCGTTGCCGTCGGTTTTGTGTCCGGCGAAAATGGAGCGCCCGCTGAAGGGGGTATTGGCGTAGGAAATAAGCTGATCCAGAATCGAGCGCGCCCGCGTACCCAGGGCCCGGCGCTGGTCGGGGGTAAGTTCGGTTGTGGCCCCCTGCTGCAAAATGGTTTGCAGCGCGACCAGCTCTTCATCCACCAGGGAGAGCGCGTTATCGGCCTGGCTGATCCAGCCACGGGCCATGGAAAGGTTATCCTTATATTGCCTAATAGAAGCCAAAGTGTTGTTGGAGGCCAAAATTTGGGCCGCAGCGTAAGGATCATCCGAGGGCTTGTTCACCTTTTTCTGGCTGGTGTCCTGCGCATGCAAGTCCATCAGGGTGGTCAGGCTGCCGTTCATGCCGCCAATCATGTTGGCGAAGATTTGGCGCTGGGAAACGCGTATGGCCATAATCTGCTCCTTGCCTAGTGCCTGATTTTGCCGTGATACTTTGTCAGGCTTCGTTTTTTTGCTCCGGTCGAGTACGAGAAGAGTACACTCCCTTCGCAAAAAACTCGCCTTCCTCGTCTGACGGCAAACTTAGGCACTATTAGTTTGCGCAGACATGAATACGTTGCTACTGCTTGATCGAAAGCAGGGTCTGCAACATCTGGTCAGCCGTGGTAATCAGCTTGGCCGCAGCCTTGTAAGAGGACTGGTACTTGATCAGGTTGGACATTTCTTCGTCCAGGTTAACCCCGGCCACTTCGCTCTGCCGGTCATCAAGTTCGCTGGCCGCTATGGTGGTTGACTTCTGCTGGAAATTGGAGGCAGCGGCCTTGGTACCCACGTTGGCCACCAGCGTACCGTAATAATTGCCAAGGCTCTGGTTGGTGCTGGTGCCGTTCCAGTTCAGGAAATTTATTTTGCTGTTCGCCAGGGCGGCAATGTCACGCGCCGTCTGGGAATCGCCCGCGTTGGATTCGCTTGCGCCGTTGATATGCCCGGCGTTGATCAGGTTGTGGTTCTGTACCACTTCCTCGCGTACGGCGATATCGCCGGGTCCTGTGCCGGTAAAATAGGTATTGACGCCGAGCGCCGCCAAAACGCCGCTGGTGTCGTTGCCCACTCCAAAGGAGTAGCCGCTCTTGGAACTGATTTGCAGGCGGTTGTCGGCGCTTTTGGTAACATTCAAATAATCGGTCACAGGCGCGGTAACGGGGGGTGGCCCATTATCCAGCGTGACCTGCAAGCCGTTGATCTGAGAGATCAGGGAGTCCAGGCTGTCGGTTTCCGGGTCAAAGTTCACATTCAGGGCCACTTGCGAACCGGAGGCGTCCAGCAAGGTTTTGCCGGTTACGTTATCATACAGGGTGAGGGTAAAGTTGCCTTTCTGGAGCTTATCTTTCCAGAACAGCCCATTATTGTCCGCTGCGAAGGCCAGGGACGAATCGCTTACAGCGTAACTGCCCATTACGTTTTGCAGCGGCTCCAGCCCGGCCCCCTGGCTGTGCAGGCGGTTTACTTCCCAGATCAGTTCTTCGGTGAATTTGTGGAACTGGTCGTTGATTTCCGCGTACTGGTAGTCGCGGAAGATCAGGTTGCCGGCAATGGCGCCGCCGATGGCGCGGGTAGTGTTGTCGCTGCCGTTGGCGTTCATTTGCGGCGTAATCAGCATGGGGCCCATGGTCGGCTGTACCCAGTACAGCGCGGACTTGGGCACAATAGTGAAGCTGTCACCTACGTTAAAGGAGTTTTCCGGATCATCAGGGTCGGTTCCGGCCAATTCACTAAAGGAAATCCCCAGGTCTTTTACCTGAACATCGGTTGCGCGGGCGGTGAACAACTTGTCATTGCCGTTTTCATCTTTAACCCAGGTTTTGCCGCCGTCCAGGGAGACCCTGAATTGGGCGTCTTCGCCCGCCACGGTGCCAGCGGTAACAAATTCCAGGGTGTATTCTGAGCCGTCAGTACCGTTGAAATTAACTTCGCCTTCAAAAGTGTTGGTCGGCGTCGGGTTTTTGATATAGCGCGGGGCATCATATGAAAGCTCAAAGCTGGTGGTGCCGTCAACCAGAGTATGCCCGGCCTTGGTGTTGACAATGTAGTTGCCCTCGCCCTTGTCGATAACATCAACGTCAATAAGGGCCGAAAGTTCGCGCACCTTTTGGTCGCGTGTGTCCATCAGGGTGTTGGGGTTGTTCTGGCCGGGGATGCTGTGCATGTTGATCTGGCGGTTCAGCTCGGCAATTTCCTTCATCAGGATATTGGCCTGCGCCACCTGCTGGGTAACCATGCCGTCAACCCGGTCATAGATGGCGCTCATGTTGGTGCTGGCACCGCGTATGATTTCGGTCAGGCTCTGGCTTTTGCCGATCAGCGCCTGACGCGCGGCCAAATCGTCCGGGAACTGGGAAAGTTTTTCCCAGGCTTTGTAAAAATCCTGCAAGCCCGAAGAGATGCCAACGCCGGTGGATTCGTTAAAAATCGATTCCACGCGGCTCATCTGGGAGGCCATGGCCGTCCAGCGGTTTTGCTCGGAAAATTTGTTCAGGTAACTGCGTTCAACAAACTTGTCGAAGTTGCGCAGCACTTCAGCGGCCCTGACGCCCTGGCCCATCTGACCGGCGTAATGGTCGAGAGCCCAGTTGGCTTCAAAGCGCACGTTCTGGCGCGAGTAACCGGGCGTGTTAACGTTGGAAACGTTGTTGCCCGTAGTCTGCAAGGCGGCCTGCGAAGCGGTGAGCGCCCCGTTGCCGATACCGAGCAGAGCATTGAGACTGCTGGCCATTACAGCCTCCCGTTAATGATGGCCGCCTGTGGCCGCTTGTTGGTGTAGCTGCCTCTGGCTCCGTATACGAATTCCTGCTTGGGCTGCACCTGTTCATAAAGGTAATCCATCAGGCCCTGGCTCTGATCGAGCAGGGTGAGCGAAAGGGCGGTGTTTTCTTCCGCCTGGCGGGCGCAGCGCTGTTCGGCATTGTCGATGGCCTGATATTGTTCGCGCACCTTGTCCCCGTCCTCGTCAGGCAGCATCCCGGCATATTCCAGCACCCTGGTGCCCTGCATTTCGCCTCGGAGTTCTTCGCGCTCAACGGCAATCTGGCGCAGCAGTTCGTGAATGGAAAATTCAAGGCTGCTGATGGCTTCGGTATCACGCGCAAGCAAAAGCTCGTGCTCTTCCAGCTGCAACTGTTCCAGCAGTTCAAGGGCTTTGGCCTGGCGGGTGAGGTTTCCGAGTATTTGCGCGAACATAATGGCTCCGGCGTATTTTATTCTGATTGTGTTTTATGCTTTCAAGCCTGGAAGCTTGTTCCGTGGCTGACAAGATTTATGCAAAATATATACCAGTTTTTTGTTAAAAATTTTGTCAGATGTTCCGGCCTTCGTCAGTGGCGTCATTTACGGCAACCCCTGCAGTTCCGGAGTTTTCACGCAGAGCTTCCTGCAAAATGCGTGTTTCTTCCGGGCTGAGTATGGAGGCAGAGCCGAGCGGACGGTTTGTGGGGGCGTAGCTCTGGCCTTCCGGCTTCAAGCTTTCCTGCTGTAACGCGTCATGGCTCAACGTTTCAAAATCCAGATATCCGCCGGGCGTCAAATTCGTGGCACCAGCCTGCGCCGCCGTGGCTGCCGGGGGTACCGCGCCAGTCTGCGTTGCCGTGAAGGTTTGGGCATCAGCCCCGGTCCGGCTGGCGTTGTATTCCGCCGCCGCCATGGCCTGCCGCACGCTCAGGGGGCGGTGCTGGCCGATATCCATGGTGGCATATTCGCTGGGGTTGCCGCCCCGGCCGGGCAGGGCAAAGCGCTGCGGGTCGGCGTTTTCGTCAAAGTCTTCATATAAGGGTTTGATGCCGCTCGGCAGGCTGGCGGGCCGTCCTTTTTGTCCGTCAATAGCGCCCATTCCTTCCGGGCCAGCCGCGTACTTAATGGAGGAAGGCGAGCCGGAGGCCGAAACAATGGGCAGCCGGGGATTGACGCGCGGGGTGGCGCTGCGGCTGCTTTCGCCCAGCGATTGCGAAAGCTGCTCATACAGCATGTCGCCCAGCCCGATGCCGCCAGCTTCAGCCATTTTTTTGGCAAACTCGTTGTCGTACATGGATTGGTACATGCTTTCCTGCGGGCTATGCAGGTAGCCTTCCTTGGGTACGTTGGCGCGCATTTGTTCCCAGAGCTTCTGGATGAAAATGGTTTCAAAGCCTTGGCAAGCCTCGCGCAGCTTGCCCTTGGGGTCCTGTTCCGGGGTCATGCGCTTGCGCAGGGCGTCAATTTCCATCTTGCGCCGCACCATTTCGCGGTCCTGGGCCTCTTTGACGGCCAGGGACGGGTCTATGGACATATTGCTGTTGATACCGGACATCTTTTAAACTCCTTATCGCTCGCTTGCTCTACATACCCATTTTAATCCAAGATTTTGGAAGCGCTAAGTTTTTCGTTTGACAAGGAAGGCAAGATTTTACGATGGGGGACGGCCTCTTCGGGCCTTCCCCCGGAGGAAAATCGTAGTCTGACGCAGTTCAAACGGAATAAATCAGCGCTTCCATCTAAATAACTTCCAGATTGGCGTGTAATGCCCCGGCCGCCTTGATGGTACGCAGGATGGAGATGACGTCGCGCGGGCTGGCACCCACGGAATTCAGGCCATCCACCAATTCCTGCAAGGTTGCGCCTTCCAGAATATTGAGGCGGCGTGCCTCTTCGGCTCCGGCAATTTGCGTATTGGGTGTTACAACAGTGTTGCCACCGCTGAAGGGACCGGGCTGGGAAACCTGAAGATTTTCCTGCACCATCACTTCAAGATTGCCATGCGCTACGGCCACGCGCGAGATACGCACATCACGGCCCAGCACGATGGTTCCGGTTTTTTCGTCAACTACCACCTTGGCCGCCATGTCCGGGGTGATATCCAGATTTTCGATCGAAGCCATGAGCGGTACCAAATTGCCCTTGAAATCGTTGGGGATGTCCATTTCAACCGTGCTGATATCCACGGCCCGGGCGAAGTTGCCGCCCAAAGTGGTGTTCAGGCGTGAGGCCACCTGCTGGGTGGTGGAAAAATCCGGCGCGTTCATATGCAGGGTCAGCTTGTCCATGCTGTTGAACTCAAAAGGAACGCCGCGCTCGATGGTGGCTCCGTTCGGCACTACGCCAACGGTGC
This sequence comes from Deltaproteobacteria bacterium, assembly GCA_031285295.1. Taxonomy (GTDB): domain Bacteria; phylum Desulfobacterota; class Desulfovibrionia; order Desulfovibrionales; family Desulfovibrionaceae; genus WRHT01. The sequence goes on along the minus strand of JAITWK010000037.1, from coordinate 109,243 downwards.
TGATGTTCTTCATGGCATTGGCCTGGTCGCCTTCGATGTTGAAGCCGCCGATGGTCATGGCTCCCTGGGCCAGGGCGTAAATTTTACCGTCAACGCCTTTAAGCGGGGTTTGCAGCAGCACGCCGCCAAGCAGGCTGGTGGAATCGCCAAGGGAAGAGACTGTAACGTCCATGCGCGATCCGGGCTTGGAGGAAATGGGCATACGCGCCGTAACCATGACGGCGGCCACGTTTTTTGGCTTCATCTGCTTGATGTCCACCGAAACGCCCATCTTTTCCAGCATGCTGACCATGGAGCGCATAGTAAAGGCCGAGTCCTTCTTGTCACCCGTGCCTTGCAGGCCCACTACCAGGCCGTAGCCGATAAGCTGGTTTTCGCGCACGCCGCCGAAGCTGGCGATATCCTTGATGCGCACAGCGTCAGCCGTTCCGGCGGTCATAAGGCAAATCAGCAGGGCCAGGGCACAGGAAGCCAGATGGCGCAAATTTTTTTTATTGTTTTGACTGGTAACTCTAAGCATGTCGAACTCCCCGAAAAATGTTGCCGCGCCGCCTGGCCTATGCCAACCATGACTATGCGCGCTGCGCTTTGTTAAGCAAAATGTGTTCCAAATAAAATATTGTTTAATTTCAAATAATTATATCATAAAGTTAAATGTCTGTTTTACCAGTGCCAAGGTTTTGTCACCCTTTTTTCTTGGCTTAGGCGCAGTCTGTTGATAAGAATATGATTCTAAAACAATAGTGAAATAATATGATTTATTTTGAAATGAGTTAAATAAAACGCACTGTTATTAATTTTTTCTTGCGGAGTTTGCGTTATGAATAAGACTACCGGACATAAATGGACTTTTCGCCGCCTGGGCGGTCTGGATCAGGCGCTGCTTTCAAGCGCCGATGACTTCAGGCATATAGGCGAACTGGACCCCAAGCTGTGGGTGGCCCTAAGTTGCCCTACTTCCGGCCTGGAGTTTGACTCCCGCACCCTGGAATTGATTGATACGGATCAGGATGGCCGCATCCGTATTCCAGAGGTGGTGGCGGCGGTACAGTGGGCGGCTGCCCGCCTGAAAGATCCGGCCCGCCTGACCGAAGGCCGCGCGGTGCTGCATCTGGACGATCTGGACGAAAGCACGCCGGACGGTGCGCGTCTGATCGCCACGGGCCGCGCCATGCTGGCTGGCCTGGGCAAGGACTCGGAGCAGGGCCTTACCCGTGACGATATCGATCAATGCGTGGCTGGCGCGGCGGCCAACCTTTTTAACGGCGATGGCATACTGCCACCGCGCCCGGATCTTGAAGAGTCGGTCAATGCCTTTATTGAGGACGCTCTGGCAATAATCGGCGGTGTGCGGGACGCTGGCGGCGGCCTTGGCATCAATCAGGCCATTGCCGAGGCTTTTATCCGTACGCTTGAGGATTGGCGGGCCTGGAAAGAGGAAGTGGCTGGCCTGGACAACCCGCTGGCCATTGATCTGGCTGCGGGCTGGCCCCTGCTTCAGGAGCTTGAAGGCAAAATTGACGACTATTTTCTGCGGGCCGAACTGGCCGCCTACGCGCCGCAGGCCCGCGAATCGCTGAATGTGGATGAAAAATTCATTGTCCTGGCCGAGCGCGGCCAGTTGTCCGGACTAACCGAGCACGGCCAGCTGCCTGGCCTCGCCGAACGCGGGCTGTTGTCCGGTCCGGCTCTGGCCGAATTGCCCCTGGCCCGCGTGGAGGCGGACGCCCCGCTTAATTTGCGCCGGGGGCTGAACCCGGAGTGGCGCGAACGCCTGGAGCGTTTCTCCGTCATTATAGCGCCGCTGCTGGATAATCCGGATGAACTGAGCCGGGATAACTGGCGGCAGGTCAAAGCCTGCTTTGCGGCTTACGGCGAGGCTCTTGGCCGTAAACCGGTTCCGGTCACGCCGCTTGCGACCGAACTTGAGGCCGGGCCCACGGCGGACCCGGACGCTTTGGGCGAGGCGCGGCTTACGGAGCTGCTTGGACCGGGCGTAAAGTCAGGAAATGGCGAAGCGCTCAGGCCCGGCGAAGCGCTCAGACCCGGCGAAGCGCTCAGACAAGAAGAGGCGCTAGGCCAGGACGCGGAACCTTCAAAAAAATTCCCGCTAGCCAAAGATGTCTCGCTGCTGAAGGACGAAGCGCTTAAAAGCGGAGCGCTGCAAGCCTTTTTAAAGCTGGCGGAGCATGACGCGGCTATTCCGGCCTCTGCTTTGGATATTGCCGAGGTGGAGCGGATCATGCTTTACAATAATCATCTGTACCGGCTGTTGACGAATTTTGTTTCGTTTGTCGATTTTTATGATCCGGTAGTCCGGGCCGCTTTTCAGGCCGGAACCCTTTATCTGGATGGCCGCAGTTGCTCGCTTTGCCTGCCAGTGCAGGATGTAGGCAAACATACCAATCTGGCCGCTTTCAGCCGCCTGTTTCTGGTTTATTGCGAATGCACGCGCAGAACCGCGCCCGGCGGGGCTGCCGCACCAACGGAAAAACGCGGTATCGTGGCCGCAGTTACAGCCGGTAGGTCCGAATTACTCATGGATAACCGCAATGGAGTATTCATAGATAACCAGGGGCGCGATTGGGACGCCACGGTGGTAAAAATATCCGCCAACCCGATCAGTCTGCGTCAGGCGATTTTTGACCCTTACCGCCGTTTTGCGCGTATGATTGGCGAGCAGATCAACAAATTTGCCGGTAGCCGGGATGCCGAGCTGACCGCCATGGCCGGGCAGAAGCTGGATGCAGCCACAGCGGCAGCCACCGCGCCGGCCACAGCAACCGGAGGGGCGGCTGTTGCCGCAGCGCCAGCCAAGTTCGATATTGGCCGCAGCGTAGGCATTTTTGCGGCTGTGGGGCTGGCCATAGGCGCTATCGGCACTGCTGTGGCCAGCATCATGCAGGCGCTTTTTGCCCTGCAATGGTGGCAGGTGCCTTTGGTTTTTCTGGGGTTGTTCCTGCTTATTTCCGGCCCGTCCATGCTGCTGGCCTGGCTCAAGCTGCGCCAGCGCGCTCTTGGCCCCCTGCTTGAGGCTTCCGGCTGGGCGGTGAACGGGCAGGTGCATATCAATCATTACCTGGGCAAGATTCTGACTTCCACAGCCAAGCTTCCGCCGGGGTATCGCCGCCATCGGTAGCAGCGCTTCAGTTGTCTGGTTTATGAAATTGAATATGACATTTTAGATTTTTTTACATTTATAGCTTGACCTTTTTACTGTTTACAGCAGACTTGGCATGGCATATATGAGCGGGCTGCCCGGCGCGCTCATATTGCTTGGTTTTTATCGCGGCGGGGGAAAGCAACTGTGCCTAAGGTCATTCTTAACTGGACAACAGCGGGTTTTATATGAGCGATAACAACAAAGTAGAGCAGGCGATCCAAAAGCCGAGCCGCATCAAAGCCGTCACCAATACGGTAGCCTGGAACTTGTTCCTGATTTTCATGGGCGGCCTGCTTTTTTCCATTGGCGTAAAATGTATTGCCATTCACCACGGCTTCATTTCCGGCGGCCTGTTCGGAACCGGCATGCTGATTTATTATTTCAGCAACATCGGTTCGTCATCGCTCTGGTATTTCCTGCTGAATATTCCCATGGTCTGGCTGGGCTGGAAGTATCTAAGCCGCCGCTTTGTCTGGTACACCCTGTTCGGTTTTGTCTGTACCTCGATTCTCTCCGAACTGATTAACTATGACCTCGGCATTCAGGATCCCCTGCTGGCCGCTATCGCCACCGGCATCTTCTGCGGCGCGGGTTCCGGCCTGATTATCCGCTCACGGGGCAGCGATGGCGGGGTGACCATTGTTTCGATTATCCTGCACCAGTATTACAACATCCGCATGGGGCAATCCACTTTCGCTTACAACTTCATCCTGTTCGTGCTCGGCGGCCTTACGGTCATGAACCTGGACCGGGTGATGTATTCGATCATCATCGTCTTCCTGACCTCATACATCATGGATTACTTTGCCGCGTTGTTCAACCAGCGAAAAATGGCCCTGATTATCTCGGAGAAATACGAGGAGATCGCGGCGGGCATTTTCGCGCGCCTGCACCGAGGGGCCACCTTTTTGCACGGTACCGGCTCATACAGCAAGCAGGACCGGACCATTCTGCTGACCGTGGTGCACAACTACCAGATCAAAGCCCTGGAAGAAGTGGTGTTCTCCCACGACGACAAGGCTTTTGTCATTATTGAAAATACCTTTAACGTGCTAGGCACCGGGTTCTCGTCCCGAACACGCTACTGAAATATCTGCTTTTGCCGTGATGCTGCGTCAGATTTTGTTTTTGCCTCCTGTCGAGTACGATAAGAGTACACTCCCGTCGGCAAAAACTCATCTTCCTTGCCTGACAGCAAAATCAGACATTTCTCATAAGGGTTGTTTTTTCACTTGCGTATAGATTGCCCCCAAGCTTAGACTCCCGGCATGATTTATGATTTCATCGTGCTGGGGGCCGGAGCTTCGGGGCTTTTTTTTGCCGCCAACCGCCCAATTAATGACTCACCCGCTGCCCGGCGGTTTTCTTCTCGTTTGTCCGGTGGGCGGACTTTGCTGCTGGAAAAGCAGAACCGTTCAGGCCGCAAGCTGCTGCTTTCCGGCGGTGGCAAATGCAACGTCACCAATCTGCGCGTAGGGCCGGAAAATTATCTTTGCACTAACCCGCGTTTCTGCGCCCCGGCTTTGGCCGCTTATGGGGCGGAGCGGATGCTGGCCTTTTTGCGCAGCCACGCTATTGCCCTGGAAGAGCGTGAGCACGGTCAGGTTTTTTGCCGGGGCGGGGCCGAGCAGGTACGCGATTTGCTGTTGCGTCTGGCTTTGGATCGCGGCGCGGAGCTTCGGCTGGGGCAGAATTTGCAGGCGGTGCGCAGTCTGGAGCAAGGCTGGTGTTGGGAAAGCAAAGCCGGAAGTGAGTTTGGCCCGGACATGGGCAATAAGTCAGATAACAGTGCTACAGCCGGGGAGGTCGCGACCGAAGAGATCGAAAGCGATATGCCCGGGCAGGAAGCGCTGGAAGCCGGAGCGGCGCAAGAGGGCGGCCCGGCGCGTTTTGAAGTGCTGAGCAACGGCAGGCGTTTTTTGACTACCAATCTGCTGCTGGCCAGCGGCGGCAAGGCCTGGCCGCGATCCGGCGCAAGCTCCTTTGGCTACTCTTTGGCCTTGGCAGCCGGACACGCGCTGGTTGCGCCGCGCCCGGCCCTGACGCCCTTGAAAATGCCTGCCGATTGGCCCTTGCATGGCTTGCAGGGGTTGAGCCTTGAAGTGGAAACTTCGCTGGTAAGAGTGCAGGACATGGCGCAAGGTAAGCCCGAAAACTGCTCACAAAATGGGGCGCGGGATAGAAAGCCGGGCAGAGCGCAGATGAAGACGCCTTCCTTCCGCCTGCCTTTGCTGTTTACGCATACCGGGCTGAGCGGCCCGGCCTGCCTGCAAATGTCGTCCTATTTTGATTTTGGCTCCGGGGCGGCGGAACTTTTGCAGATTGATTTTTTGCCGGGGGAAAATTTTGAGAGTCTGCTGGACGCGCAGGAAAATTCCCGGCTCAGCCTTATGGGGCTGGTCCGCAGGGTTTTACCGGAGCGTCTGGCCGAGGCTTTGCTGAATGCGGCCGGACTTGGCGAGAGCCTGCCGCGCAAGGTGGCCGAGCTGGGCCGGGCTGTGCGGGTTCGGGCAGCCAAAGCCATACACGAACACCGCGTCCGGCCAGTCGCGCCGGATTTCAGTCAGGCCGAAAGTACGGCTGGTGGAGTAGATACTTCATTTGTGGATGCCAGGACCATGCAGAGCAAACTGACACCGGGCTTGTACTTCAGCGGCGAAGTGCTGGACGTTTGTGGGCAGCTTGGCGGCTATAATTTGCAATGGGCCTGGAGTTCTGGCTGGCTTGCGGCGCGAGCGGCTTTTTGTCCGCAGATAAGCGACACGCCACATAGGTAAAAACAGTGAGCCTGTTTGCACAAAGAGGAGTTTTGTTCGCTGGCAAGAAAAAAAGCTTTTTTATGGAGGAAGTGTACTTTTTTGGTACTCGACCGGAATAAAAAAGCTTTTTGACGCAGCCAGCGGGCAAAAGAACCTTTGTGCTAACAGGCTTTAAATTTGTTTCAGTACCTGTACCGTCTCAAGCATAGCGGCAGCGGCTTCGGCGCCCTTGTTGCCGCTTTTGCTGCCAGCCCGTTCCACGGCCTGTTCCAGATTGTCGGTGGTCAGGAGGCCAAAACCGATGGACAGGCCCTGCGCCAGCGAGACATGGGCGATGCCCTTGGTGGCTTCGGCGCAAACGTAATCGAAATGCGGGGTGGAACCGCGAATAACCGCGCCCAGAGCCACAATGCCGTCATAACCGCCCTTTTGGGCCAACTTCTGGCAGGCCAGCGGCAGTTCAAAAGCGCCGGGCACGCGCACCAGAGTAAGGTTTTCCTTTTCCAGGCCGTGACGGGTGAGATAATCCACTGCGCCGCCGATCAGGCGATCCACCACGAAGTCGTTGAAGCGGGCCGCCACCAGGGCGATTTTCAGGCCTTTGGCGTTAAGCTGGCCCTCAATGGTTTTTATGTGGTGCATGTTTGGCTCCTTATAAATGTAGTAAATGTCCCATCTTCTCATGCTTGGCCCGCAAATAACTTTCGTTGAATTCGCCGTGGCCGACTTCCAAGGGTACGCGGTCCGTCACTTCCAGTCCATAGCCTTCCAGCCCGATAATCTTTTTCGGGTTGTTGGTCATCAGGCGCATTTTACGCACACCAAGATTAACCAGCATTTGCGCACCAATGCCATAGTCACGCAGATCATCCTTGAAACCGAGACGCTGATTGGCTTCCACGGTATCCAAACCCTGATCCTGCAAGGCGTAGGCTTTGATTTTGTTGGTCAGGCCGATGCCGCGCCCTTCCTGACGCATGTAGAGCACCACGCCGCGTCCTTCTTCGGCCACCTTGCGCATGGCCGCGTGCAGCTGGCTGCCGCAATCGCAGCGCAGCGAGCCCAGCGCGTCGCCGGTCAGGCATTCGCTATGCACGCGCACCAGCACCGGGTTGCCGTCCGCGACATCGCCCATGACCAGAGCGAGGTTGGGGGCGTCCTGCATATCGTTTTCATAAGCGATGATGCTGAATTCGCCGTAAGGCGTGGGCAGTTTGGCCTCGGCGGCCCGGCGCACCGAAAGCAGTCCTGATTGCACGCGGTAGCGGATCAAATCCTTGATGGTGGCGATTTTCAGTCCGTGCTTTTCGGCAAAGATTTTCAAATCCGGCAGGCGGGCCATTTCACCGTCATCGCGCATTATTTCGCAGATGACCGCCGCCGGACGCAGCCCGGCCAGACGGGCCAGATCAACGCTGCCCTCGGTTTGCCCGGCGCGTACCATTACGCCGCCGCTTTGGGCGCGCAGGGGAAAGATGTGACCGGGGCTGACAATGTCTTCCGGCCCGGCATTTTCAGCCACGGCGGCCTGTATGGTTGTGGCCCGGTCAGCGGCGGAAATGCCGGTGCTGATGCCCTGCCTGGCCTCGATGGAAACCGTGAAGTTGGTGCCGAACCTGGATTCGTTGCGCTTGGCCATCAGGGGGATGCCCAGGCGGTCGCAGTATTCCGGGCTCATGGGCAGGCAAATCAGCCCGCGCCCGTGCGTAGCCATAAAGTTGATGGCTTCCGGCGTGGCAAACTGGGCGGCGATGGTGAGATCGCCCTCGTTTTCGCGGTCTTCGTCGTCAACCAGAATGATCATCCGGCCTTTGCCGATTTCTTCAATGGCCTCTTCGGCTTTGCACATGCACATATTGAGTCGTTCCTGAGTTCGTTTACAAAATGTTTAAGCCAATTTTTTATCGGCAAGGTAATAACTTTGAGGATGTAAGACTGCCGCGCCCCAAGGTCAAGTTTAAAAGCCCCGCTCGCGGAAAAAATCAAGGCTGAGCCCACTGGCCGCGCCAGTTGTGCCGGACTCATGCGAAGCTTTTTTTTCGGCGCTTGACCCGGTTCCGGCAAGGGCCGCGCATTGACGTTCCACGTATTTGCCGATCATGTCGGTTTCCAGATTGATTTGCCTGCCGGGTTGCCAGACGCTCATGGTAGTCTCGGCCTGAGTGGCCGGAATGACGTTAACTTCAAAGCTGTCCTGATCGCAGGCGTTTACCGTCAGGCTGATGCCATCAACAGCTACCGAGCCTTTTGGGAGGATCTGCCGGACAAATTCCGACGGAAAGCGAAAGCGAAAAACGCGTGAACTACCGGCCCGGCTGACACTTTGCACTTCACACAGCCCGTCAATGTGACCACTGACCAAATGCCCGCCCAGACGGTCGCCCAGACGCAGGGCGCGTTCCAGATTGACTTCGTCACCCTGACGCAGAGCGCCAAGGTTGCTGCTGCGCAAGGTTTCGGCAGAGGCGTAAGCGGAAAAGGAGGCGGCGTCAAAAGCTTCCACCGTCAGACAGACTCCGTTGACCGCGATACTTTCGCCCAAAACCAGCTCGCTGAAGGGTTTGAGCGGCGCGATGACCAGACGGGCCTCGCCGTCTTTGCCGCTTCCCCTTAAGGTCGTCTGCAAAATTTTGCCCTTGCTTTGGATCAGTCCGGTAAACATAGCACTACCCTACACCTAAAGTGATCTGCGCAATTGCAATAAGAGGTCGTCGCCACAGATTTCGGCATTGGTGAAACGCAGGCCGGGCGCTTCATCCAGAGCGGGCAGGCCTGATAGGCCCGGTAAACTGCCGGATTCGCCCGTCAGGCCGGAGTTCCGTCCGTCAAAGAGCGGTCTGGCCTCGTTGTCGCCGATAATTTTGGGGGAAAGATGCAGGCGGAACTCATCAACAAGTTGATTTTCCAGTAAACTCAGTCCGAGCCGCCCCCCGCCTTCGCACAGCAGATAATAAACGCCGCATTCACAGCGCAGGCGTTCCAGCCCGGCGCCCAGATCCAGCAGCCCGTCAGATTTATGCTCCAGACCCCAAATCCGCACGCCCATACGGCGCAAAGCTTCGGCCTCCCGGCCTTCGGACAGGGCTGTGGAAGTCCAGAAGATGACCTGCTCAGGCCGTTCGCGCAGGAGATGAAAATTTTGCTTCGGATCGGGCAGCCGGGAACTAAGCACAATCGCCAGTGGCTGTGGTTTGTTATTTGACTGATTTGCTCCGATTTTATCCGATTGCCCGCAAGTTGCGGGTGCGAGCGGGTTTTCGCCAGCCCGGCAGGTCAGCCGGGGGTTATCCTGATAAAATGTGTTGCCGCCAATCAGCACGGCCTGCGCGTTCGAGCGCAGCTCATGCACCCGGGCCAGCGCCTGCGGGCCGCTGATCCATTTGGAATGTCCGCTGCGCGTAGCGATGCGTCCGTCCAAAGTGGCGGCCAGCTTGAGGATGACATAGGGGCGGACGGTATTTTGCCAGGTCAGGAAGTCGGCGATATTATCCAGGCATTCCCGCTCGGCCACACCGCTTTCCACCTGTACACTGCGTGAGCGGAGAAAATCCGCCCCGCCAGCGGCCTGGGGATTGGGATCGGACGCGCCAATTACCACCCGGCGAATACCGGCTTCCAGAATCGCTTTGGTGCAGGGCGGGGTTTTGCCATAATGGTTGCAGGGCTCCAGCGTGACCACCAGCGTGCATTCCGCCGGGTTGACTCCTTTGGCGGCGGCGTCTTTAAGAGCAGCCACTTCGGCGTGATCCTGTCCGGCGGCGGCATGAAAGCCGCCGGCCAATACCTGATCGTCCCGAACCAGCAGAGCACCAACGCAAGGGTTGGGCGCGGTACGCCCGAAGCCCTGGCTACCTTGGCGGCTCAGACGCACGGCCTCAAGCATGAGCCGGTAAAAAGGGTGCTGCGCTTGGAGCATGGGAATTTCTCAGTAAATTTTTACGGTTAGACTACAGCATGATCCATGCAAATATTTACTTTTACTGTTGGTTCCAGATGCAGATAGCGCACACCAGCTTCGGTCAGGAAGCGCTCGGCGGTTTCGTCCGGATAGGGGTTTGCGAAATACACGGCCCGGATGCCGCAGTTAATGAGCATTTTGCTGCAAATCAGGCAGGGCTGGTGCGTGCAGTAGAGATCCGCCCCATACAGGGAGATGCCGTGTACAGCGGCCTGGATGATTACGTTTTGTTCGGCATGCAGGCCACGGCAAAGCTCGTGCCGCTCACCGGATTTGACGCCCAGTCGTTCACGCATGCAGCCGGTTTCCAGACAATCGGCCATACCAGCCGGAGCGCCGTTGTATCCGGTAGCCAGAATGCGCTTGTTTTTTACCGCCACTGCCCCCACTTTGCGGCGCAGGCAGGTGGAGCGCTCGGCAACCAGACTGGTTATGCTCATAAAATAGTCTGGCCAGGACATGCGGCCGGATTTGGGGCCACCCGGTTCAGGCAGCCCCATTGTCTCAAGCGTTCTCAAGGTATCCGGCGCATGTTGGTCTTTCATAATTATGGTCTTTTACCAGGCGTACAGCGGGAAGTCGGCGGCGTACCTGTTGACCTGGCTCTTGATCGCGGCCAGTTTTTCGTCGCTTGCCCGCGCCTCCAACGCTTCAACAATCCAGGCGGCCACTTTGCGCATGTCTTCGGCAACCATGCCGCGCGTGGTCAGGGCCGGGCTGCCCAGGCGGAAGCCGGAAGTCACAAAGGGCGAACGGGTTTCAAAGGGTACCGTGTTTTTGTTCACGGTAATACCGGCCTTGTCCAGAGCGGTTTCGGCTTCCTTGCCGGTGATATCTGTTCCGGTCAGGTCAACCAGCAGCAGATGGTTGTCCGTGCCGCCGGAAACCAGTTTGTAGCCTGCACCCGTGAGGCATTGGGCCAAAGTCGCGGCGTTCTGCAGCACCTGCTTTTGGTAGTCTTTGAAGGTTGGCCGGAGGGCCTCGCCAAAGGCAACGGCTTTGGCCGCGATCACGTGCATGAGCGGGCCGCCCTGAGTGCCGGGGAAAATCTGGCTGTTCAGAGTCTTGCCGAATTCCTCGGAGGAGAGGATCATGCCGCCGCGCGGGCCGCGCAGGGTTTTGTGCGTGGTGGTGGTGCTGACGTGGGCCTGACCTATGGGCGAAGGATGCAGGCCCGTGGCCACCAGCCCGGCGATATGGGCCATATCGACCAGCAGCTTGGCTCCGACTTCATCGGCAATGGCGCGGAAGCGGGCAAAATCCAGAGTGCGCGAATAGGCGCTGGCTCCGGCCACGATGAGCTGCGGGCGTTCGGCCTTGGCGATTTTGAGCACGGCATCGTAATCAATGCAGCCGCTTTCCCGATCAACGCCATAAGCGGAGAATTTGAAGAATTTGCCGGAAAAGTTGACCGGGCTGCCGTGGGTAAGGTGTCCGCCGTGGCTGAGATCCATGCCCAGCACTTTGTCGCCGGGGTTGATCAGGCCAAAATAGGCGGCCATGTTGGCCTGACTGCCGGAATGCGGCTGCACGTTGGCGTATTCCGCCCCGAACAGCTTGCAGGCGCGCTGAATGGCCAGATTTTCGGCGATATCAACGATTTCGCAGCCGCCGTAATAGCGCTTGCCGGGGTAACCCTCGGCATATTTATGCGTAAGCACGCTGCCCTGTGCTTCGCGCACAGCCGGGGAGACAAAGTTTTCCGAGGCGATCAGTTCCAGGCCGGTGACCTGACGTTCCATTTCCTGTGTGATGGCGCGGCCAAGCTCCAAATCTTCAAGGTACAAATTATCCATATTGTGATTGCTCCAAAAATATTCCTATTTTCCGGTCCAGCGTCCGAAAATAATTGAGGCGTTAGCGCCGCCAAAGCCGAAGTTGCTGCACAGCACACGGTTAACCTGCTGCTTGCGCGGCCCGTTCGTCACATAATCCAAATCGCATTCAGGGTCCGGGGTTTCATAGTTGATGATGCCCGGAATGATCCCGTGGTGCAGGGTAAGCACGCTGATGGCGCTTTCAATGCCGCCAGCCGCGCCGAGCAGATGCCCAAGCTGCGACTTGTTGGCGGTAACCGGGATTTTGTTCGCCCGTTCGCCAAAAACGTGCTTGATGGCTTTGGTTTCGCAAAGATCGTTCATGCTGGTGGAAGTGGCGTGCGCGTTGATATGGTCGATGTCGTCCGGGGTCAGCCCGGCATCGGCAATGGCCTTCTGCATGGCCAGGGCCATGCCCAGGCCGTCTTCCTGGGGCGCGGTCATGTGGTAGGCGTCGCCGGAAGCGCCGTAGCCCAGCACTTCCGCATAAATAACCGCGTTACGCGCAAGTGCGCTTTCCAGATCTTCCAGCAGGAGCAGGCCGGCACCTTCGCCCATGACGAAACCATCGCGGTTTTTATCAAAGGGGCGCGAGGCTTTTTCCGGCTCGTCATTCCGGGTGCTCAGGGCTTTAAGAGCCGTGAAGCCGGAAAGGCCCATGGGGGTTATGGTCGATTCCACGCCGCCGGTAATGGCTGCATTTTCACGGCCCAGCGCGATATCTGAATAGGCGTAGCCGATAGCGTGCAGGCCGGAGGCGCAGGCGCTGGTGGCTACCAGGTTAGCCCCTTTGGCTCCGCAGAAGATGGAAACCTGCCCCGGTGCCATGTTCGAGATGAGCATGGGGATGGAGAAAGGCGATACGCGGTTGGGCCCGGATTCCATGAGCTTGGTGTGGAAAGCCTCAATGGTGTGCAGGCCGCCCAGGCCAACACCCATGAGCACAGCCGTCCTGTCGGCATTGGCTTCGGTCACTTCGTAGCGTGCGTCTTTCATCAGCATCAAGGCCCCGGCCACCGCGATTTGCGTAAAGCGATCCATGCGCTTGGCCTGCTTGGCGGAGATGCCGAAATCCTCGGGATTGAAATTTTTAAGTTCGCCCGCGATGCGAGTGTCGTATTCGCTGACATCGAACATGGTTATGGGGGCGATGCCGGATTTTCCCTGCAACAGGTTATCCCAGGTGTCGGCAATATTGTTTCCGAGCGGGGTCAGGGCGCTCAGGCCGGTCACAACTACGCGTTTTCTGCTCATTAGTTCCTCACTATTGTCCGATTGAAAAAACACCGGCAAAGCGTCGATTTTCAAAAAATAGGCCTATGCGATGTTTTTTGCGGCAAAAGGACGCCTCAGGCTCTAACCGTAAGACGTCCTTTTTTATCGCATATTGTTTCGCTGTCCGGTCGCGGTGTTATTCGGCGTGATCGGTGATGTATTGGTAAGCGTCTTTTACTTTGAGGATTTTCATGGCGTCTTCGTCGCCGATTTCGACGTCGAAAGCTTCTTCCATGGCCATGATCAGTTCGGTCAGGTCCAGAGAGTCGGCACCGAGATCTTCCACAAAGGAAGCTTCGGGCAGCACTTCTTTTTCATCAACGCCGAGCTGGTCAATAATAATTTGTTTTACTTTGGCTTCAACAGACATTTTTCCTCCAATCACCGGGATCGTTGTTTTAGGTTTAAAGCACTGGCAGCCCGGCCGCGAGGCGTGGGCCGCCGCCAGTCATAATAATTATGAAATAAATTTTAGCAATACATGCCGCCGTTAACCGACAGGACCTGCCCGGTGATGTAACCGGCTTTATCGGAAACCAAAAAAGTTACCGCATCGGCAATATCCTGAACAGTTCCGAAACGCTTAAGGGGAATCTGCGCAAGATACTGGGCCTGCACGTCTTCGCCAAGCGCGTCGGTCATATCGGTGGAGATGAAGCCGGGAGCCACGGCATTGACCGTGATGTTACGCGCGGCCAGCTCTTTGGCCGCAGCTTTGGTCAGGCCAATCAGCCCGGCTTTGGCCGCGCTGTAGTTGGCTTGTCCGGCGTTGCCCATCTGCCCCACCACGGAAACTATGTTGACGATGCGCCCGCAGCGCTGTCTGGTCATGATTTTGGCGGCTTCGCGCAGGCAAATGAAAGGCCCGCGCAGGTTGACGCCAAGCACGGAATCCCAGTCCTCGTCCTTCATGCGCAGCATGAAGCCATCTTTGGTAATACCGGCGTTGTTGACCAGAGCGGAGAGCAGCACCTTATCTTTGATTTCATTCTGGAAGAAAGCCGCAATGGCATCGGCATTGCCGACATTCAAGGCAAAGGCTTTGGCCTGGCCGCCTTTGGCAATAATTTCGGCTGCAACGGCTTCCGCTTCCGCCGCCTTGCTGGCGTAGGTCAGATAAACCTGCAAGCCTTGTTCGCCCAAGGCCATGGCAATGGCCCGGCCTATGCCCCTTGAGCCGCCCGTAACCAGGGCTGTGGGGGTTAATTCGCTCATGTCATTTTCCTTGCAGGCCCTTGCGGGACATGCGGAGTAGTGGAATAGGGTAAAAGAGAGACATATATGAACTTGAGGAAAGGCGCAAGACCATCATTCAGCCGGCAAGGGCAGCCCCAGGCTGGCGCGGAAAAATGAAATAAAATAATAGTTGCGCTGCTGCCCGGACCCCGCACGCAGTTCCGCACCGGCCTGACCGCACAGGCCGGACGGAAGTTCGGCCCACTCGCGTGGCCCGCCCGGCTCATTCGAATTGCCGGGGCAGGGCGCGTTAAAGGAAAAATGGTCAATATCTTTAATGGTTGTGCTGCTGAGCAGGCCGTCAAGCGGATCGGGAAACATTTCGCGTAGTTCGGTATCGTTTTGCGGCCTGTGATAAATCTCTTCTTCACCGGCAAAGACAGCCGCCAGCGGAACGGAAAGTGCGGCCAGTTCACCGCGATCCAGCAGGAAAGTTCCGCCAGGCGCAAGCAGCCCCACGGCCCGCAACCCCGGAAGTTCCGGGTTGAAGGCCCGCGCTCCGTATTTGCCGGTTATTTCCCGTACATCGTTTGCAAAGGAGGCGAAACGGGTTCTGGCCCAGCGGCTGCAAAAAGCCGGTTCGGCCAGAGGCCCGGCGCAGTATTGCAGGTGCGCGGGCTGGTCGAAGGTTGTGTTCAGGCCAACTCCGGCCAGTTGTAAAACCGTGGCCGCGCCGCTGCCGCAGCCTAAAAGCCCGATTCGGTCCAAATCCAGACGCCCGGAAAGTTCACTTTCGTTTTTTACCCGGTTCAGGGCGGCCAGCAATTGCTGCGGACGGTGCAAGTGGCTTGCGGCGCTGAAAATGGCGTTGGCATTGCGGAAGTTGTCACCCTGATGCAAGGGGGCGATCACCACGAAACCGGCAGCGGCCAGAGCGGAGCAAAGATCATGGTTGGCCAGGTAATGCCCGGCCATCTCATGCGAGAGCAGGATGATCGGAAAGCGACCGGAGGCCGGACGCGCGTTTCTTTCGGCCCGTATTTCCCAGAAGCCCAGTTTGATGGAATAATCGTCGCGTTTGTCCCGGCCAGAAGGATACCAGACAGCCAGGTTCAGCAGTTCGCTTTTTTCGCCGGTTGAACTCAGGCTGCGAAAACCCACCATATAATCCCGTTCTTTTTCACCCAGAGCCTGGGCGGGGGGACAAAACAGGCTTAACAGGCAGACCGTGCAAAGCCAGAACAGGCAAAATCGGTTATTCACGTTTATTGTGGCCGGTTGCCGGGCAAGCCAAGGCGGGCCTGACGGTGGTTGAGTTCGGACTCAAGGCCGGAGCGGAGGCTGTAGCCTGCGGCGGATTTGTTGTTCCAGACGCCGGACCTGGGCTTGAAGCGCTCAAGCTTGTCCAGCCCGATGGTGACCTGCTGTTCGCCCAGTTCGTAGGCAGCCACCTGATAGGGCGGGAAATAGAAAACAAGGCCATCGGGACGCAGGGCGAAAAGCGAAAAGTTTACCGGATCTCCTCCGGTACCCTGTTTGATGCTGTTTTCGTGTTCCGGGCCGAGCTTGTCCAGCAGGTTCTCATAAGCATAGGCGGAAATAAAATCCAACAGCCCGTAGCTGTTGCTGAAAAGATCCTGCAAGTCGAGTTTGCGCCCGTCGGAAAGGTCGTAGGTGAAGGCTACCATGCCGGGGTCGGGGTGCGGCCCGCCGGTTTCGGTATTGATGCGAAAGACGATGCTCAGAAAATTGTCGGAAGACTCGCTGAATTCATAATCAACCAGCATGCTGAAACGGGTTACCCCCTTTGGGGACAGGCTGGCCGCTCCGGCAACAAAGGTGCTGACGGTTTTGCCCGCCCAGTAATCCAGTTCGGCGTCAATTTTGCTGTTGCCTACCTGGGGGTAGTTGACCATTACGGAGCAGCGTTCGTCCTTGTGCATGAGGCTGCGGGTAGCGAGGGCGGCTTGCGGCGCGGCAACAAGGGGCTGGGCGGAGGTTTTGCCGGACATTTGACCGGATGTTGATTCGGAGGCTGGATTTGACTCTGTGGTTTGCTGTTTCAGGTTCTGGTTCTGCCGGGCGGGGGTGGTTTTGGCCGCAGCCTCCGGGGCATTGCCGAAAAAAAGCGCAAGCAGGATCAGCAGGCCGGAAAACAGGCCCCATCGAACTGGTATTATTTTTTCATTTGCGGGATTCATTATTTGTATGGCAAATTAATTTTAATTTTAAAATTTTATTAATGAATATAGCTCATACAGGTAAAGCTAGCAAGTGGAGGTTGCTATGGGCAGTGCCTCATTTTGCCGTGATGCTGTGTCAGATTTGATTCGGCGCATCCTGTGCCTCACTCTGAGTTTTTTTATACTCCTCGCCCTGTGCCTGTTCGGTGCGCAACAGGGGTTATCCGCGCAGCCTGGGCAAACCGGGCAATCAGCGCCGCCCGAACAATCAATAAAGCCTGCTGATGAAGGCGTAATTAGTATTTTGATGGCTTCGGTTTATCCTGCGGATCATCCGGTTACGCAAAAGGTCTGGCTGCCCTGGATTGAGCAAATTCGGGAGCAAACCGGCGGCAAGCTGCAAATCGGGCTTGTGGGCCAGGATGATCGCTTTACCAGGCGTGAGTATTTTGATGCCGTGCGGGACGGCAGGCTGGGCATCGGCCATATGCCTCTGAGCGCACATCCGGGCGATTTCGCCTATGCTGGCGTCTTTGGTCTGCCCTCGTACCTCTCCAACAGTCTGGCCGGATCCGAGGGCTTCTGGACCCTGTTCGCCGAAACGCCGGAAATCCAGGCCGAGTTTGCAGGCATCAAGGTTCTCGGTGTGCACAGTTCCGCGCCCTTTCAGCTTAATATGACCAGAGGCGAGATCCACCGGCAGTCTGATTTGCGCGGCAAGAAGATTCTGACCATCGGCAGTGACAGCCTTAAACTGCTGCGCGCTCTGGATGCGAACCCGCAAACCATGCCCTCCCTCGCTTTTGCGGAAGTTCTTGAAAACCGGAGCGCTGACGGCAGCTTTTTTCCCCTGATTGCCATGAGTAATTTAAAGCTGGTTCCGCCTCCGAGCAGCGTAACCTTGTGCAATTTGCGTCTGGAAGCCTTTTGGCTTGGCATGAACCAGGCCAGGTATGAGTCTTTGCCGCCGGATTGCCGGGCGGCTCTGGACGCCGGGACAGGCCTGGCCATGTCGCTGGCCGTGGGGCGGGCGCTTTATGAGGCCAATTTGCAGGCGCAAAGGGATTTGGTTGCTTCCGGTACGGCGGTGTTCCGGATTAGCGATGTGGAGAGACGCCGCTGGCTGGATGCGGCCATGCCGCAAGCGCGGGCAGCCTGGCTTGAAAAAATGAAGAGTCTGGGTAACCAGGGCGAAGGAAACAGCGGCAGCGCTACCAGCGGAGGCAATGCCTTGCGAATTTATGAGCGTTCGCGAGAGGTGTTTGATGCGGCGGAGGCAAAATATTTCAGCTATGAATGAGGCACTGCCATGTGTGTTCAACTGATGACGCAGCGTTAAAGCTGTTTGTTGCCGAGGCTGAAATATTCTTTGTCCCACCAGACTATGCGATCTGGCGTCAGGCCAAGAGCCGCGTAGCGTTCGTTCAGTTCTCCGCCGTGGCCGAACAGTTCGCCCTGGTAGCGTTTGGGAACATACAAAGAAATATTCAGGGCTGGTTGTTCCGCCTTGTTCAACTGGACAGGCGGGTTTAACTGGTCAAACTGGCTTATTTTTTCGGACAAAAATTCGAACAGGGCCAAACTGCGCAGGCGCTGCCCCAACGCCGGGTGGGACGGTCCGGCCAGAATGGCGGTTTCCAGTTCCGGTTGCGGGGCAAGTCCGATTCTGATGATTCGTATGCCGCGTTTCCAGAGGGCCAGCATGGCGGGCGGCAGATGTTCCAGAACTTCTTCCAGGCTCCAGGGGAGGAAGTCTTCCGCTTGCCACAATTCGGCCAGTCTCGTGCCCGCTAGCACCAGGCAGGGGTAAAGCCTGGACGTATCCGGCTCAAGCCCGGCGCAAATTTCCACATCCCGCTTAAAGTGAGCCGCGCTCATGCCCGGCATTCCGGGCATCAGCTGTATGCCCAGACCAAAACCGTTTTCACGCACCAGGCGGCAGGCCCGCACGGCTGTTTCGCCGCTGTAGTTGCGTCTGGAGGCATCCAAAGGCTCCCGGCAGAAGCTTTGCACGCCGATTTCAATATCATCCAGAACACGGGAATCGTGGTGGTTGCCTATGCTGTAAGTTCGCAGGCGCTGCAAAATTTCCGGCGTAATGGCGTCCGGGCGGGTGGAACAGCGCACCCGGCTGACAAGGCCGAGATTTTTCAGGCGACCGGCTTCAGCAAGCAGAGCTTCCTGCACCGCCACGGGCAGGGCGGTGAAGGTGCCACCGTAGAAGGCCAGTTCGGGTGGGGGATTTGTTTGGAAGCCGCCCCTAAATTTGAGCGGCGGCAGGTTTTCCAGTTGCTTGAACGCGCTTTCGATCAGATACTCCGCCGGAGTGGTCTCCTGTCCGCTTTGCAGATTCTGGGCGCAAAAAACGCAACGCTCCGGGCAACCGGCAAACGGGATGAAGACCGGGTGAATTTGGCGATTTGCGGGCCGTGGAGGTTCGGGATGATAAAAACGCATGGGGCAGATATAAACGTTATCCGGAAAATTAAAACAGCAAATTAAGCATAACTTCCAAATATAACTTGCCAATAAGTGTTGGTCTGACGTATACCAAAGAATAAAGCCAAGAAATACAACGACTAACAATAGTGATTATAACAAAAGCAATTTTTGGTCTATTTTTTTAGGCTGTTATATGCAATAATGGATATATTTCAGAAAGAGTTCTATTTGTCAAAATTGACCTTTGGTCAGATGATAATAGGATAACGCTTAAAGATAAATGGGGTGGGTATGGAAGATTGTATTTTTTGCCGCATAATCAAGGGCGAAATACCATGCTCGAAAGTTTACGAGAACGAGCATGTGCTGGCTTTTTTGGATTTGAACCCGGCCGCGCCCGGACATACGCTGGTGGTGCCGAAAAAGCACGCCGCCACTTTGCTTGAATTGGAGCCCGGCACCGGTGATGCCCTGTTGCAGGCCATGCGCCGGATTGGTCACGCGCAGCTCCAGGTGGCCGGAGCCGAGGGGTTCAATTGCCTGCAAAACAATTTTCCCGCTTCCGGGCAGGAAGTGATGCATCTGCATTGGCATGTGATTCCGCGCCGTGCGGGCGACAGGCTCATTGATCCCTGGAAGCAGACCAAATATGCGAGTATGGATCAAATGAATGCTATGGCGGAAAAACTTGGCTCCACTATTGGCCGGTAACCTGATTTATTAATGCAACTGAAAATAGAAGCTGGCTGGAGGAATAATGAGTGAAAAAACCTTGACCAAGGCGGATATTGTTGATGCCGTTTATGAGCGGGTCAATCGCAACCGGATGGAAATGAAGGGTATTGTTGAATCCATGTTGAGCATCATGAAGCAGTCCATAAAAAAGGATCATGCCCTGTTGATCAGCGGGTTCGGAAAGTTTGAAGCTTATGACAAAAAAGCCAGGAAGGGCCGCAACCCGCAAACCGAGGAGAGCATTCTCCTGCCGCCGCGCAAGGTTGTGGTATTCAGGCTTTCGCGCAAGTTCCGCGCCGAGTTGAACGGCGAAGAATTTGAAGAATAGAAGTTTTTGAAGATTAGACGCTGTCAGCGCCTAACGCCCGTCAGAGTCGGAACTGCTTTCGGCTCTGGCGGTAAGTGGGTTATTGGATAGCATGGGGCTGTTCTCACGCCCGAAATTTATCAGGACCATGCCGCAAAAAGCGTGGTCCTTATATATTTCCACCCGGTAAACCTGTCCTGCCCTGTCCAGGGAGAAACGATTCTGAAAATGCTCGCGCCGCAGGGTGACGCCGCATTCACTGCCGTCTACTTCCTCGGTTGCGCCGATGGCGTTCACCCGGTAACCGGACAGACTTTCAACGACAAAGGATTTGCGCACCTGGATCATATCGCCCAGTTTCGCGCTGATCCGCTCCCCGTCCACCACCAGTTCAACTGTATTCAGTGATTCATCAAAATCAAAGTACTGTGGGGTAAAACTGGTCAGAGTACGGTTGCCGTACACCACCCGCCACTGTTTTTTGCCGGGCAGCACCGCCAGCAGCGGATTGCTGACTGCGATTTTTACGTCCGCCCCCCGGCGTACCGGAATATAGCCGCTGGTAACGCTTCTTGCGTCATCAAGCGCCAGCACGGTGCGGTTATCGTACAGACGCACGGAAACATCCCGGTTCAGGGCCGTCAGCACCCCTTGCGGCGAAAACTGAAATTTGCGCGTAAATTCTATACCCATCTCGCGCATGAAAGCTTCCAGCAGGCAGGCGTGGTAATAGGCCCGGATACCCGGCGGCAGCTCTTTGCTGGCTTCCAGGCCGAAGGCGGCTTTTCCCGCGCATATCGCAAAATAACTGAGGGATTTTTCCATTTCCCGGTCATAGTTGCGCGTGTGGGTATTTTTGATGTTGTAGAGGTGCGGATGCTGCAACAGTCGCGTGTTTACTTCGTCCGCCACCCGCGAGGCGATGCCGTGCAGATTTTGAAAGCGCGGGTTTTGCGCCAGATCCGGGTCAATCGCTTCCTGATCGATGACAATGCACTGGCCCCAGCGGCTGGGGTTGCGCAGGCGGTTTTCATGCACATGCCGGTAAAAGCCGCTGCCATCGTGCAGATTGAGCACCAAATCCACTTTAGGGTCCAGAATAAGTTCCTGGACGCGCCGCACGGTCTCAAATTCCGGATCCTGACTTGATATGGAGGCGAATTTGCGGTTCATGTCGCCGTGCAGGCCGCGTGTGCTGGAAATAATGCTGGGAAAGTTAAGGTTTGGCACCACCCAGATGCTGCCCTTATTGATCTGGTAGTGGGTAACCAGCAGTGAGGCGGCGGAAAAACCGCCGGGTTCGTCGCCCTGGATGCCGCCGATGACCAGCAGAGTAGGGCCTTCTCCGTTGCCCAGGCTGTGCAGGGTGAAGCTTGGTGGCAAATTCGCCGCCAGGGCTGCGGCATGGGCCTGCTGCGGACAAAGCTGCAACAGGAAGGCCAGGCAGAAGAAATAAATAAAAAAGATGAAATACAGAGCTGATGGCTTACAAGCCTTCCAACGCTGCATCCTCTTGCAAAATGGCTTCATAGTCTTGTCCGCCATAGAACAAACCGATAATTGCAACTTGTTTAATTTTCGCATCCACCTCAAAAGCGATAATTGTCCGCTTTTTATAATTGGTGATGCGTAACCCGGGGCGCACATCATCGCGCATGGTGCCGCGAATGGGGAAAACATACAGACTCTCACAATAGCTTACAATGGCCTCTGTGTAACTCTTCGCCACATCCGGTGAAGCGGCATCAGCAATGTAATTATACAACGCCGTAAGCTGTCTTTCGGCTTCCGGTGAAAATACGATGCGATAGCTCATTGTCTTTTGGCATGTTCAGCGGCAAGTCTGGCGCGTATTGTGTCGGCAGTGACGGCACGAGACGGATCCGCTTTCAGGGCATCGTAAGCTGGGGCTACTTGGCAATAAAGCCAGTTTTCAACGGCTCGATCACGAGCCATAAGAGCACGCAAACCGTCACGGATGACTTCGCTTTCCGTGGCGTATTCGCCAGTTTGCACCTTGGCTTTTACCGTGTTTGCCATTTCATTAGGCAAGGTAATACTAAGTTGCTGTGTTGTTCGCATACCATTTCTCCATCTGTATAGGATTTAATCCTATTATTAAATGGCGCAATGTGCAAGTTGCGGCAGTCGGAAAAGTTTTAACGCGGTAACCCCGCAAGCCGTCCAGAGGTCAGCCGGATCTTCGCCTCTGGCCTCGGCCATGGCCTGAATGGTGAACGCCAGGTAGGCTGGTTCGTTGCGTTTTCCCCGGTAGGGCATGGGAGCCAGATAGGGGCAGTCGGTTTCGATCATCAGCCGATCCGCCGGGATTTGGCGCAGGGCATCGCGCAAGGCCTGGTTGGCCGGAAATGTTACCGGGCCGGGAATGGAGATATGCCAGCCCAACTCCAGAATGCGCTCGGCCAGGGCCGCATCGCCGCCGAAACAGTGCCAGACCAGAGGGTGATCCTTGAAGCCTTCGGCGGTGAGGATGGCTATGGTATCCTCGGTGGCATCGCGGCTGTGTATGGCCACGGGCAGGTCCAGTTCACCGGCCAGATGCAGCAGGCGCACAAAAGCCGTGCGCTGCGTTTCGCGCGGGCAATCCTTCCAGTAATAATCCAGCCCGATTTCGCCCACCGCCTTCATTCGACTTTCCGTTTTCAGGATATGGCGCAGTTTTTCATACTCTTCGTCAGTCAGCAGTTCGGCTTCGGTAGGATGGATGCCCAGCAGAAAAAAGAATTCGTCATGGGGCAGGAAGCGGCTTTTATTTTCTTCCCATAAAGCGGACGACATGAAAATTTGCCCGATGCGGGCTACGCCGGTTTTTCTGGCCCGTTCAAGCACGACCTCGAGGTCATCGGCAAAATGCTTGCCGTCCAGGTGGGCGTGACTCTCCACGCCGGTCAGCGGCAGATTAAAGCTTTCCGGCAGGGGCAGGGGGGCTTTTTCCGAATGTTTTGACATCATCAAACTCGTTTTAAAATAGTTTTTCTGGTGAGGCTTTGCCTCCCCAGGCCCCTCCAGCAGGGGAAATGATTTCCCCTGCACCCCTCATTAGAGCGTTTGCCTGTATTTCATGGACAAACGCAACGTCTCGCTATCCATGAATTTGACTTCCGAACCCAGCGGAATGCCCTGAGCCAGACGGGTAACGCCAATTTGCGGGTAGGCGGCGGCAATGCGCCTACTGATGTAGGATGCGGTGTTTTCCGCTTCCAGCGTCGCGCCCAGACCGAGAATTACCTCGCGGATTTCGCCTTCGGCCAGACGCTGATCCAGGCGATCCAAATCCAGATGCTCCGGGTTCATGTTTTCCAGCGGGGCCAGCAGGCCGCCGAGAATCAGATATTGCCCGCGATAAAAAGCGCCCTGCTCCAGCGTGAGCAGGCTGTCCCATTCCGAGACCAGGCAGAGTGTGTGACGTTCACGCGCCGGATCGGCGCAGATGGCGCAGGGGTCGCGGTCGGTGAGCGATCCGCAGCGGCTGCACAGCGAAAGGCGTGAACGTAGATCCAGAATGGCCTGCCCCATACGGGCCGTTTCACCGGCAGGCCATTTGAGCAGGACCATGGCGGCACGCAGGGCCGATTTTGGTCCGAAGCCGGGCAGGCGGCAGAGGTGATCCACTACCGCCTGTAAAGGTTCAGGGATTTTACGCACTAAAACATACCAGGAATTTTCATGCCGCCGGTCAGGCTGCCCATTTCTTTTTCCACCATTTCGCGCGAAAGGCGCAGGGCTTCGTTTACAGCCGTAAGTACCAGATCTTGCAGCATTTCCACATCGTCCGGGTTAACGGCTTCTTTTTCGATATTGATGGAAATAAGTTCCTGCTTGCCGTTGCAGACCACTTTGACCATACCGCCGCCGCTTCCGGCTTCGATCAGGCGCTCGCCCAGCTCTTCCTGCATTTTGGCCATCTTATTCTGCATAACCTGCGCCTGGCGCAGCAAATCGTTCATTCTGTGCATGTTTTCAACTCCGTGTATTAATAAGTGATAATTTGGATAAAAAAGCAGGCTCTACCTGTACCAGGGGCCGCAGTCGATCAGTTTGGCTCCCAGGCTTGCTTCAAGAGCCTTGACTGTAGGCAGATTTTCCACTTTGTCGCGTATGTTGTCGCGATTTTGCTGTATTTCCGGTGGAGGCAGCAGGCGCAGCGCGGGATCGTAGCCGCAAAAGTCGCGCAGCAGAACATTCAGGGCATCGCGTTGCACCGGTTGCCGCAGCCGCTCGGCACTGAATTTATCCGGCGGGGTAAGCGACAATCCTTCCGCGTTCCATTCGGCGCTCAGCGAAGCCAGCAGAGAGGGCAAGCTGGCAGGCAACTTCGAAGTTTGAGAAACTTCCGCCCCGGCGGCAGCGTCAGGAGTATCCACAACCTTTGTCGCGCAGAAAGCGAGAAATGCCGCCCAGTCGCCGGGTTGGCCGGGCTTGGCGGGGTTGGTTGATTGATCCTCTTGTGTCGGCTGCTCAGTATGGGCAACGCGCATGGGATGCCCGGCAAGAGGCGCCGATTCAGGCTGTTCGGTCAGTTCTGCTTGCGGTTCAGGCTCCGCTTGATCTTCGCCAAAGCTTGCCGATTTGTCAGTTTGAAAAGAATGAGAGTTATGAGAGGTGGCTTCAGTTTCGGCGCTCAGTGAAGTTTTTTTTTCAGCCAGCTCCGGTTGCTCTGCCCTGTCGGGCTTCGCGTTGCTTAACTTGCGCTGCGCACCGGAGAGTTGTTCCATGGAAATCAGCCGGGGCAGCATGGCCAGATTGAACAGCAAAAGCTCCAGCGCCATGGAAGGCTCCAGGCTGGTGAGCACCCGGCGCTGTCCTTCCAGGGTGAGTTGCCAGCAGGCGTGAATATGCGCCAGTTCCATGTCTTCGGCTTCCTGCGCCCATCTTTGTGCTTCGGCCAGGGGAAGTTCCAGCAGTGGCATGGCCTCGCGGCCAATCTGGCGCAGCATGAAGAGGTTGCGCCAGGTGCTGGTGAGTTCGCGCAGGAAAAAGCCCAAGTCAATGCCCTGGTCCAGCATTTCGCGCGTGAGCAGGCTAAGGGCCGCGCAGTCGGAATCTTTGATGGCCGCGATCAGCCTGAAAAAAAGTTCCTGCCCGGCCAGGCCAAGCACCGCGCGGGTGTCCGCTTCGGTCAAGGTTTGCCCGCCCAGAGCCAGCACCTGTCCAAGCATGGACATGCCATCGCGCACGCTGCCAGCCGCGCGGCGTGTTAACAGGCGCAGGGCGGCATCCTCATAGGACTGCTTTTCAAATGCCAGCACCTTTTTAAGGTGCGTTTCCAGTTCGGCGTCGCTCAGGCGCTTGAACACATAATGCTGGCAGCGACTGACAATGGTTACCGGGAACTTGTGCGGCTCGGTAGTGGCCATGATAAAGGTAACGCGCGCCGGGGGTTCTTCCAGCGTTTTCAGCAGGGCGTTGAAAGCCTCGCGCGAGAGCATGTGCGCTTCGTCGATGATGAAAATTTTATAGCGGCTTTCCATGGGCGCGTAACCCACGGATTCCTTGAGCCTGCGCACATCGTCAATGCCGCGGTTGGAAGCGCCGTCGATTTCTACCACATCCACCGATGACCCCAGAGTGATGGAGCGGCAAAGTTCGCATTGGTTGCAGGGCTCGCGGCCGGAAGAACCCTGTACCGGGTTGCGGCAGTTAAGCGCTTTGGCGAAAATGCGGGCAATGGTGGTTTTGCCCACGCCACGGGTGCCGCTGAACAGGTAGGCCGGAGCCACTTTGTCTTCGGCTGCGGCGCGTGACAGAATGGCCTTGAGCGTTTCCTGCCCGGCGAGGTCCGCAAAAGTTTGCGGACGATAACGTGTGGTGAGTGATGCGTGGCTCATATTTTTATCTGGATAGGTTAAGTAATGGCGTGATTCTGGTCAAGTGGGAAGTAAGGCCGGGAGAACTGCAAACAAAACATCACAGCTCAAGTGGTGAATTTTCGGCAGCCTGTTCGAAAATATTTTTAAAAAAGGTGGAAATGCCGAAGGGGTTTGACTGAGTAACTCCTTTTGCCTTTTTGAGACAGACGTGGCTATCCTTTAAGAAAATCCGCCGCAGTTATGCTTTTCGGCTTGGCTATGCCGGATTCAAGAAAATCCTTGTCGCCAGTGATAATTATGTCAACTTTTGCACTGACCGCAGCCCGGAAAATCGGGCGGTCGTTCACATCCCGGATGGCGCTTTCCCCTTCAACACTGTTTTTTTGATCCGGGGTGCCTATGACTTCAATGGCAAGGATCAGGCGGGAAACAAAGCTCTCGAAGTCGCCCAGCCGATGGAGAAATTTTCGATTGAAGACCCGGCGCATTTCATCTAACGAGTAATCACATACAACAGCCTCATGCGGCGGGATTACAGCCTTGGTAAACGCTTTGGCTGGCACGCTGTTAGGAAACAGGGCGGCGGAAACCAGAATGTTCGTGTCTATGAGAAGCCGCATTACTGATTATCCTCAGCCCGCATTTTCGCGATCATGGCCGACACATCTTCAGCAGAAGTGATGCCCGCTTTTTCAGCTTCACCCTTCATGGCCGTTTGCAGCATCTTCATGGCATACAGCGCGGAGTTCATCATGATGACCTGATCATCCTTGCGGATGAGCGTCACCCTGTCACCAGTCTGAACGCCCAAAGCCTCGCGTATGTCTTTGGGCAGGGTGATTTGCCCTTTGGCCATTACTTTGGCGTTGTCCACCAAGATAGCTTCCATTTTAACCTCCAAGAGAAAACCAATTCCCTACTATCCCTACTTGTAGTCGTTTCCAGATAAAAAGTCCAGAGGAGACCATCTCGCTCCGCAAAATTTAGATGCTATTGTTTTAATAAAGATTATATTTAAGAGCAATCCAGAACGAAGAGAGGGTTGTCTTTATATGCGTAATAAGATGAATATTAATGCATCAGCATTATTTTTTGATATTTATGGAGTAGTAGCACGGTGTAACATGGTGATTGAATTTGGGGGAACGGAATATTTTTCAATTGTCGTGTTTTGATGATGTATATATGTTTAATTTGTGTTATATTGCTTCTTAAAAAAAATTGCATATATATTATTTTCCTTTCCGAATACAACGAGATTTTTCTTTGCTCTTGTAATTGCTGTATAGACTACTTCTGGTTCTTCATCTCCTTCGAGTATACAAAATATTGCATCAGATTCCATCCCCTTAAAGCTATGTATTGTTGAAATTTTTATGACTCCAGAGTTTTGAACAAAGAATTCTTTTTTACGCCTTTCAATTTTTTCAAAATCATGGAGTATGTTCTTTTCGCATGCCTTTTTTTCTTTACTTGTTACGAACATTGTTATTGTTTTTTCATGTCTTTCAAAATAATCATTTATTTGGCTCAAAATGCCAACTTTTGAAGAAAGTATTGTTATATCGTTTGGAATTAACTTATACTTCTTGATATAATAATCTATTGTTCGTGATATTTCATCGATTTTGTTATCTTCATATGGATGGTATGCTAAGAGGTTAACATTTATATATCCTTGTTTTAGTTTGGCTTCAAAAATATCTAAATCTTCATGTCTAGTTGTCAGAAAATGTTCTTGAAATTGCTTAAAGCTCGTAACAAGCAAGCTATCTATATTTGGTCTGTATGATCTGGTAAGTTTTTCCCATCTCCCGAACCCTTTAATAAATGATTTGTTTAGAGGGTCTTCATCTCGTTGGTAAATATTTTGCGACTGATCACCAAATAAAACCATTTCCCCATCAGGCTCAAGGAAATAGTCTCGGATAATCGTTATCCATTCTTTTTCATAATCCTGTATTTCATCAATAAATATTGATGAGTATTTATTAGTGTTTTGTCCTTCAAAATAGGATGTGTTTTTAAATTCTTTATCCCAAAAAATCTCCAATTCTCGCTTATTGGCCGTGGCTGGAACATTAATGTGTTTGCTAAGATTATTGATCTGCGCCATAAAAAATTGATGATAATTAGATATTTCTATTTTATTAAAGTCAATTTTTGCTTTAGAATGATGATTAATGTGACTTATTTTATCACGAATTAGTCTTTTAAGGGTAATATTAAAAGTTAATATTAATACACTTTCATGGTGTGTATATGCATTTATAGCTCTAGCAGCGATAATTGATGTTTTACCACAACCTGCTACACCTTTAATCTTTGAAAGTCCCTTAATGCTTTGTGTGTATCTTTGTTGTTTTGAGTCAAATTCTATTGGTCTTCCTTGTGCGTACACCCAATCTGGTGGAGATAATCTTCTTTTAAATTCTTCATATATATTATCATGAAAAAGAATATCTTTCTCTATTTTACTAATTTTTGTTATTAATTTATCGAGAGAGTCTTTGGAAAAAGACATCGCACGATCACGATCTATTTTATATTCTTTACTAGATAATTGTTTTATTTTATTATCGTATATTTCAAAATTAATCTGATTAAGCTTTATCTGTTCATTTAGTACATTTTTTTGGGTAGATAGACCATCAAGTGTTTTTCTATAAAATGTATCTATATCATTTGCTTGTGCACAGTGAAAATACACAAATGGATGGATAACCTTATAGAAATTTTTATTTAAAGCTTCTGCCATTCCTAGCTCCGGCAAGTGGAGATCGAACATGTTAGCTTTATAACGAAATACCTGCTGATGAGGTGAGCGTATTTTTTGCAAATCTCCATTTTTTGTATATGCAAACCATTTGTTATCAATATCGATAAAATATGATGAAAGAATCCAATCTTTTATTTCTATAATTATTGCACAATGATGTTGCTTCAAAATAACGATATCTGGCCTATCTCCATCCAAATATGGATTAAAAAAAATTTCATACGAGCTATCAAGATTTTTAGCCAAGTAATCCAGAAGAAAAAATTCTCCCTCTGTTGGTAAGACGCGCAACTTTGAAATCGCTTCAAAATCTGGATATACTATTGCCATAACAGTTTTAAATTCCTTTCTTGTCTGTTCATTTGGCTAAATTATATATTTTCTGAATAAGATTCTATATATGCTTGGGCAAGGTTATTTGTCAAAAGCTGATAACAAAAAACACTCCCGTATAAAATTTGAGAGTGCTTTCGCTGGCGGAGTAAAAATGTTCAATTTTTTGCTACAACTCATCAAAAGGAATGTCCGGTGTGACGACGAAAGACCTTGGTGTGTGGTCTGGTACTGATACCTCTTAGGGGCTTTGTCGCAATCGGCTTCTCGAGCGCGGCCTGAGGTGGCTGCTCCTGTTTTTGCGATACCGGTACGGTCTTTTCCGGAGGTGTAGACGTGTCTTTTGTCCGGTCCTTCCCGTGTCTGAACTCGTTCAGGTATTTCGCCGGAGTTGGCGGCTTCACATCAATCCCTTTCTCGCGCAATTTGTCTGCAATCTCCTAGCACCGAAGCCGGGCTTTCTCATTCGCTCCAAGGTCGAGGTCTGGGCGAAGACGGCAAACTGTAACGCTTTCAGTCTATTCAAACTAAGTGTATTGCCGGGCTTTACAAACGCAGCTTTTTGGCTCTACATCTAAGAATTACTTTTTACCAAATACAGGCAGGCGGAGCATATCATGACCAGACATTTTATCGGATTCAAAGATCTTGGCCCGGAGCATTGCCATAAGGTGCTGGAGCGGGCCAGGGAAATGAAGGCAACCGGCTATCGCGGCAAGCTTTTGGACGGCAAGGTGATCGCCATGATTTTTGAAAAGGCTTCCACCCGGACTCGGCTTTCTTTTGAAGTCGGCATCCGTCAATTGGGCGGGCAGACCATTTTTATGACTCCGGCCGAAAGCCAGCTTGGCCGCTCCGAGCCTTTGCGCGATACCGCCAGGGTAATTTCCCGTTACTGCGACGGCATGGTAGTGCGTACCTTCGGGCAGGAGAAGCTGGACGAGCTGATGCAATACGGCAGCCTTCCGGTGGTCAACGCCCTTACGGACCAGGGGCATCCCTGTCAGGTGCTGGCCGACATCCTGACCATCTACGAGCGGGATCGGGATCTCTCCAGGGTGCGTGTGGCCTGGATTGGCGATGGCAACAACATGGCCAATTCCTGGATGGAAGCCGCTGTGTATTTCCCCTTTGAGCTTTCTCTGGCCTGCCCGTCCGGCTACGAACCGGACCCTGCGCTTGTGCGCAGCTATCAGGCTGCCGGGGCAAAGATTTTTCTTACCCAGGACCCGAAGCAGGGCATTGCGGGAGCGAATTACGTCAACACCGACGTTTGGGCCTCCATGGGACAGGAAGCGGAACAGCGCGAGCGCGAAAAAGCCTTCAAGGGGTTTTGTGTTGACGAGGCGTTGATGGCGCTGGCCGCGCCTGACGCCAAGTTCATGCACTGCCTGCCCGCCCACCGGGGCGAGGAAGTAAGCGAAGGCGTGCTTGAAGGTCCGAACTCGATCATCTTTGATGAGGCGGAAAATCGCCTTCACGCGCAGAAAGCGATTTTAGAGTGGATTTTTTCTTAGCAAACAAAATTATATGCAAATATGAGGACAAAAATGAGCAAGCAAGTAAAAAAAGTGGTTTTGGCCTACTCAGGCGGCATGGATACCTCGGTTATTCTCAAGTGGTTGCAGACGGCCATGGGCTGCGAAGTGATTACCCTGACCTGTGATCTGGGGCAGGAAGAAGAATTGGCCGGGGTTGACGAAAAAGCCCGCCGCACCGGCGCGATCAAAGCCTATGTTGAGGACGTGCAGGAAGAATTCGCCCGCGATTTCATCTATCCCATGTTCCGCTCCGGGGCGGTCTATGAAGGACGTTACCTGCTGGGCACCTCCATTGCCCGCCCGCTGATTGCCAAGCGCCTGGTGGAAATTGCCAGGGAAAACGGCGCAGATGCCGTGGCGCACGGCGCTACCGGCAAGGGCAACGACCAGGTGCGCTTTGAGCTGACCGTTAACTCACTGGCCCCGGATCTGCGGGTAGTCGCTCCCTGGCGTGTTTGGGATCTCAAATCGCGCACAGATTTGACCGCTTTCGCGGAAAAGCACGGCATTCCGCTCTCCTCCGGCTCCAAGCACTACAGCATGGACCGCAACATGCTGCACCTGAGCTTTGAGGGGAGCGAACTGGAAGACCCCTGGCTGGAAGCCGAAGGCGGCAGCTACATTATGACCGTGCCGCCGGAACAGGCTCCGGACGAGGCCGAATACATCACCATCGACTACGAAGCCGGTGACGCGGTGGCTGTTAACGGCCAGCGGCTTAGCCCTGCCCAGGTGCTCAAGACGCTGAACGCCATTGGCGGCAAGCACGCCATTGGCCGCATAGATATGGTGGAAAACCGCTTTGTCGGCATGAAGGCCAGAGGCGTTTATGAAACGCCCGGCGGAACCATCCTGCACATCGCGCACCGCGACCTTGAAGGCATCTGCCTGGATCGCGAAGTCATGCACCTGCGCGATGGCCTGCTCCCGCGCTATGCCGCCTGCATTTACAACGGTTTTTGGTACGCTCCGGAACGCGAAGCCATTCAAGCGCTGGTTGATCAGTCGCAGCAGAAAGTTACCGGTACCGTGCGCCTCAAGCTTTACAAAGGCAACGCTTTGCCCGTGGGCCGCAAGTCGCCCTATTCGCTGTTCCGTCAGGATCTGGCTACCTTTGAGCGCGATGAAGTTTACAATCAGGCCGACGCTGCCGGGTTCATTCGGCTGAACGGCCTGCGTATTCAGGGCTACCGGAAAGATTTGATCAAATAAAGAAATATGGGGCTGCCGCCCCAGACCCCCTCGATTTGGGTGTAATTAAAGTAATACGTTAAGAGAAGTTTAAATCATGACGCAAAAAAAGATGTGGGGCGGCCGTTTCAGTGAGGGAACGGCCGCGCTGGTCGAGGAATATACGGAATCGATTTCTTATGACCGGGCGCTTTACCGGCAGGATATCAAAGGTTCGCAG
The DNA here is from genome assembly GCA_031285295.1 of Deltaproteobacteria bacterium. Lineage (GTDB taxonomy): Bacteria > Desulfobacterota > Desulfovibrionia > Desulfovibrionales > Desulfovibrionaceae > WRHT01. Next base: position 77,533 of record JAITWK010000037.1, on the reverse strand, counting down.
GCCCATGCGCGGATGCTGGCCCGGCAGGGTGTGTTAAGCGCCGAAGAGGCTGACATTCTTTGCCGTGGCCTGGATCAGGTGCGGACGGAGATTGAGGCTGGCGAGTTTGTCTGGAAGCGCGGTCTGGAAGACGTGCACATGAATATTGAGAGCCGTCTGACGGAAATTGTGGGCGAGGTCGGCAAAAAGCTGCATACCGGGCGCAGCCGCAACGATCAGGTGGCGCTGGATTTTCGGCTTTATGTGGCTGAAGCCCTGGATAACTGGCAGCGGCTGGCCGCAAATCTTGTCCGCGTACTGGCTGATAAAGCCGAGGCGCAGCGCGAGGTTATTCTGCCCGGCTGCACACACTTGCAGCCCGCCCAGCCGGTCAGTTTGGCCCAGCACCTTCTGGCCTATGCCTGGATGTTCAAGCGCGACTTTGAACGCATGGCCGATGCCGGACGTCGGGTGCGCGTCTCGCCGCTGGGCGCGGCTGCTCTGGCCGGAACCACCTACCCGCTGGACCCGGCTTCCGTGGCCAGCGAAGTAGGCTTTGACAGCGCTTTTGCCAACAGCATGGACGCGGTTTCTGATCGCGACTTCGCCGTGGAGCCGGTATTTTGCGCTTCGCTGTGCATGGCGCACCTTTCCAGACTGTGCGAAGATATAATTATCTGGTCCAATCCGGCCTTTGGCTTCGTTAAGTTGCCGGACGCTTACTCGACCGGATCAAGCATCATGCCGCAAAAGAAAAACCCGGACGTGGCCGAACTGATGCGCGGCAAGAGCGGGCGGGTTTATGGCGCACTCACGTCGCTGCTTACCACCATCAAGGGCCTGCCCATGACCTACAACCGCGATTTGCAGGAAGATAAACAACCCTTCTTCGACGCGGATCGTACGCTGTCCGCTTCGCTGGAAGTGATGGGCGGCATGATGGAGGCTTTGGGCTTCAACGCGGTGAATATGCGCCGGATGCTGAAGCTGGGTTTTGTGAACGCCACTGAACTGGCTGATTATCTGGTGGGCAAGGGCCTGCCTTTTCGTGAGGCGCACCACGTTACCGGGGCTGCTGTGGCTTTGGCCGAGCAGCGCGGTCTGGGGCTGGAAGATCTTGAACTGCCGGAATTTCAGGCCATTTCTCCGCTGATCGGGCCGGATGTTTACGAAGTTCTGGCTTTTGAAGCAGCGGTAGCTAGGCGGGAAGCGCCGGGCGGTACTGGTCCGCACTCGGTGCAGACGCAACTGGCCGCCTTGCGCGGCTGGCTGTCTACTGCCCGTTAGCGCCAGCACATAGTTACAAAAACGAGTCCCTCAACAGCTAAAAGCGTTGAGGGACTCGTTTTTGCGTTCGCATGGCAATGGGGCGTCTGGAGTTTTTGATTTTGAGATGCCTGTTTATGCCCACATGGTGAAGAGTATGTGATTATGCCAGCGCCTGTTTCTGATAACGCTCCAGACCGCGTTCCATTGCCCGCGCATTGGCTTGCGCGGTCATATCGCCAGCTCTGGCCGCTGTTTGCAAATCTGCGGTAGAGGCTTCGCCTGCGGCAAGGGCGGCCCGCTGGGCTGTGCTGGCTTCCCGGGCGTCCTTTTCTGGATCGCCGGTCCGCATGATGGAAATGTTTACCGCGCCTCCAATGGCGTAGCGCCGCCCATCCGGCCCGGTCTGGTAGGTGTAGGTTGGCATCCCGGCCTGACCTCCGGCGGCCAGAACGTGAGCCGCTTCGTGCGAGCGTACCTTGGCATCCCTTTGGCGCAACTTTTCAATTTGCGCTTCCTCACCCTCGGTCAGCTCCTGACCGTCAGCGCCTCTGCGTGTGGTAACATCTTCTAGGCTTTGTTCTTTGGCATTTAATCCCGCTAATTTTGCCTGACGCAATTTTGCATCAGACCCGTATAAACCGGTACTTTCCGATAATTCGGCTCCGGCCATACGCATATAGGCAGGCCCAAAAGCACCGGGCAACGTCCCATTGCTTTTGCCGGGCTGCTGCTGCGCCACGCCTTGCGCTCTTTGCGCTTCATAAGCGGCCAGCCGTGTTGAGGATATTTGCATAATTCCTCCAGGGTAAAAATACAGCTTCTCGCAAGGCATATCGTCAGGCTGGAGGAAAACTTTAGGGGGGTAGAAGACTTTTTCCTGATGCGGTTTGTACGGTATTAATCATTGCCCCGGTTGTTATTATGGTTGTCATCTGATAAAAAATACATATATCTTGAATAGAAACGGAGTAACCATAATGCCTGTTCTCAGCATGTTTTATGGAATTATCATCTCAATGCAAACTGGCAGCTTGCAACCGAAATGAGGGGTTTGTTCAAGATTGAACCCTTACGGTGAGGTGGATTATGTCACAGTTCGGCTTTATAAAGCTCAGCCACGTTGAGCCTCGTAGCGATCATACGCTGCTATTAACCTTTGAGACCGGCGAAAAACGTTTGTACGACTTCAAGCCGGAACTTAATCACCCTATATTCGCGCCATTGAAAAATATCAGCTTATTCATGCAAGCCAAAAAACAAAACTACGCTGTTGTCTGGAATGATGACCTGGATATAGCATCCGAGGCGCTCTATTATAACGGAACCCTTGTCTCTTAACGGCTCTCCCTCAAAGAGGGGGCGTAGGTATAAAAACAAAGTCCCGCAACACTTTAATGGTGTTGCGGGACTATCCGGGAAATCTTGTTGGTGGGTCGTGCAGGATTCGAACCTGCGGCCCCCTCCTTAAAAGGGAGGTACTCTACCTGCTGAGTTAACGACCCGGAAAATGAGTGCGAAGGCGCTTTATAGATCAAGCCGGAACGCAGGTCAACGCATAAATCGTGATTGTCGCAATTTTTTTGCCCGGAAGGCGCGTCAACCTTTGCAGCTCAGGCTTTATTGCTATTCCTCCGCTCCGATTACTTTCACACCGCCCATGTAAGGTTGCAGGGCGGTTGGAATACGGAAGCTACCGTCCTTTTGCTGGCCGTTTTCAATAACCGCTACCACTGTGCGCCCTATGGGCAGGCCGGAACCGTTCAGGGTATGCACAAATTCCGGCTTGCCGCCGCCGTTCGGGCGGAAGCGCAAATTGGCCCGTCTGGCCTGAAAATCACCGCAGTTGGAGCAGGAGGAGATTTCACGGTATTTGTTCTGGCCGGGCAGCCAGACTTCCAGATCATAGGTTTTGGCCGCGCCAAAGCCCATGTCGCCACTGCACAGAGTAATTACGCGATAGGGCAGTTCCAGGCGTTGCAACAGCTTTTCCGCGTGGCCGCGCATCAGTTCCAGTTCGTCGTAGGATTTGTCCGGATGGGCGTAGCGCACCATTTCCACCTTGGTGAACTGGTGCTGGCGGATCAGGCCGCGCGTGTCCTTGCCCGCGCTGCCCGCCTCGGAGCGGAAGCAGGCGGTCTGGGCGGCGAAAGCCAGGGGCAGATCCTTTTCTTCCAGAACTTCATCGGCGTACAGGTTGGTCAGCGGCACTTCGGCTGTGGGGATGAGGTAATAATCCCAATTTTCCAGCTTGAAGAGATCTTCGGCGAATTTTGGAAGCTGACCAGTGCCCTGCATGGACTTGCGATTGACGATTTGCGGCGGCAGCATTTCCAGATAGCCGTGCTCGCGGGTCTGGATATCCAGAAAGAAACTGACCAGCGCCCGTTCCAGACGGGCCGCCCAGCCCCAGGAAACACAAAAGCGCGAACCGGCCAGCTTGCTGCCGCGCTCAAAATCCAGTCCGCCCTTGCGACCGGCAGAAAAAGCGCCGATTTCCCAGTGCTCTTTCGGCTGAAAATCAAATTCCGGCAGTTTACCCCAGCGCAGCACTTCCACGTTGTCATTTTCATCGCGCCCAAGCGGCACGCTGGAATGGGGAATGTTGGGTACGCGCAGCATCCAGTCATTCTGGGCGGTTTTTACCTTTTCGGTTTCAACGTCCATCAATTTTATGCGATCGCCCAACTCGCCGTTGGCCTGCATGGCGGCGTCCAGATCCGGGCCTTCCCGGCCTTCGCGCTTCATTTTGGCAATTTCAGCCGAAGCTTTGTTACGCTCGCTTTTCAGGCTTTCCACTTCATTCAGCAGGGCGCGGCGGCGCTCGTCAAGGGCCTGAAAATCAGCGACCTTGATATCGGAATGACGCGCGGCCAGAGCCTGTTCGACTATTTCCGGCTGCTTTTGCAGTAGTTTGAGATCCAACATGGGAAGATACCCCGCAATTTATTTCTTGTTCAATATCCTAATGTTCAAATATAGCACCGGACAAACTGACAGTCCAGAAAATCCATACAGCGACTCCTACCCCCGACGGGAAAAGCCACCGCCCGCCCCCGGATGCAAAGCCAGCAGACCAGCCAGTAAATCCGCGCTGCCCGGCGCTTCCACCGTTTGCCTAAGGCCCGCAAGGTTGCCGCTGTTGCCTCGAACATTAAGTAATCGCCCGTCCGGCAGCTTGGCTTGCAGCAGAAAATCCGGCTGTTTTTGCAACAGGGCCAGACCGATTGCGCTGGCTTCCGGGCAGAGCCAGGGCAGAAACAGGAGATCGCGCAGGCCAAAGGGGCGCAGCAGGCCAACTATGGCCGCGCGCAGCAGATTAAGCTCGGCATGGCGGTCCATTGCTTCCGGGTTGCTCGATAAAAACGAGAGATAAACTGCACGGGGGCTGGGCGCTTTTGTCTGGTCAGCCGGGCCAGCCAGTTTCAGGCTTGCGGCCTTGCGCAGCAGCGGCCAGAGGCGTTCATGCAGCGTATGATCCAACGCCGTGCGGGTCATGGCGTAACGCGCGGCCAACTGGGCGGGCGGCAGATCCGCAATATTGCGCCAAAAAATCAACGCCTGTTCACGGGATTTAATGTATTCAGCCGGTTCGCCATGTGCGGCACTTACGTGCTCGGTGCCAAGTTCAAGCATCCGCAATACCGGTTCCGGGTCCAGCTTTTCCAGCACGAAATAGCAATCGCTGCCCGCCCGCAGGGGGAAATCCGCTTCAGTGACGCCGGTTGGGGTAGCGCCCACGCCACGTCCGGCCAGAATTAATCTGGAGAGCTCCGCCAGATCCGGCGGCAGTTCGGCCAAAAGTTCCTCGCCTTCCAGATTTACCCAGGCCGTACCGGGCGCGGCTCCCTCCAGACGCAGAAAAATTCCGCGCACAATATCACCGGGGCGGCGGCCACGTTTGAAGCGGAGCAGGCGCTGATCCTTCCGGCCTTCTTGTCTTTCCGGAGCGCGTCCAACCAGCGGGCGGTTATAAATGCGGAAATCGTTACTCATATTCTTGCTTATACACGTTTATTTCTTTAAACCCAAGCCGGTGGTAGCGCCTGACGGCAAAAGCAGGCACTACCAGAGGCGTTCAAATTTAGGGGTATTCATTATATGGCAGCAAAAAAATATACTTACGCGCAGGAAGTTTGCATTCGCGCCGCCGGGCGGGCCATGCAGAGCACCGAGATGATCTGGCCCGGCGCACGGGTGGGCGTGGCTGTATCCGGCGGCATGGATAGTTGGGCGTTGCTTCAGGTTTTGCGCATCCGTCAGGGCATAGTGCCATTCCCTTTTGAAATCATGGCGCTGCACGTCAACCCCGGTTTTGATCCGCAAAACCATGCGCCGCTCTTGTCCTGGCTGGAGGAAAACAAGGTACCTGGTGTGGCCGAGGCAACCGATCACGGCCTCAGGGCGCACAGCGAGGAAAATCGTAAAAAATCCGCCTGTTTTTATTGCGCCATGCTGCGGCGCAAACGTCTTTTTCAGCTTTGCGACGAGCACAACCTTACCCACCTGGCTTTCGGACATAATGCCGACGACCTGGTCGGCAACTTTTTTATGAACCTGGTCCAGACCGGGCGGGTGTCCGGCCTGAGCATGAAAGAAGCGTTTTTCGGCGGGCGGCTGCAAGTTATCCGTCCGCTGCTGCTGGTGGAGAAAGCCCAGATCGCCAAGGCGGTAAAGCATTGGGATTTGCCGGTTTGGAGCAATCCTTGCCCCTCGGCCGGGTCTACCGGGCGCAGCGAAATCATGACCGAAGTGGAACGGCTTTGCGCCGGTGAAAAGCGCAAGAGAAAGAACGTGTTTAACGGGATATGCCGCTGGCAACACGCGCAACACACGCAAGGGCCGTCGGACATGAAAAATCAATGATTTTCCTTGACAGAATATTTAGGCAGCTAGTAACTATAATTTACTTTCGGGCTGAGGCTTTACAAGCGTTTGGTGCAGTCTGAAAACACTCAACGAGGCAGGGCAAAGGCGAACATGCTCTTACGAAAATACCACATTGTGATTTTTCGCGACAGTGAAGGCATGTCGCGCCAACTCAAGGTGCGCGGCTGGCTCTTTATGTTCCTGCTGTTGCTCCTGGCCGGGTTGGGCACTACCACAGTCTATCTTTGGGGCTATCAGTATCAGACCGTGTATTTGAGCGGCAAACTGGATGAGGCCACCAAAACCATACAGGAACAGAATATCCAGATCGCCAGCATGGGCGGTAAGCTCACCATGTTGCAGAGCGATTTGGCCCGTGTTCAGCAGTTTGACTCCAAGCTCCGGGTGATGATGAATCTGGACAAGGAACTGGCCGATACCGGCGGCAATATCACCAGCGCCGGCGGTCCCATATCGGGCGGCCTGCAACCGCTGCCCCTGTATCGACAGGAGCTTTTGGCCCGCCGGGTACACAGTCTGCTGGAGCAAATGAGCACCGATACCAGAGTGGAAGAATTGCAGCAGCAGGATCTGCTGCACACCCTGCGTGAAAACCGCGAACTGCTGGCTTCCACTCCCTCCATCTGGCCAGTGGAAGGCTATCTCACCTCCACCTTTGGGCAGCGTATTTCACCGTTCGGCACCGGATCCTCCGATTTCCACAAGGGGCTGGACATTGCCAACCGCCAGGGTACGACCATTCGCTCCCCAGCCAAGGGCACCATCAGTTTTGTCGGTTGGGACGGGGGCTACGGCAACTGCGTGGTCATAAATCACGGCAACAACATCAGCACCCGTTACGCCCACATGTCGGAAATAGGCGTCAAACTTGGCCAGAGTGTGGCACGTGGCGACAAAATTGGTGCCGTGGGCAACACCGGGCGCAGTACTGGTCCGCATCTGCACTATGAAGTGCGTGTCAGTGGTGTTTGTGTTAACCCGTTGCGCTACATCCTGAACTAGAGTTTGTTTATATAGTACTGTCGGGGGCGGTCACCAAAGCACTCTTTGGTGGCCGCCCTTTTAATCCTTGTTTTTTCTGCCGGAAGCGGGCAAAGAGTTGATAGGGAACGCAAATATGAGCAAAATGCTGCTTTTGGATATAGGCAACACCAACATCAAGATTGGCCTGGCCAATGCTGATGGATTGCTGCGCTCGTTCAGCCTGCCCTCCAGCCGGGACGAGACAGCCGATTCACTGGGCCTTAATCTCGCCGCTCTGTTGACCCAGGCCAAAGTCGCGCCGCGTGAGCTTACAGCCGCTCTGGCCTCTTCGGTGGTACCCAACCTGAACCCGCTGTTGCGCCGGGCTTGCGCCGATTATCTCGGTCTGGAGCTGCTTTTTGTTCCGGAAGATATCCCAATCCCGCTGGAAAACCGCTACGCCGAGCCATCGCAGGTGGGAGCGGATCGTCTGGTAGGCGCGTTTGCCGCACGCAGGCTGTTTCCTGAACCGGCCTCGATTATCTGTGTGGATTATGGTACGGCTACAACTTTTGACTGTGTGCAGGAAAATGCTTATCTGGGTGGCCTGATCTGTCCCGGCGTGCTCTCGGCTGCTTCCGCGCTGTCCAGCCGCACGGCCAAGCTGCCGGTGGTGAGTCTGGAGGTGGAGGGCGACGGGCCTTACCCGGGCCGTTCCACCAGCACCAGCATCAGTCACGGTTTTGTTTTTGGTTTTGCGGCCATGACCGAAGGCCTTTGCCTGCGTCTGTCCCGCCAAATGAAGGCCCCCTGTTTTGTGCTTGGCACTGGCGGTTTTGCGTTGCCGCTGTCCAGGGTGACTGGCTGTTTTGACGCCGTGCGTGCCGATTTGTTGCTGGAAGGCTTGCGGCTTATCCAGGCAGAGCGCCATAAATAATTTTATTTCTGTACAAATGAACTGAAATAGTCCTATTTTTCCTTTAAATATAAAGCACAGGAGCATGACATGAGTACAATTGTCTCGGTTTGGGGCAGAGAAATTCTGGATTCGCGCGGCAATCCGACGGTGGAAGTGGAAGTTTCGCTGGAATCCGGTCTGATTGGCCGCGCCGCTGTTCCTTCCGGCGCTTCTACCGGCAGCCGTGAGGCTCTGGAACTGCGCGACGGCGATAAATCCCGTTTCGGCGGCAAAGGCGTATGCAAGGCCGTTGACCACATCAACGGCGAAATAGCCGAAAACATCATCGGCCTGGACGCTCTGCGTCAGGTGCAGGTTGATAATACTCTGCTGGATCTGGACGGTACGGACAACAAGTCGCGTCTGGGTGCCAACGCCATGCTCGGTGTTTCTCTGGCTACGGCCCGCGCCGCTTCCACCTTCCTTGGTCTGCCCCTGTATCAGTATCTTGGCGGCGTCAACGCCAAAGTGCTGCCCGCGCCCATGATGAACATCATCAATGGCGGGGCGCACGCCTCCAACAACCTGGATATTCAGGAATTCATGATTATGCCCATTGGTGCCTTGAGCTTCCGTGACGCCCTGCGCATGGGCGCGGAAACCTTCCATTGCCTGAAGAAGCTTCTGGAAGCGGACGGGCATTCCACCGGTGTGGGCGACGAAGGCGGTTTCGCGCCCAACTTCAAGAGCCATGACGAAGCCTTCAAGTATATGATCCGGGCCATTGAGGAAGCCGGTTACAACCCCGGCTCGGAAATTGCCCTGGCCATCGACGCGGCGGCCAGCGAATTTTACAAGGACGGCAAGTACTTCCTGGCTGGCGAAAACAAGAGCATGAGCGCCAGGGACATGGTGAACTGGTACGGCGAATTCACCCAGCGCTATCCGCTTATTTCCATTGAAGACGGCCTGGCCGAAGGCGATTGGGACGGTTGGCGGCATCTGACTCTGGAATTGGGCGATCGCATTCAACTGGTTGGTGACGATGTGTTTGTGACCAACCCGGATATTCTGGCCGAAGGCATTGAAAATGGCGTAGCCAACTCCATTTTGATCAAGCTCAACCAGATCGGCACCCTTACCGAAACTCTGGATACCATTGAAATGGCCAAGCAGGCCGCCTACACCACGGTGGTTTCGCACCGCTCCGGCGAAACCGAAGACAGCTTTATCGCGGATCTGGCCGTGGGCGTGAACGCCGGTCAGATCAAAACCGGTTCTTTGAGCCGCAGCGACCGTCTGGCCAAATACAACCAGCTTCTGCGTATTGAAGAAGATCTGGAAGACGCCGCCCTTTACTACGGGCCGATTATAGCGGATCATTTCGGCTTTGGCGGCGATGATTTCGACGACGAAGAATAAGAAGTTGTTTTTCCGGGGAGGCTGAAGCCTCCCCGGAAAAACAGTTCCTGAGGATTATACTGACAATGCCCTTTTTTCTTGTTCTGCTTCTGTTTTTCCTGGCCGAGCTGGGCGTTATGTCGGCGGTGTCCGGGGCTATAGGCTTTTTGAGCGTGCTCGGCCTGCTCTTTCTGGGTTTTATGGTCGGCGGCTATCTGCTCAACCGTCAGGGCAAACTCAGTGGCGGCAAGTTTACCGCCTATGGGCCGAATTCCGGTTCGCGGGGCGCTTTGGGCGTCATTTTCAATCTGCTTTCCGGCCTGCTGTTCATTTTTCCCGGTTTTATTTCCGATGCGCTGGCCTTGTTGCTGCTTTTGCCACCGGTTCGTGTGTTGCTGATCGGGCTGGCCGGTCATTTATTGCTGACCCGCTTGGCTTCGCGCGTGAACCGGATGCAGTCCTTTACTTTTGGGCGTCGGTACGGGGCGGGGGGCTTCGGAACCAACGGTTTTGGAACGGACGGCGCGACCGGCGAAGGCCGGACTGACGGTTTCGGGGCTGGCGGCTTTGGAGCCAAAGGAGCGGGCGGAACCAGTGGCTTTGGAGCAAGCGGAACCAGCGCCGGTAACCGAACCAGAGCTACAAAAGATGAAGATACGGTTATTGAGGGCGAATTTCGTGATGTAACCGAAGAAATGCGTCAGCCGGAAAAAATTTGTTCGGAAAAAGAGCAGGCATAGCGCGCCACCTTCGTCGCGCCAGCAGTACATGGCGCGACAGTGACCACTGGCGTAGCGGGCGCACTTTTCGCGCCAGCCGCCGCAATGCGTTGGGCGCGGCGTACTCCTCAACGTGCCGAATCACCAAAATTACCTCCCCCGCATTCCCTCCGTACTGGCTTCCCCTGAATGACTTGCTGGATAATAATGAGTTTGCGCAGCGTGACCGCCTGCGCCTGCTGGTTCTGGAAGCCAAAAAAATCCCTTTTGTCCACCTGCCCAAAACCGGGCGTATTTTTGTCCCGCCGCTCTTGCAAGCTATCGCCGCAGCCGAGATAACCGCGTTTGAGAGCGAGCGCGATATCCGTGTTCCTTTGCCGGAAGGGCGGGATAACTGGCTCGGCGTTATGGCGCTGCTTTGCCTGCTTTTATTCTGGGATGCCTTGCGTCATTCGGCTGCCATTGGGTGGCATTTGTATTTTCTGCCCGCTGACGCGGCAATCTGGGTGAAGCTGGGCGGGCTTAAGGCCCATGCGCTTGCTTCCGGCGAGTGGTGGCGCGTTTTTACCGCCTTGACCCTGCATGGCGATGCCGCGCATGTTTTGGGCAACTGTCTCTTTGGTGCGCTTTTTTTGCTGCCGCTTTGCCGCCGCCTCGGACTGGGGGCGGGTTTCTTTCTGGCAATCTGGGGCGGTGCTTTGGGAAATATGTTCAATATCCTGTTTCAGGGGCCGACAGTAACCAGCTTGGGCTTTTCAAGCGCGGTATTTGCCGCTTTGGGCGCTTTGTGTGCGGTGGCGGCCAGAGACAGGTTCAGGAGACAATCCTGGAGCAAACCTGACACCAGGCCGTTATTCGCCAGTTTGGCCGCCGGGGTGGCTTTTCTGGCGTTTTTGGGGGGCAGCGGCGAACCGGGCATTGATTTTAGCGCCCATGTGCTGGGCTTTTTTGGCGGATTGGCGCTGGTCTGGCCGCTTTGCAATCTGCTTCCGCCGATGCGGGGCAGGCCGGATTTAAGCAAACAGCTGGTCCTGCTTTTTTGGGCTGTTGGCCTGCCGGTTCTGAGCTGGTATCTGGCATTTACAAATTAACACAGCAGCAATAAACAGCCCCGCTCGGCGTAAACCGAGCGGGGCAAAATCTATTCCCAGGCCAAAGCCTGAAAATTACATATCGTGACCGAGCAGGAAGCCGCCCTTGAGCGGATCGTTGTCGTCGATAACGAAGGTGTTGAAGCCGGTGATGTAGGCGGAGCCGGTGATCTGCGGGATCACGGCGTCAAATTCGCCGACTTTGGTCTTTTCAAGCAGGCGGCCGGTGAACTTGGTGTTCAGGATGCTTTCGTACACGAAGTCCTTGTTCAGTTCGAGTTCGCCGCGCTTGTGCAGCAGAGCCATCTTGGCGCTGGTGCCGGTGCCGCAGGGCGAGCGGTCCACGTTGCCTTCGCCGAAGATAACGATGTTCTTGGCATCGGCGTCGGCGCTTTCCGGCTTGTCATAGACTTCAACCAGGTCAACGGTGGAAATGGGCAGCGTCGGGTGCTGAACCTTGATTTCCTTGTTGATGATTTCCATCATCTTCATGCACTGGGGCACCAGAGTGGCCAGGCTTTCCGGCTTCAGAGTGGTCTTGAGCTGCGAGGCATGCACGATGGCGAAGAAGCTGCCACCGAAGGAAATGTCGAACTTGACTTTGCCAACGCCGGGCAGGTCGATTTCGCAGTTTTCCTTGTAGACGAAGGCGGGAACGTTCTTGAAGCTGACGGAAACCACGCGGCCGTTTTCAACTTTCACGCGGGAGCGGATGATACCGGCCGGAGCTTCCAACACCAGGTCGGTGTAAGGTTCCTGCATCTTCACATAGCCCATTTCCACCAGGGTGGTAGAAACGCCGATGGTGCCATGGCCGCACATGTTAAGATAACCTCCGCTATCGGTGAAGATCATGCCGAATTCGGCATCGGGGTGATTGGGCTTTACCAGGAAAGCGCCGAACATATCGGCGTGGCCGCGCGGCTCAAGCACCTGGACCTTACGGATCCAGTCGCAATTGGCCTTGTACCACTCTTTCTGTTCCATAACACTGTTGCCCTTGGCAAAGGGCAGACCGGCCACGGTAACGCGGGTGGCTTCACCCACGGTGTGGCTGTCGATGGCTTGAATGAATTTGCTGAACTTCATGCTCACAAGCTCCAAGTTTAAAGATTACTGAAAACGAGATGATTTCAGTCAGCCTTATAGGCATTTGAGAAAAAAAGCACTTGTTCGACTTTTTTTTACCCCGGAGGGCGGGTTGCCCTCCGGGGTAAAATTGAATCAGTAGTTTTTGGACTAGGCCTTGGCGGCGTTGCCCTTGGCGTAGGCGCGCAGCATAACGAGCGCGGTGTAGATAACCACGCCGATAACCAGCCAGCGCAGCACGGTCATGTCGAGGGAGGTAACCATGTAAGCGGCGATGAACACGCCGATGACGCCGCCGATGGTGATGGCGAGAGAAGCCTTACGGTTGTAAGCCTTTTCCTTGATGAAACGGAAAGAAGCAACCGGCATCAGCATGGCGCAGGAACCCATCATGATCGGGAAGGCCACGATCGGGCTCATGCCCATCAGGTACACCAGAGCCATACAGGGGGCGTAAAGACCGATACCGGCGGTCATCATGGCACCCAGAACAAAGTTGATGGCGATGGCGGCAACCAGTTTCACGCCGGTGAGGCCGATGGCGTCGCCGCCCACGGGCATCCATTCGAAGATACCGGCGAGCATCAGGAAGGCGGTGACCAAGAGGGCGATACCCATGACCAGGCGCACTTTCTGGGCGTCGAAGCTGGAGACGATACCGGCGCCGATCCAGGCACCCACGGCAGAGGCGAAGAGCATACCGAACAGGGTGATCGGTTCCACTTCAACTTTCTGGATGAAAATGAGGGCTTCGGTGATAACCGGGAGGCAGCAGCCGACGTTCAGGATGCCGGGGATGAGGCGGTCATCGGTCTGCTTGAAAGCCTTGAGCAGGGCGGTGGTCGGAGCGAAGCTGCCGATGCCCAGGGTATCGATGAAGTTGGTGAACCAGCCGATGCAGCCGGAGATGATCCAGTTGGTCTTGGGTTCCAGTTCGTCTTTGTGGGCCGCGATGTCCTTGAGCATATAGACCAGGACGGCAACAGCCATAAGGGCCAGAATGGCCAGAATTACAACTGCGATGGTGGACAGTCCTTCAAACATAATTCCCTCGTTGATTTAATAGGTTGCAAACAATTATAAAAACTACGCCAACGAGCGCCTCGTGTGGCGAAGCGCTTTTTATGTAAGGGAGTGAACAACCCCGTCGCGGTATTCGTTCGGGGTAATCACTACCTGCACATTATTGGAACGGTCCATGACGGACTTGCTCCCGATATAGCCAGCCGGTTCATTGGGGAACAGGCTGGTGTCATAAAGACAGCCCAGGCCGGAAACCAGCTTGACCAGGGCAATTTTGCAGGCACCGGGGCGGGCTACATCCCAAAGTTCCCGGCTTTCGGCAGCCTGGGATTTGGTCAGCCCGCGCACGTCGCTGCGCAATTCATGCACAATCAGGTCTGCGGCCTGATGCGCTGCCATAATGCCTTCACGGGTACGTCCTTCGCCTTCGGCCAGGGTTACGTCCACGTTAATGAGGTAATCGCTCTCGGCTGGCGCACCAATGCGCCCGAAGCGCACTCTTTCGCCAAGAATGCCTTCCGAAGAGCCGATGTTGGCCGGTTGAAAGCCTTTTTCCTCAACCGCAGTAAGCATTACCCGCACGCCATTCAGCACATGGGTAATGCCTTCGCCCGCCCGTCCGGCCGCTTTGGCGGCAATGGGCGAGAAATCGAGTACCGAGTTGATAAAAACGTTACGATCTTTAGGGCCAAGCACCCGCAACGTGACATTTTTCACTTGCGGAAAGTCAGTTTTAAGCTTTGCCATGCATTTGCTTACCAGGTCGTTGGTGTTCAGGGAAAGCACCTTGCCGTCAAAGCGGGTATTGTCCGAAGCTTCAACTCGATCCACATTGTAAGTACGCATGATCAGGCGGCGCATTTGCTTTTCGCTTTCAGCGCGCCAGCTTTTTTCAGGAAATTTCTTTTTGATTTTATTTTTGAGAATGCTGACCGCTTTTATGGCGTCCAGCTGCACAGCCGTATTGTCGCCCATGACGCAGTTTTCTTCGCCAGCCGCAGTTTTGTTGAGGTCGACGATGGAATTCATAAAAGAGTTCGTCACCACAAACGCAGCCTGCGTACCGACAAAGCTTACACCGACCAGCGGAATGTTGCGCTCGCCGATCGATTCGATAACCGTGGCAAAGTCAATGTGGCAGTTACCCCAACTGTCGATGGAAACAATGGCCCCATCAACGCGCATGGCTTCCAGCAGTGCGCCTATGCGGCGGGCCACAAAGACTTTATGCTCCTGGTCGTCCGAAGTTCCGGCTACAACCACGCCCAAAAAATCGATCTCTTTGTCCTGAGAGAGCAGATCAACCAGCGGTTCGCGAAAGTGATGCAGAGTGGTTTCTTTGGTCGATGGTCCGCAGCCCATGGGTTCTCCGAGTAATTGAGTTTATATTCAAGCGTTCTATGCGCTATATCAGCACTAACGATGTAAAAGCAAGGGGGCGTGATGCGGGCGATCCGAATCACGCCCCCCGAATCGCCTTAATTAGGCGTGCTTGTATTCGTAAGGCAGAACCTTGCTCTGGCCAAAATGGTCAAAATCCATCAGGGCGTTGAGCGTATCCTTGAGGATGTTGGTCTGCATGTCCTTGTCGTGCGGAGCACCGGCGTTGGCGCCCATAGGCACGCGCGGCGAAACGTAACGAGGGGAACCTTGCTGCTTCACAACCGGAGGCAGGGCGGCGATAACGATGGTCGGGATACCGGCTTCTTCAATGGCTCTCTGCACAATCACGGCAGAGCGGTGGCAGGTGCCTCAGCCAGCGGTGAGGACACAGATGTCGGTGCCCTCTTTTTTGAAGATGTTGGCAATGGAGGGGCCGGTTTCGTTGCGGAATTTCTCAACGTTGCCGCCGCCGCCCATGAAGCCGACCAGGGTCGGAGCCACGCTGCCGATCACGCCAGCCTTGGCGAGTTCGTTCAGGCGGTCGATGGGGAGCATGGAGTTGATGTCTTTGTTCACGTCGGAGTTATCGTAACCGCCGTGCGTAACCATCATGTCTTCGGTCTTGGTGTTGCTGGGGATTTCACGAATGGTGAAGTCGCCAGCCGCGTTGAACGGAACCTGTTTTTTCAGGTGAATGCCACCGGCGGTAGCAAAGCCGACCATGCTTTTGTTCAGCGGCTTTGTAACCGGAGTCCAGACCGGCGGCGGAGTAACGGGAGCAAAAATTTCAGATTGCATCCCGGGAACAGTTGTTAATTGCATAATTAGCCTCCTAATTATCCTTGTTATCTTTTATTGTCGGTTTGGTGACCCTGGCGTAACTCAAATAGACTTCCACCTCATCGCCGACTTCCAGTTTTTTGTCCGCAATCAGCGAACGCAACGGCAAGGTAATCATGCCCATTCTGCCTTTCAGCTCGATAATGGCGCTGATGTCGGTGACGTTAACCAGCCTTCCCGGCAAAAGTTTAGGCGTAAGTTCTATATCCATGAGTTTGCGCCTAGCCGACCAGCTTGTTGTTGGCGTCGATAACAGCCTGGTTCCACTTGGATTCCGGGGCGGCAATGGCAACACCGGCCAGCTTGTTCTTCAGCATGGCCAGAGCGCGCTTGGCTTCCGGAGCGGTCAGGGTGTTTTCGCCCAGGCGTTCGGATTCGAAGCCGCCGGCGTCCTTGTTCAGTTCGACCATGGCGTCGGTGTACTTGTTGCCCACGACCAGCTGGCCCTGATAGGCGCAGTAGGAAACGCCGACAACCTTGATGCCGCGGCTGCCCATCTGTTCGATGTGCGAAGCGAAGTCGATGTGGTTGTTACCGAAGCCTTCGGTGGTCACGATGCAACCGGCAATATCCATGGTGTCGGCCATGGCGCCGAGGCGGCGGGACACGAAGGTCTTTTCGTCGTTAACCTGCGGGCTGCCCACAAAGGCAACGCCGACCAGGTTGATTTCCGGATCATTGGCGAGAAGTTCAACCATGGGTTCGCGGAAGTAGTGGCGGGTCATTTCTTTGGACGCGGGTCCGATGCAGCAGAGGGCGTGGATGCCGCCGTCGCGCACTTCGTTCACGTTCAGCACCAGCGGCACGTTGCCGAGGTCGACGTTCGGACGACCGCCCAGAACGCCAGCGGGTTCCATGGGCAGAATGATGTTGTCGTGCATGGCGCCCTGGCCCATGATTTCCTTAACCAGCAGCACGCGCGGGCGACCGTGGCGGCGGACATAGTCGGTCTTGACCACGTCGTCAGCCTTGGAGGCTTCCAGGCCGCGAATGACGTCGCGCACTTCCTGGATGATGTGGTCGCAAGCGCCGTGAGCGGCCATGGGTCCACGACGTTCCATACCGGTCAGGCGCTGCAGCACGCAGTGCACACGAACGATGATGTCGTCCTGGTCGGGGCAGCCGGGGCGGCCGAAGATGATGGTTTCGTCCATGAAGCCATCGGAGGAGCCGAATTCGTGCACCTGGGTGCCAGCTTCGTCAACGCCGGTGAGCACGAAAACCACTTTGCCGAGGGTGTTGGTCACGCCGGCGCCGAGGTCGCCTTCAACCTTGGTAGCCACGGGAACAACGTCCATGATGGTTTCGGTGTGGACGTGGCGCTTGTCCGGGGTGATGATGTCGACAGCCATTTTCTTGATCAGCGGGTAGGCTTTCATGGCGTCTTTTTCAGCGCCCTTGCGCAGGGTGAGCACGCCGTCTTCAAAGGCGGTTTTGGCGCCGAGCTTCACTTCTTTAACGTTGAAGAAGCGCTTTTCGAGGGTGCTGACCACTTCGTCGTCCATTCTGCAAGCCGGGGCGGCTTCGCCAGCCACAGCGGCAGCGGCGAATTCGGCCGGCACAGCGCCGCCGAAACCGCCAAGCGGAATGGTCAGGTCGAGTCCGGTCACGGAATCGGCCTTAATGTGCAGCACGCCACCGCAGCAAGCGGCGGCAACGGGCGCGGCGGCAGCCGGAGCGGCAGCAGCGACCGGAGCCGGAGCGGCTTCAGCTTTCTTGGTAACGCCGTCAAGCATAGCAGCGGTCAAGCTGGTCAGCCCGTCAACGTCGCGGGTGAGGGTAGCACCGATAACTTCGCCAACGGTCAAAGTTTCGGGGGTAATGGTGATCAGGCCGGATTCTTCCAGGTCCGGGAAAATGCCCGGATCTTCGAGTTCTGCGGCAGTAATAACCGTGCCTTTGGTGGCGCGGCAGCAGACAACGGCGGGCTTGTCTTTATACTGCTCCGCATGCTCTTTGGTCATCGACATACTGGTTCTCCTTATAAGTTGCGTTAAGGCAGTTGGTGAAAAAACAATCTAGTTAGCTTTGCATTCTTCAATGGGCAGGCGGCGGATAAGCGCATGCCCGACAGTACGCATAACGTGGTCGGTTTCGTGGTGCACGGCCATTTTCAGTTTCGGGGCAACGCACATAACGGTGTTGGTGCAGTCGCTGCAGTTGCTGCACAGCACGGCCTGGGCGCCGGCTTTGCGCAGCTCCATGATCTTTTCGGCCTGGCCGGGGCAGTTGCCCGGGTTTTCGCACTTGAGCGCACCGCGCACGTCCTGGGCCTGCTTGCATTTCTGCACGCCCACAACATTGGCGTTCATCTTCCCGGCGATTTCGCGCAGACGGGCTTCGTTGGCGCCACAGGCGCAAACCAGGAGGCCGAGCGGGCGCTTTTCGTTCAGGAATTCCATGGTGACAATGATGCCGCCAGTGGTTTTGACAACCACGTCTTCAGGGGTGCAGCTCTTGCCGGTGAAGGGGCCGCCCATGATGATTTCGCCGTATTCGCCGTCAATTCCGCCAACCATATCGAGAAGTTCCTGCACCGGGGTTCCGATGGGAATATCAAGGAAGACATGCGATTCGCGGTCTTTGCCAACCTTGCCGACAACGGTGAGGTCTTTGGAGATGACCGGACGTCTTTCGTCAACGGCTTCGGCTATGCGGGCAACGGTTTCCACGTTGAGGATAACAGCGCCGGCCACGGCGGGCAACTGGTCAACGCCCAGCATTACGCCCATGGTTTCGCGGATGATGGCGCGTTCTTCACCCATGGGGTAAAGATCGGGCAGGGCGCGAACTTCAATGTTGTCGCCGTCTTTGATCACTTTTTTGAAAGCGGCTATGGCTTCGGCGTTCTTTTCCTTGATGGCGAAAAGGCAGCGTCCGGCGTTGGTGGCCTGCATGGCAAGCTGAATGCCGCGGCGGATTTTTTCCGGCTGGGCAATAACCTGCTTGATGTTGTGCTTGAGCAGCGGCTCGCACTCAACCGCGTTGATCACAATGGCGCCGCCCTTGAGGTCGGTGCCGAGTTTTACATAGGTGGGGAAGCCTGCGCCGCCCATGCCGCAGATACCAGCGGCCTTGACCATTTCCACAATGCTGTCGGACTTGGCAATGGGTTCGAAATCCGCGCTCTGTTTGGCGTCGGCGGCAATCATGATGTAGGTATCGGTAATTTCGGTGATTTTACCGCTGACACTGGCGTGCAGGGGAACACCGAGACCTTCGGGCTGGGCCAGAAGTGTCCCTTTTTTTACAGTTGCGCCGTTTTTCACAAGCGGCTTGGCGGGTCCGCCAATGCTCTGCTTAAGCAGAAGTTTGTAGTTTTTGGCCAAAGCTGCATCCTCCGATTATTTAACTTTTCCCAAGAGCGGGAAGCCTTTTCGGCTTATTGGTTTTGCAAATTGCCGAGCTTTGTTTGCATTCAAAAAATCTATTCGACTTTTTGACAGCGTTATAAATGCAAGTTCCATGCTAAATTTTTCACGAACTGACGTATAAAACGTAATATTGTAACATATTGTATTATCGCACAAATATATTACATTTTTTCCGCCAGTCGCTTTGGTCTGCCTCAAGGCTGCTCGCCGGGCCGTCCAAAAGTGTCGTTTGGAATACAGCTGTAAAGAATTTGGACATATTTCTGGACAACAGGCCGCTTAACGGGTAGTGGAATCTTGCATATTCTTTATTTATCTTTATCAGTTAAAGCCTGAAAATACTTCAGGCAAAATAATAATCAAGGTTAGGTTCATGCCCAACAAGGATCTTTTGCTGGAAAACATGCGCGCCCTGGCGGCCAGCATCCATGAAGCTGTTTGCGGTATAGACGAAAACGGCATCGTGACCATCTGGAACCCCGGCGCGGAAAAAATTTATAATGTTTTGGGCGGCGACATTATCGGCAAGCCGCTGAAAAAGTTTTTTCCCAACGCCTTGCTGGACAAGGTACGGGCCACCAGAGAAGCCCGTGAAAACGTCTCGCATATGCCCAGAGACAAGGCCGATACGCATATCCTGATCAGCGCCATGCCGCTTTATCTGGATGGTGAATTCAAAGGGGTTATTTCCACTGACCGCGATTATAACGAGGTAATGCGCCTTTATGCGGATCTGGAAAAAGCCCAGGCCAGGCTGAGCTATCTTGAAAACGAGATGAAGAAGTCTTCCGGTATTTTGTCCGGCATTATAGGCAAGGACGCCGGTTTTCGCAAAAAGATCAATGCCGCTGCCCAAATCGCGCCCACCCATACCAATGTGATGATCACCGGCGAAAGCGGTACCGGCAAGGAAGTGTTCGCACGCGGCATTCACGAACTTAGCGGCCGTGAGGGATTGTTCATTCCAATCAACTGTAGCGCCATTCCTTCGGAACTGTTTGAATCAGAATTTTTCGGCTATGCGCCCGGCGCTTTCACCGGAGCCAGCCGAAAGGGCAAGGCCGGTTTTTTTGAACTGGCCAACGGCGGCACCGTTTTTCTGGATGAAATTGGCGAAATGCCTTTTTCGGCCCAGGCCAAGCTTTTACGCGTCCTGCAGGAACACGAGATCGTCAGGGTGGGCGGCGAAAGCCCCCTGCGGGTGGATGTGCGCGTCATTTCGGCCACCAACCGCAATCTCAAGCAAATGATGGCACAGGGGCGCTTTCGCGAGGACTTGTACTACCGGCTCAATGTGGTGGAGATCACCTTGCCGTCGTTGCGCGATCGCCGTCAGGACGTGCCGCTGCTCATCGATCATTTTATGCGTGCTTTTGCCCAGCGCAATGGCCGCCCGGCAGCCCCCATTGATCCCGATGCCGTGCGCCTGCTCTGCGCTTACAACTGGCCGGGCAATGTGCGTGAACTGATGAACGTGGTGGAGAACCTGGTGGTGACCAGCAACGGCAAAAGCATTGAGCGGGACAATCTGCCGGAATACATCACGTCTGCTCATAGCGAAGCCGGACATGGCGCGGATCTGAGCGGGCTGGATCTTGCCGCCGCTACCCGGCAACTGGAAACCGAGCGCATTAAAAAAGCCCTGGAGACCTGCAAGGGCAACAAATCAAAAACCGCTGCCATGCTCAATATTCCGCGAGCAACTCTCTATAATAAGATGGCGGAATACGGCATACCGAAATAATTTTATAGATGTTTTTCCAGATGGATATCCATCTGCGGGAAGGGTATCTCAATGCCGTTCGCCTTGAACTGCTCATTGATTTTGAAGCGCAATTCCGAAAGCGTATTCGGGGCGTGATCAAAATCATCAATAAAGACATTCAGTTTGAAAGTGAGCGCGCTGTCCGCGAAGTTATCAAAAAATACCGCTGCCGGAGGGTGCTTCAGCACATGCGGATGCTCGTGGGCGCAATCAAGCAGCAGTTTGGCCGCCAGGGCCGTATCCGCGCTGTAACTCACGCCCACCAGAATACTTTGCCGCAAATAGCGGTTGCCGCGCGTCCAGTTGGTGAACTGCCCGGCCATCAGGTTGGAGTTGGGTAAATAAACCAGAGAACGCTCGGCTGTTTCCAGCACGGTGGAGCGGATGTTGACCTCTTTGACCGTGCCGGCCACTCCGTTCACGTCAATCCAGTCGCCCACCAGGATGCTGCGCCCGAAAATCAGCATCAGCCCGCTTGTCAGATTGCTGAAAAGATTCTGCATCCCCAGGCCAATACCCACGCTGAGCCCACCGGCCACCACGGCCAGGCTGGTAAGATTCACGCCCAGAAGCCCCAGCGCCGTCATGGCGAAGATGACCCAGACCAGATAACGGTACATGACACGCAAGGGCGGAATGACGCCGCGCTCAAGCTGGGGCAGCCGATCGGGCAGGCTGGTCAGCGAGGCGTGGCCCAGGCTAATCAGTGAGCGGGAGATGAAAAACAGCAGGACGATGAGCAAAAGACGCGAAAAATTGAAGGAAGCCCCGCCAATGGTATAGCTGGCCCCGGAAAAATTTCGGATAAGGTAAGAAGCGCCCGGCACGGCCCAAATCCAGGGCAATACGCAGATAAGCGAGAGCAGCCAGGCCAGCGGAATGCTGAGGGCCTGGGCAATGGCACTGCGCAGCGGTTTTTCCTGTTCCGGGAATCGGCGCTCTACGAGTACGCGCAAAAGCGCCATCAGGGCGCGGCCCAAAATGAGCAGATTGACCAGGGCGAACATGGCTATGAAAAGCAGAACGGCCAGACGGGCGTAACCCAGAAAGGCCAGCAACAGCGAGGCCAGGCCGAAATAAAAGGCGCAACTGCGGGCAAAACGCTCCAGCGGCGGGGTTTTATCGTGGCGCAATTTGCGTTTCAGGCGGAAAATCAGGATTAAAAAGGCCAGTATGGTCAAACCCCAGGCCAGGCCCAGCACGCGAGTTGGCAAATCCGCAAAGAGCATGATTACGCCAAGGGCGGCTGGCAGATAAAGGAGCCTGAACGGCGAATTTTGTTTTTCAAGTACCGGCAAAACGGCCACACGCAGCCGCCAGCTAAGTGAGGCCATCCCGGCGATCAGCAGCAGCGCTCCCGGCGGTATGAAGCCGAAATAAAAGCCGCCGTTTTGGTTTATGGAGGCCATGAGTATAGCCAGCCCCAGGCCGAGCAGCACCCAGGCGCTGTGTATGGATTGTTCGCAGGCCCGCCGCCAGCGCGACGGCAGGGTGCAGGAGCCGTGCCGCGCCAAAAATCCCAGCAGTACCATTATTACCAGTGTAACCGCAAAGCTTTTGGCTACAGATAACCAATCATCCGAAGTGTGGGGATAGGCGAAGCCGAGGCGAGAATCCAGCGAGTTTAACCAGGCGGACAGCAGATCCGGCGTGGAGGTCAGGGCGTCCAGGTCGGCGTCCGAAGGCGTAAGATAGTAACCTTCCCAAATACCGCCCAGGCTTTGCTCCATTTCCGCCACAGTTTCGCTCAGGCGGGCCAGCAGGCTCTCGGCCGGACCGATGGCTGCTTTCAGTTGCTTGGAAGCCTCGGCCAGCCGCTGTTCGGCCAGACCAAGCGTGGCGCGGTATTGATTCAGGCTGGTCAGGTTGGCCTGATCTGCTGCTGCATCCTCTTTTTGGAGAGTTTCAAAATCCTGGCGCGAGGCGATAGTTTCGGAGAGCTGCCTGCTCAGAGAAGCGGCCAGGTGTTGCAGCGGCCTGGTGCGTTGCTCAAGATTGTCATGCAAAACATGCAGCTGCCGCACCAGGGTAAGCTGTTCGGTCGGATGCCCGCGTGAGGCCTGGAAAAGACCGGTCAGCCTGCTCAGTTTGCTTCTGGCACTCTGCAATTCGGCGGCAAGCTCGGCGGCCTGCCCCTCCGTGTTTTTCATCAGCTTGTCGGTATCATTGATGACAGAAGCAAGGTCTTCGGCCCGGAGCAACCAGACATCGGCCAGGGAGTTTTCAGTAACCACCTGATCAATAACGGTATTAACGGTTTGATCAACCAGGGTTGAGTCTGTCTGCTCTTGCGCGACCGGCTCAGTTGCCGCTGACGCACCCGTCTCAGTTGCCGCTGACGCGGCTTGCGGGACAAGCAGACAGAGAGCCAGCCACAGGCAGAAAAGTAGGCGGATATTGATAACAAATGATAAAAACATGGTTTTTAATAGTCCCTCAATTTGAGCGCATCGGGTAGCGCCTGCTTTTGTCATCAGGCAAAAACTATATCTGACGCCGCATCACGTCAAAATGAGGTACTAACTCAGGCGTTGCCGCCAGTCGAGTGCATTAGAAGCAAGTCCTGGGCGCTGATACTTGCCAGACGCACGATCGAAAGGGCAAAAACATCCGCATGCGGCGAGCAGTTTCGGCAACCATCGGAAATAATCATGCAATGCTCATCAACCAGGGCCGGGCTGACGCAAGAACGGGCCAGAATGGCGGTGGTTCGCCCCGGCTCCCACATGATCGGGTTGCCGCATTTGCGGCACTCCACATAAAGCATTTCCGGGTCATAGCAGTTGGTACCGCTACCAGCGGAATTCGCCTGGTCACCTGCGCCAGCAGGATCAAGGGAAGGAGAGGACAGCAGGGCTTCACTCAATTGCTTCAACAAATGATTCATCGCGCTTCTCCTTTCTAATGCCTCTTAATATAGTGCCTTGCCGGGCGTCTGGCAATGGTAAACACGCTATTTTCTTTACCATGGCGCTGTTACAGGATAATGTCCTTCCATAATGCAAAACAGGCAACAAGAACGCAAAATAGAACTCCTGCCGCCGGAATTGCGGGATCAGATCGCTGCCGGTGAAGTGGTGGAGCGCCCGGCCAGCGTGCTCAAGGAACTGCTTGAGAACAGCCTGGATGCCGGGGCGGATGAAATTTTTGTCAAAGTCGAGGATGGCGGGCAAAGCCTGCTTTCGGTACGCGACAACGGCGCGGGCATCCGGGCCGCTGAACTGGCCTTGGCCGTGACCAGCCACGCCACCAGCAAGATCCGTTCTTTCAATGATCTTTTGCGCGTAAGCAGTTTCGGATTTCGGGGCGAAGCGCTGCCGAGCATCGCTTCGGTTTCCCGCCTGCGCGTGACCAGCCGCCCGGTCAGCCGCGCGGGCCTGTCAAATTCGCATGGCGCAACCAACCTTGCCGATGGTCAGGACGCCGCTTTCATTGAGGTGGATTTTGGCCGGATCACCGCCGAAGGCCCGGCGGCCCTGCCTTACGGCACGCTGGTGGAAATGCGGGATTTGTTTTCCAATGTTCCGGCCCGTCTGAAATTTCTCAAGAATAACGCCACCGAGCTAAAGCGCTGTCAGGAAGTGGTGCTGCGTGCCGCCCTGGCCAGGCCGGACGCGGCTTTCAGCCTGCACGCCGGTAGGCGTGAAGTCTGCGCTTTTGCCAAAAATGAAAGTCTGCGGCAGCGCCTGGAAAAAATCTGGCCGCCGCAGATAAGCACAGGGTTGCGGTCTTTTGATCTCAGCCGTTCCGGCATGCGTGCCCACGGCTTGGCCGGGCATCCGGGCGCGGCTCAAATCAAGGCTGATCGCCTGCTTTTTTATGTCAATGGCCGGGCCGTCAGTGACCGCCTGCTGCTGCGTGCCGCGCGTGAGGCCTACAAGGGGCGGCTGCTGGCCCGTGAGTATCCGCAACTGGCGCTTTTTCTGGAGCTTGATCCCGAAGAAGCGGATGTGAATGTGCACCCGGCCAAAAGCGAAGTGCGCTTTCGTGACGAGCGGGCCGTGTTCGGCCTGGTGCTGCACGCGGTGGAAAGCGCCCTGGACGCCATGCAGGAGAGCTTTGACGCGCCCGGAGAGTTGCCGCCTGTACACGCAAGCGGGGCTAGCAGGGCAGTCAATTCAGGCAACGCCGACAGGCCAGCCGGGTTCTGGGGCGAGGCGGATCGCCCCCGCTTGTTGCCATTTCCCGCCAGCAGGGCGGACTCTTATGACGCTTTTCTCCAGCCTTCGGTTGCCGAGCCAGCCGCGTTTTACGGTACGACGAAAGCGGAAGCGGGATTTCCGGAAGCGCCAGGGCTGCCGAATCAGGCTATCCGGCCGGATTTGCCCGAATTGCCAGAGCTGTCCGACTTGCCTGATTTGGATGTTCAACCGTTTTTACCTCCTCAAGCGGATCAGCCCGATTACGGCACAGCGGATTTTGAGTCTGATGCGTCTACAGGGCGGACAACAGCAGGTATTGAGTCTGACCAGCCTAGCGAGCGGACAACAGCAGCTTTTGAGTTCCGCGCGTCCAAAGAGCGCCCCGCGTCGTCGGAGCTGCCCTTTGGCCTGAACTATCTGGGCCAGGCGGCGGATACCTATCTTATTGTTTTACGCGGCGAAAAGCTGCTTTTGCTGGACCAGCACGCGGTGCACGAGCGTATCCTCATGCATCGTTTCAGCCGTGAAGCCGGGGCTGGTCAGGCACAGCTTCTGGCCCTGCCTCTGGATTTGCAGCTGCACCCGGCTGAAGCCGAGCGCCTGCAACAGCTTTGGGGTGAACTTGCTGGCCTGGGTTTTTCTTTAAAGAGTTCCGGGGCGTCACTACAGATTATGGGCATACCGCCTTTGCTGGATCGGGCCGAAGCCAGGGATTTTTTACGCGCAGCTCTGGCCGGGCGCGGCAACGGACTGCGGGATTTGCTTACATTGATGGCCTGCAAGGGGGCGATCAAGGCCGGGCAAAAGCTTACGCGCGACGAGGCACTGGGGCTGATCCAGCAATGGCTGGACACGCCGGATCGCGAATTTTGCCCGCATGGCCGTCCGGCGGTGCTGACGTTGGGGGCTGATGAGCTGGAAAAAATGTTTAAACGCAAATAAGGTAACGCCTGGTTTTGCCGTGATACTGCGTCAGGCATCGTTTTCGACTCTGGTCGAGTACGGGAAGAGCACACTTCCATCGCCGAAAACTTGCCTTCCTTGTCTGACGGTAAACTTAGGCGTTACCAGGCTTGACCAAATATGAGGGGCTACGGAAAATAAGAATGGAAAAGAAGCAATTTGTGGCCGAACTGGAGGCGGGCGGTCAGGTGGACGGGATTTTTCTGCTGGCGGCCGCCCAGCAAAATCAGGCCCGCAACGGCCCTTACTGGCGGGTAGAATTCCGGGATACTTCAGGTAAAGTGGAAGGCAAAATCTGGAGCCCGCTCGCGCAGAATTTTCCGGATTTGAAAGCCGGTGCGCTGGTAGAAGTGCAGGGGCGCGTGGTAGTTTACCGCGAACGCAATGAAATAGCCGTCGATGCCATGCGCCTGCTGGAAGTGGAGGAACGGGACGCCGTGAATCTGGCCGATTTTGTCGCGTCCAGCCGTCACGACAGTGAAAGCATGCTGACCGAGCTTGAGGCGCTTTGCCGGGAAACTTTCAGCCACAAGCCCTGGATAAAATTTTACCGCAATCTGCTGCGTAACGAAGAAATAATCTCCAGACTGCGCATATCACCGGCAGCCAAGGCCATGCACCACGCTTACGCGGGCGGCCTGCTTGAACATACGCTCAGTGTTTGCAGGCTTTGCCTGTGTTTGGCGGATCTTTATCCGCAACTGGATCGTCAGGTTTTGCTGGCCGGGGCGCTCTGCCATGATCTGGGCAAGATTTGGGAACTGAGTTCCGGGTTGGTGGTGGATTACACCAGTACCGGACGTCTGCTCGGTCATATTGGCATAGCGGTGGAAAAAATTGAGCCGCTGTTGCAAAAAAGCGGGCTGGAGCCGGAACTGGCCGAGCATCTCAAGCATCTGCTGCTCAGTCACCACGGCACCCGCGAGTTTGGTTCACCCACGCTGCCCGCCACCGCCGAGGCCATGGCCCTGCACTACGCGGATAATCTGGACGCCAAGCTCAATCAGGTTCAGCAGGCCCTTGAGGGCGTGCCAGCGGACGAAAGCGGCTGGTCAAGCTACGTTCCCGGTCTGGAGCGGGCTTTGTTCCGGGCCGTAGCCAGCCCGGAAGCAGTTGGTGTGCGCACTTCTGCCAGAGCGGGCAGAATGTGCAGAGCTGGCGGCGCGGACGGCTCCGGCGAAGCTGGTGGTGCGGGCAACGATAAAACATCAGGCAAGGCGCAGGAAACGCAATGTTCATTACTTTCGAAGGCATAGAGGGTTCCGGCAAAGGCACGGCCCTGCGGCGCAGTCTGGAGTGGCTGGCGGAGCAGGGCTGCAATGCCGTGCAAACTCGTGAGCCGGGCGGCTCCGGGCTTGGTGCCTCCCTGCGCTCTCTGCTTTTGCATACCTCCAGCCGTATTTCTTCCGAAGCCGAACTTTTTCTCTATCTGGCCGATCGAGCGCAACATGTGGAAGAGATAATTCGCCCCGCCCTGGCGAGTGGACGAACCGTGCTTTCGGATCGCTTCGCGGATTCCACTATCGTTTATCAGGGCTATGGGCGCGGGCTGGACCCGCAGGAACTTTTCCGCCTGAACGATTTGGCTGTAAAGGGCCTGTGGCCGGATTTGACCCTGGTGCTGGATCTGGATGTTGAGGTCGGCCTGGAGCGGGCCAGACGGCGCAATCAGGAGCAGGGACTGGCCGAGAGCGAAGGGCGTTTTGAAGCTGAAGCGCTGGCTTTTCACGCCAAAGTGCGCGATGGTTACCGGCAGTGGGCCGCGCTGCACCCGGAGCGCATCCGCCTGATTGACGCTTCTGGCAGCCCGGAAGAGGTGTTTGCCAGGATTGCACCTTACCTGGCCAAAGCTCTGTAGCGTTTCAGGTTGCCGTGATACTGTGTCAGGCATCGTTTTTTTCTCCGGTCGAGTACCAAAAGAGTACACGTCCCTTCGCAAAAAACTCGCCTTCCTTGTCTGACGGCAACCTGAAACGCTACAGGATTAGCTAAAGTGAAAGTATCACAAAAATTTAGCCTGGTTTTACAAATCCCATAACAAACGAGTTGATCTTTTAACCGTTAACCTAAGAGGAAAGAACAAATGAGCGGAAAAACTGCCCTGGTTCCCCTGGAAAAAGTTTGGGAACTGCGCCTGGCCGAAACGGCCAAGTCCTTGGAAGACAACGGTTTCGCGGCTACCGTACATACGGATATGGCTGCGGCCATGGATTATTTCAAAAACACCCTGCTCCCGGAAGTCAAACCGGCCAGCGTGGGGGTTGGCGGTTCGGAAACCGTGCGCCTGAGCGGTTTTTATGAATATATAAACAGCCGCAAGGACATCGTTTTCAACAATCCCTACGCCCCTGGCCTGACGCCGGAACAGGGCATTGCGATGCGGCGTCAGGGCCTGATTTCCGATCTTTTTGTCACCTCCACCAACGCACTGCTGCGTGATGGACGCCTGCTCAACCTGGACGGCTTCGGCAACCGGGTAGCTGCCATGTGTTTTGGGCCAAGCAAGGTGGTAATCTTTGCCGGACGCAATAAAATTGTAGACGATCTGGACGCGGGCGTGGCGCATATTCGGGGTTTTGCGGCTCCGGGCAATAACATTCGTCTGAACAAGACCAACCCCTGCACCAAAACCGGCTCCTGCATGGACTGCAAAAGCAGCGGACGTGTTTGCAACTACTGGGTGCTGACGGAACGCTGCTTCCCGGCCAAGAAGATTCATGTTCTGTTGATCAACGAGGATCACGGATACTAGGGTAGTGCCTGATTTTGCCGTGATACTGCGTCAGGCATCGTTTTCGGCTCCTGTCGAGTACGATAAGAGTACACTCCCGTCGCCGAAAATTTGCCTTTCTTGTCTGACGGCAAACTGAGGCACTACTTGTGACGTAGTAAAATGAAAGGCGCGAAGCCTGCAAGCTTCGCGCCTTTTAGGAGCCGGACACCCGGCACAACCGTTACCGCTGCTTCCTTTCGGACCTGACGGGGTTGGCGGCGTAACCGCCGCCCGGCTCCTGATCCGCTTTCTTTATTGGCATCAGGGCTTTTTGTCAAGGAGAGAACCACATGTCCACCAGCCCATCCACCAAGGAAACTACGCTGCATCATTACCGCGATCCTCTGGCCTCCAGGCTTTGGGCCGACCCGGATATTGATTTTACCGGCGTGATTTTGCAGGCCACTTCCGATGATTGCACGCACAAGCGTTTTGTGGCCCGTCGCACGGCGATCATGGCCGCGCAGACGCGCCCGGACGGCGTGCTGGTGTGCATTGATGCCTGGGGCAACGCGCATGTGGATTTCGCTTCGGTCATTGAATTTATCGGCAAGCAGGGCATTCCGCTGGTGGGCCTCAGCTTCGCCGGAGTGCAGGCCGCCTTTGTGGTCACCAACCCCTACATGGACTGCATTGTTGATTTGAACAAAACAGCCGAAGGCGTGGAAAACGGCGTGATTGGCGATAATACCGCCGTGGAACTGGACGCTGTAAAAGCCATCGGCATGTTGAAAAACAAGATTCGGCGCAAAAACCCCGGCCGCATTATTGATCCGTCGCAGTCGCGGCTGCAACGCAAGCTGCAAATTTTCGAATTTCCGTTACGCTCGGTGGAGGCCAGCAGCCCGGCTGGCCCGGTTAATTTGTCCGGTAGCACCACCAGTTCGGTCGAACTGTCCGACGGCGTCCTGCGCCTGAACCTGCGCGAACTGGAAAAGAAGGTTTTTGCCTGGAAGGGCGAGGGCGATCAGCTGCTGCAACGTCTGGAAAAGATAAGCGTAAGCATCATTGAGCCGGGGCATCTGGATGTATTCGTGAACGCCATTCTGGATTTCGCTCCGCTGGCCGCCAAAATCGAAGGCGATTTGGGCGAAGGCGACACCAATTTGCTGACCGGTGCGCAGCTCATGCTTACGGCGGTGGATAGCGCTGGCTTCCAGCCCATCAACGCCGGGGCGGCCACCGGCATTTTGAAAAACTGCGTGCGCCTGGGGCGTCCCGGCACTCCGGCCCCGGAAGATTACATCATCCATGTTGATGTTCTGCTCAAGGAGGGTGAGGCCAAAACCCGTGAAGGGATTATGGCCGCGCATCTGGCTTCGGATATCGTGATCGGCGAGGTCCGCACCGCTATCCGCGAATTGAACCGCTATCAGGCGGCGGCACGCCGTAAGCTGATTGAAACAGCCAGGCCGGATCTGTTGCGCGTGGCTTTGGTGAAAATGACTTCCGGCGTGAGCGCCATGGGCGATACCGCGCTTTTCCCCAAGGATCCGGGTGGATTTATCGAGTCGCGGTCAATCATGGATTTTACGCATAACCTGCCGCTGCTGCTCAGTCCAAATGAGTATATGGATGGCGTGATCCGCTCCATGAGCTAGCGGCACGAGACTTTGTTGCCTGGCCTGACTGTAGTAACCGGGCGGTATTAATTCTGATAAACAACTTCCAGTAAATCCGAGGCCATCAGGTCGGACGGAGCGATTACCTTTTCGCCGGTGGGCAAATCTGTGCCGTAACGCTGGCGGATGATGCGGCGCACCTCTTCACTGTCCAGCCTGTAATCGGCAAAGCCTTTCAGCTTGCCAAGCTCCAGCCCGGCATTGCGCTGATAGATTTTCCAGACCAGTTCCGAGCAGTATTGCTTGTCGTCCGACCACTGAAATAGCAGGTCGTAATCCTTGTTGTAATAATTGGCCGTATCGCGGCGCATGGCGGCCAGCGCTTGCGGCGTAAGCACCGATGCATCCTTCAGGCGCATAAGCACATAGTGCCCGTCCACGCCGCGCCGGGTCCACTGTTCGATTGTAGTCCAGCCGATTTTGCTGATCGCCTCAAATACCTGCAACTGACCGTCTTTTTCCAGCACAATGGCGCAATGCGTATAACGCGAACCGGTAGCCAGTTTGATGGCCGCGCTTTGCGGGGAGATCGTGCCCTGAAACAGCAGATCGCCTTCCATGAACTCTGGCGCGGGAGCCGGATCTGCTGGCGCTTGGGTCGGAGCGGTCGTGGCCAGGGCGGTTCCACCCAAAATCAGCCACAAGGCAAGAATGGCGGTTAGCCTAAACGGAATATTTTTCATAAACTTATCCTATTGCAGATTGTAGTCCGCACGCTGCTCCGCATAATAAGCCAGCAGGCTGTTCAGATAGGTACTCAGTTCAAAAGCGCCCACCGGAGCGGGCGTAAAACCGGCCCGTTCAATTGCTTTTTGAAAGTCCTGATTTCTGGCCAGATTCAGCCAGGCGGCGCTGACAGACTGACTGGTTTTGGCATTGGTCTTGGCGGAAATAGCCAGGCCGAAATGCGAAATTTCAATCAGATCGTAACCCAGTTCGGCAAAAGTAGGCGTTTCAGGAAAAAGCGGGTGGCGCTGGGTGGCGGCCACGGCCAGCGGCCGACAGGCGCGTCTGCCCTCCGCAGTCAGCGCCAGAGCCAGGGCCGGATCGCTATGTCCCCAGAAGGCCAACGCCTTACCATCCAGCGCGGCCTGTCTGGCACTGGAGTCGCCCGAGTAGGAAATAAAAGTAGTTTTTATTCCGGCGAGCCGATCCAGACGCAGATTGGCCAGATGCTGCACCGTACCCACACCCAGACCGGCAAGCACGATTTGCCCGGGATTTTCCCTGGCCCGCCCCACCAGGTCGTAGAGATCGGCCAACTTGCTATCCGCCGGTGTCCAGAGCATCAGCGGCATGGAGGCCAGCAGGCAGGCGTTGCGCAGTTCATTAATATCAAAGGCCGGATGGGTGCGTTGGGATAACAGGGCCAGATTGGGCAGGTCCGTAAGGGTGAGGGCGTAGCCATCATCGCTCATGGAAGCGTTGTCATCCATGGATCCGATGTGGTTCCAGGCAGAGGCCCCGCCACGCCCCGGCCTTGACTGAATTGTAAAATCGCGCCCGCTTAAGCTGGCATAAAAAGGCCGCATCAGGAGCAGCAGCTTGCCGCTGGCATCGCCAGGGTCATAGGGGTGCAGGATTACGCTATCCTGGGAAGGGTAGGGCAGCAAGGCCTGAAGGGCCGCGGCCTCCCGGACCGGGCGGGTGGCTGTTGCGGCCAGAGCCAGCGTGAAGGCGAACAGGAGCAGACCGCGTAATTTGTAATGATAGTTCCGCATTGATTTGCTCCCTCAGATATTTACGGGCAAGACCACTCGAACTGGATTTTGGCTGCAAAAACGCTCGTGTGAGCTAGCGCCTGCGCTACTGCGCTTCCTTTAACAGCGTTTCCGTGAGCGCGGCCGCGTTGGCAATGCCAACGGCCACCCAGCGGCTGTCGCGTAACTCCAGCGCCAGTTTGAGATCATATACCCGGCGGCTGTCATGGTCAAACAACGAGGTTTGGATCAGCGCGTTAGTTCCCTGACGGCTGATCAGCTTGCCCGGCGAGAATTCCTTGCG
This sequence comes from Deltaproteobacteria bacterium, assembly GCA_031285295.1. Lineage (GTDB taxonomy): Bacteria > Desulfobacterota > Desulfovibrionia > Desulfovibrionales > Desulfovibrionaceae > WRHT01. Next base: position 45,348 of record JAITWK010000037.1, on the reverse strand, counting down.
TGCCACGGAAATTCTGCCGAAGGAGAGGAAGAGGCCGCCGTCCAGGCCAGCGAGCTCCGCTGGCGGCAGCGGCTTACCGGCAAAGCTGCCGGAAGCGATGCCGTACAGGGTGAATTTGCGAACCTCGGAGGCCATCAATACCTGGGCCGCCTGTCCGGCTCCCATGGCATCGGAGCCAAGGCTTCCCAAGAGCATGGGCAGCGGCTGCGGCAGGCTGATGCTGCCGGATTCGGCAGCGGCCTTTATTTGCGGTAGCGCGGTTTTGAAAAAATCCGCCATGATGCGATCAAAATCCAGACGGGCGGCAGCCGTTTCAGCGTCACGGTTATCAATGGCTTTTTGCAGGATGGCCGGGAGATTTTGCGGGGCTTCCGCAGAAGCGGCCTGGGCAGAAACAGCGGACAACGCTGTCGGGGCCAGGAGGCCGAATAACGGGAGAGCCATAAAAATCAGGGTCAGGCAAAACAATATAACAGGCGCGGGCAGTCTTTTCATTTTAGGTACCCCGTTAAATGGATTTCCAAAGAGGTTTGCCTTTGGCCGCAGAGGCATGAGCAAAAACACCAATAATACTATAAGGGATAAATTTGCGAAAACAAAGGATCCGCCAGCTCTTTCGCCGTAGCCGCCCTGGTTCTCTCCACATCCAGGCCGATTTGCCGTCCCAGTTCTTCCGGCCCGGCAAAGGTTTTTTCCGCCCGCAGGTATTCGATGAAATAAAGGCGCAGGTCCGCACCGTAAATGTCACCGGAAAAATCCAGCAGATGCGCTTCCAGCGAAGTCTGGTTCCCCCCAAAGCTGGGATTCAGGCCGAGATTGCAGGCAGCCGTCCAATATTGCCCGCCGCGTCCGTTTTGCCGGGCCTGACTGGCCGGAAGTTCCTGACCGCCCTGAAAGGAGCGCTGAGGCGGACCGGCTTGGCTGGTTTGCCTGGCCAGGCAGGCGTATACGCCGTTCGGCGGCAGCAGCAGGCCGCCCGGATCCAGATTGGCGGTGGCAAAGCCCACCAGATTGCGACCACGCTGGAAGCCGTGCCGCACCGGGCCATGCACACTATGCCTGCGCCCCAGAAGCCTGGGCAGTTCATCGAGGCGCCCGGCGGCCAGTTCCCGACGGATGCGGGTGGAGGAAATGGCTTGCCCGTCCGCCAGCAGGGGCGGAATTTGCTCAAGCGTGTAGCCGTATTCCGCCGCGTGTCCGCGCAGAAATTCAAAATCACCCTGACGATGGCGTCCAAAAGCCAGGTCGTAACCCAGTACCATGGCCTTGGCGCGCAGGGTTTGCAGCGGCAGCAGGCGCAAAAATTCTCCCGCCTCAAGCCCGGCGGTGGCGGCGTCAAAGGGCAATACCAGAGTGTAGTCAATTCCAAGCCCGGCCAGCAGGGCCAGCTTGTCTTCCAGATCGACGATGGATTTAGGGGCTTTGTCCGGCGCGAAAAATTGGGCCGGACGCGGCTCAAAGGTCATGATTACGGAGGGCAGGCCCAACTCGCTGGCTTTGGCGGCTGTAGCGCGAATCAGCGCCTGATGCCCCAGGTGTACTCCGTCAAAGTTGCCCCAGGTCAGCACGGTTCCGCGGCTGAAGACGTTTTGAGAAAGTTCGGCTGCTTGCGCGGCGTTTTGCAGTATAATCAAGGCGTTTTATCCTTAGAGCAGTTTCGTTATTTATATTTTGGAAAGAGCTACCGCAAAAACTGTGCTTATTCAAGCTACACCAGCTATACTCTCTTGTCAGATCTGACCCTTCCCGGCTATAATATTTTTTTAAGTTAATCTTTCAGGAGATAAAATGGATCATCTGCAAATAAAAAGGGCTCTGCTCAGCGTAACGGATAAAAGCGGCCTGGTGGAATTCGCTTCTTTTCTGGCCGGGCGGGGTGTGGAACTGGTTTCAACTGGCGGCACTTTCAAGACCCTCAAAGAGGCCGGTCTGTCCGTGACCCAGGTGAGCGAAGTTACCGGATTTCCGGAAATTCTTGGTGGGCGGGTCAAAACCCTGCACCCCTTTATTCATGGCGGCATCCTGGCCGACAAGGACAAGCCGGAGCATCTGCAAACCCTGCGGGAGTTTGATATCCGCCCCTTTGATCTGGTCTGTGTGAATCTGTACGATTTTTCCGGAGCTTTGGCCAAAGGGCTGGACACCAGATCCGTCATTGAGGAAATCGATATCGGCGGCCCTTGTCTGCTGCGCGCTTCAGCCAAAAATTATCATTCAATTCTGGTGCTGCCGGGCGTGCGTTTTTATGATCAGGCCCGCCGCGAACTGGAAGCTAACAACATGAGCGTGTCGCTGGATTTCAGGCGCGAGACCGCTGCCGCCGCTTTTGCGGCTACTTCGGCTTATGACGCCATGATTGCCGATTGGATGCGGGGCTAAGGCGGTAAAGCGGGCGCTTGATTTTGCAGGGAAGACTTTCGGAACGGGGGCGGTAGTATGAAGATACTGAATGTCGATTCCACCAGACTCGTCCCATCGTTCCGGGAACTCGGGCATGACGTTGTCACTGTGGGGTTCTCGGAAGGGTGCGACATTGTCGTGACCTCTCCGCGCAAAGCGCAAAAGCTTTACGAACAGGTCTGCTCCGCCGGTTTTGTTCCGGATTGCCTGTTTTGGTGCGACTTGAGCAATCTGCCCTACCTTCCGGGCATTGAGGAATTGCCCTGCGCAACGGTGCATTATTCAATTGATACCTATTGCCAGATTTGGCATTTCGGCTTTGCCAACGCTTTTGACGCGGTTTTTGTCGCGCAGAAGGACCATGTGCCCATGTTTCCGCATGAGCGCGTCCAGGTTCGCTGGCTGCCGCTTTGCGCTCCGGATTCGGCGGAGTTGCTGCCCATGGGCGAACGGGATATCCCGGTCTCTTTTGTCGGTACCCGCAAACATCCAAACAACCCGGATCGGGAAGGATTTTTGCAGGGATTCAGGCGGGCGCAACCTTTGTTCATCCACTCCGGAGCATATGAGGATATTTTTTGCCGTTCAAAAATTGCTCTGAATCAGACGGCCTGTTCCGAAGTAAATTACCGCTGTTTCGAAGCCATGAGCTGCGGAGCGGCCTTATTGATGGAACACTGCCATCATGGCCTGGAGGAGTTGTTTACGCCGGGTGTGAATATCCTGCCGCTTTATGTGCGTAACAACTGGCAACAGGCTGCGGAAATCGCTGCCGCTGCCCTTGCGGAGCCGGAACGCCTTGCTGAAATCGCCGCGAACGGGCGCGATTTGGTGATGCGCCAGCATCTGGCCCGGCACAGGGCGGTGGAAGTTGTAAACACGCTGGAATCCCTTTTGCGGGAAGAAGCCTCGAAACAACGGCTGGAACAGTTGGATACCCGGCGGGCTTTCATAGCGTCATCCTATGACATGCTTGGCATAGAACTGACCGGCAGGTTGAGCGATGTTTATTCCGAGTATTATTTTTCCCTGGCGGGCAGGACCAAAGAATAGAATTTCGCAGTAGTGCCTGATTTTACCGTTATGTTGAGGTAGTGCATGACGGTAAATATGGGCGCTACCTTATTATTCCTGAGGTTGCCAAGCCCGGCAGTTGCGCGTAATGTTCATGGTATGGGGATAAAACCATGCAAAGCTTGCTGAACACTTCAGTTTCCGCTCTTGGCGCTTTCGGCGTTGGAATGCAGGTAACCGCCGACAACATCGCCAACATCAACACGCCATATTTCAAGGCTGGTCGCGCTTATTACGAGACCGGTCCCCAGGGTTACGGCAACCGGGTAGGTGAAATCAGTCATGATATTTCGCCTGGCCCGGCCATTCCGGCCCTGCCGCCGGATACCATTGATATCAGCCCTACAGCCGGAGCTTTGCGCGAGGGCAGCAACGTCAGCCTGGAGCGCGAAGCCATCCAGATGGTTTCGCTGGAAAACGCCTATTCGGCCAACGCCATGGTGGTGCGCACCACGGATGATATTATGGGGGTAGTATTGGATATGAAGGTCTAGGGACTGCTTCCAAACAATTCTTTTGTCCAATATCTGCGTCATCCGGTCTTTTTTGCTGCGGTCGAGTACGAAAAGAGTACACTTCCTCCGCAAAAAAAGACCGGATTTCTTGCTCTTGGAGCAAAATTATTTGTTTGGAAGCAGCCCCTGGAAAATAAAAATACATAATCGTATGTCCTCGTGTTATATTTTCAAGAAAAAATCTAGATTTATTCAAAAATAATTACCTAAAAGCCTTCCATGTTTGTTGATTCTGTCATAATCTTGACGGGAATATTTTAAGCGTTAATTGCTCTTGGGGGGCAGGATGGAGCTTGATACCACAGAAATCATCGGACAGAGCACTTCTTTAAAGGAAGTGTTCCGGGTTCTGGGCAAGGTGGCCCCCACCGACAGCACCGTGTTGGTTACCGGCGAATCGGGCACGGGCAAGGAATTGCTGGTGCGGGCCCTGCACCGTAACAGCAGCCGTTGTGACAAGCCTTTCGTCCCCATCAACTGTGGGGCCATTCCCAAGGATTTGCTGGAGTCGGAACTTTTCGGGCATGAAAAAGGGGCGTTTACCCATGCCTTGCGTATGCGTCCCGGGCGTTTTGAACTGGCGGACGGCGGCACCATTTTTCTGGATGAAATAGGCGAAATGGAACTGGGCTTGCAGGTCAAGATTTTGCGAGTCCTGCAGGAAAAGGAAATCGAGCGCGTAGGCGGAACCGGCAGCAAAAAGGTGGATGTGCGCGTAGTGGCCGCCACCAACCGGGATCTGGAAAAAGAGGTTGAAGCCGGGCGTTTTCGGGAAGATTTGTTCTATCGTCTTAACGTGATTCCCCTGCATCTGCCGCCATTGCGCGAGCGCGGCGGCGATGTTGCTGTGCTGGCCGATTATTTTATGGGCAGTTTCTGCCGTAAGGGCGGGCGCAAAAAAATCAGCTTCTCCCCGGAAGTCAAGCGGGCACTGGAGTTTTACGCCTGGCCGGGCAACGTGCGTGAGCTGGAAAATATTATGGAGCGGCTCTCCATCCTTACCGAGGGCAATACTGCCTCGGTTGAGGATTTGCCACGCAAAATTCTGGATAATCTGGCCGAGATGCCGCTTGCGGCTATGGCAGCCGCCTCGGTTGCTTCTTCGACAGGCGCTGTGGCAGACGTTTCTTCGCTGGTCACGCCGTCTGCTTCGCTCTCAGATACGGCGGTTCCGCAATCTTTTGTCTGGCCTACTTTGGCGGATCTGCAAAAATACCAGATGAACCTGCGCGATTTTCTGGACAATATGGAAGAAAGACTGTTGCGCGAGGCGCTGGAAGTAGCGGGCGGGGTCAAGAACCAGGCGGCCGAGGTGCTGGGTATCAAGCGCACCACTCTGATCGAGAAACTGAAAAAGCGAAATATGGAATAAATCTGCCGCGATAAAACGCTTTAAGGGTATGTTTATTGCAAGAACAACCGATAATAAATAAGGTTTAAACTTTCGCAACCAGCAACTCTGCTCCGGCAGAACGACAAACGGTATATTGTGAGCAAGCGCGCGTATAAAATAACTTGGCTGGCCCTGTTGGTTTTGTCGTTATGGGCCTGCTTTTTCATTCCGGCTTACGCCAGCGGCGCGGCTGCGGTCTCGGCTGAATGGACCCTGCAGGATGCCAGGGCGGTGCGCGAGCGGGTGTTGCTGCGTCTGAATGGCACGGACGCAGGCGCACCATCGTCGATTGTCCGTAATGGCCCGCAAAGCGTTGAGATGATCTGGCCCGAATTGCTCGACAAACTGCCCGGCGGGCTGATGGTTGCTCCGCCTCCGGAGGCGCTGCTTTTTAACGGCATAGTTCCGGGTGAACGCGGTTTAATCCTGCTGCTCAAAGATCCGGCCTTCGGTTTTGTGGTCACCAGACCGCAATCCGGTCTGATTCAAATTGATATTTTTAAAAACCCTCTGGGTGCCAGATGGGTGCCGCCCGCGCAGGTTGGTCAACCCGCGCAATCCGGCCAGACTGGACAATCCGGCCAGCCGACACCGCCCGGCCCGGCGCAGGCTCCGGCCCAAAATCAGCCACCGCAACCAGCCCCGGCTCCCAATCCGCCAGTGGCTCCAGCCAGTCTTCCTGCCTCCGCGTTGACCGATCCGGGGAGCAAAAGCGCTGCGCAAGCGCCGGTTTCGCCACAGCCCCCGGCTCCGGCTCAGACTCCGGCCCAGGTTTTGACCAGCCCGCAACAAGACAGAAACGGCCAAGGCTCTCAGGCCGCACAACCCGTTGAACCTCCGGCCCAGCCTCTTCCTCGCGGTCAATATCTCGCGCCGCCAGCCGCCGATGCGAATATAAATCCCGCTCCGGCTGAAAGCTTGACGCCGGATTTTCCGACTCTGCCCGCCGGTGTGCTTAATCCGGTCATGGCCGCTCAGCCGAATATATCCGATCAGGCGGACCCTGCGGACGGCGTGCCTGACATGCCAAACGGCGCAGGGGCATTACCCCCGGACGGCGCTCAAAATAATGCACCGGGCATAGCGCAGCCCGCACCGCAGCCTAACCCGCAAAACGCGGTTGTTCCTGTAGCGCAAAGCGCAACGGTTTCTGATCCTGCCGCGCAAAGTGTGGATGCTCCTGATGCTGCTGTGCAACCCGCTGCCCTGGATGCAGCGCCCGGTACGCCTAGTGATGCCGCCGCCGTGCCCGCCCCGGGAGCCATGACTCAGGAAGGTGCCAGACAGTTATTGGATAATCCGCCGGTTTACCCGGTGCTTACGCCGGAGCAGCCAGCCGATGCCGCTGGTGCCGCGCCCGGAACAGCTACCGGAGCCGCGCCAGGAATGGCCCCCGGTAACGCCCCTCAGGACGCATTCATCGGCGAGGGCGAAGAGGCTGTGGAGCAATTTTTGGAATGGCCGCCCATGGACATGCCGGAAACTTTGCCCCCGGCCCCGCTTCCGCCTTTGTATAATCCGGCCCCCGGTGCTCCTTCGGGTTCGGCAGGCAGACCGACCAGTGATGCTACTTTTATTCAGAACTTTTTCCGGATTTTCGAAGCCCGCCCGGCTTACGCGGCTGAGACGGCTGAAGGTCAGGCTGAAGCCACTACCGTTGCCGGACAGATCGAAGCCGTTCCCAATCAGGCTGACGCCGGAGCGCCAATAGAGTATGAAGCCATTGATGCGCCGTTCATTTACCGGAGCAGACTGGTAAAGGACGGACCCAAGCCGGACCCGGCGGAAGCCAGAATTCCGGTGATGATCAACGTACCGGCTGCCAGTGTTACTGACGCCGAGCGTGGCGCTCAGGCGCAACAACCGGCACAAATTCCGGCGCAACCAGTGGACCAGGCGCAACAACCGGCGGCAACTCCTGTTCAACCAACGGCCATTCCTCAACAAACTGTGACAACTCCTGAACAATCCGGCGATCAGGCCGCGCCGGACGTGCCAGCGCAACAACCTGGCATAACTCCAACGCCGCCAGCGCAACCCGCGCAATCGGCGCAACCTGTGGTCCAGCCGCAACAACCGGCACAAATTCCGGTACAACCTGCGCCTCAGCCGCAACAGCCAGTCATAACTCCGGCGCAGCCGGATGCCGCCGGGCCGAGCGACGCACAGCCAGTCGAGCAGGCACAGCCTGTTCCCGTTCAATTACCTGCGGAACCGGGCGTCACGCAGCCGGTTATCCCACCGGCAGGGCAGCCAGCCACGCCGCCAGCGGAGCCGACAACAACCCCACCAGCCGCTCAACCAGCGGCCCAGACAACCGGGGCTGGCGTGGCTCCGGTCGATCCGGGCAAGCCAGTGATCTATGTAGATGAGCAGGGCAACCCGGTTGATCCGCCGCTGGAGCCGCAGCAGGCCATAGTTGATCTTGAGCGTAATATGAGCACCGGAGAGTTTGCCGTAGCTTACGACATTGCCGACCGGCTCTCCCGCCAGAACAACCTGGACCGGAGGCAGCGCGAATATGTGCTGCATCGCCGGGCCGATGCCATATTCTCGCTGCACCGCGAAGATCCGGCGGCATTTTTCAACGAGATCATGGACAGTACCACCATAGCCATCAACTTTAACACCCGTTCTCCGCGCAACTCCGAGGCGTACTTGCGTCTCGGTTTTTTGCAGCTCAAGGCCAACAACGCCTATGAGGCCGAGGCCTATTTCTCCATACTCCGGCATCAATATCCCAGAGATGAGGCCGTGCCTCTCTCCTATTATTACATGGGCGATTACCAGTACACCCAGGGTAATTTGAACGACGCGGTGCTGCAATTTGTGCAAGTGGTGCAGGAATACCCGGACAGCCGTTACGCTCGCGACGCGGCCCTGGGGCTGACGCGCACACTCTATCGTCTTGGCTACTACGATAAGGCCTATGAAGTTATCGATTATGTAGAGAAGCGCTGGCCGCGCTATTATCTGGATTATCCGCCCGTACTCAGCGTACTGGGCGATACCTCCTACCGGGCCAGGCAGATTGACCGGGCCAGGCAGGCCTACCTGCTTTATTACAACCTGTTGCCGGATGCGCCTGACGCGAACATTATTCTTTCCCGCATCGGCGATATTTACCTGTCGCAGAAATACCGTGACGCGGCCACCTTTGTTTATGAAGAGGCGGTAAGGCGTTTTCCCGGCACGGAGGGAGGCGTCATTGCCATGATGCGCCTGGCCGAGAACGGCATTAACGATGATCCGACCATGGCCGGCATGTTCAGGGTCTTTCAGCAGCCGTACAACCTCGGCCCGGCTGAGGCTTACCGCAAGATCATCCGCGAATATCCGGATAGCCCGCTGGTACCTCTGGTCAAATTGAAACTGGCCATGTGGAATGTCTGGCAAAAGGATTTTGAAGCCGCTTTCCAGCTTTGTAACGAAATAGTCATGGCGGATCCGAATCACCCTCTGGCCGCCAAAGCCATAGAAGTAAGCCGCAACGCCTTTGCCATGCTCGCGGCTGAAAGCGTGAACAGCAAGCGTTACGAGCGTGTGCGCGACGCCTGGAACCGCTACCCGTTGCTGCATACCCAGGAAGAGTTGCTGGACCCGGACAGCCGTCTGGCCCTGGCCGTAAGCCAGTGGGAAGGCGGCGATCCGGACGGTGCGCTGCGCACTATCGAGCCTTTCTTTTTGGGTACCAAACTGCCCGAATATTCCGAAATGGCTCTTACTCTCGGCCTGACTATTCTGGTTGAATACGACCGCTGGCAGGCGGTGGAGGATTTGGCCGATCGCGTAAGCCTTTGGGAAATTACCCCGCCCACCAAGCGCCAGATGGATTATGCCTTGGGACTGGCTTATGAGAACCAGGGCAAAGGTCAGGAGGCCATGCCAATCTGGAAGGGGCTTTACGAACAGAACGCCCTGCCGCCGGAGCAGCAGGCTTACGCGGATTATTTTCTGGCCCGTCAGGCCGAAAGCGACAACGATCTGGAAAGCGCCTATCGCATTGGGCAGGATGCTCTGCAACGCCTGAAAGATTTGGCCGCGCTCAACCCGGAACAGGCGGATACCGAAAAAATCAAAAATCTGGTTGGTTCGCTGATGAATATAGCGCAAACTTCCGGCTTGCTGCAGAACGCTCTGGATTACGGCAAGGAATACCTGACTTACGCCAGCCCCGGCTCGGACGATTATCTTTCAATTATGTACAACATGGCGGCGTTGCAGCGGCAACGCGGCAGCATGGGTGAGTGGGAGAAAATTCTGACTTCCCTGAGTACCGATTATCCGGGTACCTACTATGGCAAGGCCGCTTCTTCGCAGCTTTCCGCTTACCGTATGGGGCGAGATGCGTCACAGTATGCCCCTGCCGGTGGGTTTTAGGCGGCTGGCTATTTTGGCGTGATACTGCGTCAAGCATCGTTTTCGGCTCCGGTCGAATACGATAAGAGTATACTTCCTTCGCCGAAAACTCGCTTTCCTTGTCTGACGCCAAAATTTCTCAGCCGCCAAGAAATAAAAAGTCGCTGGTGGCTATACTGGCTAGTCGAATCTTTTTGTGGGCAGATGGCAGGCGTGGCCAGGGTGCTTTTTGAGGTAATCCTGGTGGTATTCTTCGGCCGGGTAAAAAACCGTGGCCGGAACAATTTTTGTTACTACATCATAGCCCTTGGTCTTGAGTTTGGCCACCAGTTCCAGGGCGACCGCCTGCTCATCCTCGTTGCCGTAGAACAGCATGGAGCGGTACTGCGGGCCGAAATCAAAGCCCTGGCGATTCAATTGCGTGGGGTCGTGCAGTTCGAAGAAGAGGCGGGCCAGTTGCTCGTAGGAAATTGCAGCCGGATCGTAAGTCACTTCCACGGCTTCCGCGTGTCCGGTCTGGGCATTGCAAACCTGTTCGTAGGAAGGATTGTGCAAGTGTCCGCCGCTGTAGCCGGATACAACGTCAAGCACACCGGGTGCCTGGCTGAACAGATGTTCCACTCCCCAGAAACAGCCGCCGGCAAATACCGCCTTTTTTAGTCCGCCCCCTGCCGCTTTCGCGTCTTGCATCTTTTCATCTTGCATTTGGGCAACCCTTGGAGCATTTTCATATTATTATTCGCGTAGCAACTATGACCTTAGAGTCTTTTTATATTATTATTTGCATAGCAACTTCGGCCAATAACGGCAATCGATTATTTCTTGCCCGGCCCGGCAGCTTGCTGTAGCATGGCGCGTTGTTCAGATAGTGTCCGCCTGAGCGGTTTTTGTAACAAAAATTTATCTTGTGCAAGTTCTATCCGGCACAGTTTTTTGACTTTGAAAATGCGTTGAAAGCAAAATACTTGCGGAGATCAAATGGTGCCTGAAAAAAGAAAAGTGCTGGTTATCGGCGGCGCGGGTTATATAGGATCGCATACCTGCAAGGATTTGGCGGAAAACGGCTATCATCCGGTAGTTTTCGATAACCTTTCCACCGGGCACCGCGATTTTCTGCGCTGGGGCGAATTCGTGCAGGGTGATATTCTGGATACGGATCACCTGAGCGAAACCATGGCCGCGCACCAGCCCTGTGGCGTGATTCATTTCGCGGCCAGCATCAATGTTGGCGAATCGGTAACGGATCCGGGCAAATATTATCGCAACAATGTTTATGGCACGTTGTGCATTCTGGAAGCCATGCGCCGCTCCGGCCTGCGTAACCTGGTGGTTTCCAGCAGTTGCGCGGTCTATGGCGAACCGGCGGGCCGTTCCCGTGGTTCCATTAATCCGCCTGACTCTCTTGGCCCACTGGATCCTATTGACGAATCAACGCCATTTGCTCCCATGAGTCCGTATGGGGCCAGTAAAGCGTTCATGGAGCGCATGCTGGATGACTTTGAAATCTCCTGTGGGTTGCACGGAGCCTGCCTGCGCTATTTCAACGCTGCCGGGGCAGATCCGGACAGTGGCATCGGTGAGCGCCATTACCCGGAGACGCATCTCATTCCCAGAATTTTCATGGCCGCAAGCGAGATGATACCGGCACTCAGCCTGTTTGGGGACGATTATCCCACGCCGGACGGCACCTGCCTGCGCGACTATATTCATGTGCTGGATTTGGCCTCGGCTCACCGTCTGGCTTTGGAAAAACTCCTTGGGGGAGCCAAATCCCTCAAGCTGAACCTTGGCACCGGGCAAGGACGGTCTGTAAAAGAAATCATCGAACTCAGCCAGGAAATAACCGGGCGCGAAGTTCCATATCGCATTGAAAAACGCCGGGCGGGCGATGTACCCGCTCTGGTGGCCGAAGCCAGCCTGGTGCGGGCTACTTTGGGCTGGGAACCAAAACATTCCGCACTGGAAAATATTTTGCGCACCGCCTGGAACTGGTTTGAGAGAGATTATAATAACCAATTGCATAATAAGTAATAGCAAGGAGCAAGCATGTTCACGCAAAAGCGTATATTGGTGACCGGCGGAGCCGGTTTTTTGGGTTCGCATCTTTGCGAACGCCTGCTGGATCGCGGGGCGGAAGTGCTCTGCGTAGACAATTACTATTGCAGCACCAGGGGCAATGTGCATCATTTGCTGGACAGGAAGAATTTTGAACTGATCCGCCATGACGTCTGTTTTCCGCTTTATGTGGAAGTGGACGAAATATACAACCTGGCCTGCCCGGCCTCACCCGTACATTACCAGCGCGATCCGGTGCAGACCATGAAGACCTCGGTGGCCGGGGCCATCAATATGCTCGGTCTGGCCAAGCGGATGCGGGCCAAAATTTTGCAAACCTCCACCTCCGAGGTTTATGGCGACCCGCAAATTCATCCGCAGGTGGAAAGCTACTGGGGCAACGTCAATCCGCATGGCATTCGTTCATGCTATGACGAAGGCAAGCGGGCGGCGGAAAGCCTGTTTATGGACTATCACCGCCAGCACGGCGTGCAGATCAAAATCGCCAGACTTTTCAACACCTACGGGCCGCGCATGCACCCCAACGATGGCCGGGTGGTCTCGAATTTCATCATGCAGGCCCTGCGCGGGCAACCGATTACCATTTATGGCGACGGCAGCCAGACCCGCTCCTTCTGCTATGTTGATGACACGGTGGAAGCCTTGCTCCGGCTTATGGAAAGCGAACCGGATTTCAGCGGCCCGGTAAACCTGGGCAACCCCGGCGAATTTACTATTCTGGAACTGGCTGAAAAAGTTGTGGCCATGTGCGGTTCAAAATCGGAAATTATCCATGAACCTCTGCCCAAAGACGACCCGACGCGCCGCCGCCCGGACATCACCCTGGCCCGCAAAAAGCTGGGCTGGGAGCCGAAAATTGCGCTGGAGCAGGGGCTTGCGCCGACTATCGAATATTTCAGGAACATGATCTAGAAAGAGGAATGCTTCAATAATTATTGGCAAGGCGGATTAAATGAACGAAATTAAATGCCCGGAGTGTGGCAAGGTCTTCAAGGTAGACGAATCAGGGTTTGCCAATATTGTTAAACAGGTTCGAGACAAAGAATTTGAAAAAGCCATACATGAGCATGAAACGCTGCTGGAAGCCGATAAAGAAAAGGCAATCCGGCTGGCTGAAGTTAATACAAAAAGCGCCATGCAGGCGGAGATAGTAAAAAAGAATGCAGAAATTGCCGAACTGAAGGCAAGAATAGAAAAAAAAGACGATACCGCCAAACTGGTTGAAGCGAATATGAAAAACGCTTTGCAGGCCGAGGTGGCAAAAAAAGATGCTGAACTCGCGGCATTAAAGGCCAGAATGCAGGGGCAAAATACCGAAAAACAGCTGGCTGTTTCGGAAGCGGTCAAGAAAATTGAAAAAGAGCGTGACGAACTGGCCAGCGAACTTAAATCAAAAGATGCTGAAAAGCAGCTTCTCGAAGTCACGCTTAAAGATAGATATGCTGCCGAGCTTAAAACAAAAGATGAAGTTATTGCCTATTACAAGGATATGAAGGCTAAACTTTCAACAAAAATGGTTGGGGAAACTCTGGAGCAGCACTGTGAAACACAATTTAATCAAATCCGTGCAACCGCTTTTCCATCCGCATATTTTGAAAAAGACAATGATGCTAAAACCGGCAGCAAGGGCGACTATATTTATCGTGAACTGGATAGCGAAGGAAATGAAATAATCTCGATCATGTTCGAGATGAAAAATGAAAGCGATGAAACTGCTACCAAGAAAAGGAATGAGGATTTCCTGAAAGAGCTCGACAAGGATCGCAATGAAAAAAGTTGTGAATACGCCGTGCTGGTATCATTGCTGGAGGCTGACAGCGAACTTTATAATTCCGGGATTGTAGATACTTCTTACCGCTATCCCAAAATGTATGTTATCCGCCCGCAATTTTTTATTCCCATGATCACGGTATTGAGAAACGCCGCGTTGAATTCACTAAAATATAAATCCGAGCTTGCGCTGGTTCGAAGCCAGAACATTGATATTACAAATTTTGAAGAGGATCTCAAAACCTTTAAAGCTGGTTTTGCGCGTAATTATGAGCTTGCCAGCCGTAGATTTATGACTGCCATTGATGAGATTGATAAAACAATCGATCACTTGAAAAAGACCAAGGAAGCGTTGCTGTCGTCAGATAACAACTTGCGTCTTGCCAATAGTAAGGCGGAAGATTTGACCATCAAGCGCCTGACACGCGGCAACATTACAATGACCGCGAAATTTGCGGAACTTAAAGAGTAAACTGCCGGGATTTCCAGGCTGACACAGACTGAGTCAGTTGGCACGGAATAAAAAAGCGTAGGCGGACTGGATCCGCCTACGCCAACTTCAAAACTCAATTTACCTCAAGCTTAATCCGCGATCTTAATCCTCTTTAATTACTCCCGCGTAATAATCCTGTAGCGGTGCCACGCTGCGTTTGAAACTCTGCCTGGCTTCCAGGCCTTCCACTGCGGCGCGCAGGGCCGAAAGAGTGGTCAGCAGGGTGATTTTGCGGTGCAGGGCGTCAGCCCGGATCACAGTGGCATCGCGGGCCGAAGTAGGGCCGCTAATGGTGTTGACGATCATGCAGGCCTGGCCGTTACGCATGAAGTCCAGCAAGTGCGGGCGCTGCGGCCCGATTTTGACCACCAGGTTGGCCGCAATGCCCTGCTCGTCCAGTTCCGCCTTGGTGCCGGGGGTGGCATAAAGCTTGAAGCCCAGGGCAACCAGTCTTTTGGCCAACGGGGCCAGAGGTTTTTTATCCTGGTCGGTGACCGTGAGGATTACGTTACCGGAAAATGGAATGGGCGTACCGGCGGCGGCCTGCGACTTCAGGAAGGCCAGACCGAAATTGCGGTCAATACCCATAACTTCGCCAGTGGATCGCATTTCTGGTCCCAGGCTGATTTCCGAACCGGGGAAGCGCTCAAAAGGAATAACCGCTTCCTTGAGCGCGTGGTAGTGAAGTTCCGGTTCGCTGGTGAAGTTCAGGGCTTCCAGGCTCAAGCCCGCCATGACTCTGGCCGCGATACCGGCCACGTTGCGCCCGGTTACCTTGGAAACAAAAGGCACGGTACGCGAGGCGCGCGGGTTGGCTTCGATTACGAATACCTTGCCACGGTGAATGGCCATCTGCACGTTGAGCAGGCCCACGGTGCCGAGGCCGAGGCCCAGCTTGCGGGTATAGTCGCGGATGGTGGACAGACTTTCGCTGTTCAGGGTGTGTGAAGGAATGGAGCAGCCGGAGTCGCCGGAGTGAATGCCGGCCTGTTCGATATGCTCCATAACCGCCGCGATGGTGACGCTGTTTTTGTCAACCACGGCGTCAACGTCGATTTCCACGGCTTCTTCCAGGAATTTATCAACCAGAATGGGCGTGGCAGGATCCAGGTTGAGTCCGGTATCCTTGCCGCTCACATAGGCGAGCAGTTCGGCTTCGCTGTGAATGATACGCATGGCCCGGCCGCCCAGCACAAAAGAGGGGCGCACCATGACCGGATAGCCGATTTCCCGGGCTACCTGACAGGCGGTTTCGGCGTCGCCAGCCATGCCGCTGGCCGGTTGGAGTATGCCCAGCTTGTTTACCAGAGCGCTGAATTCCTCGCGGTCTTCGGCCAGCGCGATATCCGCCGGTTTGGTTCCCAAAATCGGAACCCCGGCGTTTTCCAGCTCTTCGGCGATATTCAGCGGAGTTTGACCGCCGAATTGAACAATCACGCCGTCCGGGCGCTCGGCCCGGCAAATAGCCAGCACGTCCTCAGTGGTTACCGGATCAAAATACAGCGTGTCGGCGGTATCGTAGTCGGTGGAAACCGTTTCCGGATTGGAGTTGATCATGATGGTTTTGACGCCAAGCTCGCTCAGGGCAAAGCAGGCCTGCACGCAGCAGTAGTCAAATTCAAGCCCCTGCCCGATGCGGTTTGGCCCGCCACCCAGAATAACTACTTTGCGGGGTAACTTGACACCGTCCGGCGTGACTCCGATCTTGTTGCTGTCAGGGGTGGCTCCGCTCTTGCTGCCACCCTGTTCCGCGACATGCGCGGTGTGCAGCGGGTCGGAACTTAAGCCGTCATAGGTGGAATAAAAGTAGGGGGTATAGGCTTTGTATTCACCGGCGCAGGTATCCACGCTATGGAAGACCGGATTAACTCCCAGGCTTTCGCGCAATTTACGCACATCGCCTTCACTGATTTTGGCTGCCTCGGCGTTACCCGGCGCTTTGGAAAGCAGGGCGGCAATGCGGCTGTCGCTGAAACCGTGCGCTTTGAAAGCGCGCAACTCCTTGCCCAGTTCCTTGTCCAGTTCGCCGCCGGGCTTGGCGGCCTGCAATTTTTTGGCGAACGGTCCCTGAATTTCGCCTTCGGCCCGCAGCACGATTTGCAACTGCATCAGGAACCAGGGATCAACGCTGGTAATGGCGTAAGCTTCATCCAGACCAAGGCCGAGCTGCATGGCTTCGTAAAGCAGCAACAGGCGTTCCGGGCCGGTGATGTAAAGCTGTTTTTTCAGCTCTTCAAGACGTTCCTGAGGGCTTGCGGCATTTTCGCCCTTGTTTTTGAGCGGTTCAAGTCCGGACAGTCCGGTTTCCAGACCGCGCAGGGCTTTTTGCAGCGCTTCGCGGAAGTTGCCGCCCAGCGCCATGGTTTCGCCTACCGAGCGCATTTGCAGGCCCAGCACCCTGGGCGAACCGGCGAATTTTTCAAAGTTGAAGCGCGGCACCTTGACCACGCAGTAGTCAATGGTCGGCTCAAAGCAGGCTGAAGTGCCGGTGATGTCGTTTTTAATCTCGTCCAGAGTATAGCCCAAAGCCAGCTTGGCGGCCACCCGCGCAATCGGGAAGCCGGTAGCCTTGGAGGCCAGGGCGGAGGAGCGGGAGACGCGCGGGTTCATTTCAATGACCACGCGGCGGCCGGTTTTGGGGTCAACGGCAAACTGGATGTTGCAGCCGCCGGAGTCCACGCCAATAGCCCGCACCACGGCCAGCGAATCCTGGCGCAGGGCCTGGTATTCCGCGTCGGACAGGGTCTGAATCGGAGCCACGGTGATGGAGTCGCCGGTATGCACACCCATGGGGTCGAAGTTTTCAATGCCGCAAATGACAATGGCGTTGTCCGCGCTGTCGCGCATGACTTCCATCTCTATTTCTTTCCAGCCCAGAACGGATTCTTCCACCAGCACCTGATTGATCGGCGAAGCTTCGATGCCATAGCGCACTATGGATTCGAATTCTTCCATGTTGTAGGCCACGCCGCCGCCGGTGCCGCCCAAGGTGTAGGAGGGCCGGATAATGACCGGGAAGTTGATACTTTTGACCAGTTCCAGCGCTTCGGTCACGTTGTGCGCCAGACCGCTTTTGGGCAGATCCAGCCCAATGGCCTGCATGGCGTCGCGGAAACGCTGGCGGTTTTCCGCCAGTTCAATGGATTCCGGGCGGGCACCGAGAATTTTTA
This sequence comes from Deltaproteobacteria bacterium, assembly GCA_031285295.1. Lineage (GTDB taxonomy): Bacteria > Desulfobacterota > Desulfovibrionia > Desulfovibrionales > Desulfovibrionaceae > WRHT01. The sequence continues at coordinate 28,098 of JAITWK010000037.1, read as the reverse complement.
CGTTATATTCTTCCAGAATGCCGGAGGCATGCAGTTCCATGACCAGGTTCAGGGCGGTCTGACCGCCCAGGGTGGGCAGAATGGCGTCCGGCTTTTCCCGCATGATGATTTCGGCGGCCATGAATTTGTTCATGGGCTCGATATAGGTGCGGTCGCTGAAAGCGGTGTCGGTCATAACCGTGGCCGGGTTGGAGTTCAGCAGGATGATGCGGCAGCCTTCCTCCTTGAGGGCTTTGCAGCCCTGAGTGCCGGAGTAGTCGAATTCGGCGGCCTGTCCGATGATGATCGGGCCGGAGCCGAGAACCATGACGGTTTTGATGTCGTTACGTTTTGGCATGGCTTATCCCTTATCCTTTGAACTCATCAATCAGCTTGCGGAAGGAAGCGAACAGCCCGAAGGCGTCACGCTCACCGGGCGCGGATTCCGGGTTATACTGCACGGAAAAGGCCGGAACATCGGTAACGGCCATGCCTTCAAGCGTGCCGTCGTTAAGGTTCCAGTGCGTGGGGCGCAGTCGGGCAGGCAGGTTGTCCGCTTGCAGGCAAAAACCGTGGTTTTGGCTGGTAATGCTTACTTTTCCGGTAGCGACCTCGCGAACCGGGTGATTCGGGCCGTGATGCCCGCAAGGCAGCTTGTAGGTTTTCGCTCCCAGAGCCAGCCCAAGCAACTGGTGGCCCAGTCCGAGACCGAAAAATGGCAGGCGTCCCAAAAGCTCGCGCAAGGTTTCGGCAGCGTAGCCGCAAGCAGCCGGATCGCCGGGACCGCCCGCGATGATGAAGCCATCCGCTCCGGCGGCCAGAATTTCCGCTGCCGGGGTTTTGGCAGGCCAGAGCATGGGACGCAGGTTGTTGCGCGTGAGATGCAGCAGGGTGGAGCGTTTTACGCCGCAGTCCAGCAGCGCGATATTCAGCGGCTTTTGCGGCGGCCCGCCCGCGATGGTTCCGGCAGGGTTTGCGGAGCCGGGGCTGTATGACAGCGGCAAAAGATCCCCGCCCCTGGGCGTGAAGGCGTATGAAATTTGACAGCCGACCATTCCGGCCAGATCGCGTCCCTGCATGGATGGCAACGCCTTCGCGCGGCGCAGCAGGGAATCGCGGTCAAGGTCGAGGGCGCTGATGATGCCGTTACGCGCCCCCTGCGTGCGCAGATGCAGGGTGAGGGCGCGGGTGTCCACTCCGCTGATGCCGGTAATGCCGCGTTCGGCAAGTTCGGCGTTCAGGGATGATTTGGCCCGCCAATGTGGAAAGGGCAGAGCGTCCGCTTCGGTGAACAGATCATGAAAAACCGCCCCGGCGGCTCCAAAATGCCGTAATTCAGGGGCGGTTGCGTCCGGCGTGAAGGCTGGCGCGGCGTAAAGGCTGGTTGCTTCGTCGTCCTGCGGCGTTGCTCCGTAATTGCCGATATGGGCCGCTGTAAATACCGGTATTTGCCCGTAATGGGCCGGGTCGCTCAAAATTTCCTGGTAGCCGCACATGGCCGTGGCGAACACGAATTCGCCACAGGCTTCGGCACAGGCTCCAACGGCCAGCCCTTCAAAGCAGGTTCCGTCGTCAAGCATAAGTAAGGCAGGCTTTTTGCTCATCAATATTTCCGCCAGTTCGTTAAAAAAATATTATATTGATTTTATTGCGCTATTCGTGAAACTAGAATGCAATTTTATTCAAATTCTTGCGTTTGTTACATTTTATGTGCTGATTTTCGGAGATTTGGCCCAGGTATTTTGTGGACAGATCAAAATAGCTGTTTTACTCTTCGGACGCAAGAATTATCCTGAAAATCAGTCCATAAGTTCCAAGGAGCCGCACCGTCATGTCCGATTCACCGCGCAAGCTCGTCAAGGCCGCTCTGGCCGGGGAAAAGCACCACCCGGCGGAGTGCCGCCCCTATTCGCCCGCCGCCATTTTTGAAAAAGACGTATTCAGTCTCAAAACCATGCGGGAACGGCTGCCCAAGAACGTCTATTTCCGTATTGAGGAAGCGGTCAAAAAGGGCGTAGGCCTTTTGGAGGGCGACGCGGATATCGTGGCCAGTGCCATGAAAGACTGGGCCATTGAGCAGGGGGCCACGCATTACACGCACTGGTTTCAGCCCATGACCGGAACCACGGCGGAAAAGCATGATGCCTTCATTACGCCGGACCCCGGCCATAAGGCGGACGGCCGGCTGATTAACGAATTTTCCGGCAAAATGCTGATCAAAGGCGAGTCGGACGCTTCATCGCTGCCTTCCGGCGGCATTCGTTCCACTTTTGAAGCGCGCGGCTATACCGCCTGGGACCCTACCAGTCCGGCCTTCCTTATGGAAAACGCGCTGGGTAAGACTTTGTATGTTCCCAGTATTTTTCTTTCCTATACCGGTGAATCGCTGGACCGCAAAACGCCGCTGCTGCGCTCCAACGCCGCCGTATCCCGGCAATCGCTGCGCATTTTGCGCCTGTTCGGCAACAACACGGCCACCCATGTGGATGTAATGGTTGGGGCGGAGCAGGAGTATTTTCTGGTAGACCGCCGCCTGGCCGCGCTGCGCGACGATTTGCGTCTGGCCCGGCGCACGCTGTTCGGCGCGAAATCCAGCAAGGGGCAGGAACTTGAGGATCATTACTTCGGAGCCATAGGACGGCGGGTGCTGAATTTCATGGCCGAAGTGGAAAAGCGCATGTTCGCGCTGGGCATTCCGGCCCGCACCCGGCACAACGAATCCGCTCCGGCCCAGTTTGAACTGGCCCCCATGTATGAAACGGCCAACCTGGCCACGGATCACAATATGCTGACCATGGAAATTCTGCACAAAACGGCGGAATTTCACGGTTTCTCCTGTCTGCTGCATGAAAAGCCCTTTGCCGGAGTGAATGGTTCGGGCAAGCATAATAACTGGTCGCTTTGCGATTCAGAGGGCAACAACCTGCTGGACCCCGGCAATACCCCGCTGGATAACGCGCAATTTCTGGTTTTTCTGGCCGCGGTGCTGCGTGCGGTTCATCTGCATCCGGTGGTGCTGCGCCTGGGCGCGGTCGGCGCGGGCAATGATCACCGCCTTGGCGCGAGCGAAGCGCCGCCCGCCATCCTTTCGATCTTTCTCGGCGATCAGCTTACCAATATCATTTCCAGTATAGCCGAGGGCAAAAACAACGGACGGGGCGAGGCTTCGGGCTGGCAGTCCGGCCACATGCGCGTGGGTATTTCCTCGCTGCCGCAGTTGCCCAAGGATATTTCCGACCGCAACCGCACCAGTCCTTTCGCCTTTACCGGCAACAAGTTCGAGTACCGGGCCGTGGGCGCTTCCATGTCCATCGCGCCGGTCAACATCGCCATCAATACTGCTGTAGCCTGCGCCCTGGACGACATTGCCACCGAACTGGAAGCCGCCATTGCCGGAGGCCAGCCCCTGGCCGGGGCCGTACAATCCCTGCTGGGACGGCTGTTCAAGGAGCATTTGCCGATAATCTTCAACGGTAACGGCTATTCCGAAGAATGGCACCGGGAAGCAGCCCGGCGCGGGCTGCCGAATTACAAGGACAGCGTGAACGTGCTGGCCCATTACAGTGATCCGGTGGTCATGGATGCCTTTGTCCGTCAGGGCGTGTTCAGTGAGCGCGAACTGTTGGCCCGCCAGGATATTCTGCTGGAAAATTACATTCGGGATTTGCATCTGGAAACCAAGTTGATGCTCTCCATGGGCCGGACGATGATTCTGCCAGTGGCCCTGCGCTGGCTGGAGCAGGCTGGGAATTTAGCCAGGCTTGCGAGTGAGCTGATCCCGCTGAATCAGGCGGGGTTGCCGAGTCAGCCGGATGGTCAGACAGCTCCGGTGGGCGCAAGGTTGCCGGAACTGGACTACTACAACAAAATTCGCGGCCATGCGTTCGGGCTGGTGGAAGCGTTGGATCGCCTGGATTCGCGGCACGAGGATCTTGATCGCATGAGCGGTACACTGGTGCGGGCCGAGGCGGCGCGTGATGTTTTGATTCCGCTCATGAACGCCTGCCGGGCTCATGCCGATGCCCTGGAGCTGTTGGTTGATGATGCGCTCTGGCCGCTGCCCAAGTACAATGAACTACTCTGGAATCGTTAGATAGTGCTTATGCGAGCGCCTTTTTGTCTCCGGCTGCGTCAGATTTCGCCTTTTATTCCGGTCGAGTACGATAAGAGTACACTTCCTTCATAAAAGGCTCATCTTTCTTGCCGGAGAACAAAAATTCATCTCGCCTAAACACTATCTGGAAGTCATTAAGTCATTTTGAAATGGTGTGAATCACTCATGGTGATACCCGGTTCCGCGTATAATCGAATCGGCGCGGTAAAGCTGTTCCCAAAGCAGCACCTGGGCCAGTTCGTGCGTGAAGGTGAGTTTGCTCAGGCTGATTTTGCGCTGGCAGGCGGTAAGCACCGCTTCGGAAAGTCCGTAAGGGCCGCCGATGATAAAGCAGGGCTGGCGCGAGTTCAGGGCGCATTTATCCAGCAGGGCGGCCAAATCTTTTGAACTTAGGCTTTCGCCGTGTTCATCCAGGGCTACGCAAAGCCGTCCCGGCGGCAAGCCATTCAGGGCGGCGAGAATGCGTTCGCCCTCCTGATTTTTGCGCTCGGCCACAGATAGGGCCGGGTCAGCGTCCTTGATGGTCATTTCCTCAATTTTCAAACCATGACGCAGTTTTTGCGCGTAGGTCTTTATTGCTTCGAGCCAATATGGGGTTTTCAGGCGGCCTACGCAAATCAGGGTACATTTGAGCATAATAGTTATATATACAATGGTTTTTTTTATTGTTAGTTTTACCGATGATTTTTTCAGTTTTAAGCGAGAGATAGTTTATATCCAAAGCAAGCAGGGTTCAATGAGGGAGCTGGATCTTAAAGAAGCAGCGGAAGCTGTACGCCGGGGCGGGCTTCTGGTGTACCCTACGGAAACCTACTACGCGGTGGGCTGTTCCGCTCTGGACGCTGCGGCGATACACCGTGTTTTTGGAGCCAAGCGCAGAGGGCACGGCTTACCCTTGCCGGTGATTATCGGCAGTCTGGATCAATTGAGCCTGGTAGCCGGGCCGCTAAGCCCGCAGGCCGAAGAATTGATCCGCGAACTGGCCGAAAAATTCTGGCCCGGCCCGCTGTCCATTCTTGTACCGGCGGGCGAAGCCGTGCCGCCGGAACTTTGCGCCGGAACCGGGCGCGTGGCTGTGCGGCTTTCGTCCCATGCCGAGGCAGCCGGGCTCTGCCTGACTGCCGGATGTCCGCTGGTATCTTCCAGCGCGAACATCAGCGGGCGTCCGCCGGTTGTTGAACCAGCCGATTTGGACCCCGAACTCACCACCGCTGTGGATGGCGGGCTGTATGATCCGCTGCCGCGTCCGTCCGGTGGGTTGCCCTCAACTATAGTTGAAATATACCAGGAGCCGAGCCGATCTGACCGGATTGGCTTGCGCGTCTTGCGTGCCGGAGCGGTAAGTGTGGCGGATTTACGCGATCAGGGCTTTCTGGTTTGTGAAATCTGATTCAACTGTTCGCTTAATTCATTTTCACGCCGTATGGAGCGCACCTGATCCGTGATATCCTGCTGGATCATCATTACGCCGATAAGATTGCCCGCCGGTGCAAGCATCGGGTGAAAATTGATGTTGAACCAGCGGGTTTCGCCCCACGGGGTGCTGTGCTCCAGACTGTCGACGCCGGATGATTTTTTGTTGAAGGCCTGTAGAACGGCCTGCTCCACGCCGGATTGCGGCAGGAACTGGTCTTGCAGGATGTTGAAGCGCTTGGGCATGGGGCCGGTGATATTGCTGAAAACCGAATGCCAGGCGGTATTGGCTATCTTCAACTGCCCGTGCGGGGCAAACATGGCCACGCCCAGCGGTGTGCGTTCCAGAAAAATGCGCGACTGCTGCTCATGCTCTTCCAGCGATCGCTGGGCCTGCTTCAACGGTCCAATGTTCTCGAACAGCAGCAAAAGAGTTTCCTGACCGTCCACAAACATAAAATTCAGATGACCGATAACCCAGCGGTAATCGCCAAGGCTGGTGGTCAGGCGCAGGGTGCTGCGGTTGGGGCCGGAAAAATCCTGGTTGCTTCCGCTTAAATCCAGCAGGTCCAGATCTTCCGGGTGGATGTAGCTTTGTATGCCGGTACCGATAAGGTCATCTTCCTGCATCCCCAGCAGGTAGGCCAGGGCGGGGTTGGCGTAGATGATTTTTTCATCCTGCAAAAGAACCATGCCTTCCTGTATCCGCGAACATAGTGAAGCCAGACTGAGGTTGTTGTCGGCCGGGCCGAGCAGGGCGTAACGCCCCGGTATTCCGGCAGGGTTTTGATCGTCTGCCCCCTGGGCCGTTTTCAGCATAAGCCAGCCACCGCCCAGAGCCGAAAGGACGGACCAGATGCCGAGCAGTGTACTGAAAGCCGAATCAAGGCCGGAAATATACCAGACTATGAACACGACGAGAAAAATCGCCTGCAAAATCAGAAAGAACCCGATGCAGAAGAGTAACGCGCGTATGCCCGGCGTAAGAGGCAGGTTTTTCGCGTCCGGCCTGTTTTTTTTTCTCATAGATGCATTTGCCGAGTCTGGTATGTTTATGTAATATATAATAAATATTACCGCGTTCAGACTGCACTTCCATATATGTATATCGTGCGTCTGAAATGATAACAAGCCCCTGAATATTGGAACAGTGAAAAAAAACTGGCTGGATAGCATTTATACGAGACAGCGAACAAATGACGGACAAAACAGATATGCCCGCCCGGCCTGATTTTGCCGGTTCAGGCGGAAAAACATGGCTTGTTTACAGGCTTAGTGCGCTTGGCGACGTGGCGCTTTTGAGCGGCGTACTGGATTATTGGCATCGGAGCAGGGGCTGGCGCTTCATTGTGATGACCAAAGAGCCTTACGCGGACCTTTTTCGCCAGCATCCAGCCGTGATCGGGACCGAAGCCGTGCGCCCCGAAGATCTCGCGCGGCCCGCCGCTTATTTCCGGGAAGTGGCCGCCCGGTATAAAGGGTGCGGGTTGCTGGATTTGCACGGCACTTTGCGTTCGCGCCTGCTGGGTTTTTTTTGGAAAGGCGAAAAGCGGGGCTATGGCAAGCTTTCCTGGGAACGCCGCTTGTTTTTACGCCTGCGCACGCCATCTCTCGCCCGGCGGCTGCGGGCGCTGAACGTGCCGCAGCGCTACGCTCTGGCGGTTGAGGATACACCGCCGCCAGCAAGGGATGTGCTGCCCCGGCTTTACCTTGACGAGTCTGAACGTACTGCCGCGACAGAACGCTTGGCCGGTATTTTTGGAGCAGGCCAGGCGATCGCCCCGCTGGTGCTGCATCCGTATGCCACCCATGCCCTTAAGCAGTGGCCGCTGGAAAACTGGCGCGAACTGGCCGGGCTGCTGGATAGGCACGGCCTGCCCTGGCTGGTGGTGGGCCGGGGCGAGGGGCTTTTTCCCGGTGATGCCCGTGATTTGAGCAACTCCACCAGCTTGCGCGAGCTTTGCGCCTTGCTGGAGGGTTCTTCCTTGCTTATTACCGGCGATTCCGGGCCGCTGCATCTGGGCGCGGCCATGCGTTTGCCAGTGCTGGCCCTGTTCGGGCCGACCACGGCGGAGTGGGGTTTTTTCCCCGCCGGAGAAAGGGATCGGGTTCTGGAACTGGATTTGCCCTGCCGCCCGTGTTCCCTGCATGGCGCAAAGGGATGTGCCGTAAATGGCGAGTGTTTGCGCGGTATTGCGCCGCAACAGGTTCTGGAAGCAGCCTTGTCGATGCGGTAGTGCCTCATTTTGCCGTGATGCTGCGTCAGACATCGTTTTTGCCTCCTGTCGAGTACGAAAAGAGTACACTCCCGTCGGCAAAAACTCGTCTTCCTTGGCTTTATCGCAGGCGACAAAAGCAGGCACTACCAACGCAAAATAAAAGTGAAACGGCAATTTAAGGTGTAGCCTTTTTTAGAAGAGGAGCGCGGCCATGCTTGAATATTTCAGTCTGGATGACAAAATCCCCAAGCCATTGACGGAATGCAGGCAAGGCTGCTGGATCAATCTGGCCGATCCCACACCGGAAGAACTGGTCAAGGTGGCTGCGGAGCTGGCGATTCCCTTTGATTTTTTGACGGACAGCCTGGACCCGGCCGAACGCCCGCACATGCGGCAGGAAGGCGAATTTTTTCTGGTCATCTGCAAGGCTCCGAGAGCAAGCAACGCTTCAAAGGACAAAAACAGCCCCAGTTGCAGGCCGGGAATCAATGCCGGTTGCCCTCCCTTCGCCACCATGCCGGTGGGGGTGATCGTCACGCCGCAGGTGGTGGTTACCGTGTGCCGCGACCCTGAACTTGGCAGGCATCTGGTTGATGGTAAACGCAGCGACAAGCACAGTAGGCAGGGTATTTTGATGGCCCTGACGGTTTTGCAGCAAAGCAGCATGATTTTTATCGATCATTTGCAGGAGCTGGACGCGCTTACCGCCGAGCTTGAGGAGCGTATGCGCCGTTCCATGCGTAACGAAGACTTGGCCAACATGATGCAACTGGAAAAGACTCTGGTCTATTTTCTGACCTCGCTCAAGGGCAACGCCATGGTGCTGGAAAAGATCGGCGGCCTGCAAAATCCGCCTCTTGCCCCGGAGGAGCGGACTCTGCTGGTGGACGCCCTGATCGAATGCAGGCAGGCCGTGGACATGGCCGAGGTTTATATCCAGATTCTCAGCAGTGTGAGCGAAGCTTCGGCTTCAATGATTTCGAACAACATGAACTCGGTAATGAAGCTTCTGACTTCCATTACCCTGGTGCTCATGCTGCCCACGATCATCGTTGGCGCATACGGTATGAACGTGGCCCTGCCTTTTCAGGAACACCCGCTGGCTTTTGCGCTGATTGTGGCTTTTACGGTCATAGTCTGTTTACTGCTGTGGTTCTTTCTCTCCCGCAAACGCTGGATGTAAGTTGTATATATTTCAGAGTATAATAATCTGGTTTTTATTTCCTCAAATATTATCTGTGGTTTTTATTGTCTGCAATTAATTATAGTCAGTTCTTGATTATAATAGTCTTATTTTACGTTCATAATTACATTATACAAAACTGTTAATATTCATGGCGTTATAATTTTTTATTGCCAAAAACATGTTTATAACTACTGTCACAGGCAAAAACATCTAAAAGCTTTGCTTGCAAAGGGTCATTGGCATGAGTTATAAAGTTTATTATTATAAATAATAATTACAGAGTTAATTACTCCGACTGTTAGCGCACACACTATCGCTTTCTCACACTCTCTCCATCGCGCTCTCTACCTCACGTTCCCTTCATTCGTGCAGTCGCGTTCTCACTTGCTGATGCCCTCCAGGGTGTCATTACAAACACTGCATCAGAAAGTTTGTCTGTTGTTAACAAGCTGGATCTCATAAACACATGGGGGAAGAAGATGACTACCAAATGGAAGATTGTTCTTGGATTTGTGGTTATGGTGGTGTTGATTGGCGTAGTCGCTGTCATCGGGTACATGAGCCTTTCCGGCGCGACAGATACCTTTAATGAATATCGCAGGCTGGCCCGGCTTAACGTTGGCACCTCGGATGTGGTTTCCAACCAGATCGACTCCTCGGCCAATATCAGGTTGTTCCGTATTGATCTGAACACTCAGAACATGCAGAGCGCCCGGGGCGATATTGCGAAAAACCTGGAACTTATCAAAAATATCGAAGGGTTGACGGCTAAAAAAGAAACCAAAGACGCCCTGACCCAAATTCAAAATCGCCTTGCGGAACAAACAGCCGGAATCGACCTTCTGGAAAAGGATGTTCTGCTGGTCGTATCCGAATATCAGAATCAAATGCGCCCAGCCGGGCGGGTAATAAGCCAGGAGCTGATCACCCTGAGCAAAGTGGCTTTTTCAATTGGCAACCAGGCCATGCTTGATCAGGTAATGGTGGTTACGGAGCAGTTGGCCATAACCCGCTCCGCTTTCGCCCGGGCTGCCTATTCCCGTAACGAGGATAGCATCAACGAAGCGAGTGCGGCTCTGGAAGAACTTGGCAAGAAAATGGCTGTTTTTGATGGTCTGGTACGTATCGAGGAAGGACGCGTAGCCGTGGCCAAGGTCAAGGAAGCCTATGACCGCATGATGGAAGCCTCCACAACCATCGAAAAGGACATTATAGCATCCATCAAAGCCAACGCCAACCTTCTGGTTATAAACAACGGCATCAGGGAAATCGCCACCCGGATCAGCGAAGACGTGAACAACCAGATGAACGATCAGGGTGTACGCGCCCTTGAAACCAATGCCACTGCCCAGACTCTTATGCTGATCGTTACCGCCGCCGGGCTGGTGCTGGGTGTTCTGCTGGCTTTGTTCATTATCTTTGGTCTGGTTCGGGTGCTGCGCAGCATGGGCGATTTTGCCGATGCCATTGCCCAGGGCGATTTCAAGGCCGAGGTAAAAAGCCGCGAAAAGGGCGAAATTGGTCACATGCTGGCCTCCTTGCGGCAGATTCCCGCTGTGTTGCAATCCATCCTTAACGATTACCAGAAACTGGAAAAGAACGTTGAGAGCGGCGTTTTGTCCATCAAGGGGGATCCGTCTGCATACAAGGGCGGTTTTGCCACGCTGATTGAAGGCTCCAATAATATTATCGCCCGCTTCCTTACGGTTTTGGAAAGTATTCCTTCTCCGGTGATCATGCTGAGCGCGGACGCCAAGGCTACATACGTAAACGCCGTTGGCAGAAAAGTAGGCGGCGAGGATTACAAAGGCAAAACCTGCAAACAGATTATGGAACGCGAAGATTACGGTTCTTCCGTCGATGCCCTGAAAGTCGCGATTGAAACCCTGCGGCCCGCTTCCGGCGAAACTATTGCCCATCCGCAGGGCAAAACCATGGATGTCAGCTACACGGCCATTCCCATGCTGAACACGGAAGGCAAACTTGCCACCGTGCTACAGTTGATTACGGATATCACTACCATTAAGGAAACTCAGCGTACCATCAAAAGTGTGGCGGATCAGGCTTCGGAAATCTCCAACCGGGTGGCCGCCGCCTCCGAGCAGCTTTCGGCCCAGGTGGAGCAGGTTTCACGCGGGGCCGAAACGCAGCGTGATCGGGTGGAAAGCACAGCCTCGGCCATGACGGAAATGAACTCCACCGTGCTGGAAGTGGCCCGTAACGCCGGGCAGGCCTCGGAACAGTCCGATTTGACCAAAACCAAGGCCCAGGACGGAGCCACGCTGGTAGAACAGGTGGTTCGTTCCATCAATCAGGTGCATACGGTTGCCACCAATCTCCAGACGAACATGCAGGAGCTGGGCGCCCAGGCCGAGAGTATCGGCGGAGTGATGAACGTCATTTCCGATATCGCGGATCAGACCAACCTGCTGGCGCTTAACGCGGCCATTGAAGCTGCCCGCGCCGGTGAGGCCGGGCGCGGCTTTGCGGTGGTGGCCGACGAAGTGCGCAAACTGGCTGAAAAGACCATGACCGCAACACATGAAGTGGGAAGCAACATTACGGCTATTCAGAACTCCACGCGCACCAATATCAGCGAGGTAAACGAAGCGGCAAAGGCTGTTACCGAGGCTACGGATTTGGCCAATACTTCCGGTCAGGCGCTTTCGGAAATCGTAAATCTGGCCTCGGCCAACTCCTCTGTGGTTGCCTCCATTGCCACTGCTGCCGAGGAGCAGAGCGCCACATCCGAAGAAATCAGCCATGCCATTGAAGAGATTAACAAGATTGTTGGTGAAACCACCGATGGCATGGTGCAGTCTTCCGCCGCCGTGCAGGAACTCTCCCGCATGGCGCAGGAACTCAATGAGGTAATGTCCACCTTGCAGAAGAATTAGGGTAGTGCCTCATGTTTATTGCCTGACGGCAAAATGAGGCACTGCTGAATGAGTAATTGGTTGCAACAGCGTTGAGTACGTGATAGCCGACATAGATAAATGATTAGTTGCAACAGGGCTGTATCCCTTCCCTTCCGGGTCGGGATACAGCCCAATAGGTGTATGCGAAGATGAGATTCAACGCCGTACAGGAAGACTTCAACGATATAAAAAGAGTGCGTGAGGCTTTGCAGGCTGGAAATACCGGGCTGTGGACCATTGTGCTTGATGAAGACGGCAACGGACATATGCTGGCGGACAGAGTCATGCTGCAACTGCTTGGACTTGACGAACCGCTTGCGCCTCAGGCCTGTTATGAGCACTGGTTCTCGCGCATTGATCCCTCCTTTGTTCCCTATGTGCAGGAAGAAGTCGGCAAATGGATTGCCAGCGGAGCAAACGGAGAAGTGCAGTATCCCTGGATGCACCCGAAGCTGGGCCAGATTTACGTGCGCTGCGGCGGGCGTAAAGTAGCTTCGGATGACGGCTGCATACATATTATGGGCTACCATCAGGATATCAGCGAGTTGCAGCAGGCAAGGAGCCGCCTGCGGGAAATGTTGCAGCATCTGCAAGCGGTCTGCCGTATCGGCGGCCTGGGCGTGTTTGAACTGCAATCCTCGGATGCCGATGTGCGTTTGGTGGCCATTAACGATGTTTTTCTGGAGCAGTTCGGGCTACGCGATGATCTCCCTGATTTGTGCGCTGCTATCGAAAAAAATCTGCACCCGGAAAGTATTGCCAATTGGCGGACCTTGTTTGATAAATCCTGCTGGCAGCTGGATCAGCGCCGCAGTTTTTCCGTTTGCTACAAGCACCCGCAGCAGAGCGAACGCTGGCTGGAAATCACCTATGAGTGCAGGAGCGAGAGCGCGGGCAAAATTATCGGCTACAGCCAGGACATAACCGATTCACGCGCTTACGAGCAGGGGCTGCACGAGGCCAAAGAGGCGGCTGTGGCGGCCAGTCTGGTTAAAAGCAGTTTTTTGGCCAATATGAGCCACGAAATCCGCACCCCCATGAACGCCATTATCAGCATGTCCTATCTGGCCCTGAAAACCAAGCTTGACGAAACCCAGCGCGGTTACATCACCACCATCAGCAAAACGGGCAACTCCCTGCTCGGCATCATCAACGATATTCTGGATTTTTCCAAAATTGAGGCGAACCGCCTGGAAATTGAAGCCGCTCCTTTCAGTTTGCGTTACGAGCTGGAATCCTGGATTGCGGTACTGCGCCGTCGCGCAATCGAAAAGGGGCTGGCTTTTAACGTAAACCTGCCGCCTGAAGTGCCGGAAGACATTGAAGGCGACGCTTTGCGCCTGCGCCAGATTCTGCTTAACCTTTGCGATAACGCCCTTAAATTTACCAGCAAAGGCAATGTCACGCTAAGTGTCTTTTTGCTTTCACTGCAAAAGGATCACTGCCGTATTGAGTTTGTGGTCAGCGATACGGGCATAGGCATTGCGCAAAGCGCTCAAAGCAATCTTTTTCAGGCTTTCAACCAGGGCGATACCTCTACCACCCGTTTATTCGGCGGCAGCGGCCTGGGCCTGACCATCAGCAAACGCCTCTCCGAATTGATGAACGGTGATTTGACCTTTTTCAGCACCCCCGGACAGGGCAGCGTTTTCCGGCTAAATTTGCCGTTCAAGCTGGCCACCAAATTGGTCCACGAGCCGGAAGCGGATCTGGAACACGCCCGCTTTGAGGGCATGCGTGTGCTTTCTGTTGAAGATAACGAGGTCAATCAGGAAATCATGTACGCCCTGCTTGATGAGTTTGGCGTGAAGTGCGTTGCTGCCTCCAATGGTCAGGAAGCTTTGGATATTTACGCCGAGGATCAGGATTTTGACATCATTTTTATGGATGTGCAAATGCCGGTAATGGATGGTCACACCGCCACCCGCCATTTGCGCCTCAGCGGTATGCCCGGTTCCGCCAGCATACCGGTAGTAGCCCTTACCGCTCACGCCATGCGCGGCGATATGGAAAAAAGCCTGGAGGCGGGCATGAACGATTACCTCACCAAGCCCATCGACATGCGTTTGTTAAAACGCTGCCTGAACCGCTGGCATAAAAGATTGTAGCCCCCCCCAATAAAAAATTTCCGGCACAGTCAAAATAAAAAACTCTCACCACTGGCGAGAGTTTTTTATTTTGGGATATGTTTTATACCCTTGTTTTATGACGTATAAAGATAGCGTTTAATCTTTTGAGTGGGGGTTTTTTCAAAAGGCGCGGGCTGTTCGACCATTTTGTACAGCTTGGAGAAATCGGGCAGCAGCTCGTTGGTTTCCTTGCGGATCTTTTCCAGCAGTTCCTGCTTTATTTCGGCCTGTCTGGCTTCGTTTACGCCGCTGTGCTCGGTTTCAAACTTGACCTGGTCCAGATGTACTTTGGCGGTCAGGCGGTTATGCTGCATAAAGACCATGCATTCCAGCACAAAGGGGTTTTGCAGCATTTGGGCTTCGATTTCTTCCGGGTAAATGTTTTCCCCGCTGGGGCCGAGCAGCATGTTCTTGCTGCGCCCCTTGATATAAATGAAGCCCTGACGGTCCATGGTGCCAAGGTCGCCGGTATGCAGCCAGCCATCTTCGTCCAGAGTTTGCTCGGTCAGTTCCGGCGCTTTGTAATATTCGCGCATCACCGTGGGGCCTTTGACCAGAATTTCGCCCACCACATTTTGCGGGTCCGGGCTGTCGATGCGCACTTTTAAGCCGGGCAGCACCCGACCACAGGATTGCGGCCGAACTTCCCCGCGTCCGGCTCCGGCGATGAGCGGCGAATTTTCCGTCATGCCATAGCCGGTGGCGTAGGGGAAGCCGGATTCATAAAGGAAGAGATCCACATCCGGAGCCAGCGGAGCGCCGCCAAAGGCAAAGGCGCGCATGCAGCCGCCCAGGGTGGTCTGCAATTTTTTTCCGGCCATTTTGTGCAGCAGGCGGCGGGTGGCCGGTATGGCATAAAGCCGCCGCATCAGCGAGTTGCCAGTTAGTTTTGGCTTGATGCTGCTTTTGAAAATCTTTTCGATAATCAGTGGCACGGCCGGAATGACCGTAGGCCGGACTTTTTCCATGGCTGGCAAAAGGACACGCGGGGTTGGCGGTTTGCCCAGATAGAAAACCTGCGCTCCGTGTAGCACCGGCAGCAGCATGCCGAGGGTGCATTCATAGGCGTGGGACATGGGAATGAGCGAGAGAAACCGGTCATCGCAGGTGATGGTGAACAGGTTCTGCACCAGCAGGGCGTTGTAGACCAGGTTGCGGTGCGTGAGTACCACGCCCTTGGAAAAGCCGGTTGTGCCTGAAGTATAAATGATTGAGGCCACATCGTCTTCGGCGGGCGTCTGCGGTATGATGTTGGCTGCCCGCCGGGCCAGGGCGCTAAGACGGCGGAACTCGCGCATTCCCACGTCCTTGATTTCGCGCAGGCGGTCGCGGGTAAGTCCGGCTTCAATACGCTGAAAACTTTCGATGTTGATCAGCATGGGAGTGGGCGGCGCTTCCAGTTCATCCAGCTTGACCATATGTTTTTCGGAAATGAAAATAGCTTTCGCTTCCGAATGCAGCAAAATGTGCTGCACGGCGTGCGCGTGAAAGTCGGGCAGAATGGGCACGGCAATGGCACCCATGCCGGTTATGGCGAAGTAGGCCACAGCCCAGTGCGGCCCGTTTTCGGAAAGGATTGCCACGCGATCCCCAAAACCGATACCGCTTTCGGTGAGCAGATTGGAAACCGTGACTACGGAATTGTAAAAATCTTCATAGAGCATGGGCTCTTCATCCACAAACGAGAATGAAGGGCGCATGGGGTAGCGCCGCTTGGTGTTTTCCAGCAACTCACGCGTGGTGAGCGCATTAAGCGGGATATTTACCGGGGCTTGTGTGTGCGACATCTGACTGCTTTTGATGAAAGATTAAAGAAATCGCTGGTTGATAGCGCTTTCCGTGGACTTTTGCAAAGCAAAAGCCTCAAAAAACAAAGCCATGTGACGGATAAAGGTAGTCCAGATTAAGGCAAATGCAAGCTTTTGTATATATGCCGGAGCATGAAAATTTATTCGCCCCGCCAGTCAACCCGCGCTATAATCGCCTGCCCCAGTTCGGTCAACCCCTCGCCGGTCAGGGCGGAAACGTATACCGCGTCGTAATCGCGAAAGTTTATGGCGCTGTCCGGGGCAAAGTTCGCGCCATAAAACCCGTCCTGATTTTCATTCAGGCTTGCGCCGCTCAAGTTGTATTTTTCTTCGTCCGGCAGATTGTCTATTTTATTGTAGACGAGCAGCCTGGGGATATCCTGCAAGTTCAGCCCCTCCAAAATTCCGTCCACCGCCCGGACCTGCTGTTCCATTTCCGGGCTCGCGGCATCCACCACATGCAGCAGCAAATCCGCTTCTTCCAGTTCTTCCAGCGTGGCCCGAAAGGCCTCCAACAATTCCTTGGGCAGGCTGCGGATGAAACCCACGGTATCGGTAAGTACCAGTTCCCGCTCTTCGGGAAAGCGCAGGCGGCGCGAAGTCGGGTCCAGAGTGGCGAAAAGCTTGTCTTCAGCCAGCACAGCCGAGCCGGTCAGGGCGTTGAGCAGGGTGGATTTTCCGGCGTTGGTGTAGCCTACCAGCGAAACTACCGGTAGCCGCGCTTTGGCCCGGCGGCTGCGGATATTGGCCCGATGCCCGCGCAGATTTTTAAGTTCGTCCTTGATGCGGGTGATGCGCTCGCGCAGACGGCGGCGGTCGGTCTCCAGCTTGGTTTCACCCGGCCCCTTGCCGCCGATGCCCCCGGCCAGACGGTCCAGGGCTTTGCCGCGCCCGGTCAGCCGGGGCAGGCGGTATTGCAGTTGGGCCAGCTCCACCTGAAGTTTGCCTGCGCTGCTGATGGCCCGCTGCGCAAAAATATCCAGAATCAGCTGTGTGCGGTCTATGGCTTTGCGTTCGGTGGCTTCGGCCAGATTACGCAGTTGGGCTGGTGAGAGTTCAAGGTCAAAAACAATTATGCCCGCCCGCCCTTGCAGAGCCAGCACTTCCAGTTCGGCCAGCTTGCCCCGGCCTAAAATGTGGTTGTAATCAAGCTTCGGTACGCGCTGCACCAGTCGGCCTTGCACACTCAAACCGGCAGTACGGGCCAGTTCGGCCAGTTCATCCAGGCTGGTTTCCTGCGCTTGTCTGGGCTGGGTGGAAACGCTTACCAGAATGCAGCGGGCGTCGCTGTCCAGCACGGCGGCACCGTCTGCCTCTCTGGCCAGTTCTTCCTCAAGGGCGGCGGTCTGGGCCGCGAAATTTGTATCTACCCGATCCCAGGCCACGGGCGGGTCCAGCCGGTAGGCCCGGCCTTCCGGACTATGCGGCAACAGATGGGCCTGCTGGAAGAGTGCCGGTTCGCCCCATTCGCCCACCGTCAGCACGGCAATGCTGTCCAGGCGCAAAAAGAGCAGGTCCATCAGATCTTCATGCGAAAGCAAATCGCCGGGGGCGGATTTGTTTATGTCCAGATGCGTATGCAGCAGGCGCAGGCCGCGCAGGCGATCCATGCCCTCGCGGGATCTGGGCAGTTCGGGAATCAGAATCCCGCCGCTCTCGCCAAGCAGCACCATAAAGGGCCGCCCCTGACGATCAATGAGCAGTCCGATTTGGCGGCCAAGAATATGGGACAGAGCGGCCAGCTCCCTGGCCTGTTCCGGGCTGAATCCGTCAGTTGGCGAATAGCGTCGCTGGCCGAGGCGCTCCAGCGCCTTGATCTGGCTGGCTTTGAGGCCTTGTGTGTTACCGTTAAGTTTTATTTTATTTCCTCGTCTGACTACAAAAGCAGGCGCTACCTGGCCTTGTTTGCCCGTTGCCAGAAATCCGGCCAGAGCAGGCGCAGTTCGCGTAAGGCTCTGGCCCGGTGGCTGCGGGAATTTTTTACTTCCATGGACATCTGGGCTGCCGTGAGTTTGAGTTTGGGGTCGAAAAATACCGGATCATAACCAAAACCGCCGCTACCCAGCGGGATGCGCGTGATTTGTCCGGGCCACTCGCCACGGGCCGTGATATAATTATTTTCGCCTGGGGCGCAAGCGGCAATGACGCTGCAAAAGAAGGCCGAGCGTTCTTCCGGCGGCACTTCGCGCATGGCCTGCAAAAGCTTGGCGATATTGGCTTCATCCAGGCGGGCTTTATAATCTTTTTGCGTTTTATCCGGCTGCATGCCCGAAACAAGGCTGGAAGATTCGGATATTCCGTTAGAAGCCATTAGACTAAACCGGGCTGAATAGACACCGGGCGCGCCATCCAGCGCCTCGACGCACAAGCCGGAATCATCGGACAGGGCAACCAGGCCGCTGTGTGCGCTGGCCGCTCTGGCCTTGAGCAGGGCGTTTTCTTCAAAAGTGAGGCCGGTCTCTTCCACTTCTTCAAAGTCGGGAAAAGCATCCAGGCCAACTACTTCAAGCTCGAAATCGGCAAGAAGTTCGGCAAACTCCGCGATTTTTCCCTTGTTTCCGCTGGCCAGCAAAATAGTTTTTGCAGGATCAAACATTATTGTGATTCCTCATTTCAAATTTGCTTTTGATGGTGTTGTCACGAGATGAATTTTTGTTCTCTGGCAAGGAAGATGAGCCTTTTATGCAGGGAGTGTACTCTTTTGGTACTCGACCGGAATAAAAGGCGAAATCTGACGCAGCCAGAAGCAAAAAGGCGCTCGTGACGGCACCATCTATGAACCTGGTGGTAATTTTACGGTAATACTGGTCCCCTGACCAGGCTTGCGCACCACCTGCAAACTGCTGCTGCTGGTAACGGCCAGCGAGGGCAGCAGCAGGATGCGCACCGTGGTACCCTTGCCTTCCTCGCTTTCCAGTTTGAGCTTTCCGCCCATATCCTCGATTATCTTTTTGGTCATGGCCAGGCCGAGGCCGGACCCTTTGCCCTTGGTGCTGTAAAAGGGGCTGAAAATCTGGCTCTGTTTGTCTTTGGATATGCCTATTCCGGTATCCTGCACCAGAATTTCAACCATGTGGCCGCTTGCGGCAGAGCTGATGGTCAGGGTACCGCCATCGGGCATGGCTTCCTGGGCATTCTTGATAATGTTGATCAGCCCCTGCTTGAGAAAATCGGGGTTGCCTCTGGCCCGTGGCAGGCTGGCGGCGATATTTTCCACGGTTTTGATATGCTTGTCGGAATCGGCCATGCCCATCAGGTTAACGGTTTGGCGCAGCACGGCGGCTACATCCATATCGATGATATCCTGCTCGGTGGGCCGCGCAAAATTGATGATGCTTTTGAGGATGCCATCCAGGCGCTGCGATTCCTCCAGAATTACCTTGGCCTTGTCGCGGGCCGACTCATCCAGGGATGAACTGCGAATCAGCGCGTTGGCAAAACCGCCGATGGCGAACAGCGGGTTGCGTATTTCGTGGGCGATATAGGTGGAAAGCTCGCCGATAGCCGCCATTTTTTCTGATTGTTGCAGGCGTTGCTCCATCTGTATCGTTGAGGTAACATTCCGGCGCATGAACATGGAATGGCGCGTAGTCTCGCTTTCCGCCGCCGGTAGCGGAAAAAATACCACCCGGAAATACTCCATCTGCCCGCTGGCGTTTTGCACGCTGTAAACCTTGCTGAAATTGGCCATCATTTCGGGCGGCAAAGTCCAGGGGCAGGCCTCGCCGGAATCGCGGTTGCAGCAATAGGCTTCGCCCATGACATCGCGGCAGTGCATACCGAGATAATCTTCGCGCACTCCTCCCCGGTTATTCAGGAAGGTGGTGTTGACCTCGACGATTTTGCCGCTGTTCTCCATGATCAGCACTTCTTCTTCGATCTTGTTGATCAGGGCCACAAAAGAATGACGCAGAAAGCGCATGCGCCGTCCGCCATCCAGGGTGACCAGTTCGTCCTCCACGGCCTGACAAAGAAAAAGCACGGCGCTGGGGCTTAAAAGATTAACGCCGGGCGGGGCGGCCGCACGCAGTTCAAGGGCATAGTCGCCGCCAGCGCTGGTATCCAGCACCAGACGCAGATCCGGCTCTCTGGCGAAAAGCTCGGCGGCGTTGCGGTAAACGGGCAACCCGGCCAACTCCGGCGTGGCATAGGCCGGATCAAGCGTTCCATCGCGTAAAAGCAGGGCGGTAGGCCGAACTTCCGGCATGGCTACCTTTAAGGCCCTGGAACCGATGACTTTGTTCAGCCTGCCTAAAGCCGGACTTTGCCCGGCTATGGCAAATTTGAAAACCAGCCTGTTTTCTGGCATGTCTATTTCCCCGGTGCAGGTAGCGCCTTACTAACAACTCACCTTTCCTGGCTCTATCGCCAGGCATCAAAAGCAGGCACTACCCAATTTGCTCAATTTGAGGCATACCGTCAGATGACAAAGCAATAGAGTTTCTTTATCTTAATTGACTGCAAAAGCCAATTTTTAGCCGAACAACAATGAGTTAGAATCATTAAACTAAAATAACGGATTCAGAAGATGTCCCTGAAAGTTTATTCCATCAGCCTTGGTTGCCCCAAAAACCGCGTTGACAGCGAGCGGTTGCTCGGCAGCCTGGGCCTCTCCATACGCTCGGTCAAACGCCCGGGCAGCGCGCAACTTATTTTTATCAATACCTGCGGCTTTATTGAACCGGCAGTGCGCGAGTCGGTGCGCGTTATTCTGGATTCCATAGCAGAACGTTCCACAGCCAAGGCCGACAAACCACTGCTGGTTGTGGGTGGTTGTTTGGTCGGGCGCTATGGGGCAGCTGATCTGGCGGCTGACTTGCCGGAAGTGGATTTATGGCTGCCTACGGCTGAATTGGCAGACTGGCCGGTAAAATTGCTGGCTGCTTTGCAAACTGCCGGTAAACTGACCGACGGGCGCGTAACGGCGGGCCGTTTGCTCTCCACCGGGCCGTCCTATGCCTGGATGAAAATAAGCGAAGGCTGCGGGCAGTCCTGTTCTTTTTGCACCATCCCGCAAATACGCGGCAAGGTGCGCAGCCTGGAAGCGGATTTTATAGCCGAAGAGGCGTCCGGCCTGTTGAAGCAGGGTGTTTCCGAACTTATTCTGGTGGCGCAGGATTTGACTTCCTGGGGGCAGGATCTGAAAATAGCGGGAAAAAAGCCGGAGTTGCGCGATCTGCTGGAAAAGCTGCTGCCTTTACCCGGCCTGAAATGGCTGCGCCTGATGTATCTGTACCCGGCTGGCCTGACCGAGGATTTACTGAAATTTTTGCGTGATGCCGGGCCGCCTTTCATCCCCTATTTCGATATTCCGTTGCAACATGCGGATTCCGGTATTTTGACCGCCATGGGGCGCCCTTTCAGCCAGAGCCCGTTCAAGGTGGTTGAGCGGGTGCGTAAATACCTGCCGGAAGCGGCGCTGCGTACCAGCCTGATTACCGGCTTTCCGGGTGAAACCGAGGAGAACTTCGCCACTCTTTGCCGCTTTGTGCAGGAGGCGCGTTTTCAGAACCTCGGCGTCTTTGCCTATGAGGCCGAGGATGGTACGCCAGCCGCGACCATGCAGAATCAAATTCCGGTCGAGTTGCGCACGGAGCGGCGGGATCGGATTATGGAGTTGCAGGCTGAAATCAGCGCCGAGCTTTTGCAGGGCCATCTTGGTCAAAATATGGATATACTTGTGGATGAGCCGCATCCGGAATGGCCGGGCCTGTATGTGGGCCGCACCTGGTTTCAGGCTCCGGAAGTTGACGGCGTAACCTATGTGAGCGGCGAAAACCTGCGTCCGGGCGATTTTGTACGCGCCGAGATCAGCGAAACTTTCGAGTACGATTTGAACGCACTGGTGCCGTAGCTGTTTTTACTGTTTTTCTGGGGAGGCTCCGCCTCCCCAGTCCCCTCCGGCAGGGGAAATGATTTCCCCTGCACCCCTCATCATTTTACTATAAGCAGGACGTTTTTTTTAAAGCCCAGAAATAGCGCTGTTTTCCGGCGGGCGAGGCATAAGCGCGTTCCGCTTCCAGCTTCCAGTTTGCGGCCAGCTCACTGGGCAACACGGGGGCGGGCGTAAGCGTCAGGAAGATCACGCGGCCATCGGCGCTTAATCCATCATGCGCGAAAGGCAGCAGTTTTTCCCAGGGCATGAAGGCCCGGCTGATCAGCAGATCGCCGGGCTTTTTTTGCATCAGGCGTTCGGATATGAAGTTTTCAGCCCGGCCCCGATAGACCGAGGTACGCGACAAATAGTGAGCAGGGTCATGCGCGGAGCAGGCAGCCAGCGCGTTCTGCAAAAAGAGCGCCCGTTTTTCTCTGGCTTCCACCATCGTGTAAGCGCCAGCCTGCCAGACCAAACGCAGCGGCACGCCCGGCAGCCCGGCCCCGGCTCCGAAATCCCAGCTTTCCGGCGCTTCCGGCAGCGGGAGGTCTTCGAGAAAGCGGGCCAAGTGAAAGCTATCCAGGATCAGCTCCCGCAAAATTTCCGGCAAGGCGTGGGGGCCGACCAGATTCATCACCTTGTTCCACTTGCCCAGCAGTTCAAGATAGGCGGCCAGCCCGTCCAGAGCGTCCTCACCCAGCGCGAACCCCTGTCCGGCGCAGATTTGTTCCAGTTCAGTCTTGTTCATCGGGAAGCAATACAACTGAAAGGGGGGCTTGCCAAGGGGCAGCGCCTACAATAAACTCACCCCACAAGCGGTTTTTTGTAACAAAAATTCATCTAGTGGACCAAACTGTCCATGTAAACTTTAGTTGGAAGGTACGATGATTATGAGTGAAATAAAAAGCGCATTGCTCTTTCCCGGTCAGGGTTCGCAGGAGCAGGGCATGGGCCGCGAACTGGCCGAACGTAACTCTGATGTGATGGATCTTTGGAAAAAAGCCGAAAAAATCAGCCGCATTCCTCTGCGTGGCATTTACTGGGACGGCGGTGAAAACCAGGACGATACCAGACGCCTGCAACCGGCTCTGACCGTGGTCAATCTTGGCCTTTGGATGGAGCTTTCCAGCCGCTTCAAACCGGACGGCACCGCCGGGCATAGCCTTGGCGAATACAGCGCCCTGGCCGCAGCCAGTGTGCTGGATTTTGATACGGTACTCGATCTGGTGACCCTGCGCGGTCAACTGATGGCGGAAGCCGATCCGTCAGGCTTGGGCGGCATGGCTGCCATAGTCAAACTGAGCGGCGAACAGGCTGCGGAACTGGTGCAGGCCGTGAATCAGGAATTACCGGCGGAATTGTGTGTTCCTGGCCGTGAACTGTGTATCGCCAACTACAATACCCCGGCCCAGTGCGTGGCCAGCGGTCCCAAACCGGCGATTGATCTGCTGGTGGAGAAGGCCCGCGCCGTCAAGGGAAGGGCGCTGCCCCTGGCCGTATCCGGCGCTTTTCATACTCCGTTTATGGGCGAGGCCGCAGCCGAGTTGACCAAGGCGCTGAACAAGTGCGATTTTTCTAATCCGCGCTTTCCGGTTTACTGTAACGTGACCGGCCGGGCCGAGCACAGCGCCGATGGCGTCAAGGCCAGGCTGTTGGATCAGATGACCTCTTCGGTCAGATGGATCGATACTATCCGCAACCAGTATAACGACGGCATCCGGCGCTTTGTTGAATGCGGCCCGAAAAGCGTGCTGGCGAAAATGACGGAGCCGATTCTCGCGCCGCTGGCCGCTCCGGAAGGTTCCTGGCAGTCGTTGAGCATTACCTCTATTGAGGAAGTGCAAAACTTTAAGTAGCGCCTGATTTTGTCGTGGTGTTCAGCAGTGTCGTCACAAGAAGAAAAACTCCTGTGACGGCACTGCCTAATTCAGGACATCAGGCAATATATCTGCCTCCCGGCTCAGCAGGAATTTGGTCAGGCTGCCCGGAGCTTTTTCCGTGTCGGCAGGCTGATATTCTTCGGTTTCAAAAACTTCCATTCCGCCTTCCGGGTTGAGCATGACCACCTGTTCCCCAGGGCGAATCCAGCCTTCGCGGGTCAGGCTGGTTACAGCGGCCAGGGCCGCTGCGCCGTCATCGGAGGCCAGTATGCCCTCATCGGCGGCCAAAGTGGCCTTGGCCTGCGCCACTTCCCCGCCATTTACCGCTACGGCGCAGCCCAGGCTTTTGTAAATGCCGTCCAGCAGAATGACTGCGATTTGGTTTTCCACTTCGGCCCGCTCGTCAAGATGACACACCGCGAGTGAACCGCTGATTGCCGGGGGCAGGATCTCGGTTTTGCGTTCACGCCAGGCCCGCACCAACGGGGCGTGAGCCTCGGGCTGCACCGCCACCAGCCGGGGCAGTTTTGTCGATATCCAGCCCATGCGCTGCAAATCGCGCAGGCCGCGATAAATACCTACCAGCGCTCCGCTGGATGAGGCCGTGGACACAATTACATCGGGCAGTTCCCAGGCAAAGCTTTCGGCTATTTCAAAAGCCATGGTCTTTTCCCCTTCCAGGCAGTAGGGGTCGTAACAGGGGGCAACGTGCCGCCAGCCATAGCGGGAGGCGTTGATATCGATCAATACCTCGGCGTTTACCTCATCGCCTTCGCGCCCTTCGTGCAGGTAGAGCCTGGCGCCGGTATAAGTGATGGCCAGGGCGTTGCGTTCGCTGATTTTGCCCAGCGGCGCGTAAATTACAGATTTGAGCCCGGCTGCGGCGCAGTAACAGGCCCAGGCCAGAGCTTCCATTTGTTCGGCGCGGGCGGCCACGGCCAGAAAGCCCATTTCCAGCGCTTTGGATACGGCCATGGCCACACCCCTGGATTTGAACGTGGCACAGGGTTGCAGGCTTTCATCTTTTAGAAAAAGCCTCTGTACGCCCAGATTTTTGCCGACCCTTTTCAGGGGCAGCAGCGGCGAAGGGCCACCGCCCTTGCTGATAATGTTTGCTTCGTCATTAATGGGCAGCAGTTCCCGATAGCGCCAGATGTTCGGCGTTCTGGTACGCAAATCATCTTTGGTCAGGAATGTTTTGATGCGCTCGAAATCATAATCGGCCAGGAGCAGCCCGCTACAGTGGGGGCAGCGTCTGGCCGCTGTTTCGGCCGGGTAGCGGCTGCCGCAGCGCGAGCAGTAGAAATCTTTCAGAAACATACTGGTCATCTCCATATGTAATTTCAAAAGTGAGATGATCTAATTAAAAAAAGTCCGGCTTCACCTATTTTTAAGCAATAGGCGAAACCGGACAAAAAGTCACTTATACAAAATCAAATTACAGCTTGCTGCTGATAAGGCGGCACAACCTAACCAACTGGTTGGTAAAACCGGCTTCGTTGTCGTACCAGACAATTATTTTCAGCATGCTGCCGTCCATTACTGCGGTCAGGAGCGAATCAACCACCCCGCCGTAGGTGCTACCGTTGAAGTCACAGGAAACCAGCGGCTCATCGCAGTAGCCCAGGCTGCCTTTCAGGAAGCCTTCGGCTGCATTTTTCATTAGGGCGTTCACTTCCGCGGCGCTGGTGGACTTTCCAAGCTCGCAGGTCAAATCCACCATTGAAACGTTCGGTGTAGGCACGCGCACGGCAAAACCGTCCAGCTTGCCCTTGAGTTCTGGAATAACCAGTCCGATGGCCTTGGCCGCGCCAGTGGTGGTGGGTACCATGGAAACTGCGGCGGCGCGGGCCCGGCGCAAATCTTTGTGCGAGCCGTCCTGCAGGCGCTGATCCATGGTGTAGGAGTGTATCGTGGTCATGAGGCCGCGTTTGATTCCGAAGTTATCCTGCAAAACTTTGGCCGCCGGGGCCAGGCAGTTGGTGGTGCAGGAGGCAGCGGAAATAACATCGTGCTTGGCCGGGTTGTAATCGTCCTGGTTCACGCCCATAACTATGGTTACATCGGCATCTTTGCCGGGCGCGCTGAGAATAACTTTTTTCGCACCGCAGGCCAGATGCTGGGCCAGGCCCGCCCGATCGGTAACCTTGCCGGTGTTGTCCACCACCAGATCGATGTCCAGTTCTTTCCACTTCCATTCGCCCGGTTTTTCGCGCGTTACTTTAATTTGGCGGCCGTTCACCACGATGCCGTCATCATAAACGCCCACCTCGCCGTTAAAGCGACCATGCACGGAATCGTATTTGAAAAGATGGGCCAGCGACTTGTTGTCGGCGCGGGCGTTGATAGCCACAATCTGCTCATTTTTGTCGTCCGCCATCAGACGCAGCATGTAGCGTCCGATGCGGCCGAAACCGTTCAAGGCTATGCGAGTCATAGTTAACCCCTCTTTATAAAATTATTTTTTAAATCTTGTTCGAGCAGCCCAGTACCGTGCGGATCTTGTGCTGTACCATGTTTTTAACCGCTTCTCTGGCCGGTTTAAGATAATCGCGCGGGTCGAACTTTTCCGGGTTTTCGTCCAGATATTTGCGGATGTTGGCGGTCATGGCCAGACGGATGTCGGAATCAATGTTGATTTTGCATACGCCCATGCTTGCTGCCCGGCGCAGCAAATCTTCGGGAACGCCCTTGGCGCTGCCCAGTTTGCCGCCGTGCTGGTTGGCCATGGCCACAAATTCCTGCGGCACGCTGGAAGCGCCGTGCAGCACCAGCGGATAGCCGGGGAGCATATTGGTGATGGTTTGCAGGCGGTCAAAGTCCAGTTTGGCCTCGCCGGTGAACTTGTACGCGCCGTGACTGGTACCAATGGCAATGGCCAGGGAGTCGCAACCGCTGCGCTTTACAAAATCCACTGCCTGATCCGGGTCGGTGTAAATGGATTTTTCCGAGCTGACATGCTCCTCAACCCCGGCCAGACGTCCCAGCTCAGCCTCAACCCATACGCCGCGCGGGTGGGCGTATTCGACCACCTGTTTGGTCACGGCGATATTTTCTTCATAGGGCAGGTGCGAACCGTCGAACATTACGGAAGTGAAACCGCCGTCGATGCAGTCCTTGCAGATTTGAAAATCCGCTCCGTGGTCCAGGTGCAGCACGATCGGCAGGTCGCATTCATTAAGAGCGGCCTCAACCAGTTTTACAATGTAGCCCTGTCCGGCATACTTGCGTGCGCCAGCAGAAACCTGAAGGATGATCGGGGCTTTTTCCTCCGCGCCAGCAGCCACAATGCCCTGGATGATTTCCATGTTGTTTACGTTGAACGCACCAACGGCGTAACCTTCCCGGTATGCCCGCTCAAACATTTCTTTGGGGCCTGTTAATGGCATGTTCCACCTCTCGTGTAAGAACTATCTATATTTTTATGATAATAATTCTGCCCGTAGCATAAAGCTTTTTTTAGGCGAGGCCAAGGTTTTACTATTTTATAAAACAGTTCTTTATAGAATTTGATCCAGAAACAACTTGGTACGATCGTTGCGCGGGTGGTTGAACAGATCCAGCGGTGCGCCTTCCTCTATGATGCTGCCCTGATCCATAAAAATGACCCGGTCGGCCACTTCACGGGCAAAGCCCATTTCGTGCGTCACCACCACCATGGTCATGCCGCCTTTGGCCAGTTTTTTCATGGCGTCCAGCACTTCGCCCACCATTTCCGGGTCCAGGGCAGAGGTGGGTTCGTCAAAGAGCATGGCTTTCGGGTCCATGGCCAAGGCGCGGGCAATGGCCACGCGCTGCTGCTGCCCGCCGGAAAGCTGATCCGGGTAGGCGGCGAATTTTTCGGCAATGCCCACACTGGCCAGCAAATCCATGGCGCGTGTTTTGGCTTCGTCAGCCGGGCGTTTGCGTACGGTGGTCTGGGCCAGGGTGACGTTTTCCAGCACGGAAAGGTGCGGGAAAAGGTTGAAGGACTGAAACACCATGCCCACTTCGGCACGCAGGGCGTTTATTTCGCAGTTGGGGTCCAGCACATTGACGCCATCAACCAGAATGCTGCCGGATTCGGCGTATTCCAGGCGGTTGATGCAGCGCAGCAGGGTGGATTTTCCCGAGCCGGAAGGTCCGATGATGACCACGGTTTCGCCCCGGCTTACGTCCAGCGACACGGACTTCAAAGCGTGCAGGGTGGCCGGGCGGTAAAAATACTTGTTGAGCTCGCGTATGCTGATCATCTGCGCACCGCCCTCCGTTCCAGATATTGCACGAAAATTGACAGGGCGAAGGTCAGGGCCAGATAGAGCAGGGCGCAGGTGAACCAGAGTTCCAGCGGCTGTACCGAGGAGGTGATGGCTTCCCGCGTGGCCTTGGTCAGCTCGCGCACGGCCATGACGCCAAGCAGGGAGGAATCCTTGATCAGGCTGATAAACTGCCCGGCCATGGGCGGCATGATGCGGCGCAGCGCCTGCGGCAGAATAACCCTGCGCATGCACTGGCTGTAAGTCATGCCCAGGGAGCGGGCCGCTTCGGTCTGTCCCCGGTGTACCGATTGGATACCGGCACGCACGATTTCCGCCACA
>JAITWK010000023.1 GCA_031285295.1 Deltaproteobacteria bacterium | reverse complement strand
TAAGCCGTGGTGTAAGGCTCATGCAACTGGCCCGCAGGACCGAAACCGCCCAAAATACCAGCCATCGGGCCAGCAACATACTTGCCATCAGCGGCAAAAGTAGGCCCCGGAACTCGGCTGAGGCTGTCCAGAGTGTAAGGATCGGTAGCCGTGCCGGGTATCTGCCACCAGTTGCTGGTGCTGCCCAGGCCCAGATTCAGTTCGGTGTAATAGCCTATCGCTTCCGGGTTCAGGCTGCCGGGAGCGCCTACAGTTGGTTGAGCGGGGACGGGGCGGGCAGGATTAGTTCCAATCGCAGGAGCGCCCTGATCCCATACTTCGCTGGCGCCCGGGCGTCCGCTGAAGTTGGCCGCGAACATTGGGAAGCCGTTGGAGGAAATGGGGGCCGGTACCCAGGTACTCGGGTCGGCAAAACCTGCGCCGCCCACGGTGGGCACAAAGGCCATCATATCCTGAAATTGGCCGCTGGTGTTGAAGGTAAGGGTGCCGGACATGAGCAGGCCGAGCTTGTCATCGGGCACAGTTGCGCCACCGGCAGGGCGGTTACCATCGCCATCGGTGAGGTCATCATCCAGGAAAACACGCTTGTCTTCGGAAGGATCCATGGTGACCAAAAATTCCCAGTACTTGTTTTGCGGATCTTCGATACCGTTGACATCATTTTCTTCAACCGGGTCGAAATAGATGGTCAGCACATGCGGGGTGCCGCCTTCGTCATATACAGTCATGCTGCTCTGGAAGGCAAAGCCGTTGGTGCCGAGCGGCGGCGCAAATTTACCGGTGTTGGCGTCCCTTTGGATGTTCCAGTTTTCGAACAGGGCCGCGAAGGGGTTAGCGTCATTACGGGCTTTTTCCGCGCCACTGTTGGAATCGAGGTTCACGGCCACCGTCATGTTGGTGGTGTGCTTGGGATCGCAACTGAAGGAAGCGAGGCGCACGTCCTGCGGCACGCCGGTGCCGACGATACGTGAGCCGGTGTTGGTGGCTGTGGCCGCAGAGGTGCCGCTGCTGGTAGCCAGGTTCAGCGTGGGCCGTTCAATGCCCCAGCCTTGCAGCACATAACCGTGCGGGTCAACCAGGTAACCCTGGGCGTCGAAACGGAAGTTACCGGCGCGGGTGTAGTAGGCATCATCGCCATTCTTGGGTACGACTTTGAAAAAGCCCTTGCCGCTGATGCCGAGGTCGGTAGTTTCGTTACTGGTTTCAAAAGCGCCCTGCGAAAAATCGCCGTAAATCGCGCCGATGCTGGTGCCACGGCCAACCTGGGCCGGGCCGCTGGCGGCGTTGACGGTCTGGTGTACGAAATCCTGAAAGTCCATGCGCGAGGCTTTGAAACCCACGGTATTTACGTTGGCGATGTTGTTACCAACTACGTTCATCTTTTCACCGTGCGCGAGCAGTCCGGAAACGCTGGTCCACATACTGGCTGTAAGGCTCATGGTTTACTCCTTGTTCGGCATCTTATTTGGCGGAGATGCCTTGTTGATTCATCCAAAACTTATTCTATCCGAAATTTTTTAAGCAATTTTTAAAGCGAAATTTGTTCTTTTAAGGCTTAAGGCGCTTCGGTTTCGCCGCCGTCTCCGGCGTCTCCACCATCTCCGGTATCGCTACCGTCACCGCCATCTTCGGTATTATCACCGCTGCCGCCGGTATTGCCGCTGCCACCGGGGTTACCGCTGGGTTGGCTTACATTACCTGTCGTGTTGCCTACAATCATGACCACTTCGGTGTACTTGACCGAGCGTCCGTCTTCGAGGTGGAGCATGTATTCGCCACCGATGTTTTCAACGCTGGTAACCTTGCCGGTGATTTCCGTATCAAACAGTTGCGGCTGGCCGTTCGCGTCCTTGCCGGTAATGGCGATTCTGTAGACGCCGTTGGCCACTTCCTGCTGGTAGGCGTTGAGGCCGCTCCAGTTGTAGCCGTAAGGTTCTCCGGCCTTTTTCGGGCCGAGGGCTTCGGAGTAGACCAGCGCGTTGGTTTTGGCATCGAGGATGGTGAGTTCGCAGGTCACCACATCGTATTCGGTGCTGTAGTACACAGGCAGAGTATAGGGTACGATTTGCGTCTGGTAGCCGGTCGGGTTGGTCGAGTCTTCAATCTTGTTGCCGTTGTCGTCCAGCACATAAACTTCCGCCTGATCCTTAATGACGACATCGCCCTTGGCTGATACGCCAGCACCCATCAGGTTGACCGCGCTGGTCATCTGGCCGCGGTCGGAAATGGCTTTCATGCCTTCAAGGTTTTCGTTCACGGTTTGCAGTTCTTCAAGCTGGGTGAACTGGGCCAACTGGGCGATAAATTCCTTGTCTTCAGCCGGGTTCAAGGGGTCCTGGTGCGTAAGCTGAGTGACCAGAAGCTTCAGGAACATGTCCTTGTCTTCAGCGGTCTTGCTGGTTTTACTCGCGGCGGCCTGTGCTTCGGCCTGGCCGAGAATTGAGCTTACTCCTGACATTGCCTTTCCCTCTTGCTGATGCTTTTTAGTAATCCTGGTTATGCTACCAGGTGCAACCCGGCCTCGGTAATTGTTGCCGGTTGATTACTATTTTGCATAGTCCGTGCCAACGTATCCCCTTCTTTGGCACGGCTGCGGGCAAGACGCACAAATTCGGCTCTGGCTTCCATTTGCTGCTGCTGATTGTGCTGCTCGGCGCTGCTCCAATCGTCAGTACCGGCGCGGCTTTGCGTCTGGGTTTCCACTTCCAGGCTGGTTACCTTGAGGCCCTGTTCTTCCAGGCTGGCCTTAATCTGGGCCAACTGCTCGGAAACAACCTGGGTAACTTCGCTTTGCTCGGCCCGGATAAGCGCCTTAACTTCGCCGTTCTGCACGGTCAGGTTAAGGGTAAGGCGGCCAAGATCCGGCGGGTCCAGACGCAGGGTAATCTGGCGCGAACCGTTGATGGCGTTACGGATTATGCCCTGTTCCACCTGATCGAAAATGCGGTCGTGGTAAACAGCGGTGCGCACATTCTGGGTGGCGGTGGAGGAATCAGCGCTTTGCGTCTGCAAGGAAAAAATTGCCCCGCTGCCTGCTTCCAGTTTGGAGGCAAGAGCTTCCTTGCCTGTTTGCGTGGTCGCGCTCGAATCGCCGTTCATTTCACGCAGGCGGGAAGAATTTGCCGCATCGCGCTTGAGGCTTTCGGCAAATTCCGGCTGGTGTTCGCGGCCAAACTGGCGGTCGGACTGGCCGTATTCACGTTCGCCACGACCATAGCCGCTCTCTCCACGGCCTTCGCCGCGTTCGGAACCCTGTCCAAAACCGCGCTGATTCGCGTTCTTTGCTGCTGCTTCGGCATTGCCCGCTTCGGTGGCGGCCTTGTCGGACTTGCCATTCAGTTCGGTCAGGATGGACTTTCTTTGCGCCGGGGCTTTATCATCGTCTTCGTCTTTTTCTTCAAGCAGAGCGGCGCTGTCGCGCATCAGGATTTCCGAGCGTTCCAGGCGGCGGTTGCCGCGATTATCGGAAACCGGCGCGTTGCGTTCGGCCAGCTTGGCGTTTTGCAGCATTTCGCGCACGGCGTCCGGGGTAATTTCGCGTAATTTGGCAAGGTTGGCCGCTTCGCGGTTAAGCTCGGCTCCGGCCTCGGCAAACAGCTTGCTGAAGCCATCGCTGTTCATTTTCAGTTCGGTATTTTCGCCGAACTTGCTCATGATCTGCTTGGCTGATTCAGCGGAAAGATTAAGGACTTTGGTAAGGGCGGCAGCTTCTTCCCTGGTCATGTTGAGCAGGTCGGAACCACCCTTGGCGGCCAGACGCTGCTGTAGCTCGTGCAGTACTTTCACGCCCTTGCCCTGGAAGGAAAGTTCTTCCAGCCCGGCAATTTCTTCGTTGTTGAAACCGGAGCGCAGCATCAGCGAACTGAAGGCAATCTTTTCCTGTTCGTTCAAGGCTTGCCCTTCGCGGCTCATCCGGCCTGCGGCACCAAGAATCTGGCTTACACGCGGCAGTTCGGCGGCATTCATATTGAAAAGACCGGACATGAAGCTTTGCAGCATGCCTTCGTCCAGGCCCTGCCCCCGCATTTGTCTTTCAAGAAAATTCAGATCCCGGCTCTTGAACGGGCCGTGGTCGTCCTTTACGGAACTGAGGCCCGGCGCGATGCCGGGGGTGTTTTCGGAGTTGAAGGAGGCCAGCCTGCCAGCGCGGCTGCCGGGTGCGTTCTTCCATTCAGCCAGCTTGTCCACGACCTCATTGCCATCAGCGTTTTTCCAGTGTTCCCGGCTTTCGCTGAACAGGGAGGCAAAATCCAGGCCGTTCCCGTCCTGATTGGCCTGGCCGGATCTGCCAGCCTTGCCGTTTCTGGAGCCAAGAATGCCCAGAAAGTCTTGCGGATTATCCGCAAAGGCGTTCTGCATGGATTGCGCGTAAGCTTGAGTATCGTCGGCAGGCAAAAATTGCATGGTTGTCTCCTTGGCATATCTATATTCAATGAACGTGCCAAAGAGGGTAGCGCCCGATTTTGCCGTGATACTTCGTCAGCCTTGTTGGGTGCAGGTGCAAAGAAAAACCCCGCTTGCGGCGGGGTGGAGAACACGGGGAAAGTTGAGGGAGGCTTACAGCAATTTCACCAGGGCGGCGACAATGGCAATGGCAGCGGCCATCATAGCGCCGAGGCGGAGAGTAAGGTCGTGCTTCAGGCGAAGTTCCATCTTCTCCATACGAAGTTCCAGTTTTTCCATGTCAGACCTTACAGCCGTCAAGCCGTTTTCCAGGTCGGCCTTGGTAGCTAGTTCCCGTTTGCTGTCTTCGCTCATTTTTTCAAGCACATGGACAAGAGTAGCGGCGGCCTCCTCGCCGAAGGCTTTTTCAAGCTTTTTGGAATCATCGAACCGCAACATGGCGAACCTCACTTTCCCTAGCTATATCCGATTGGCATAAGATTTTCAACAGGGTTTCTTTTAAGAGAGATAAAATGATCCAGACCCAGACCATAATTACCTACCCGGTATGCGTGGCGCTGGAGTCGGAAACGACAGAACGCGCCGCGCTGCTTTCATCTTTTCCGCGTAGCCAGGATCAAAGATAAATAACTGGAGTTGGCCGGGATGTTTTCCAGGCCTTCGCGGATAAGTTCATTATCCAGGCCGAGGCGGGAAACAAAGACATGCTCGCGCGATCCGGCAGTGGTTTTATCCGTAGTGGGGCTATCATTTTGCGGACGGTCAGCGTTCTTGGTGAGTTTATTGCCGCGCACAGGGCTGGTATTACGGTCAGCATCCTTTTTCAAACTTTTTTTGATAACGGCCAGATTGCGGTAAGCTTTTAGGATTACCGCGTTGTCGGCCAGTTGCAGATCCGCGTCCAGTTCCGCCTGATCGCGGATACCGGGGGTGATCAGCAGGTTTTGCCCGTTCTCGCAAAGGATGGTGCGGGTGCGGGCGGCGGCGGCCTGAAAAGAAGTGATGCCCGGTATCACTTCCACCCGGATTTGCGGATGCTCCTGCCGCAGCAGGGTGAGCAGATAGCCGAAAGTGCTGTAGATTAGCGGATCGCCCAGAGTGATGAAAGCGGCGTTTTTACCTTCGCGCAGAACGGACAGAGTGATTTCCAGATTGGCCCGCCAGGCGGCGTCCAAGGTTTCCGGCTCACTGGTCATGGGAAAAGCCAGCTTGATTGTTGCCACGCCTTGCGGCAGGTGCGGCGCGGCAATGTTCCATGCAAGTGAATGATCGTTTTTGTCGGAGGCGGCGGCCAGCACCACACTGACCCGGCCAAGAGCCTTGACTGCGGCCAGAGTAAGCAGATCCGGGTCACCGGGGCCGACACCGATGCCGTAAAGAATACCGTATTTATCCATTTTTAGATGTAGTTAGGTTAACTGTTCTGTAACGAGATGAATTTTTGTTCTCTGGCAAGGAAGATAAGCCTTTTATGCAGGAAGTGTACTCTTTTGGTACTCGACCGGAATAAAAGGCGATATCTGACGCAGCCAGAGACAAAAAGGCGCTCGTTACTTATTAAGGATTTGTTGCAGCTTAGCCCGCCAAATAGCGGTCATGGCCGTATTGGAAAGCAATCCGGCTGGTTGGGGCGTAACCGTAAAGCCTTCGCGGATCAGTGTTGCTGCCACGCTTTTGCCCGTTAGTCCCGCCAAGTCTGATTGTCCCAATTGCGCGGCCTGTTGTCCGGCCTGGTCTAACTGACCCGCTTGCCCGGTTTGATCCGGTTGTCCCGCTAGCGATCCAGTTTGCCCGGCTTGCGGCAGCTTACCGAAAATATCCAGGTGATCCGCGTCATCCAGCAGGGTTAGTAGTGGCACAAGCTGTACATTTTTGATTTTGTTCATTTTCAGGATGTTCAGACAATCTTTGAGGCTTTCCGTGTTGCCGAGAAAAGCGGTCAGATACAAACTGCCGCGTTTGCCCTGCCGGAACAGCCCCCAGCTCAGAGCCGGGTAGGCCAGGCTGCCCATGCTGTCAGACGTGGGATCATTGATAGCGTCAGGCCTGATGTCGCGATTCCGGTCATCTGTGCTTGGGCCGATAAAGAGTACCGCGTCGCCGTTCCGGCTTTCCGAAGGGAAGTTGTCCATGAGCGCGGCGGAGATGCTATAGGCATCTTCTTCGGAGCCGATCAGCGGCAGACTGACAGATACCTCAGCCAGACCGGCTGGCATAGCGGCGAAAGCCGCAGCTGTTTTCCTGATATCCTCGTATTTCCGGCCGGGCAGCGTCACAACGGCCAGAATCGCTGCTTTTGCATAACCGGTGTCGGCCACAACGCTCAAGGCTCCGGCCAGGGAGGGCGCTTCTTCCGGGGTGCCGCGCACTGTATCGCGTACGGTGGCGGAGGTATAGGCACGCAGCACCGGCATATTCGGGTAATTTTTGCGCACGCTGGCTTCAAAATCCAGAAAGGCCCGCCGGGAGTCTTCACGGCTGGAACCTTCGGTAACTATGATAATGGCGGTTTTTGCGCCTGCGACAGCGTTTGGCATAACTGTAGCGTTTTGCGTTTGGATCGGAGTTGCGATAGCGCCCGGCATCACTGCGGCGCTTTGCGGCTGTATGGCAGGGGTGCCTTGCGGCTGAATCGGGGCGGCGCTTTGCGCGTGGCTTGCCCCGGCGTTAATCAGGGCGGTCAGGCAGAGCAGGGCCAGCAGCCCGGAACATTGCAAAATAATTTTTTTCATGCCCCGTTTTTATCTTATTTGTCCGCGCCTGAAAAGCGTTAGAATTATACCGGCCAACTTGAGTTTAATCTGGAACTGAGGTAATTTTATGCAGATCAAGCTAACGCATTTTCACTTTGAAAATATCTATCTCGAATACACATGGTGAACCACTACAATACTTCACAGCTCAAAGTTGAACGAACCGGCATTGATGTTGGTTCTACAACCGTCAAGCTGGTTCTGCTGGATCATTCCAACAGCATACTCTTTCAGGATTATCGCTGGCATTTCTCGGATGTGCGCCGCACGGTCGGCGAACTTCTGCAAGATGCCGCCGTGCGCCTGGGCGATATCCGGATCGCTCCGGTAATGAGCGGATCCGGCGGCCTGGCTCTTTCCAGGCTGCTGGACATCCCTTTTGAGCAGGAAGTTATTGCCGGAACCAGGGCCATTGAAGTTTTTGCGCCGCAAGCCGATGTGGCCGTGGAACTGGGCGGCGAGGACGCCAAGCTTACTTATTTTGATTCGCATGGTGTGGACCAGCGCATGAACAACAGTTGTGCGGGCGGCACCGGGGCTTTTATCGACCAGATGGCTACATTGCTTGGCACGGATGCGGCTGGCTTGAACGAACTGGCCAAAAGCCACAAGAATATCTATCCCATTGCTTCCCGTTGCGGCGTGTTCGCCAAAACCGACATCCAGCCGCTGATCAACGAGGGCGCTTCCAAAGAAGATATCGCGGCTTCAATCCTGCAAGCCATAGTCAACCAGACCATTGGCGGCCTGGCCTGCGGCAAGCCCATACGCGGCAAGGTGGCTTTTTTGGGCGGGCCGTTGAATTTTTTGTCGGTGCTGCGCGAGTTGTTCATCAATACTCTGGGTCTTGGTCCGGATGAAGTGATTTTTCCGGAAAACGCCAAGCTGTTTGTGGCTATGGGCGCGGCCTTGCTGGCCGCTCCGGGCCAGGCCTCGCTGACCATTGGCGAATTGGCCAGACGGCTGGCCGAGGCCCCGGAAAACACGCTTTCGGAAGCCAGCCTGTTGCCGCCGCTTTTTGCGGACGAGGCCGAACTGGAAGAATTCCGCACCCGCCACGGACGTGAGAAAGTGGCGCGCGGCGATATCGCCACATACTCCGGCAATGTTTTTGTAGGCATAGATTCCGGCTCCACTACTACCAAGGCCGTGGCCATAGGCGAATGCGGCGAGCTTTTATACAGCTATTACAGCAGTAACAAGGGCAACCCGGTTGAAGTGGTGCGCGAACTGATCCGCGATTTTTACTCCCGTTTGCCCGCGCAGGCTACCGTGGCCGGAGTCACTACCACCGGCTATGGCGAAAAAATCATCAAGGCCGCTTTTCGGGCCGACCATGGCGAAGTGGAAACCGTAGCCCACTACAAAGCGGCTGACCGCATGTTGCCCGGCGTGGAGTTCATTCTGGATATCGGCGGGCAGGACATGAAGTGCCTGACCATGCGCGAGGGGGCCATCCACAGCATTTCCCTCAACGAAGCCTGTTCCGCCGGTTGCGGCTCCTTTATTGAAACTTTTGCCAAATCCTTGCAGTACGAAGTTAAGGATTTCGCGGCCCTGGCCCTGACGGCCCGGCGTCCGGTGGATCTTGGCACACGCTGCACCGTGTTCATGAATTCCAAGGTCAAGCAGGCCCAGAAGGAAGGGGCGTCCATACCGGATATTTCCGCCGGTATTTCCTACGCGGTTATCCGTAACGCCCTGTTCAAGGTTATCCGGCTGCGCCGCATCGATGATTTGCCGGAAAAAATTATCGTGCAGGGCGGCACTTTTTATAATGAGGCGGTGCTGCGGGCTTTTGAGCGGCTGACCGGACGCCGGGTGGTGCGCATGGATATTGCCGGGCTTATGGGCGCTTACGGCGCGGCCCTGATCGCCATGGAAAAGCATGTTCCCGGTCAGAAGTGCGATTTTATCCGCCCGCATGAGCTGGATGCCTTTACCGTTGAAAAGCGTGTGGATTATTGCCGTAACTGTGGCAACAAATGCCGCCTGATGATCAATACCTTCAATGACGGGCGCGAGTTTGTTTCCGGCAACCGTTGCGAACGCGGTGCGCGTGACGCTGCCCCGCGCAGCGTGGCCCCTAACCTTTACCAGTACAAACTGGAACGCATCTTCGCTTACGAGCCGCTGCGGCCCGAAGAAGCGCGGCGCGGCAGCGTGGGCATTCCGCGCGTGCTTAACCAGTACGAGAACTATCCGTTCTGGCACACCTTTTTTACCTATCTTGGCTTCCGGGTGGTGCTCTCGCCAGCTTCCAGCAGTCACATCTACCAGATGGGAATTGAGACCATCCCCTCGGAATCGGCCTGCTACCCGGCCAAGCTGGTACACGGGCATATCGAGGCCCTGATTGCCCGCAAGGTGGATTTTATTTTCTTCCCCTCGGCTACCTACGAGTGGAAGGAGTTCGAGCATTCGGACAACCACTTCAACTGCCCGGTGGTAGGCTGTTACCCGGAAGTTATCCGCAACAACATCGATGCCGTGCAACGGGGGCAGGTGCGTTTTCACAATCCATTTCTGGATTTCAATGATCCGGATTCAATGTTCCGGGTGCTTTGCGCCGAGTTCAAAAACTTTGGGGTCAGCCGCGCGGAAATTTCCCGGGCGCTTGGGGCTGCCGCCGTTGAAATGGACAAGGTGCGGGCCGATATTCGGGCCAAAGGGCGCGAAACGCTGGAAGAACTGGAACGCAGCGGACAAAAGGGCGTGGTGCTGGCCGGGCGGCCTTATCATATTGATCCGGGCATAAATCACGGCATCGACAAGATTATTACCGAAGAAGGCATGGCCGTACTCACCGAAGACAGCGTGGCGCATCTTGGCGCGGCGCGTATTGCCGGGGGGCTGCGCGTGGTGGATCAATGGAGCTATCACGCCCGCCTGTACGCCGCTGCTTCTTTGGTTGCCACGCGGCCAAGCCTGGAACTGGTGCAGCTTACCTCCTTTGGCTGCGGCCTGGACGCCCTGACCACGGATCAGGTGGATGAGATTCTGCAGGCGGAAAACAAGATTTATACCTTGATCAAGATTGATGAAGGCACCAACCTTGGCGCGGCGCGTATTCGCATCCGTTCGCTCAAGGCCGCCATGGAGGATCGGGACAAGCAGGAGCATAAACCGGCTGCGCCCACATTGCCCGCGCCGGTTCGCAGTCCTTTTACCGAGGATATGCGCGGCGAATATACCATCCTGGCTCCGCAGATGTCGCCCATTCACTTCCGGCTGCTGGAGCCGGTGTTCCGTTCCGAGGGCTACCGCGTGGAGATTCTGGACGCGCCGGGCCGCGACGCTCTGGAGTGCGGCCTTAAATATGTGCACAACGATACCTGCTATCCCTGTATTATGGTCATCGGCCAGCTTATCGAGGCGTTGCGCAGCGGGCGTTATGATCTGAACCGCACAGCCCTGATTCTTTCGCAAACCGGCGGGCAGTGCCGGGCCACCAACTATATTGCGCTGATGCGCAAAGCCCTGAAGGATTTGGGCTGCGAACAGGTGCCGATAATTTCGCTTAACCCATCCTCCAAACTGGATCACAACCCCGGCTTCAAGTACAGTTTCAGCCTGATCAAAAAGGCTGTCATGGCCATTATGTACGGCGATTTGCTCATGCGCTGCCTGTACCGTGTGCGGCCTTATGAACTAGTGAAGGGCGCGGCGGACTTTTTGTATGAAAAATGGAATCAGCGTTGCAGCGAGTCGCTTTTGAGCAAAAGTTCGCTGTTTTCCTTCTCTTCCCG
Source organism: Deltaproteobacteria bacterium (assembly GCA_031285295.1). Taxonomy (GTDB): domain Bacteria; phylum Desulfobacterota; class Desulfovibrionia; order Desulfovibrionales; family Desulfovibrionaceae; genus WRHT01. Next base: position 15,630 of record JAITWK010000023.1, on the reverse strand, counting down.
CGTAAACGCCATTGTGAATGATTTTGAAAAGCTGCCCATAAGCCAGGCGCAGAAGCCGCGCGTGGGCGTGGTGGGCGAAATTCTGGTAAAATTTCACCCAGAGGCCAACAACAAGCTGGTGGAGCATATTGAGTCCGAAGGCGGCGAGGCCGTGGTGCCGGATTTGCTGGATTTCTTTCTCTATTGCAGTCACGGCGTGCAGTTTGACCGTAAAAATTATGGTCTGAACGGCAGAAGTTTTTGGGGCGCGAATTTGGCAACCTCGCTTATTGAATGGCTGCGCGGCTTTATGCGCCGCCGCCTGGAGGCCAGTCCGCGCTTCGGCGCTCCGGTTCATATCAGAAAATTGGCCAAACTTTCCGCGCAGATGGTCTCGCTGGGCAACCAGTCCGGCGAAGGCTGGCTGCTTACCGGCGAAATGATGGAACTGGCGGAATCCGGCGTGAACAACATCGTTTGTGTGCAGCCTTTTGCCTGCCTACCCAACCATATTACCGGGCGCGGCATGATGAAGGCGCTGAAAGAGCGTTACCCCAAGAGCAACATCACGGCCATTGACTATGACCCCGGCGTGAGCGAGGTGAACCAGATCAACCGCCTCAAGCTGATGATGTCCGTGGCCCGCAACGCCCTGGAAAAAGAAACCCTGGAGCGGCTCAAATCCCCGTTCTGGCAGCGGCCCAGCGGCCTTTATGCCGAGACCCGCGACAAGCAGATGGTGAAGATGCAGGAGACGCTGTTCTGGCCCCGTCTTTAGGTACTTGCCCATGAGCAATATTTTTCCTTGTCTTCACCGCACTCTCCCCTTATTGATTGGCAAGTCCGATACATGAAATTTTTTATAATATAACAAAAAGAGGGGATGATGCCACAACTGCGTTATAAGAGAATGCTGCTTAAAATCAGCGGTGAAGCCCTGGCCGGCCAGAATCGCTTTGGTATTGACCCGGCTACGGTTTCCGCCATTTGCGGCGAAATAAGCAATGTGCTGCATCACGGCGTTGAACTGGCCATGGTCATTGGCGGCGGCAACATTTTTCGCGGTCTGGCTGCCTCGACTCAGGGCATGGATCGTTCCAGCGCCGACTACATGGGGATGCTGGCCACGGTAATGAACGCCGTTGCTGTGCAGGACGCTCTGGAAAAACTTGGGCACGCCACCCGCGTGCTTTCGGCCATTACCATGCAGGAAGTTTGCGAGCCTTACATCCGCCGCCGGGCCGAGCGCCATCTGGAAAAAGGCCGGGTGGTCATTTGCGCCGCAGGCACCGGCAATCCGTATTTCACCACGGATACCGCCGCGGCCCTGCGTGGCATGGAACTTAAATGCGAGGCCATTGTCAAAGCCACCAAGGTGGATGGCATTTACGACAAAGACCCGATGAAGTTTTCGGACGCGGTCAAATACAAAAGCGTGACTTATGACGAAGCCATCCAGAAGCGCCTGGGCGTGATGGATGCCACGGCCATTTCCCTGGCCATGGAAAACAATGTGCCGATCATCGTCTGCAACATGTTTAACGGCGATATTACCCGTGTGGCTCTTGGCGAGGACGTAGGCACCATAGTGCAGGGAGAATAAAGGAGTAATTTATATGGAACAGGTAAAAAAAGACGCTGAAGAGCGCATGGGCAAGGCCATTGCCGCTTTGGAACGCGAGTTCAACAGTTTGCGTACCGGACGGGCCAGCACCGCGCTGCTGGATAACATCAAGGTTGATTATTACGGCACCCCCACGCCGATTAGCCAGCTTGGCTCCATAGCCGTGCCGGACAGCCGCAGCATCACCATTCAGCCCTGGGATCGCGGCGCTTTTGGCCCGGTGGAAAAAGCGATTTTGAAGTCCGATCTTGGGCTTAACCCGGTCAACGATGGCAAGATCATCCGCATTGCCATTCCGCCCCTCACCGAGGAACGGCGCAAGGAACTGGTCAAGGTGGCCAAAAAGTATACCGAAGACGCCAAGGTGGCTATCCGCAACATCAGGCGCGACGCCAACGACGCCCTGAAAAAACTGGAAAAGGACAAAGCCATCAGCGAGGACGACTGCAAGAAATCTACCGAGTTCATGCAGAAAGTCACGGACAACTACGTTGCCAAGGCCGACAAAACTTTGCAGACCAAAGAAAAGGAAATTATGGAAATTTAGGGCGCTTCGTTTGGGGAATGCCCGGCAATGATTTGCCTTAAAATTCTGAAAAACCTCCAGCGGCTTCGTTGGAGGTTTTTTTATTTGCCTGCCAATCGACTGCATTATAATGTGCACTAAACATTCTGAATTTTCATCTTCCTGGAGCTGGTCATGGAAAAAAATTCTGTTAATGAACGGGCAAAAGAACTTTACGCGGCGGGCTGCGCATACTTTAATGGCGAAGGGCAGGAACAGGATTACCGCAAGGCGCTGGAGTTGTTTTTGCAGGCTGCCGATATGGAGCATCCGGACGCGATTTACGCGCTGGGCATGATGTATGATCAGGGAATGGGAACGGAGCAGGATTTTACTCAGGCAGCCCATTTTTACTTGCAGGCCGCCGAATTGGGCTATCCCATAGCGCAGAATAATATAGGCAAGATGTACCGCTCCGGCGAAGGTGTGCCGCAGGATGCGGAAAAAGCTTTTTACTGGCACTTGCAGGCCGCGAAGCAGGGATTGGCTTCGGCGCAGGATAACGCGGGGCTTAATTTCATTAACGGTTGCGGAACGCCGGTTGACCACACGCAGGCTCGCTATTGGTTTGAACAGGCAGTGGCGCAGGGTTATGAACCGGCGGTAAAGCATCTGCAAGGCATGGATGCACAGGCCGCGTCTGCTCCCGGGGCGGGCGGTGCAGAAAATTCGGATGCCGGGAATGCGGACGTTGCACCTGCTTCCGGCACTGCTTACAAATCTCCTCGTGAGCAATACGGCATGGGGGCGATTCTTATCGGGCTTGCCTTGATGCTTGTTGGCGCGGTTGCGTTGATTTTTATCCTGACCAAATTTTTCGGCGCCTTTGCCGGAATAATCGGCTTTGCCATCGAACTGATGATTCTTGGCGGTATTTGCTGGTTGGTTTACAAGCAGGTCGTGATCATTCAGGCCCGGGTTCTCGATTTTTACCGGGCAAAGAACGCGACTCCCGGCCTGCCAACAATGTTTTTTATCGTTGTCGGCGTCAGCGGCTTTATTTTTATCGCGTCTATCAACTCTGTAAGGCCGGCCCTGCCTTTTCTGGCAATAGCATTAATACCACTTTTGCTGCTGATTCTTAAGCGGCGCGGTGAGTTCTGGAAATTTTTGTTTCTTCAAACCGTGATGTTTCCGATCATCATAATAAATATCATTTTGAGTCTTTTCTTCGCGCATCAGCGTACATCAGTCAGTAGAAAGACAAATTATTCTGGTACAAGAATAACAGAAACCACCACTACATATGAATTTCCGGATGAAATTCATGAGGGAGAGTGGCGCCTGCAACACCTGCATGGCAGTCATGGTCAGCTTTTCTATCTCAATCACGATGGAACTGTGTGCCTGGTATCGCATCAGCGTGCCTCCAGCTTTAGTGACGGGCTGTACAACATCACGCCGCTGTATAACCGCAACGCCCCGTTGCCCAAGTGGATTTCCTGGCTGTATTAGCGCGTTAATATCAATGGTTACGCAAAAAACCTCCAGCGGATTCGGTGGAGGTTTTTCTGATGTTCTGCTATGCTTGCAAGTGTTTTACTGGATTTGATCAGTTAGGAGCGTTTATGTTTTTTGAGCAGTTCAACCTTCAGGAATTTGCCAGCGCTTTTATTGTGCTGTTCGCCGTCATCGACATGATCGGCTCCGTGCCGATCATTATCAGCCTGAAGGAAAAGGGCATGACGGTAAGTGCTGCCAAGGCCGCGATACTCTCTTTTGCGCTGTTGATTGGCTTCTTTTTCGCGGGCGAGTTTGTGCTCCGTCTTTTCAGTGTGGATATTCAATCCTTTGCTGTGGCCGGAGCGCTGGTTATTTTTTTGATGGCTCTGGAGATGTTGCTGGATGTGGAGATTTTTAAAAATCAGGGGCCGATCAAGGAAGCCACGCTGGTTCCTCTGGTTTTTCCGCTGGTGGCCGGGGCCGGTTCCTTTACCACTTTGCTTTCGCTACGCGCCGAATATGCGGCCCTGAACATCATACTCGCCTTGATCCTGAACATGATATGGGTTTATCTGGTCATTCGCCTGACCGCCCGCATTGAGCATGTTCTTGGCAAAGCAGGTATTTATCTGGTACGCAAATTTTTTGGGATCATCCTTCTGGCCATAAGTGTGCGGCTTTTTACCGCCAATATAGCCGTTCTTTTCGCCCAATAAAAATTTAAACCTGACGTCTGTGTGGTGATTGTAAAAATACACTCTGGACAATTTTATAAAAAACTATAATAAAAGATAGTCCCCTTTAGTATCTTCCCGTTTGGCGGCAAGTGCCAGTTCGGGCCAACTCAAAATTGCGGTTCGGAAATCGTATGGCAAATCCTCTCAGCATCAGAACAAAATTGCCGCTGGCAATTTTTACTGTAATCTTGGTGCTGCTCTCCATTTCAACCCTGCTCGTCAATCGCACTGCGGAATCGGTAATTTCCTACCTCAAGGAAAGCCGCGTCGGTGATGCCAGCCTGTCTGTCGGCAACAGCATTTACATCCAGTTGCAGCGGGCCGGTAAGGATATGACCATCGCCTCCAGCCTGCCCATGGTTATGCGCGGCGTGGCAATTCCGCCCATGAAAGATTTCACGCAACTGCAAGCCGCAGATCATGATCCCGATATCATGGAAAGGGCCAGACTGACCGACCTGCTGAACCGTATGGGCCTTACCTTCGGCTACTACGAATCTTTTTGCCTTGTGGATTCGCAGGGCAGGCCGATTGCGGGCAAATTTGACGATAACTACAGTCTTGAAAATGCGTTCAGCCGGCGCTGGTTCAAGAATGCCATCTCCAGAAGCGCCTTTTCGGTGGAAGCGCCTTTTAGAAGCCAGATTTCCGGCGATATGGCGCTGCCAGTCTCCATCAAGGTGGTTTACAGCGGCAAGAGTGGCATTTTGATGGGGGTGCTGCAACTGGCCAAACTTACCCGTGGCGTTCTGCGCGAATCCACCAGGCCGGGGCTGCATCTGTATGTGGTTACGGAACAGGGGGAGATAGCGGCTTCGCTTGACGATACGGAAGTCGGCTCGCGCAAACTGGCCAGCCTGCCCTGGTTTGACGATATGCGCAGTAATGTTTCCGATGTCATCAATGGCGAAATGGACGGCAAACAGGTGACCATCGGTTTTTATCATATTCCGCAAACAGATTTGTACGCTTTGGTGGTGGCCGATGCGGCATATATGCATTCTTATGTGCAGGATATTCAGCAGACAGCCATAGCTGCCAGCATAGTGGCCGCGATACTGGCGCTGCTCTGTACCGGGCTGATTGTTTTTCCGATCACGCACGATATCAAAAAGCTTAGCCTGTTCGCCCGGCAGATTACCATGGGCGAGCAGGGCGTCAGCATTGGATTGCGGCGGCGGGACGAGCTTGGCGATTTGGCAGGCAGCCTGGACGATATGGTCAAAACCATTACCGAAATGCTGGCCCGTTCCGAGGCGGCCACCAGAGCCAAAAGCGAATTCCTGGCCCGCATGAGCCATGAGATACGCACCCCTATGAACGGCATTATCGGCATGACTTACCTGGCCATGCGCGACAAGCCGGATGGCAGGCAGATGCGTTATTTGCGGCGCATTGACAGCGCGGCCAATACCTTGCTTGGCGTGATCAATGACATTTTGGATTTTTCCAAGATTGAAGCCAACAAGATGGAAATAAAAAATGTCAGCTTCCGGCTTTCCGGCCTGCTCTGGACTATTGATGATATGCTGTCGGTGAAAAGCGAGGAAAAAAACATCCAGCTTGAGTTTTCTCTGGATGACGAAGTGCCTGACATTCTTAAAGCCGATTCACTCCGTCTGGCGCAGGTTTGCATCAATATCTGTTCCAACGCCATCAAATTTACCGAGTCCGGCACGGTTAACCTGCATGTGGCCAGGCTGGATCGCGGTATGCCATTACCGGATAGCGTACCGGCTGATATAGCGGACAAGATTGCCGCGCGCGAAGCCGCCAGGGAGGCTGCGGATCCGGCCTCCGCTGTCTTTACGCTGCTTTTCAGCATCAGCGATACCGGCATCGGCATGTCCGAGGAAGAACAGCGGAATATTTTTGATTCCTTCGCCCAGGCGGACGGGTCCACCACCCGCAAATACGGCGGCACCGGCCTGGGGCTGGCCATCAGCAAATCCCTGGTACAGATGATGGGCGGCGAAATTTGGCTGCACAGCGTTCCCGACCAGGGCAGCACTTTCTTTTTCACCATTCTGGCCGAGCACGGCTCTGTTACCGAACTTGAAGAGGAACCGGACGAAAGCAACAAGCCGACTGTTGAGGAAGGTTTTCTGTCCGGTCTGCGGGTGCTGCTGGCTGAGGATAACGAGATCAATCTGGAGATCGCTCTGGAAATTCTTGGCGACATGGGGGTTAACACCACTGTCGCCGTTAACGGTGAAAGAGCGGTGGCCCTTTGGCAAGAGAAGGTTTTTGATGTGATCCTGATGGATATTCAAATGCCGGTTATGGACGGGCTGGCGGCCACGCGTGCCATTCGGGCCTGTTCAAAACCCGGATCGGCCACAGTTCCGATTATCGCCATGACGGCCAACGCCATGAGCGGTGACCGGGAAAAAAGCCTGGAAGCCGGTATGAACATGCACATCACCAAACCGCTGGATGTAAACGAATTGCGCGACGCTCTGGTATATTGGGGATCGGCAGGCAACTAAAAAGAAGACGCAAGGCGCTGCTTTGACAGACCGAAGGAGATTTCAGCATGAACAGGCAAAACAAAAAATTGAACGGAGCAGCCGGACTGCTGGCCCTGCTGCTGATTCTTGCTTTAGGTGGTATTTTGTCTGCTTGCAGCGATTCTGAAACTCAGGATGATCCGACCACGGGACAGGCTGGCGGTGAAACTGCTGCATCAGTTGCGGACTCTTCCGCCCAGGCGCTGCCGGTTGTTGGCGTGCTGCTTTATGACGAAAGCGATACCTACATTTCCCTGGTTTGTGAAAGCCTGGTCAAGTCTTTCGCAGGCAAGGCCGAGCTGATCATCAGGTATGCCGATGGGGATCAACTGACGCAAAATGAACAGTTGGAAGATTTGCTGAAAAAACCGGTAAACGCTCTGGTGTTTAATCTGGTGGATGTGCAGGCAGCGGCCAACATTGTGGATCGGATTAAAAAGTCCGGCATTCCGGTGGTACTTTTTAATCGCGAACCGGATATGAGCAGCATCAAAACTTATGACCGGGCAAGGTTTGTCGGCACTGCGCTTAACGATGCCGGTATACTGCAAGGTGATTTGATTTATAAGCTTTGGAACGAGCACCCGGAATATGATCGCAACCAGGACGGCCAGGTGCAGTATGTGATGATTCAGGCTGCCACAAACAATCCGGAGTCCGTGATTCGCACCGAATACAGCGTAAAGCGCGCTGTAGAGCTTGGTCTCACAATGTCTCAGCTTGGCGATACCTACATGTGCAACTGGAGTGAGGAACTGGCGCGTGAGGCCATGCGTCTGGCCCTGATTCGCATTGAGGGGGAAGTAGAACTGGTCATCGCCAATAGCGACGCCATGGCTCTGGGAGCCATCGCCGCTTTGGCCGAAAAAGGCTACAATACCGGCGATGGCGGCAAATTCATACCCGTGGTTGGGGTGGATGCCACGCCGCAGGCTGTGGAGGCCATTAAAAAGGGCATAATGAGCGCCACCGTGCGTCAGGACGCGATGGGCATGGGCAAAATTACGGCAGACATGACGCTTAATGCCATAGCCGGTAAGGATTTTCTGGCTGACACCAATTTGGAATACGATGAAAGCGGGGTGGCGGTGCGGCTATCCTTTACGCCGTATTACGGCGAGTAGCCACAAGCGCCTTTTTGAGCAAAAATCCATCTTGTGGCGACTGTTTAACATTGATGAAGAATAAACCGATCTACCTTATAAGCGCCTGCCTTTGCGGGCAGGCCTGCCGCTATGATGGCGGCCCGGCCAAACCGGAGGTATCAGCCATAGCGGATGGGGCCAGTTGTCCGACTGTTCCAGCCTGGGTAAGCGAACTTCCGCTTTGGCTGGAACAGGGGCTGGCTCTGGCAGTGTGTCCGGAGCTTGAAGGCGGGCTGCCCGTGCCGCGTCCGCCCGGCGAAATAGTGGATGGCCGTGTTATGGGACGTGACGGGCGCGACTATACGCACGAATACCGGGCCGGAGCGGCCAGGACTCTGGAGCTGGCCCGTTGTCATGGCATAACCAGGGCCATCCTCAAGGAAAGAAGCCCCTCCTGCGGCAGCAGCCTGATTTATGACGGCAGTTTTAGCGGCAGGCGCATAGCGGGCAGCGGCATCACCGCGAGTTTGTTGATGCAAAATGGCGTTTTAGTGGCTAGCGAGCTGAATTATCAGGAACTTTTTTTATTCTAAAGCCTTTGCCTTACCTCTTCACAAATCATATCTTTTAATTCATACTGATTTTCTCAACAAAATAATCGCAGTATGATTTTTATATTGTGACAGTATGTTTTTATTAATGACCCCGTCGTATTAAAACAGATATTTCAGGGTATTATTAAGGATGTCAGGATGCAGTCAGACACGCAAACCGTTGCCATGATTCCCGAGCAAACAGAATCGGAAATCCTTGAAGAAATTTTGACTGGCGAGCACATCAAATCAGTATATCAGCCTATTGTCTCGTTAACTACCGGGCAAACCTACGGTTACGAAGCGCTCAGTCGGGTATCCAATGAGAAACTGGCGATTGATACCGAGCATATGTTCTATATTGCGGATATAATGGGTAAGTCCTGGGAGCTTGAAAAGCTGTGCAGGATAAAATCCTTGGAAAATTCGATCAATATGGATAGCGGCAAAAAGCTTTTTATCAATGTAAATTCAAATATATTTTATGATGAGAGCTTTAAAAAAGGATTTGTAAAAAATCAACTTGAAAAATATGGTTTGAGTTCAGATAATATTATTTTTGAAATTACAGAACGAGCGGCAATAGCAGATAGTGTTGCGTTTTTGTCTTCTGTAGAGCATTATAGAAACCAAAATTATGGAATAGCAATTGATGATGTTGGATCTGGGTATTCAGGTTTAAATAATATTGCTATTATCCGGCCTGATGTTTTAAAAATTGATTTGTTGCTGATAAGAGATATAGATAAAGATGAGACAAAACAATTACTGTGTAAATCAATAGTTAGTTTTGGAAAAAATGCTAATATTAAGACTATTGCGGAAGGGATAGAGACAAAAGAGGAATTAAAAACAGTTATCAAACTTGGCGTTGATTACGGGCAAGGATTCTTTTTGGCGCGGCCGAGCGAGTCATTTGCGAATATTGCAGCGGAAAAAATCGCGATGATCAAAAGGTATTGCGCCAGGAATTACAATGAAAATAGCCGGGGCTCGGTTTGGCCTGCTATCGGACGCCTGGCCAAACCTGGCCATGTTTTTCATCCGGATGTACCTGCAAAGAACATTTATGAAATATTGATGCGGGATCATACTATTACCGAATTTTCCATCATACATAACGATGTGGCCATCGGATTCATGAACAGAACAGCCCTGCATGAACTCCTTGGCAGCAAATACGGTTACAGTCTTAATGCGTATAAGCCCATCCGACAGTTGATGCGATGTGATTTTTTAAGAACACATTTTTCAACGCCGTCCAATCAGGTGTCAAGGGTAGCCATGCAAAGGCCGTTTGAACGGTTATATGATCCCATAGTGGTGGAAAAAGACGATAAATATTTTGGCATTGTAACGATTAAGGATTTGCTCGACACTTGCACGAAGACCGAAGTAAATATTGCCATGCAGGCGAATCCGCTTACCGGATTGCCGGGAAATTTGCTGATTGAGCAGGAAATAACCCGCCGTATTCATAATGATGCACCGTATTGTGTCATGTATTATGATATTGATAATTTTAAAGCCTATAATGATGCATATGGATTTGAAAACGGCGATCTGATGCTTAAGATCCTGGCGGATATTTTACAGAGTTTGGTAAATAATGATGATTTTGTCGGCCATATTGGCGGAGATGACTTTATCACTATTTGTAATTATCACGATGGAGATGATTTTTGCAAAACAGTACTGGAGAGATTTTCAACAGAAATTCTTTCACTGTATAGTGATGAAGATGTACAAAATGGTTATATAGTATCAAAAAACAGAAATGGTGTGACTGAGACTTTCCCCATAGCCAGCCTGTCAATCGCCGGTATTTCCAACAGAAGAAATGTTTATCATAAAATTAGTGATTTTTCAGCGGATATTGCCCAGTTGAAAAAGAAATGCAAAAGGCACCCCGGTAATTATTTTGAGGTGATTTAGGGCAATCCGCAGACAGATAAATTTTCCTTGTCTTCACCGCACGCTCCACTTATTTATGGGCAAGTCATTTGCTGGCAAATCCATAGTATGCGGGAGATTTTTTAATGGCGCTGTTGAGCATGAAAGGCGTAAGCCTTAACCTGGGCGGTCAGCCGCTTTTGCAATCTGTGGATTTGTTTGTAGAAGCAGGCGAACGGCTGTGTCTTACCGGGCGCAACGGGGCCGGTAAATCCAGTTTGCTGGCTGTGCTGGGCGGGCAGTTGGAGGCGGATCGGGGCGATATCGTGCGCGGCGCGGTGTTCGGCATGATGCCGCAGGATGTGCCGCAAAGCTGGCAAGGTACGGTTTTTTCATTGGCCGCCGAAGCGGTAGGCCTAAAGGGCGGCATCGCCCTGGCTCAGGAGCTGGAAGGCGAAGCCGCCCTGGCTCAGAATTCAAAGGGCGGGTCAGCCCAGGCTCAAAATAAATACAGCGGAGCGGTCGAGGATTACTCCGACTGGGAGCGTTACGGCGAAGTTCTGGGTATGCTCCGTCATCTGGAACTGGACCCGGAGGCGGATTTCAAAACCCTTTCCGGCGGTACAAAACGCCGGGTGGCTCTGGCCCGCGCTCTGCTTGGCTCCGAAGATCTTATTCTTGACGAACCCACCAACCATCTGGATCTGGACAGCATAGCCTGGCTGGAGGATTACCTGCTGCGCCGTTGCCGCACCTTGATTTTCGTCAGCCACGATCGGGCTTTTTCCCGGCGGTTGGCCAACCGGGTGGTGGAACTGGATCGGGGCAAGCTTTACAGTTACTCCTGTTCCTACGATCAATACCCGGAGCGGCGCGAGGAAAGGCTGGAAATTGAGGCACGCGAGCATGCTCTTTTTGATAAAAAGCTGGCCGAGGAAGAAGTCTGGATTCGCCAGGGCATTAAGGCCAGGCGTACCCGCAATATGGGCCGCGTGCGGGCTTTGCTGGGCATGCGCGACGAGCGGGCGGCTCGGCGTGAAAAGCAGGGCAATGCGCGTCTGTTCGCCCAGGAGGCGGAAAACTCCGGCAAGCTGGTCATCCGGGCCGAGGATATAAGCTTCGCCTATCCCGGTCAGGCTCCGCTGTTCAGCAATTTTTCCACCGTTATCCAGCGCGGGGATCGGGTTGGCCTTATAGGCGCCAACGGCAGCGGCAAAAGTACCCTGCTGCGCGTACTGCTTGGCGAACTGCCCCCCACCGCCGGACGGGTGCGCCTGGGCACCAATCTGCAAATCAGCTATTTTGATCAACTGCGCGAGACGCTTAATCCGGATCACAGCCTCATGCAAAGCGTGGCCGATGGTAACGACAGCGTGACCATTGACGGCAGAACCCGGCATGTGGCCGGTTATCTGCGTGATTTCCTGTTCACGCCGGATCGTCTGCGCCTGCCGGTGCGCGAGCTTTCCGGCGGCGAGCGCAACCGTCTGCTGCTGGCCCGGCTTTTCACCCGGCCATCAAACCTGCTGGTACTTGACGAGCCGACCAACGATCTGGATGTGGAAACTCTGGAACTGCTGGAAGAACTGCTTCAGGAGTATTCCGGCACGGTGCTGCTGGTAAGCCACGACCGCAACTTTCTGGATAACCTGGTTACCAGCGTGCTTACTTTGGAAGGCGATGGCCTGGCCCGTGAGTATGTGGGCGGTTATACCGACTGGCTGCGGCAGCGCGCGCCGGTAATATCGGGAACACTGGCAGCACAGGGCGGCCCGACGGGGATGCGACCCGGCGAGAAGCCGGGCAAGGATATTGCCGCAAATGAACCTGGGCTTGGCGATGCGGCTCAGAGCAACCAGGGCAAACCGCGCAAGCTCACTTTTAACGAGCAGCGCGAACTGAAACAACTGGAGCGTGATCTTGACGAACTGCCCGGACGTCTGGAAGCCCTGGAGCAGGAGCAGAGCGATCTGGAAGCCCGCCTGGCCGCGCCGGATTTTTTTACCCGCGATCCGGAAGGCTTTGAGAACGCGGCAAAACGCCTGAGTGATCTGGACGGAGAACAGACCGCGCTTTTGCAGCGTTGGGAAGAGGCTGAAGCCAGATTGGAAGAATTGCGGACGGTGTAGTGCCTATAGTGCCTTAAAGATAATGCAGCATGCGTTTTAGCAGCATGTCCAGAATATTGCGTTTGCCATGAGCTACCAGCAGAATCCAGACCATACGCCCATTTTCGGCTGGCTGATAAATGATCCGGTATGCCTTGATATGAATTTCTTTGCATTCCTGGCCGGTATCATAAAGTTCCGGCACCACATGTCCCCGATACGGGAAGGTGGTCAGTTGCCTTTTGACGTCTGTTTTAAGCAGGTCCGAAAGTTCCCTGGCGCTCTCCACTCCATCATTTTTCAGAATATACTGAATAATTTCAACTGTATCTTCCAATGCTCCGGCAGTCCATCTGACATTCCAGGGGGTGTTATTTCCCATCATGCCCCTCGATCAAAGCATCTATTTTGCTCATGCCCTCATCAAAGTCGATTGTCCTGCCGTCATTGACTTCTTGCCTGCGAATTGCAACCAGACGAAGCATGGCAAGGCTTTCCTGAACCGCTTCCCATTCCTGGGGGCTGACCACCACTCCGGCAGCCAGGCCGTTTTGCGTCAGGATTACCGGAGTGCCTGTTTCCCGGATATCTTTCATCACGGCATGGGCGTTGGCTCTGAAATAGCTGAGCGGTTGGATATTTTGCAGATTCATTAAAAACCTCCTGTACAAAATTAACGCGCAAAAAGAGTATATATTGACTTAATTCAGAAGGCAAGAGAGAATCAATAAGTAAAGATTGCAAATGGACTTGCCAAGTTCGGAAGTAAAAACGCGCCAAACCATGAAGTGCAAGCGCTGAACCTCTATATTTTCAAGGAGATCCCATGAAAGCCCTATTGCTGATTGATATTCAGAACGACTATTTTCCCGGTGGCCGGATGGAGCTGCACCACAGCGAGGCAGCCGGAGAAAAAGCCTCTGAACTACTGGAGGCTTTTCGTAACGCCAATTTGCCGATTTTTCATGTGCAGCATATCGCCAGCCCGAATGCGTCTTTTTTCCTGCCTGGCACCGATGGCGCGCACATTCATATGCTGGTCACGCCGCTGGCCGGTGAGCCGGTTATCGTGAAGCATTATCCCAGTTCCTTCCGGGAAACGGATCTGTTGGAACAACTGCGGGCCGCCGGAATTACCGAGTTGGTGATTGTTGGCATGATGACGCATATGTGCGTGGATACCACGGTACGCGCCGCCCATGACCTGAGCTTTGCCTGTACCCTGGCCGGTGACGCCTGCGCCACCAAATCCCTTGCCTTTGATGGGCGCAGCGTAACGGCGCAGGATGTGCAAACCGTCTATCTGGCCGCTCTGCACGGCACTTTTGCCGAAGTGACGGACGTCAACACGATAGTTGCCGGGCTGTAAGAAGGAAATATTATGTTGAACGGAAAAAAAGCTGTTTATTATTTGGCGGATAACGAAGACAGGCCGGGGCTGGTTTCGCGTAGTGTCTGGAAGCTGCTATGTGAAAAGGGCTGTATGGTCCCGGCCGGTATTGTTTCTGATGGCCGAGAAGTGATGCTGCACAAAGACGAGCGGGACAACGAGTATTTTTTTGTGCCTACGGAAATCCCGATTTGTCTGGACTATCCGAAATATCTGCCTTTTATGAACGGGCATTTTGGGGATTGCGATGTGGCAGGCATGATCACCTGGCACGAAGGCGGCAGCGCACCGGAAAAAATTCTGACCGTGCATTCCATTGGTGACGTGGAAACTGGCATTTATGGGCCGGGCAATCCCGTTTATATGCGCAACCTCCTGTGCGCTCTGGAAAGAGGCCGCGTTAAAGCCGGGCTTGAGGATTTCCAGACCGTCACCGAGGCCACGCACTGGTCAGGTTCCAGCGTGCCGGGAAGTTCGCCTGAACTGATTGCGCAATATCAGGTTCCGCTTATGGATATAGAAGTGGGGAGCGAGGCGGCCAGTTGGACGGATTTGCGAGCCTGCGGCGCACTGGCCGATGCCCTTACGCAGGTGTTTGATGGTGACGGTAGGCGGCTGCGTAATTTGCTATGCCTGGGCGGCACTCATTTTGATCCGAATTTTGCTACAGCCGTGTTTACGGAATGGGGTGACGAGGCTTTCGGGGTTTCGCACATTCTGGCCAATCAATGGCTGGTCAGTGGCGACTACGAGCGGGAACGCGGCGTGGCCTTTGCCTCGGCAGCGGTGGAATCCATTGACGGAGGCATCGCGGCCATAGCTTTTCACGACAAACTGAAAGGCTGCTACAAAGATTTGGCCCGCGCTCTGGGTGAAAAATACGGCGTACCGCTTTTGAAGCACCAGCGGCTGCGCAATCCGGGCGATATTGTCTGGTAATATGGCAATAATGGGCTCGTGCTAAATTATCGATAGTGAAAACGGCAGGAAACAATGGTCAGCGTTTCTTTGTCGAATTTATACACGAGACGGTGTTCGCTGTTGATTCTGCGTGACCAGTAGCCTTGCAGGCTGTGTTTTAATGGTTCGGGCTTGCCGAGGCCGGAAAAAGGTGTTTCCAGCGTATTTTCGATAAGCCGGAAAATTCGTTCGGCAATATCGTTGTTCTGTCTGTTCCAGTAAGCGATGTCCTCTTTGGCTTGGTCGGTTAGCTCCAGATTCATAACTTACCCAGGTCATGCAAGGATACGCGCGTCACCTTTCCCGCTTCGGCATTGGCAACGGATTGCAAAAGGCGTTCGGCATTGGCCGGATTACTGAGCAGATAGGCGGTTTCCCTTATGCTGTTGTAGTCTTCCAAAGATAGCATGACAACAGCCGGGGCTTTTTGCCGGGTGATAATAATCGGCTCGTGTCCGTCACACACTTCGGACATTGTTTGAGCAAGGCTTTGCCGCGCCTGAGTGTAGGTTATGGCCTGCATGACTATTCTCCTTGTTATGTACATAAAATAGTACATGTACGGAAAGCTGTCAATTTCGGGATCGAGGGGGTCTGGGGGGAATCATTCCCCCCAGCCGGGCGTGGGGCGGGGCCCCCCAACCCACACAATACAAAATAATTCCGAAACCAAAATTACGGAAACTTACCGCGCCTGTCTGGCCCGATCCTCCCGGAACAGCGGAGCCGCGATTTAGATCAGC
>JAITWK010000018.1 GCA_031285295.1 Deltaproteobacteria bacterium | reverse complement strand
CCGTATTGCCGCTCAGGCGGGGGAAGTGGCTCTCGGTCGCCCGCAGGCACTTGCACGGGAAAATGCCATGTCTCTTGCGCGTAAGAATCTTGACTGGAAGGGCATGCAGGAAGCCGCTCTTGATGTGGCTGTTGTCTGCGCAAAGCGTGCGGAGCATGCGAATGAAGAAGTCTGCGCCATGTGCGGCGAGTTCTGTGCAGTCAAGATGCTGCGCCGTGAAGTTCCGGGCGAGAAGAAATAAGTAAGTATTGAGTTGATTGGCAGGGGGCAGCAGCCCCCTGCACCGGCAAAATTACCTATCGTTATCGCAATTGCGCCTATTATAGAGCGAAAAGCGCAGCGAAAGCTCGTGTGCCAGCAGCAACAGGATTGTGAAAACCAGCAGCAGCGGCCCAAAAGCCTGAACCAGCCCGGAAGTGACTGCGCCGGTTGGGGCCGTGAAGATCCGTTCCAGAACAAAACCGGCCAAGGCCGGAATGCTGGCTGCCCCGGCCAGAGCGGCCCCTACCTGCAAGCCGGTCAGGCGGTCGGATGCCTGCAAGCCCACCCGGGCCGGGGTATCGTGCATCATGGTCGGATAAAGCGGCGCCAGGCCAAGCCCCAGCAACACCAAAGCCAGACTGGCCGTGCTCAGGCTGGCCGCAAAGCAGATAAGTAACGCACCGCCAAAGGCCAGCGCCAGCCCGCCCCGAATCAGTTCCCGATTCCGAACCCGGTTCGCAAAAATACCCGCCAAAAACCGCCCAATGGTCAACGCCCCCCAATACAAAGTTATGCTCAGAGCCGCCGAAGCCGGTGAGGCAGCAAATTTGACGCTAAGGTAGGAAGCGCCCCAGAGTCCGGCCATCAGTTCAACGCCGGGGTAAAGAAAATAGAAAGCTGTTCCACAGACGCAAGCGGCCAGAAGTCTGCTCTTGCCAAGATCCCGCTTTGCCTTGCCCGCCTTATTTACCGGATCAGATGTTGGTAGCACTGGTGACACCATAGATGCACCTGCTTCCGCTCCCCGTTCCACTTTTTGCCAAAGAGGCAGGCTGAGAAAAAACAGCAGGGCCAGCGCCAGTTGGATACCGCCCACGCAAGCGTAGCCGTAACGCCAGGATAAATCCTGAGTGAAAACCAGGCCAAGAATGAGCGGCCCCCCGGCTGCCCCAACTCCCCAGCAGCAATGCACCCAGTTCATGTGCCGGGCCGAGTAATTGCGGGCCATGTAGGCATTTACCGCCGTGTCCACCGCGCCCTGACCCAGCCCGAAAACAAGGGCAAAACCGATCAGGGCAGACCATCCGGCGGCCAAAGCGTAGCCGAACATGGATAACCCGGTGGCCAGAGCGCAAACGGCAATCAGCAGGCCAGCGCCAAGCTTGCGCAAGGCAAAACCGCTGCCCAGACTGGAGATTACGGAAAAAATAGTGGTCAGACTGAGTAACAAACCGGCGAATTCCAGGGGCCGCCCAAAGGAATGCCGCATCTGCGGCCAGGCCGTACCCAGCAAGGTATCGGGCAGGCCAAGGCTGACAAAGCTTAAATAAAGCAACGCCAGAATCAATATTTTTCGATCAAACTTGAACATATACTAGCCAACTAACTTTGGTAGAGACTGATTTTGTCGTCAGGCAAGGAAGGCAAGTTTTCGGCGACGGGAGTGTATTCTTATCGTACTCGACAGGAGCCAAAAACGATGCCTGACGCAGCATCACGGCAAAAGCAGGCTCTACCGCAGCCAGCAGCGGCAACTCCTGCCTTCGTTCACTTTACCATCAGTCAAGGGAAGCAGCGGCGGCATTTCCGCACGGCAGCGGTCAAAAACTTGCGGGCAGCGAGTGGAAAAAGCGCAGCCATCCGGGCGTTCCAAAGGCGGAGGCACTGTGCCGGGTATGGCGCTCAATCTGCCATGCCGAGCCTGGACCAACTTTGCCCGCATTACATCCAGTCCTGATCTTTGCTCCCATCCCAAACGAGGGCGCGAGGCCACCAGCCCGGCAGTGTATGGATGGAGGGGGTCCGCAAGTGTTGCGCCCACCGGGCCGCTTTCCACAATTCGCCCGGCATACATTACCGCCACCTGATCCGCGCTGCGTGCCACCACATCTAGGTCATGGGTAATCATCAGCAGGGCCGAACCGGCGGATTCACGCATTTCGCGCATAAGATCAAGAATCTGCCCCTGTACGCTCACGTCCAGGGCGGTGGTGGGCTCGTCGGCAATAAGCAAACTGGGGCGGCAGGCCATAGCCATGGCGATCATCACGCGCTGTCGCATGCCGCCGCTCAGTTGATGCGGATAATCAGCGGCCCGGCGATCCGGGTTATTCAGGCCAACTTCCGCCAACAGCTCTACGGCCCGTTTAAGAGCCTCGGCCGGACGCATCCCGAAATGGACAATCAAGGGTTCGGCCACCTGTTCGCCCACCTTGAGTACCGGGTTCAGCGAGGTCATCGGCTCCTGAAAGATCATGCCGATACGCCCGCCGCGCAGCCGGTTCAGCTTTTCCGGCGGCAGGCGCAGCATATCCTCGCCCTCGAACAAGACCCGCCCGCCCAGCAACCGGGCCGGGGGGCTGGGCAGCAGCCCGAGCAGGGATAGAGCGGTCACACTTTTACCGCAGCCGGATTCACCCACCAGGCAAAGCGACCCGCCGCGATCCAGGCAAAAGCTCACCTCTTCCACGGCTCTGGCCATACGCGGGGTTCCCGTACCGGGCTGCACGCTCCGAAAGCCGACGGAAAGATTTTCTACTTGCAGCAGCATTGGCATGATTAAAAAAGCGAAAGATGTTCTTGTTTCACTATGGTTTTCGCCACCATAGCGCTGTGTTTGACCATGCTCAGCGGCAGGTTGACCAGAAAGCGCGAAGGCTTCAGGCGCAGTTCACGCCCATAAAGATGCCGCCTGGCCGCGCGGGAAAGAAACAAGCCCTGCTTGGCCCTGGTAAGGCCAACGTAAAGCAGGCGTTTTTCCTCTTCCTCATCAAAACGCAATGGGGCTGGCTGACCAGAGCCGAGGCCGGAACCAGAACCGTTAGCGGAGGCTGATTGCCCGGAGTCGAAACCGGGGGCAAAAGCAGCCTGCCCGGCCTGAGCCTGCCCGGTCAGGAAGGACGCCCCGGCAAAAGGCAGAATTCCGTCTTCCAAAGCAGGCAGAAAAACAATGGGAAATTCCAGCCCCTTGGCCGCGTGTATGGTAATAAGCTGCACCCTCTCACTTTTAACGCGCACCAACTCAAGCTCGTTTTGCAGGCTGAGCCAGTTGAACAGGCCGCTCCAGCCATGCTGCGCCTCAAAGGCGCGTGAGAAATCCTTGAAAGCTTCGGACTGCCAGAACTGGCTGTCAAAAGGCTCACTGTTGCCCCAGTAAGCGTGCATGCTCAAGGGGCCGCGCGTAAGCACACGGTCCGGGCATTCCAGCTGTTTGCCCCGCCCCGTCTGGCCGGAATCCGCCAGCGAAGGGCTGATGCCAAACACCCGCCCCGCCACTTCAAGAATTTTGGCAATGCGCGGCTCGTTCCAGAACGGATCAACGCTGGGCTGACCGCAGGGGATACCGGCGCGTTCCAGAGCGCGGCGCAAAGGCGGCATGAACAGCCTGGAGCGCACCAAAATGGCGATATCGCCGGGGCTGTAGCCGCCAGGCTCAAGCCTGCTGTCGTGTCCGGCCCGCTTTGCCGAAGCGTCCAGCAAAGTATGACTGGTTGCGCCCAGCAAACTGCGAATTTGCCCGGCGACCCAGGTGGCTTCGCTTTCCGAACTGTTGCCTTCAAAAAAATGAATTTCCGCCAATCCCGGATCGCCAGCTTTTCCTCGCCCGCCGGAACTGGCCGCCGGAACAAGCAATCTATCCGCCTTTTGCTGATAGAGAGTCTGCGCCAAATCGAGTATTTCCGGCCCGGAACGATAGTTTTCGTTCAGTTGGATACGCTCAAGACCAGGCCAGGCTTCCTTGAAAAATTCATCCGCCCGGCCATGTGCCCCCCGGAAGCCGTAAATGGATTGATCCGGGTCACCGATGCCGAAAAAGCCATACCCGCCTGGTTGCGTCAAATTTTTAACCAGCTCCAGTTGCAGAGGGGAGAGATCCTGTATCTCGTCCACCAGAATTTCCGTCCAGGTAGCCGGATAACGGCCGGTCTTGAGCTGGGTAAGCCAAAGTTCGAGCAAGTCGGTGTAATCGGCCAGATTCCAGGCGGTTTTATGGCCGGTGTAGTTGTTGTGAAATTCGCGCCATTCTTCAGCCAGCGGCTCATTTTTTTCGCGGCTGAGGTTGATTGCTTCCCAGGCAGCGCGGCGGCGGGCCGCGCTTTCCTCAATATTGGCTTCGGCAAAAACGCGCAGGGCGCTTTCCTCGGTAAGCAGCACCGGCGGCCCGCCCTGAATGCGGCACCAGAATTCCAGAGCCAGAGCGTGCAGGGTATCAGTGCGCGGCAGTTCAGCCGAATTTTGCAGGGCCGAACTTAAACGCTCGCGCAACTCCTCGGCGGCCCGACGCGTAAAGGTAAGCGCCAGAATATTGCCCGCCGGAACGCCTGTTTGCAGCAGATGCAGGATACGGGCGATCAGCGTATGCGTCTTGCCCGTACCCGGCCCGGCTATGACCAGGGTTGCTCCCGGCCCGGCCTTGACCGCTTTGACCTGGGCGGCGTTCAAGCCGCGCTCCGCTGGTTCGGGGTCGGCCTTGTCGCTACCTGCCGCAGTGGAATCTTTGGCGCTGGCAACGGCTGGCGGCACGCCCGTTGTAACGGGATCATTTACAGGGACATTCGCGGGGGCCTTCACAATAACAGACGATATCGGCGTATCAGCCCTGACTGGTTCATTGGCGCTCGTTGCCGGGGCCTCCGCCGCATCCGACAACAAATTCAGGCTGGTCGCGCTTTGCGTCCCAACGCTGATCAGCCGCCTGCCTTTCAATTCCTTATGCTCTTCCGGCGTAAATACGCTGATTACTCCGAACTCGCCGTCAAAACCGCCTCGGCGATGAACTTCACCCCGGCGCATCCGCGCTATGCCTTCGGCCAGCGGGCGCGAGTGCCGGGCTATATCCTCCGGTGTGGCCTGATTCAGAATATCCAGTTCCGGGCCAAGATCACTTACCAAGCTGCGGTAAAAATCGCCTACCTTACGGCTTTTGGCCCCCACGCACAGCACTTCGCCCAAAAGCTCCGGCAAGGGAATCAGGGAAGTAAAACTTTCATCAGCGCGGTAAACCGCCTCGCTACGGTCGGCCAGTTCCTGTACTCGGTTCAGCACGCCCACCGTAACCGGCTTGTCGCAAACCGGGCAGATGCCGCCAAGTTCGCGCGTCTCAATCGGAGTAAGCGAAACTTTGCAATCCCGATGTCCGTCCAGATGGTACTTCCCCTCGTCCGGAAAAAATTCGAAAGTACCGACAAAACGGGTGGCCTGACTGGACAGCACCGCTGCCTGATTATCGGCGGTATCAGCAAAAGTTACGCCTTCGCCGCCTGTCGCTTTTTTACCGCCGCGCAAGGCGTCAAAAATGCCCTGATAGCTGATTTCGCCCGCAAAGATATTGGCCTCGCGGGCCAAATTTTCGCCAGAATGGGCGTCGGAGTTGGAGATCAGGCGCAGCCCGTCCAGGGCGCTCAGGCAGCGGTTCATTTCCGGGTCGGAGGAAAGCCCGGTTTCCAGCGCGAAAATTTCGCCGCTCAGGGATCCAAAGCATTCTTCCAGACTGTCAAAGCCCGATTTGGATCCGAAAATGGAAAACCAGGGCGTCCAGATGTGCGCCGGAACCAAAAAGGCGCGAGAATCCAGATTCAGGACCATCTCCAGCAAATTACGCGAATCCAGGCCGAGAATGGGGCGGCCATCCGAAGCCAGGTTGCCCACCTGCTCCAGGCGTAGTGAAAGCGCGTCCGCCGCTTCCAGATGCGGCACATAAACCAGATTGTGTACCTTGCGCACCTTGCCGCCGCGCTTGTAAATGGAACTGATTTCAGCCTGCGGCAAAAAGCGCACCTCTGCGGCCTTTTCGCGCAAAAGCGGGCTGGTGGCCCATTCCGGCAGCATTTTTTCGGCCTCTTCCGGGTTTTTCAGGGCGTAAAGGCCGCTTTTTTCCTCCAGAACCAGCCCTGACTTAAGTTCGTCACGCCATTGCGGATGGGTGAAATCGCCGGTTCCCAGCACCGTGATGCCCTTGATCGCCCCCCAGGCGGCCAGCAAAGGCAGGTTCAGCCTGGAACTGGTAGCCCGTGAGAACCGGGAATGGATATGCAGATCGGCGCGAAATTCTTGGAGATTCATATACGGTCCTTATAATGCTTGTGGGCTGATTTTTGTTCATATTGCGCCAAAAAGCAAGGCTTTCTCCAAAGCATGGACTAGGATAAAAAAAAGGATTATATCTGACAAAGCCATGTCAGAAAATGCAAGTCAGCAACTGGATTTTGACGACCCCAGGCTCGCCAACCAGCTTTTCGGCCCGCAGGGGCTTAATTTGCGCAACCTCGAACAAAAGTCCGGTTTGCGCATTTCCCATCGTGGCTCCAGCCTCTCGCTGGCCGGCGAAGACCGGGCGCAGGCTCTGGTGGCGAACCTGCTCCATCAAATCTATGGCCTTCTGAAAAACGGTGGACGCCTGCTTCCGGCTGATATCGAATACGCCTACAACATGCTGGATCAGGACGCCTCGGTTGATTTGAGCCGCCTGTTCAACGATCCGGTGTTCATCAGTTCGCCCAAACGCAGCATTACCCCCAAAACCCTCACCCAGCGCGACTATGTAAAAGCCCTGCGCGAAAACGAAATGGTTTTCGGCGTTGGCCCGGCTGGTACCGGCAAAACCTATCTGGCCGTTGCTGCGGCCCTTTCCATGCTGCTGGCCAAAAAAGTCAAACGCATCATCCTTACCCGCCCGGCGGTTGAGGCCGGTGAGCGCCTGGGCTTTCTGCCCGGCGATCTGGCGGAAAAGGTTAATCCCTATCTGCGCCCCCTGTACGATGCCCTGCACGACATGCTGGATTTTGAAAAGGTTACGGAAATGCTGGACAGCGGCGTTATTGAAGTAGCGCCGCTGGCTTTCATGCGCGGCCGCACCCTTAACGATGCCTTTATCATTCTGGATGAAGCCCAGAACACCACCCCGGAACAGATGAAAATGTTTTTAACCCGCATGGGTTTTGGTTCGCGCATGGCGGTTACCGGCGATATTACCCAAATAGATCTGCCCGTGGGCGGCGATATGGAGCGTTCCGGCATGGTGCACGCCCTGCGCGTATTAAAAGGAGTGCAAGGCCTTGGCATAATTCACTTCAAAAAAGAAGATGTTATCCGGCACCCCCTGGTAGCCAGAATAATAGATGCTTACGAGCGTTGATCCTGTTATCCTAAGTAAAAATAAAAAAATTTCTTATGAATACTAGCAAAAAAATGCTTCCGGATTTGCATCCGGATCGCTTTCAATCCCTGCTGGAGCTGTTTTCCCGCTTGCAGCTCGGTTATGGCTTTTTCGCGCTGGCCGCAGTGCTGGCCGCGCTTTCCTTTGTGGTGGTCTATGAATGGCAGCCGACCATGCGCAACTATGTGCAGGGCGAAGTTGCCGAAACAGATATCGCCTCGCCCATCACCTTCAGCTTTCATGACGCCGAAGCCACCCGGCTGCAACGCGAAGCAGTGGAACAAGCCCAACCGCTGATCTGCGTGCTCAATCTGGAACCTGCCGAAAGGCTGCACCGCCGCGTAACCGAGCTTTTTACCTCCATAAACCGGGCGCAAAGCCCGGCGGATATTGATACCCTGCGCCTGGCTCTTTCCGATGAAACCGGCGAGGAAATATCCACCCGGCTCTTCTCGCTGCTGCTGGACCCGGAAATACAGGCCCTGGCGGGCAACAACGTTCTGCCCTGGCTGGAACAACGCATGCGTGCGGGCATGGTCAGCGACTCGCGCGCCCTGTTCAGCTATACCGGCGGAGTGATCGTGCGCGATCTCAACAGCGGCGAAATTATCTCGCGCATGGCGGCCAGCGAGGTTACCGATGTGCGCAACGCCATGCTGGATCTTTCCGTGCATGTGCGCAACCTGCCGGCCAGCGCTCAAACCAGGCGTCTTTTAACCTCGCTGTTCAGCGGCTTCATTACCGCCACGCTCACTCCCAATTTTGAAGCCACGGCCCAAAGCGCGGCCGAAGCCGCCAAAATGGTCTCCCCGGTGGTGCAGCAGATTATGGCCGACGAGGTAATTGTGCGTCAGGGCGAGCGCATCTCCCAGGAGCAACTCGCCAAGCTGCAAGCTCTTTGGGTGCGCGAAGCCGGTAAATTCAAACCGGAACTGTTCTTTGGCGTGTTCCTTTGCGCGGCGCTTCTTTGCGCCGGGTTCTTCTACAGTTCCACTGGGCAAAAGCTGCCCCGGTTCAGCCAGAAGGAACTGCTGTTCATCGCTTCCCTGCTGGCTTTCTTTACCGTGCTGGCCAAGGCGTTTCTCCTGCTCGGCACGGCTCTGGCTGCCTCCAATCCGGTAATAAGCACCGTAACGCAGGCTTTTGCCGTACCCGTTGCCGGAGCGGCGGGCCTGGCAGTAATGGTTTCCGCCTCCAAGCGCTACTTCATCACCTGCCTGCTGCTGGCCCTGTTCTGCACTTTGGTAAACAAGGGTGGGCTGACGCTGTTTGTTTTCTATTTTATGAGTTCCATGCTCGGTGCCTGGCTGATCATTGATATCCAAACCCGCAAAGAAATGGGCAAAAAACTGCTCATGCTGCTGCCCGGCCTGGCTTTGATCTGGCTGGCCTCCACCCTGGCCCAGGGCGGCGACGCGGCGCGTTTTATGCCGGAATTCGCGGCGGTGCTGTTGGGTGGTTTGCTTTCCATGACCCTGATTTTTGCCCTGTCACCGCTGATCGAACTTATTTTCGGCTTTACCACCCGCTTTGCCCTGATGGAACTGATGAATCAGGAACATCCCATCCTGCGTCAGATGATGTTCGATGCGCCCGGCTCCTACCACCACTGCCTGATTGTCTCGGCCATGGTGGAAGTGGCGGCCAAGGCTATTGGAGCCAACAGCCTGCTTTGCAAGGTTGGCGCACTTTATCATGACATCGGCAAGGTGGAGAAACCGCAATATTTTGTCGAAAACCAGTTCCACATTCCCAACCCGCACGACAAGCTTGCGCCGACCATGAGCGCTCTGGTGCTGATCTCGCACGTCAGGCGCGGTGTTGAACTGGCCCAGAAATACCGGCTGGGCAAGGAAATTACCGATATTATCCGTGAACACCACGGCAACCGGGTTATGCATTACTTTTACCAGAAGGCCGTGGACCAGAAGGCTCTGGACCAAAACCAACCCGGCTGGCAAAATGTGCAGCTTGAGGATTTTTGCTATGACGGGCCGCGCCCGCAATCACGCGAGGCCGCTCTGGTCATGCTGGCCGACGTGGTGGAAGCCTCCAGCCGGACCCTGGACGACCCCACGCCCAGCCGCATCAAAACACATGTGCATAGAATGATCCGCTCGGTATTCGCCGATGGGCAGCTTAACGCCGTGGACATGACTTTCAAGGATCTGGAACAGGTTGAAGATAACTTTACGCTCATACTCATTGGCATGTTCCATAAACGTATCGAGTATCCGGGCAAAGGGCAGCCCAAGGCCGAGCAGCACGCCCTGATCATCGGTTCGGAACCAGCCACCGCGCTGCCCGCTTTGCCAAACGCGGCACCGGATGCGACTTCGGACGCGGCAACTGATGTTTTGACGGACTCGTTGCCGGAAGATGAATATCATGTATCCAAATGGCTGGATTCGGTAGAGGAATACGATGACATGATGCGCAAAAAAATCCAGCGCCGTAGCGGGCAAAATACGCCCGGCGAGCAGAACTGATGGATATAAGCATAAGCGGCGGGCCGCGCCTGGCTTGGCGCTTGCCCTTCTCCGCCACGGAACTGGCCGATATTTTGCAGCTTATGTGCGCCGAATTTATGCCCGCAGACACTGTTAACTCGCCCCGAAGCGATGTTTTGAAATCCACCCGGCCCGATTCCCCTTGCGGCGATCAGGTGGATCTCGCTTTGGAGTTTGCTTTGGGGACGGCCTTGGAACTGGCGCTGGTGGACGACGCGCAAATGTCCGAGCTTAACCAAAATTTCCTGGGCTGCGCCGGGCCTACCAATGTGCTGGCTTTTCCGGCATCGCCCGGTTGCGGAGCGCTGGGCTGGCTGGCCCTGTCGCCGCAAACCGTACGGCGCGAAGCCCGGCTTTTCCGGCAGGCTCTTCCGGCCTATACCCTGCGCCTTCTGGCGCACGGGCTGGGTCATCTTTTCGGTTACGATCACGGTGCGGTAATGGATACCGCTTGCTCTGACGCGGTCAGGGCTGTTTCTGACAAATACATCTGTCCCGGTAGCATAAAATGATTGAAGCTTTTTCCTGGTTTAGCGATCCCACGGCCTGGGCCGGACTTTTCGCTCTGGTTACCCTGGAAGTAGTACTGGGCATAGATAACCTGGTCTTTATCGCCATTCTTTCCGAACGGGTCAGGCCCGAACTGCGCGATAAAACCAGAGTCACCGGCCTGCTCATGGCCCTGTTGCTGCGCCTGGGGCTGCTGGCCGCCATGTCCTGGCTGGTTACGCTGAGCAAGCCACTGCTCTCCTTTGGCGGCATATCTTTTTCCGGTCGGGATTTCATCTTCATTCTCGGCGGTATTTTCCTGCTTTACAAGGCCACCTCCGAGCTGCACGAGCGTCTGGAAGGGGTGCCGCATTCGCGCGAAAGCACTCGCAACTATGCCGACTTCCGCACCGTGATCCTGCAAATCATGGTGCTGGACGCAGTGTTTTCGCTGGATACCATTATTACTGCCGTGGGTATGGTGGAACACCTGACGATCATGATGCTGGCCGTTATCATTGCCATCGCGGTCATGCTCATGGCCTCCAAACCGCTGACCCGCTTTGTGAACGCCCACCCCACGGTGGTCATGCTCTGCCTCTGCTTCCTGCTGATGATCGGTTTCAGCCTGCTGGTGGAAGGCTTTGGCTTTCATGTGCCCAAGGGCTACCTTTATGCGGCCATCGGCTTTTCCGTGCTCATCGAGGTCTTCAACCAGATTGCCCGGGCCAACTACGTCAAGCACGAGGCTACGCGCCCCTGGCGTGAGCGCACGGCTGAAAGCATTTTGCGCCTGATGGGCGAAAAACAGCGCCTGATGGCCGAGGACGACGACGAAGCCGGCACTCTGGGGCCGGATGCCGAGATCATTGCCGGAGAAGAGAGCTCGATGATCAGCGGGGTGCTTAGTCTGGGTGAGCGTTCGCTGCGTTCGCTGATGACCCCGCGCAACGAAATTCGCTGGGTCAATCTGGATAACGCGCCGGAAAGCATCCGGGTGCAGCTTTTGCAGGAACAGCACAGCCATTACCCGGTCAGCCGGGGGGATCTGGATAACGTCATCGGCGTGGCGCGCGCTTCGGACATACTGGAAACCCTGCGTCTGCGCGGCAATCTCGATAGTTTCGGCAAGTTGCGGCCGCCCACCCTGGCCCCGGAAAGCATGGATTCCATCCGCCTGCTGGGGCTAATGCGGCGGGCCGCCGGGCATATGGTGCTGGCTGTGGATGAATTTGGCTCGGTATCCGGCCTGATCACCCCGGTTGACGTGTTCGAAATTATCGCCGGGGAATTCGTGGATGACGATGAAAAGCCGGACATTATCGAAATGAAGGATGGACGCCTGCTGGTGCAGGGCCATGCGGATTTGCACCACCTGGAGCGCTATCTGGACTGCGACGAGCTTATCCCTTCCGGAGCCGATTACGGCACGGTGGCCGGCCTTTTGCTGGACATGCTGGGCCATCTGCCGGAACCGGGCGAAACCCTGCTTTACCGCGATTTGAAATTCACCGTGCTCACGGTTTCTGACCGCCGCATCGAAGAGGTGCGGGTGCAGGCCGAGCCACAGCCCTCGGAAGACTAGAACTTTCCTGGGGAGGCGCCGCCTCCCCAGACCCCTCTGGCAGGGGCATGATGCCCCTGCACCCACATCATTAAAATCATATCTGGCACGACTCCTGCAATATACTCCGTGTAAACGGCAAAATTTGCACCCCTTGCCGTATGCCAATTCTACCCGGCAGGGCCGGATCGCGGAGTCAGACATGAGCATCGGTTCCATAAATAATTACGGCATGAACATGAGTCTGGTCGATTTCATGACCAATGACCCTGCTAAAAACAGCGAAACCGAAGAACTGAACCAAGCGTCCCTCATCGGGCGGAATGTTGCGGCCAGACAGGCTTACGGCTCCAACAGGCAATCGGCCATTGGCCTGGAAGCCATCAACAGGGCGCTAAGCGAAATTCAGCCGAACAGCAACGGCGCAATCACCTTCAAGATGATCACCGAGCATCAGGCGCAGCGCGAGGAAGAATTTACCACCCTGATCAAAGCTGGCCTGCTGGCCTACGGCGCTGACCCGGAAGTGGAATTTCAGATGGTGGCCACCCCGGAAGGCGAGATTCAGATCAACTGCAACGATCCGGAGCAAAAGAAAATTATCGAGCAGTTCTTTGAGGACAACCCGGAACTGAAAGAGGATTTTTTATACATTCAGGCTCTTGGCAACATGGACCGCGCCCAGCAAAGCGCTACCGCTACCTCGCACCGCAATTATCTGGAAGGGACCAAATCCGGCCTGCAAAGTCAGGCCATGGAAGCCTTTTTCAACAACATGTTCACTTCCGGCAGCGTGGGCTACAGCTCGATCATGGCCGAATTCGGCCTGGAGAACGCTGATTATTTTATGGGCGCGAACTATTTTGTTTAAGGGCATTCAGTATTAGCCTTGGCCCACTCATACGGATCACACTCGCCAAGCAGACAGCATTGCTCCAGATCCGCGCACATGGCAGCATTGTCACCATCAACCTGGCGCACTACCGCGCGTCCATAATAATATTCGGGATTTTGCGGGTCCAGGGCAATGGCCCGGCTTAAATCGTCCAGCGCCAGGGCCGGGCGTTGCAGCAACAGCCAGAGCGCTCCCCGGTGCGCGTAGGGCTGCGCGAAATCCGGATTCAGGGTAATGGCCTTGTCCAAAGCCTCACCGGCCTTGCTGTTCATTTCCAGCCAAAGATAAAGCCTCCCGATTTCGCTTTGCAGCAGGAAGCTCTCCGGCAGCAAGGCTACCGCCTGTTCCAGCGGCTCCAGCAAACCGGCGTGCAGTCCGGAGCTCGCATAAAGATCCGGCAATAATTCCAGGTAGGCACGCGCTCCCTGTAAAGCCCGGTAAGCTGATTGCAATTCCTCCACGGCATTGGCCCGCTTTGCCGCCGCTTCAGCCAGGGCAGCCATTTCAACCGCCTTGGCCATTTCCACAGCCGCAAGAATTTCAGCTGATTCAGCGCTATCAGGCGCTTCCAAAATTTCAGGTGTTTCCGAAGTAATCTCCGCTGTTTCCGGCGCTTCTGGTGCTTCCGCCGTATCAGGCGTAGCAATCATTTCAGACTGTACGGGAGCTACCGGCGGCAGGGCCAGTAAATTTTTCGCAGCCAGGTCATAAGCGGCCAGGCTGTCTTTTTCCAGTTGCGCGGCAAGAGCGTAATTTTCCAGCAGACCGGGGGTTTTAAATAAATAAACCAGCGGTTCGCGCAACTGCGCCGGGCCTACGCTTACAAAAGCGCAGCGCAGCTCCAGCGCCAAACGGGGCGGGAGGCCGCTGACGCTTTCCTCAAACTTGCTTTCCTGACGCATAAGCGCATAACCAAAAACCTGTAATTCCGGCAAACTTTTAGAGGATTCGGCATCAGGCTGCGGCAAACTGCCCTGGCTGTTCAGCATCAGGCGCAATTCTTCAAGCCCGGCCAGCCCTTTTTGCGCCCGCGACATAGCCTCAACTCTGGCGGCGGACAAGGCGGCGGTGCGGGCCATTTCAATACTGATTTCACCCTGAAATGGACGGGCCAGTTGTACGGAAACGCGCAAACGGCCATCGACCGGCGCATCAGCCGCAGACATCGCACCGCCTGATTCGCTTGACGCGACTTCCGTAGCCTGTGCGACAGACGGCATAAGAAGCATCACGCTTAACAGCAAAAAAGTACTAAAATTCATGGCAGGCATTGCCCTTGATTAAGTTTTCCTGTAGGTTCCCCGGACAATGGAACGCGCCAGGCCTGTTTTTACAGGTGCATAAGTTCTTATGATCGCTTTACCTATTATGCTTTCTTTTTTAAGCAAAAGCCAGTCGCAAAATGTGACTTTTTTATCCTGGCGCATTCAGGGCTTTTCATTCGTCCGCAGCCCCAAGAATTGAAAAGAGTAGGAAAACGCTGTAACAGCGCGACTAGAAGGCAAATTTTGATTGACAAGACTTCCCGTATTTGTAAATGATTTGCGCATTACGCTTTATTTTACTGAACATGTGTGCTTAAAATCACATTCCGGCACATCATAAAAACCCTGTTATGGAGAGAAACATGACCAAAGCCGAACTCGTACAAAAAATCCACGCTAAGGCCGGTCTTGCCACCAAGGCGCAGACTGAAGCCGCTCTTGACGCTGTTGTCGCTTCCCTGACGGATGCTCTGCAATCTGGCGAATCCGTTACCTTCACCGGCTTCGGTAGCTTCAAGATTACTGACCGCGCCGCCCGTAAAGGCCGCAACCCCCGTACCGGCAAAGAAATCACCATCCCCGCCAGCAAGGCCGTGAAGTTCACTCCCGGCAAAATGCTGAAAGATGCCGTGAAGAAATAGAGCTTTCGGACGTGTTCCGCAAAAGTCCCGCCCGAGTGATCCGGCGGGATTTTTTGTATAAAATGAATATGCAGCAAAACAACCGTACCTTCCGTCTTGCCGGTAATCCGGCCCAGAAAGAGGCTACCCTGAGGCTTTTGGCCGACCAGGGCTTCACCTTTGGCGCACACGACTTTTACCCGGACGCCTTTGAATTGAAGTCCGGCCCCTTGCCGCTTGGATCAAGCCTGGCCGCCCGCTTCGGCCTTATCTATATTCAGGACGCCTCCTCCATGCTGCCGCCGCTGGCCCTGTTGCATCTGCTGCGCAGCGGTGAACTGGACAATCTTCATGAAGCGGACAAGCTGACCGTACAATATAGGTCTGCATCCGAAACCAGGCCAGCCAACCGGCAGCGGATCAATGTGCTGGATATGTGCTCCAGTCCCGGCGGAAAAAGCTCGCTGATCGCCAGAGAGCTTGAGCGCCATTGGCCCGGGCGCGGCTTTGTACTTGCCAACGAGCCGGGCGTAAAGCGCCTGGCCACGCTGCGCCGTAACCTGCGGGACATGAATCTTTTCAATTGCGGCAGCAGCGGATTTGAGGGCCAGAGCCTGCCCCTGCCCGCAGCCGGTTGGGACTGCATTATTCTGGACCCACCTTGCAGTGGCTGGGGTACGGTGGAAAAAAATCCCCAGGTCATGGAATTATGGCAGGGAGATAAAGTAAAACCGCTGATCGGCCTGCAACAGTTGTTGCTGACCGAAGCCCTGCGCCTGCTCCGGCCCGGCGGGCTGCTGGTTTACTCCACCTGTACGGTGAACGTGCAGGAAAACGAGGAGCAGGTCCTATGGGCTACCGAAACACTGGGCGGCTGCACCGGCCTGCCCCTGCCGCATTTTGCCGGATTTACCTTTGCCGAGCCCCTGCTTGGTTGCAACGGGTGCCTGCGTGTGCCTCTGGGTTCAGCGCTGGGGCAAGGATTTTTCATCGCGGCCCTGTGTAAAGAGTTTCGGGCTGACGAAGGGCAAACGCTTGCCGCTGGAGAAGGTCCGCGTAAAGAACAACGGACAAACCGAAGCGGTCAACCCGAACTGGACGAACTCCCCCTCTCCGCCATCAGCTCGCCCCTGTGTTCGCCGGAACTTCTGCCGCCCGGACGGCTTTTCTGCAATCGTGGAAACCTGATTTTTTACCCGGAAGGCGGACTTGAACTGCTGGGCCTGACCGGAAATTTTTTGTGGAACGGTTTTCCGCTGGGTCGTTCTTTGGGGGCCGGTTTAAAACCGCGTACGGAAACACATCTGCGCGGACTGATACCGGACCCGGAAACCGCCGCACAAAATGGGGCAGCCGTGCTGAATCTGGAAGAAATCTCACCCGCCCTGGCCCTGCTTTCCGGCCAAAGCCTGAATTTGAACGGCCTGCATGGTCTGGTGAATTTTGGCGGCAACAGTTCGGGCGCGGCCGAAGCCGGTCTGTATTACCGCGATTTGCCACTCTGTCGGCTGAAAATGCGCGGCGGGCGCGTATTCATATGAAAAGGAAATAAATTCCGGATAGTTGTTATATATACTGGTAAAAAACCACAGCTTCAGCTAACGTTCAGGCTATCAGAAATAAATTTGCTGAAAATGTATTTGTCATCAAACAGAGCCGCCCGTGCGGCCGGGAGTAACTTATGAGTGGAGTAACGGCAAAAAGCACGAACAAAATTGTACTCGTGCTGGGCATCGCGCTGGTTGCGGTTGCGGGCCTGTTCTTTTTTCTGCGTTCCGGCGATTCGCTCACCGAGGAAATGGTGGTCAACCGGGCCATGGAAGAAATGGCCCTGATCAAACCGTATATGAACATGGAAGCGGAAGCGATTACCGCCAACCTGGACAAGCGGGAGATTACCTTTAGCAAGGTCAGGATCGGCATTCCCAATGTCCCGGAAATTGAGGTGCTCATTGACTCGATAGTGGAAACCGGCATTGACGCCGCTTCTTACGCGGGCAACTACGGCGATCTTACCAGCATCGACGTGCTAAGCGTTAACGGCGTAAAAATCCTGATGCAGGGCCAGACTCTCGCCACCATCGACGAATACGTCTATGAAGGATTCAGGATTAACTGCCGCGACATCCTGAAACTGCTGCGCGAAAACCAGGCAACAGCCCCGGAAGAACTTGCCGCCAAGTTGCTGCCTTTGTACGCTACTTATTCGTTGGATCATGCCCTGCTCAAAAATATGCAGCTCGACGTTGAGGGCGTCAAGGCCGGTATCGCCAGCATTGAAGCCAAAGATATAACCATGACTTCCGGCGGCCCCTGGAACATGTCTGACATGCAGATAAGCTTCCTGAACCAAAAAGTATTTTCCATGGAAAAGATGGGCGGTGAAGGTATACTGCTGCCCCAGTTCCTGGCGGATCTGCTGGCGGATCCCGAAGGCTACCTGCAGAAAAATCCGGAAATTATCAACCAGGCCAGCAGCGATCCGCTGTCCGTGCTAGCGCCCATGCAAATCAAGGGCTTCTACATCGACAACCTGATGATTAACGTTGCCAGCCCGCTCACGCTAAAAAAACTGGCCGGTGACCTGGATATCAGCCAGACTGGACTGGTGTTCAAAAGCTCTCTTGAAGATCTGGTTATCTCCCGTTCGCTGCTTGCCATGCATCCGGATCTGGCGGCTATGGCCGAAGCCGTGACTGCCGACCTGCACCTGAACGGCGTGTTTGATTTCAGCCTGGGCAACCAGGCCGACCCGGTTGATATTACCATGCGCGCGGGCCTGAACGAAAGCAGCCTGGGCGGCCTGGACGCCAACATCGCCATGGATACGCCAAAAGATGTACTTTACAGCGGCGGCAGCGACCCGGCCCGTCAGCGCCTCAAGTCCTTCGAATTCAGCGCGGAAAACAAGGGCATAATCGATTTTATCGTGGCCTGTTACGCGGCTGTTGAATTCCAGGATCCTGACCAGATTTATGGTTCACTGCTCGATACACTTTACGCCGGACTTGAAACAGCGGAAAACAAAATCCAGCAGGACGCTTTTAATGCGGCAATCAAACTGGTGGAAGAAGGCGGTACGCTCAAGCTGAGCGTCAAACCGGCTACGCCTATTAGTCTGAAAGAACTGAGCCAGTCTGGCGGCGATGCTTTTGAAAGCCTGGGCGGAAGCGTCAGCTATACGCCTTTGAATTAAATTATTTGTGGGGCTGCCGCCCCAAATCCCCGCCTGGGGGGAATAATTCCCCCCAGACCCCCTCATTACAAAAACAAAAACCGCGCGGCCTTTTTGCGAAGACCGCGCGGTTTTGCTTTATAAAGTCAATTAAATACTAATTCTTCACTTCGGTAAAATCAGCATCCACCACATCTTCGCCGCCGTGAGCCTGACCAGCGGAGCCGTCGGTCGGGCCAGCCTGCCCGCCCTGATCGGCAGAGCCGGATTTCTGGGCGTAGAGCTGTTCAGCCAGCTTGTGCGAAGACTTGGAAAGCTCGTCCATGGCCTTTTTAAGGGCGTCCAGATCGCTGCCTTCCATGGCGCTTTTCAGGCTGGTGGCCTTGGCTTCGATATCGCCGCGCAGGGCCGGATCAACCTTTTCGCCCAAATCGGAAAGGGATTTTTCCGTGGTATAAATAAGCGTATCGGCCTGGTTACGTGCTTCGATAAACTGCTGCTTGCGCTTGTCTTCATCGGCGTGAGCTTCGGCTTCCTTCACGTAACGCTGAATTTCATCTTCGGACAGGCCGGAAGAGGCGGTCACGCGAATGGTCTGTTCCTTGCCGGTTCCCAAATCTTTGGCACCCACGTTAACGATACCGTTGGCGTCGATATCAAAGAACACTTCAATTTGCGGCAAACCGCGCGGAGCCGCCGGAATGCCGGTAAGCTCAAAGCGGCCCAAAGTCATGTTGTCGCCAGCCATCGGGCGTTCGCCCTGCAAAACATGGATGGAAACCGAGGGCTGGTTATCCGCCGCAGTGGTGAACACCTGGCTTTTGCGGGTGGGGATGGTGGTGTTGCGGTCGATCAATCGGGTCATTACGCCGCCCAGGGTTTCGATACCCAGGGAAAGCGGGGTGACGTCAAGCAGCAGCACGTCTTT
The DNA here is from genome assembly GCA_031285295.1 of Deltaproteobacteria bacterium. Taxonomy (GTDB): domain Bacteria; phylum Desulfobacterota; class Desulfovibrionia; order Desulfovibrionales; family Desulfovibrionaceae; genus WRHT01. The sequence goes on along the minus strand of JAITWK010000018.1, from coordinate 18,891 downwards.
CACGTCGCCAGCCAGAATGCCGCCCTGAATGGCCGCGCCCATGGCCACCACTTCGTCCGGGTTGACCGAGCGGCTCGGTTCCTTGCCAAAGAAGTCCTGCACAACCTTCTGCACCAGCGGCATACGGGTCATGCCGCCTACCAGCACCACTTCGTCAATTTCGCCGGGCTTCATGCCAGCGTCGGCCAGGGCCTTTTTGCAAGGCTCAATGGCACGCTTTACCAGATCTTCCACCAGGCTTTCCAGCTTGGCGCGGGAAAGCTTGTACAGAAGGTGCTTGGGACCATTTTGGTCGGCGGTGATGAAAGGCAGGTTGATTTCCGCTTCCATGGAAGTGGAAAGGTCTTTCTTGGCTTTTTCACCGGCTTCCTTGAGGCGTTGCAGGGCCATGCGATCCTTGGCCAGATCAATGCCCTGATCTTTTTTGAATTCGCCCACCAGCCAGTTGATGATACGCTGGTCAAAATCTTCGCCGCCCAGGAAGGTATCACCGTTGGTGGCACGCACTTCAACAACGTTGTCGCCCACTTCCAGAATGGAAATATCAAAAGTGCCGCCGCCAAGGTCGAAGACGGCGATTTTTTCATTGGCCTTGCGCTCAAAGCCATAAGCCAGCGAAGCGGCAGTGGGTTCGTTGATGATGCGCTTGACTTCCAGCCCGGCGATGCGTCCGGCGTCTTTGGTGGCCTGGCGCTGGGCGTCGTTAAAGTAGGCCGGAACCGTGATTACGGCTTCGGTTACGGTTTCGCCCAGGTAGGCTTCGGCGTCGGCTTTCAGTTTGCCCAGAATCATAGCTGAAACTTCCGAAGACGTGTACTGACGGCCTTCAATTTCAACCGCTGCGTCGCCGTTTTTGCCGCTGACGATTTTATAGGGGCTGTGTTCCTGCCACTTTTTCACTTCCGGCGCATCGGCCCGGCGGCCCATCAGGCGCTTGATCGCAAAAACGGTACGTTCAGGGTTGGTAACCGCCTGACGCTTGGCAATGTCGCCCACCAGACGATCCTTGTCGGTAAAACCGACAACGGACGGGGTGGTACGCCCGCCTTCCGGGTTGGTTATGCACTTGGGCTCCTTGCCTTCCATGACGAAAACGCAGGAGTTGGTTGTCCCAAGGTCGATGCCTATAATCTTGCCCATAACTAAATTCCTCCTAAGAGAATATATATTTTGTACGGTATTTTTGGTGCCTCACATAAATAAGGCGGATTTTTTCTTCGTCCAGAGGGAACAAGTGGATTTGTTGAGGAAAAGTATATTTTTTATAATTCGGGCCATAGAGTACAGAAAATTTGAAATACTTTGCTTTGATTGCCGGGTTCTTGAAGAGCAAATTGCAGACCTTCTTGACAGGAGGCGAAGCCTGATATATTTACTGACCCTTGCAACGCCTGCGGCGGTCTTTCCACCCTGCAGACCGCGCTCACGGAGAGGTGACCGAGCGGCCGAAGGTACTCCCCTGCTAAGGGAGCATACGGGCTAAAACCTGTATCCAGAGTTCAAATCTCTGCCTCTCCGCCAGAATTTGAAAACCGCCCGCTACTGTTGGTAGCTCGGGCGGTTTTCGTTTTTCTTGCCCCCTTGCCGTTTGTCTTGAAAAGTCTTACATTTTGGGACAAACGAGGTCTGCCATGAAAACACAGGTAAATGCGAGCGTCAGAATGTCTTCGGTGTTACATGCACGCGTTGTCAGCCTTGCCGAAACGCGGGACAGAACACCCCACGCTCTGATGCTTCAAGCCATAGAAGCCTTTATCAATAGGGAAGAACAGCGGGAAACCTTGCGGCAGGAAGCAAGGGCAGCACACGACGAATATATGCGGACTGGCCTGCATGTGACCGGAGAAGAAGCGGATGCATGGCTTGCGGAACTGGAAGCGGGCAACGATGCGGAGCCTCCCAAATGCCACATTTAAGCCTTGTGTGGCTGCCTTCCGCGCTTGCGGGTGTTCAACGGGCGTACCGATTTCTTGCGGATAAAGACAAAAACGCGGCAAAAGCCGCAGCGGGCGCAATACGAAAACAAGCGGCCATACTGAAAAAATTTCCCCATGCGGGCCGACCGGTGGACTACCTGGATCCGGAGCATCGTGAACTGCTGATTCCTTTTGGTGCGACCGGCTATGTTCTGGTGTACGAAGTTACCGGGGATACCGTCTGCGTGTTGGCCGTGAAGCATCAGAAAGAAGCAGGGTATTAACATGTCAAAGGAATCCGCCCGCATGAACCCCGCGAAAGTCCCAGTCAGCCTAAGTCTGCCAGCCGCCCCGGAGCAGGGCGAATTTCTTTTATATGCCGCGGATGACGGTAAAAACGTCATCCGGGTTAAATTCCATCACGATAGTGTATGGTTATCGCAAGCGTTGATGGCGGATCTGTTTCAAACCACCAAGCAGAATATTGCCAAGCATCTCAAAGCCATATTTGCCGATGGAGAACTCCAGCCGGATTCAGTTGTCAACCAACAGTTGACAACTGCCGCTGACGGCAAACAATATCGGGTACAATATTACAATCTTGATGCCATCCTCGCTGTCGGCTATCGCGTCCGCTCCCGGCGCGGCGTGCAGTTTCGGCAATGGGCCACCGAACGCCTGAGTGAATACCTGACCAAAGGTTTCACGATGGATGATGAGCGGTTAAAGAATCCGCCCGTCAAAAATTATCCGGATGGTTCTTCCGCTCCTGACTACTTCGACGAGATGCTTGAGCGCATCCGCGATATTCGGGCCAGCGAACGCCGCATGTATCTACGGGTGCGGGAAATTTTCGCTCTGGCTTCAGATTACAACACCGCCGACAAGTATGTTCAGGCTTTCTTTCAGGCCATCCAAAACAAATTCCATTACGCGGCCACCGGCAAAACCGCGCCCGAATTGATTATGGAACGCGCGGATCACAATGCGCCGAACATGGGCCTTACCGCCTGGAAAAGTGGCGCTGTCCGTAAGGCCGATATCATTATTGCCAAAAATTATCTGCGCGAACAGGAAATCGACGAACTCAACCGCATTGTGGTTATGTGGCTGGATTACGCCGAAGACCAGACCAAACGCCGCCAAAGCGTATTCCTGAATGATTGGGACACCCGTCTGGATGATTTCTTACGCTTCAACGAGCGCAACGTTCTGCCCGATTCCGGCAAGATCAGCCGCAAGACGGCGGATGCTCACGCCGAGGCACAATATGAGCTGTTCGCCGCCCGCAGGCGTGAGGCGCTGGAAGCCGCCGGGGAAGAGTAGGCAATAAAAGCACTGGAAGAGGCCGCGAAGAGATTCGCACGGGAAAAATAGCTCAACGGCAAACAAAAAAACTCTAAAGACATATCGAGTTCTAAATGCTGGATATTCACTCCTTGCTGGATAATATGAAAAGGCCAGCTTTTGCGTCAGAAGATGACTTTAAATTTGTATTTGCCTATGAGCTACAAAAATTACTCCCTGATGCAAATGTTGTCTTAGAATACCCTCATGAGATAATTGCTGGAAAAAGATCTTACATTGATATCGCTATAAGAAGAAAAAAGCAGTATATACCTATTGAGTTGAAATACAAAACAAAACAAGCTAATGTATTATTACGAGAAGGTGAACCATTTAAACTTAAAAACCATTCCGCGTGTGACATTGGTAGATATGATTTTTTACGTGATATATGGAGGCTTGAACAACTATTGAAAGAATCTCATAAATTTGGTCCTTGCGGGTACGCAGTTCTTTTGACAAATGACCGCATGTACTGGGATAAAAATAGTGAGCAAAAAATTAACTCTAATGATAGAGATTTCAAATTTTTTGATGGCGATGACACAGTTATCAGGAAAGGCATACACAGTTGGTACAAAAATAATGAAATAGCACAGTATTCAGGATCTCGCTATAGAAGTCTCGAATTCGACAACCAATATGATATAAGATGGCATGATTATTTCCCTTCAGCAGCCAATCCATCTGAGCCATTCAGATACGTTACGGTAACGGTACCTGTCATGAGCCATAATTCTCGCCAATAAAGAATTTATGGTTGGCTGGCACTAGTATTGGTTGACTCAGGAGCGAAATAATGGGTAACAACGTGGCTGAACGCAGTCCCGAATTTCAGGAGTTTGTGCGGCAGGCAGAAGCCTTGATCAAGGCTTCTGCCGAGGCGCGGCCTATTGCCGAGCAAACCGGAACCAGACTGATTGTTTGCGAAGACTCTGATCTGAAAAAATATGGTGTCCAAATTCCTAATAATCCCGCTATGCCGCATGCCAACAAGCCTTAATTACTACCAGCTTGTTTTTGCCCCGCCAATGAATTAACTTCCATCGTCATGCACAGCGCCTATTCACAAAAAATCAGTTCATTGCTTACAGCCACATGGTTCATGCTCATTTGGCTGATTCTGGTTTTTATGGCCTCGCGCTATTGCATGTTCAGCGATTTTGCCGATCCGCAAGTTCTGGGCGGGTACGAGGCCGACCTTGGCCGCATGTGGTGGATGGGCCTGCGCTACGATGCGCGGGTAAGTGCCATCATGCTGCTGCTGCCGCTGGGAGTTGGCCTGTTTTTTTACCTTTTCAGCGGCCTTGGGCGGTTCACCAGGCGGTTCATCCTGCTGCTGTTCATCCTGGCCGCTTTTACTGCCGCACTCTTTGCCATTGCCAACTACTACTATTACCAGACTTACCACAATTTTATCGACATCTTCGCCTTTGGTTTTTTTGCTGAAGATCAAGCTGCGGTGCTTGGCAATATCTGGGATGATTATCCGGTAGTGCGCATCGGCTTGCTGCTGCTGGGCCTAAGTCTGGCTCCGCTGTTTCCGGCGGTCTGGCTGCTCGGCAAAACGAACCATGCGGAGCGCGGGCTGCGTTTTTACCGCAAGCCCAAAAGCCGCCCCATGCTCGCCCTGTTCTATCTGATCATTTCCGGTGCGCTGTTTTTTCTGATCGCCCGAGGCAGCGTCAGCACGTTCCCGCTGGGGCGCAACGACGCCAACATCTCCAGCCTGACCATTATCAACAAGCTGACGCCCAATGGGCTGATTACCTTTAAATGGGCCTGGGAAGATTACGCCGACGATATTGTGTTTGAAACGCCTGACGCCTCAATCGGCCATGAGTTGCTGAAAAAAACAGGTTTGAATCTGCTGGAAAAGACGCCCGACAATGCCTGGCTGGCAGCTAACCCGCCGCATGTGCTGCTGGTGCTGATGGAAAGCTTCGGCAGCAATATGCTGGCCCTGGACGTGCCGCCGCAAAACGATCTTCTTGGTTCGCTACGCCAGCATTTGGCAGCCGACTTCCTGTTCCGGCGCTTCTTGCCCGAAGGCAACGGCACCGCGCCCTCTCTGGCTGCCCTGTTCTTCCTGAGTCCGGCCCAGAATATCAGCCATTCCTCGGCCCAAAACAGCTCATTGGGTTACACGCCGTTCGATACCTATAAAAAAGCCGGGTACTCCACAGTCTTTATTTATCCGGGTAACATGATGTGGCGCAATATGGCGAACTTCCTGCCCTTGCAGGGCGTGGACAAGTTCTACGATCAAAACGATCTGCTTCGCCTTTACCCGGAAGCGCAGCGCGAAATAACCGCCTGGGGAGTACCGGACGAATACGCCTACCGATTGGCCGCAAAACTTCTGGAAGAAGCCGGGCAGCCGCTTTTTATCGGCCTGCTCACAACATCCAACCACCCGCCATACCGTGTACCCTCGCACTACACGCCCGGCCCGGTGGCGCTAACCCCGGAAGTGGAAGCCCACTCCGAGGATGGCGGCATTGAGCAGACCGAAATAATGCATACCTTCCAGTATGCGGCCAATGCTTTTGGCGATTTCCTCAGCGGGCTCAAAGCTTCTGCCGCTGGCAGTAAAACTCTGGTGGCCGCTACCGGCGATCATCAGATGCGCCGCCTGAAATCCTTTGAGCCCATGGAGCAGGCCCTCAACCTTGGCGTGCCGCTCTATCTTTATGTGCCGGAAGAAATCAAAAGCCAAACGCCGCTGCGCTTTGACGAGACAAGACCGGGATCGCACAAGGATATTTTGCCCACCCTGTACGCGTTAAGCCTTTCCAACGCTGAATACCTGGCCTTGGGCGGGCGTAATCTGCTGGCGGAAAAAGACGACCCCAGCCGCGCCTTTGGCTACAACGAACGCATCTGGATTGACAGCAACGGCGCTTATTTCGCCGGTTCGCCGCAACTGCTGCACCGCTGGGCCATGCCGCTACGTCCATATGAAGGGCATTTTGGTACCGAGGGCCTGTTGCTCGGCAAAAACAGCGTACCAACAAACGAACCTGAATTGACGGAAAAAATACGCGCCTACCCCAAGCTTCTGCGCTGGCAAATCAATGCCAGAGTTAGCGGGCAAAGATTTTAAACAGCAAAAGCGGCTTTCGCCGCTTTTGCAAAATGGGTACACAGGGGCCGCGCCCCCTTATCTACATCTGCAAGGCGTCAAAATCCGCCAGCTTGCGCAGGCAATTCACCAAAGCCTGCAACAAATTAAGCCTATTGTGGCGCAGTTCCTTATCCTCGGCCATAACCATGACCTTGCTGAAAAAGTTATCCACGCCGGGTTTAAGTTCGTAAAGCAGATCAAAAAGATCGTCAAAGCGATCCTCGGCCCAAAGCTTATCAAAAGTGGGCATGAGTTTTTCCAGGCTGGCCGCCAGTTGCTTTTCCGCTTCTTCCTGAAGCAGATCCGCCCTGAATTTGCCGTCCAGCTCCATTTCCTGCCCCTGTTTGCGGATAATATTGGCCGCCCGCTTGAAGGTAAGCACTGCCGCGCCAAAATCCGGCCTGGCGCTGAAACGGCGCAAAGCGGCAAGACGGGCACCAGCGGCCCAGGCATCGCCGGACCCGGCGGCCAGAATGGCTTCAACAAACAGAGTTTCCGCACCCTGGGCGATAAAATGGTTTTTCAGGCGCAGGGCAAAAAACTCCTTGAGATCTTCCAGCACCTTGCCCGGAGAATATTTGCCAACCATCGGGTTATGACTGTCCAGGCTCTCTTCCAGATATTCATCCAGAGCCTTTTGAAAAATTTCCGCCACATCCAGGCGTAATTTTCTGTCTTCAATAATGCGGGCTATACCCAAAGCACAACGCCGCAGACCAAAAGGATCCGCTGCGCCCGTGGGCACATGTCCAAGGCTGAAACAGCCGGCCAGGGTATCGGCTTTATCCGCGATGGAAAGAATCGCGCCGCCAAGGCTTTGCGGCAACGGGCTATCCGGCCCGGCAGGCAAGTATTGTTCGGCCAAAGCCCCGGCCACTGCCGGGCTTTCGCCTTTGCGCAAGGCATAAATACCGCCCATGACCCCTTGCAGAGTATCAAATTCGCCAACCATTTCCGAGACCAGATCCGCCTTGGCTAAACGTCCGGCTCTGGCGGCGTCGGCAGCAACAAGTCCTTCAGCCGCATGCCCGCCCGTCTGTTCAAGCAGGCGCTCGGCCAACCAACCGCTCAACTGGCTCAGGCGGCGGGTTTTATCGCCCATGCTGCCCAGTTGGGCCAAAAAGATTACCTTGTCCAGCTTGTCCAGCCAAACATCGAAACCAGAAGCCAAATCCGCTTTCCAGAAAAAGCGTCCGTCTTCCAGACGGGCGCGCAGCACCCGTTCCCAGCCTTTGCGCACCAGTGCTTCAGATTTGGGCCGCATATTCAGCACGGTAAGGAAGTGCGGCATCAACTCGCCCGCCAAAACCGGCTGGGCGGGATCGCCCGGATCCGTGTCAGCCCGTACCAGGCCAAAGCTTTTTTGATGCACTTCCATACTGGTGATCAGCACTTCGGAAGGAATTTCCAGAAAAGAGGGGTCAAAAGAACCCAGCAGCGGCACGGGATGTTCGCAAAGTCCCTGCACCTCGTCCAGCAGCGAATCCTTCCAGAGCACCTTACCGCCAGCCAGGGCAGCCAGTTCGTTGCCCTGCGCCACGATCATGGCGCGGCGCTCGGCAGCGGAAACTATTACCTGACACTTGACGCGCATCAGTTCAAAGTAATTGACGGCGGTATCCAATTCAAAGGGACCGGGGCCATGCACCCGGTGACCGTGCGTAAGGCGGCCGCTTTTAACGCCGCCAACCTCAACCGGCACTATCTGATCATCCAGCAGAATCAACAGCCAGCGCAAGGGGCGGGCAAAGCTGAAAGAGCCGCTGCCCCAGCGCATGCGCTTGGGAAAATTAAGCGTATTCAAAACTTCCGGGCAAAAGCGGGTGAAAAAATCCATGGCGCTTTCGCCGCCGGTCTGCTTGCGCACAGCCAGGTATTCGCCTTTTTCGTTGTTAACTTTAAAGGCCTGGGCAATATCCACGCCCTGAGTGCGGGCAAAACCCTCGCCAGCTTTGGTCGGCTTGCCTTCGGCATCAAAAGCCACCCGAACCGGCGGCCCCATGACCAGTTCCTCGCCCAAGGCGGTTTGGGCCGCCAAACCGGAAATGTAAACCACCGAACGCCGGGGCGTGCCAAAAACTTCCAGCCGCTCAAAAGGCAGGCCAGCGCCTTGCAGGCCGGTGGTAAATTTATCGCGCAGTTCGCTTTCCACACTGGGCTGAAAGCGGGCCGGAAGTTCTTCAGTGCCTATTTCAAATACAAAATCAGCCATTGCAATTTCCTTTAATTCCGGTTCCCATCATGGGATGCCCCATGTTCGCCCGTTGCTCGGTGTAAAGCCTGGACACAGCCGAGGCAATAGCGCGTACCCGCCCGATGTAGGCGGCCCGCTCGGTAATGGAAATAGCGCCACGCGCGTCCAGCAGGTTGAAGGTATGCGAACACTTCAAGGTGTAATCGTAGGCGGGCATTACCAGCCCCAGTTCGGCCATGCGCCTGGCCTGAGACTCAAAATCGCTGAAATGACGCAGCAGCAGTTCAGAATCGCTTTCTTCAAAGTTGAAGCGCGACTGTTCCACCTCGTTCTGATGATAAATTTGCCCGTAGGTTACCGTGTCGCTCCACATGAGATCGTAAACGGATTCCTTTTCCTGCATATACATGGCCAGGCGTTCCAGCCCGTAGGTAATCTCCACGCTTATCGGCGCAAGCTCCACCCCGCCAACCTGCTGAAAGTAGGTAAACTGCGTCACTTCCATGCCGTTGAGCCAGACTTCCCAGCCCAGGCCCCAGGCCCCCAGAGTGGGCGATTCCCAGTCATCCTCCACAAAACGGATGTCGTGTTCAGCCGGATCAATACCCAGGGTGCGCAGGCTGTCCAGATACATTTCCTGAATGTTATCCGGCGAGGGCTTCATGATCACCTGAAACTGGAAGTAATGTTGCAACCGGTTGGGGTTTTCGCCGTAACGGCCATCCTTGGGACGGCGGGACGGTTCGACATAGGCCGCGTTCCAGGGCTCCGGCCCGTTAACGCGCAAAAAAGTGGCGGTATTGAAGGTGCCCGCGCCGCATTCTATGTCGTATGGCTGCTGAATTGAGCAGCCGCGCTTGCCCCAAAAATCCTGCAAGGTCAGAATGAGGTTCTGGAAGTTCATGGTCGATGCTCCGAAAAAAAGTATGTCGGTCTACATATACTGCTTGGGCCCCGTAAGTAAATGCCGCAATGCGCTAAAGCTAAAATTTTCGTGGTCCCGCAGCTTGAGTCTGTTTGGCAGCGCCTGCTTTTACGCCAGGTACTCCTGTAGTACCGGCAGAATGCAAAATAAGACTGCCTGATGGGGAACACGACAAAATAAGGCCCTGCCGCCCTTGCGCCATAAAGCAATCCTGTATAATAGCATCACCATGTCAAGCAATGATATAAACGCATTCCGGCTGCGGCTGCCGCGTGACGAGCGCAAGCATTCGTGGCTGCCTTTATTATTGGATTGTTACGCCCTGATTGATTTCAGCGTTGCGCAGGCCATTGAGCAGGCGGAAAAATCAGAAAAAAAACTGGCCTGCCATAAGGGTTGCGCGGCCTGTTGCAGTCAGGTGATTCCGCTTTCCACCCTTGAATGCCTTGGCATCAAATTTTATGTACAAAACATACTGGATCCGCAACACCAGGCCGCCCTGCACGAAAAACTGAACGGGCCGCTTGCCACCTGCCTGTTCAACTTTGCCGGTTGTTGCGCGGTATATCCTTTAAGGCCAATAGCTTGCAGGCGTTATCTGGTTTGCTCCCGCCCCTGCGCCAAAGGCGAAGTTCCGGCTGTGACCAGACCCGCTGATTCTCTGGAGCCATCAAGGGAATATTTGCAGCAGGCGATTGAATTGACTTTGCCCTTCTATAAAGAGCAAAATATTCCGTTTAAGGATAATGAGCGCGGTTTTGAGTTTTACAAACGCCAGAATGTGCAATTATCCTCGGCTTATGCGAACATAATAATGTGATTTGCCCGGTGAAACAAACTTAATATGCCAGTGTTGCCGAACATATTATTACCCAGCCGAAGATTACCCGGCCTGCCCCTGCCAAGCCAGAGGTTATCCGGCCTGTGCTTGCCTGTCCGGGGGCTACCCGGTCTGCTCTTGCCTGTCCGGGTATTGCCCGGATTGCTCTTATTGGCCGCGTTCCTGTTTATTTTCGCCTTGCCGGGCCAATCAGCCCTGGCAGCAAGCCAGCATGAGGCCTTCAGTCAGGCTATCGCCAATTTTGAAAAGCTGGGCCAGGACAAGGTCAAAAGCACGCAGCGCCAGCCCTGGGAAAAGGTGGAGGCCGACTTTGCCCGCATCCGCAACGGCAAGGGTTCCTTCGCGGCCGAGGCCTTTTTTTATCAGGCCAGATCCAGAGAAGAACTGGCTGACCGCTCCAAAAGCAGGGCCGACTGGCAGGAAGCTATAAGGCTTTACAGCCGCATGGCCCAGGAATATCCGCGCAACGCCCTGGCCGACAACGCCATGTACAATCAGGCCATGCTGCTCTCCGGGCCGCTGGGGGATAAAGCGGCGGCAGTCAAGGTGCTGGATCAGTTGCTCATGCAGTATCCCGACAGTGACATGGCTGCCGAAGCCAATATCCTGCGCGAGCGTCTGGAAAACAACGGCGCTTTTGTCCGGCGCAACATTCCGGTTCCCGCTTCTGCGGTTGAAGACGAAAGCGCTGCCGAACGGAACGCGGCTTCGCAAAACACCACCGCCCAGAGCGCATCAACAACTTACTCTGCCCCTGCTGCTGCCGCGCCAGCAGCAGCCGCACAAAAGCCAAAGCCCGCCGGGCAAGCTGCCACAAATACCCCCAAACCGCCCAAGCCTACTGCCGCCGCCCAAACAAACCAGCGCAAGCAATATGAAAGCGCCGCCGAAACCTGGCGCGGGCTGATTTCCGGTAAAAACAACCGCGCCGGCCATCGCGATGTATGGGAAAATCTGGAAAAGAATTTTTTGAAAGCCGAGCAGACCGCGCCGGGCGGTTCCTACGCCGACAAATCCGCTTATCAGGCCGCGCGTTGCCGTGCCGAACTGGCTGATCGCTCAAAATCCGGGGCTGACTGGCGCGAAGCCGTAGCCCTTTACGCAACTGTGGCGGAAAAATATCCGGCCAGTTCACTGGCGGACGATGCCTTATACCGCCGGGCGGAAATTCTGGCCGATCACACCGATCAGCCAGCGGAAGCCAAAGAGACGGCCATGCGCATTCTTAGCCGCTACCCCAACGGCGATATGCAAAGCAAGGCCAATGCCCTGCTTGCGCGTCTTGGCAACGGCTCACCATCCGGCGCAGTAGCCGCCCAGTCCTCCGAAAACAAACCAAGCGCAGCACAAACGTCTGGCGGAAGCACACAAATCAGCGGCTCCAGCGGCAACCAAAAGGCCGCCGCCCAAGGTTCCGGCGGACTTTTGCGCCATCTTTCGTGGCAGGGCGACAAGAACAAATTTACGCTTACGATTGAATTTTCCGGCAAGGCAAAATACCGCCGCGCCACCCTGCCCGCGCGTGACAGCGGCTCCGGATCTGAGCAAGCCGGAGGCTCCGGTCGTATCCAGCTTGATTTTCTAAGTTCCGTTCTGGATAAAAGCGTCCGGAAAAACCTGGAGTTTTCCGGCCTGCCGGTCAGCGCAATCACAATGGCCCAGGCGGACAAAAACACCGCGCGTCTGGTGCTGGATTTGGGTCAGGCCCGCTCCTACAAGGTTTCCGCCCTTTACAATCCTTATCGCATCAGGGTGGAAGTAAGCGCTGCCTCGATGCTGGCCGGGGGCATTGCTTTGGACAAGGCGGGAAGCGCCCGGCAAACCTCCGGGGCGGCTTCCGGATCAAAGCCAGTCAGCACAGGTGCTTCCGGATCAAAGCCCGCTGGCAGCCTGGTCGAGCAACTGGGACTGAGCATAAAAACCGTGGCCATTGATGCCGGACACGGCGGCAAGGACCCCGGCGCGGTGGGCAACGGTATAACCGAAAGCCGGTACACGCTGGATCTGGCCAAGGCGCTGGGGCAGCGTCTGCAACAAAAGGGCTTCAAGGTTATTTACACCCGCTCCGACAACCGCTACCAGGCCCTGAAAGACCGCACCACGTTTGCCAACGAGCGCAAGGCGGATATTCTCATTTCGCTGCACGTAAACTCCAGCACCAACAAAAAGCTCAGCGGGGTGGAAACCTACTATCTGGATGCGGCCCGCAGTGATGCCGCCTCGGTGGTGGCGGCCAGGGAAAACGCGGTGGATGTTAAGGCCACCAGCGATTTGCAGTTCATTCTCAGCGACCTTACCCGCAATTCCAAGCGCGACGAATCGCGCACCCTGGCCGGGCTGGTGCAGCAAAACACCCTGAGCCAGTTGCGGCGCGGCGGTTTTTCAGTAAAGGACAACGGCGTGCGCTCGGCGCCCTTCTTTGTGCTTATGGGCGCGAAAATGCCTGCCTTCCTGTTTGAGGTGGGTTATCTTTCCAACAGCAGCGACGTGGCCCGGCTGAAAAATAAAAAATACCTCTCCAGCCTGGCCGATGGCATCGCCGCCGGTATTGTGGCATATCGCAACAAAATCAATTCGATGTGATCCAAAGCGAGCCTTTTTGCAGCAAAAACTCATCGCACGGGGGGAGGCACCCTCTACCCCCCTTTCTTTTTTTCTCGAAATATCCTAAGTTTTCAAAATCGGATCGTTGCATTCGGATTTTTTTAATCGGATTTTAGGTTCAGGTTTTTGTGTTGCAGTTTTAGGAAAGGAGCATTCTGCGTGAACGAACAAGCTGAACAAGCGGTCATCCTGATTGTAGATGACACCGCCGACAACATAACGCTGCTCACCTATCTTTTGGGCAGTCATTATAAAAACAAGGTGGCTACCAACGGGCAGAAGGCCCTGCAAATCGCTTTCAAGGAGCCGCCGGACCTGATCCTGCTGGACATCATGATGCCCGGCATGGACGGTTACACCGTTTGCCGCGAACTTAAAGCCAACCCCACCACCCGCGATGTGCCGGTAATCTTTCTTACCGCCCGTACCCAGGAAGACGATGAAGCCCGTGGTTTTGAACTTGGCGCGGTGGATTACATAACCAAGCCGATCAGCCCGCCCATCCTCATGGCGCGTGTGCATACCCATATCGCCCTGCAACAGGCCCGCAAAACGCTGGCCAAGCATAACGCGGAACTGGAAGTTCTGGTTGAGACACGCACCCGCCAACTGGCCGGTTTGCAGGATTCGCTGATCAAGGCCATGGCCTCCATGGCGGAAACGCGCGACAACGAAACCGGGCAGCACATTCGCCGCACGCAGTTGTATATGCAGGCGCTGGCCGAGCGTTTAAAGGAATGCCCTCAATTTAGGGACACCCTCAGCGAACAGATGATCACCATGATTTACAAATCCGCGCCGCTGCATGATATCGGCAAGGTGGGCGTGCCGGATCGCATCCTGCTCAAATCCGGCAAGCTGACGCCGGAAGAATTTGAAGAGATTAAAAAACATACCACCTATGGCCGCAACACCATTCAGGCGGCGGAAAAGGAACTGGAAACCCCGGAGCCTTTCCTGATCATCGCCAGGGATATTGCCTATTGCCACCATGAAAAATGGGATGGCAGCGGTTACCCGAGCGGCCTGGCCGGTGAAAAGATACCCTTTGCAGCCCGCATGATGGCCATTGCCGACGTCTATGACGCCCTGATTTCCAAGCGGGTTTACAAAGACGCCATGCCGCATTCGGAAGCAGCGGCCACCATCATACGCGGCAAGGGTTCGCATTTTGATCCGAACATGGTCGAGGCCTTTGAAAGCATCACGGACCAGTTTGAAGCGATCGCCAAAAAACACCAGGATGATCTGTAGCGGGGCAGTTTGGATTGATACTGCCTCCGCTACATGTTGTTTCAAAAAGAGGGATATTCTGAATTCGGAACGGCTTTATGTGAAGATCAGGCCGGAAGATACCCGGCAGTTTCGCTACCTGCTGGAAGCCTATGATAACCTGGCCTATTCCTCGGTAGTGGAGCGCAAAGGCTGTATCCTGAAAGTAGTCTTCGCCCCCGGCCAGCGCGGCCAGGTGTTGCGCGTTCTGGATGAAATCCGTTCGGGGCTGGATTTGGAAGTTTTGGATTTGGCTTTGACATAAGCCAGTTTTCCCATACAACAAACGGCCCGGTATCAGATACGCACTGATACCGGGCCTAAAAATTAACTTATTTAAGTAGTTTTACTCTGCGAGAAAATCAGGGGCCGCCAGCCTATTTGAAAAAGGCCATTGCCGCCAGAAGAAAACCGCCAAGCGCGACAAAACCGCCCATCATCCATTTGATGAGTTCGTTTTTCATGGCCTGCATTTCCACGCGGACAGCGGCGATTTCAGATCGCAATTCCATTTTTGTTTCCATCAAATCCGCTTTGGTAGCCAATTCCTGCCGCCACTTTACATCAGCCTGCTCAAAAACATGGGCAATAACGGCGGCAGCCTCTTCGCCAATGGCTTTTTCCAGCTTTTTGGAATCGTCAAACAGCAGCATAACAGTGTACTCCTTGTCTGAAACTTAGCTGAACATCCGGAAAAGTCAATTTCATTCAGAGGGTTCCCCTTGAAGTGCTTGCTTGCGGCCCACCCTTTGTGCCCCACAAAGCAAAATATTTATTTGTGTGAAAAATTTCCTCACAAATTTTTATGCAAGTTTTTATGTTATAACTCACTAAAAATGTGTACTTTTTTTGCAATTCAGGTTAGCGGCAATGTTACATTTGTTTTACAATTTTTCACAATTTTTTATAATTTTAGCTCAATAACGGCCTCGCTCTATTGTGTAAATTTTTGAACTTGTATACAGTTAGTGCAAGAAATCACAACAAAGTAGCGCACCTGCTTGACGCGGTGTTTTTTTTGGCTCTGGTCCGGTGATTTTTGCAATTAGTGCATCATTGGCACACAGTTAGTGCAAATATTCACAAACATTCTTAATGATGAAGGGTTTTTCTGCCACCCTAGCGGAACAACTACCCTCGCAACCTTTTAGGAGGGGGGAATACATAGAAAAGCGCATACTTAGAATATACGGATTTAGTAACTGGAGACAAATTTTTTAGGTTCGCAGTGTTTTTTAATCGCAATTCTTTAGTAGGAGGTTTTGAATATGGGAATGCTCCGAATAGTCGGGCTTACCATGGTACTCTTCTTGATGGGTGCGGGCATGGCGTTTGCGGCGGAAGCCGCGAATAACGATGCCTGTACATCCTGTCACGACGTCACGGAAGCCAAGTATTCCAAAAACATGCACGCCACCGCCAGTTGTGTGTCGTGCCACGGTGAAGCCACCGAGCACCAGCAGGACCCGTCCGTGCTGGACATGATCGACCCGAACGACCCCAAGCAGGCCGAAACCGTTAACGCCGGCTGCATGAGCTGCCACGCCGCCAACCAGAAAATGATGTTCTGGGAAGGCTCCGCTCACGAAGCGGGCGATGCCTCGTGCACCAGCTGCCACAACATCCACACCGTTGGTACGGAAACTGTGGAAATGGATTCCTGCCTGTCCTGCCATAAGGACGTGCGCCGCGACGTCAACAAGTTCTCGCACCACCCGCTTAAGGAAGGCAAGATGGAATGCTCCTCCTGCCACGACGTGCACGGAACCCTGGCCCCGGCTCTGATCAAGGATGCCGACTTCACCAACGAACTCTGCTACACCTGCCATACTGAAAAGCGCGGCCCCT
This sequence comes from Deltaproteobacteria bacterium, assembly GCA_031285295.1. Classification (GTDB taxonomy): domain Bacteria; phylum Desulfobacterota; class Desulfovibrionia; order Desulfovibrionales; family Desulfovibrionaceae; genus WRHT01. The sequence continues at coordinate 2,817 of JAITWK010000018.1, read as the reverse complement.
ATCGCTTTGCTCACCCGCCGGTGGAAGAAAACTGCCTTAGCTGCCACAGTGCGCACGGCACCAATTCCCCCCGTCTGTTGACCGAAAACCTGCGCAACACTTGCAGCAACTGCCACTCTTATGAGCACCATCCGCAGATCGTCAACGAAGATCCGGGCAGCAGAAATACGGCCATGACCAGACAGGCTTCCTGCCTGAACTGCCATGGTAACATTCACGGCTCCAACACTGACCACCACTTCAGATAGTAGGGGAGGACACATATGAAACGCTTAGTATTCGCTTTGTTTGCGGCGTGTATGCTGTGCCTGCCCTATGCGGCGGTTGCGGCGGAAGCCGATGCCGAAGAAAACACCGGCCTCAACTATTTTACCGGTGAAATCGGTGTGGATGTGAGCGCCGGCAATACCAGCGGCAGCGACGCCAAGGCCAACGAATATGGCCCGCGTGACGGCGGCATGGGTGTTGGCGTGGATCTGGAATGGGTTAAAAACCAGTACCAGTTCAAAATGGATGGCGAGTTTAACGGCGGCATCCATGACTCTGATGGCAGACAAGGCTACCAGCAGTACGATTACGATTTTAACGCCAGCTTCAAAAAACTTGACTCCTATAAGGTCGACGTTTTTGCCCAGCGTATAATTCATAACATGTCGGAAGGCCGGAGAATCGGTGACCCCGAATCGGAAAACTGGGGTAACACCGTTGGTGGCCTGACCGATTTCACCTTCAACAAGGCCCGCACCAATGCCGGTATCGGCCTGGAAGCCGCCTTCGGCACCCCCTTCTTCGCCTCTGTGAAGATGGAAACCAAGATGACCGAAGGTATTACGCCTTTGTTCACCAACGGCGGGATCAGCACTGCTCCCCTCGACACTACAGTAAATATGATTTCCGGTGAGTTCGGCTACCGGGCCGATAACCTGATCATCAAGCTGGACGGCAGCATCGATCAGTTGCGTAACGGCCATGAAATGCTTTCGGATAACGGTCTCAATGACCATTACGTTAAGAGACTCAACCCGGAATCGGAAAACTACAAGATTGGCGGTTCGCTTTCCTGGCGCATTCCGTCCATCAAGTCCTCCCTCCTGGCCAGAGCCTCCTTCTCCAATATGACTTCCGACTGGATGAGCACTGGCTCTTACTACAGCAGTGTCCCCGGTTCCACTGGTGGAAACGGCTGGTTTGACTACAAGGGCGACATCAAGAATACCGTTGTCAACGTGGCTTTCACTTCCAGACCGATCAAAGGCCTTAGCACCAAAGTGTATGTGAATTACTTTGATCGCCAGAATGACAGCGAAGTGGACTATCGGAACGAGACGATGACCCCGGCGAACCGTGGTCACAACGATCTGGCCTTTTACGAGTTTGAACGCCTGACCGCTGGTGTCGAAGCTGGTTATCGTTTTGGCGGCGATTACAAGATATCCGGTGGTTATGAATACGAAGGCGTGGATCGCAACGCTTACGACGTAACCGAAGTTTCCAAGACCGACGATAACCGAGTTTGGGCTAAGTTTGACGCCCAGCTTACCGATACGTTTGCCGTTAATTTTGGTTATCAGTTCCTGAATCGTGATTCGGCGGAAACCGAGGCTCTTTTCAACACCGGAACGCCCTCCTCTTGGGCTATCGCCCCCTGGTTCAGTTATGCGGATACCGCCAGCAAGCGCCAGCATGAATTCACGGCCGGAGTTGAGTTTACCCCGGCTGAAAAACTGTATCTTGGTCTTGAATACTCCTTCACCTATGACGACTTCACCAAGAAGCAGGAATTCGGTAAGGACGATGGCTACACGCATGGCCTGATTGCCGACATCTCCTACGATTTCGGCCCGGCGCAAATCGCCTTGTATGGCGGTGTCGATTACACCACCAGCGAAACCAACCAGCGTGGCTTTGATGACTCTGGCGCCAATGCTGATCCTGGTTCTGGCAACACCTCCGCGAGTGTCACCAACTGGGATTTCGAGCAGAAAGACATTACCTGGTCTTTCGGCCTGAACGGCAACATCGATCTGATTGAAGACACTCTGGCTCTTCAACTGCGCTATGACTTCATCAAAAACGATGGCAAGACCGAACTGTCCTCTGCGTTTGGCCCCTTGGTGCGCGGCGACATCGACATGGTGGACGACTACACCGAACACCTGCTGTCTGCCATGCTGAAGTACAAGATGGATGAACACCACTCCTTCGGATTCGGCTATACCTTCTCGTATCTTGACTACGAAGACTATGCCTATGATGACGCTGGTGCCACTCATACCTCTACAACGAACAGTGGCTACAACCATGGTGGCAGCTACGAAACCCATACCGTTGGTTTGACCTACAAGTATTCGTTCTAACCACGGTGTGAAGCCTTAAAAGTGTAATTGGCTAAAGCGTAATGCAAAGAGGGGGTCGGAAGGCCCCCTCTTTTTTTGGTAAAAATCGTACGCTTGGCCCGGATGAAAAAAGACGCAGCACTTGCAATTTTTTGAGAAATGGTTAAGTAAAAAAGAAGGGTCGGTTTGAGCTACGAACTCTCCCCGACCCAGGGGCAATCCCCCTGTACTTTGTTTGTACAAGTTTCAAGCCCCGGTAATGGAAAACCTCAAATCCTGCCGGGGCTTGAAACGTTTATCGGTTAATGAACCGTTTTGCTATCCAAGCCACAACAACGCCAGCCACAATCGCGGACAGAACGTCGTGCAGAAAATGCTGCTCCATAAGCGGCACCTCCTTGTTCTGAAACTCGGAGAATTGCCCCACTGCCTTCCTAAATTATTTTTCCTGTAAATACAAGTCCATGTGTAAGACAAACCT
>JAITWK010000032.1 GCA_031285295.1 Deltaproteobacteria bacterium | reverse complement strand
TCAAGGGCTTGCGTAAAGCTGAATTCAGGTTATCCATGAACACTCCTAATTATTGGACAGCAATAACAACTCTTCATCAGTACAGACAGCGTTTACGGAAACATCCCATTCCTGAGCCGGAATGTCTTCCAACAACTGAAAAGCATAGGCCAGACCGATAAATTTTATGCCACATCCTGCACGGTCAGCCAAAAAACTGTCGTAATAGCCGCCGCCCCAACCCAGCCGCCGCCCCCGGCGGTCAAAAGCCAAGCCGGGCAGCACGAACAACGCGGGTGGCCAGGCATATTGCCGGTTCGGCCCAAGCCAGTTGGCACTCAGATCAAGACCACTGGCGCAGGGTTCGGCAATTGGTTCCAAAATATTGAAAGCGCCGGGCCGCAGTTCGTCCAGGCCCGAACAAAGCGCAAAAGACATCCGACCGGGCGAGTCCGGTCCTGGCCGGGTCTCCACCTTGGGCAAAAAAACGCTTTTGCCTTGCGCCCAGGCCTCGCGCAGCAGAAGATCCGTGCTGATTTCACCCTTGGCTGCAACATAAAGAGCCAGGCTGGAAGCCTGCTTCCAAAGCGGCGAGGCAAGCAGCCGCTCCTGAGCAAGAACGGAGCGCCGCGCCGCTTCTTCCGGCGTCAGCGCCCGGCGCTTTGCCGCAATCAGACCGCGCAGCTTTGCTTTCTCATCAGCAAGCACATCCGCCATAGATTTTCTCCAGCTATTCTGAGGGAAAGAATACTTGCATGGTATCTCACTTCAGCAAAAAGGAAAAGCGGCTCAGTTTCAGGCAAGCCCTCACCTGAAGTGGCGGGAAGCACCTGTTTTGCTCTCCTGATGGCAGATTCAAAGAAGATGAATCTTTAAATAAATCAATTCATAATCACAACAATCAGGATTACCACGTGAGTAATGCATCGATACATAAATCATATCTAAGTGGCGTTTTTAATATTTTTACAGTCATATTATTATTACATAAAAACATACCTATAACAGCATTGTAATAAAATATGCATTATGTTATCTGCCACGACACACCTATTTTACTGCAATAAATCTTGTTCGAAAGCGCAAGAATTTATTTTATTAACCAACAGATTTTTTTGATTTTCATAAATAATAAACATCTATTTGGAGATTCTCATGCGTTTGCAACCAAAGGTGCTTATACCTATCCTGACTCTTATAGTTATCCTCATGGCGGTATCCGGATTTTTATCGTACCGGACCGCTGAACAAAGTCTCACAAACTCTCTGATCAATAATATGAGAGGAGAAGCGGAATCACTCAAGCGTACACTGAAAGCGCTTGTTGAAGATTCACTAAAAGATACTGAACGCATCAACATTGGTAACAGCGTTACCGAGTTTTTCGCGGGCGACATCACGGATAAAGAGCGCCAACTGAAAGTCTCCGAGTACCTTACGGCTTCAATGAATTCTTATCCCAACTTTGAGCGCGTCACCATTTACGATATAAACGGAACAACTATCGGCTGCTCCGATACCGGCGTGCTTGGGCAAAACTTCGCTGACCGGGATTATTTCAAGGAAGTTAAAAATTCGCAGAAGCAATACATGTCCGCCCCGTTCACCAGCCGTGTTTCCAACGCAACGGTCATAGTCACCGCTGTCCCCATCATCTATAACGGAAAGTTCAGCGGAGTGCTTACCGGCAACCTTAGTCTGACCCGTTTCTTCAATGCCTACGTAGCCCCAGTTACCATAGGCACACAGGGGTATGCCGAAGTTTTCACCAAAAACGGGCTTCTTGCCATTCATAAAGACCATAAACTTGAAATAAAGGCTGATATCCCAAATGCCGCCGAGTTCAAGCGTCTGGCGCAAAAAGCCAATGGCTATGACTCTTTTATCGACGAAACCACCGGCAGCAACATTTTGGTCTATCTGGCCCAGGAAGAAACAAGCGGACTGGTTGCCGCTGTTCAGGCAGAAGAATCGGATGTTTTTTCCGGCCTTGCAGATATCCGCAATCAAGCTGCGCTTATCTCCCTGCTTGGGGTACTGCTGGGATCAGTCGTAGTCTTTTTGATTATCCGTCCCGTGGTCAGAGCCATCAAGGCTGGAGCTGTTTTTGCCGAAGAAGTCGCCAAAGGCAATCTGAACAGTACGCTGAACATTAAACGAAAGGACGAAATCGGCAATCTGGCCGATGCCCTGCGTGCCATACCGGAAGAGCTTAAAAACATTATGGCGACTTATGCCAAATTGGAAAATGACATTGAACAGGGGCTTATGAACACCCAGGCCGATGCTTCGCGTTTCAGCGGCGCTTACGCAAGTCTGGTTTCCGGCACCAACCAGATTATTGCCCGCTTCCGGGCTGTGCTTGATTTCATTCCTTCCACCATCCTCATTCTCGCTCCCGATGGCAAGGCCATCTTCCTTAACTCCAAAGCCAGGGAGCTTGCCGGCAGCGATTATGACAACAAAACCTGTAACGATCTTTTCTCCAGAGCTGACCACGGAAGCGCCAACTGCGCCCTGACCCAAACCATCAATACAGGCCGCCCGCACAGTGGCGAAACCACGGCCTATCCTCGCGGGCAGGCTCTGGATATTGCTTATTCCAGCATTCCCATGCCGGACAAAAACGGCAAGGTGGCTTCGATTTTGCAACTGATTACCGACGTAACCAAAATCAAATCCACTCAACGCACCATGACCGAGGTTGCCAAGGATGCCCTGGATATTTCCGACAGAGTCGCCGCAGCTACTTCGGAGCTTTCCGATCAGATTGAACAGGTCAGTCACGGCGCGGACATACAGCGCCAGCGTGTAGCCTCCACCGCCACAGGTATGGGGCAGATGACCTCCACGGTAGTTGCCATGGCCGGGGATGCCAGCAAGGCCAGCGAACAGACCGAATCTACCAGGCTCAAAGCCCGCGAGGGTTCGGACCTGGTGGGAAAAGTGGTTGCCGCCATCCACGGCGTGAACAACATTGCCAATGAATTGCAGGTCAACATGCAGTCCCTTGGCAAGCAGGCCGAATCCATTGGCGGGGTAATGAACGTTATTTCCGATATCGCCGACCAGACCAACCTGCTGGCCCTTAACGCGGCCATTGAAGCGGCCCGCGCCGGTGAGGCCGGACGCGGCTTTGCCGTTGTGGCGGACGAAGTTAGAAAGCTGGCGGAAAAAACCATGACCGCCACCAATGAAGTGGGCTCGAACATCCAGACCATTCAGCAATCCACCCAGCTTAACGTGCGCCGGGTAAGCGACGCCGCTGAAGCCGTTGGTCAGGCAACGGAGCTGGCTTCTACTTCGGGCGATGCCCTTAAAGCCATATTGGACTTTGCCAACTCAAGCTCCACTCTGGTGACGGGCATTGCCACCGCTGTTGAAGAGCAATCTGCCACCACGGAAGAAATCAATAAATCTGTTGAGGAAATTAACCGTATCGCCGATGAAACAGCATCCGGCATGTCGCACTCCTCATCCGCCGTGCAGGAAATTGCCGCCATGTCCCAGGAACTTAAAGGACTGCTGGGCAGGTTGAGGATAAACTAGGAATATCCGGCGCAAGTCCCGGAACTATCAGGAATAACAATCCCCGGTTCATTGTAATGATGAACCGGGGATTTCGTTTGGCAGTGATACTTCATTAATATACGGAGCTATGGTATAAAGTTCGCAAACAGCTTTCAACCAATAACGGCAGTTCATCAGTTTGGGAGCAGATCATGACAGCACCGCTCGATCTCATGCGCATCCATACCGGCGATATTACAGAAATGCGGGTGGATGCCATCGTCAATGCAGCCAACAGTTCGCTTTTGGGCGGCGGCGGGGTTGACGGGGCCATTCACCGCAAGGCCGGTCCGCAATTATTGGAGGAATGCAAAACCCTGCCCAAATGCCCGCCCGGCGAAGCCAGGTTGACCAAGGGTTACGCGCTTCCGGCCAAATGGGTTATTCACACGGTGGGGCCGATCTGGCACGGCGGCAACGCAAACGAAGCCGCCCTGCTTGCCTCCGCCTATGCAAAATCGCTGGAGCTCGCGCGGGAAGCCGGAGCCAGAACCCTGGCTTTTCCGGCCATTTCTACCGGGGTTTACGGCTATCCCAAGGATGAAGCGGCCAAAGTGGCGGTGCGTGCTACAGCCGAATACCTGGCCGAGCACCCGGTTTTTGATGACGTGATTTTTGTCTGCTTTTCCGCCGAGTCCGCCCTGGCGCACCGAACCGCCCTTGATGAGTATGTAAGCGGGCTGCTGCCGGTTAAACAGAAAAAAGAATAGGTAAAGCAGACTGTCCGATTGGTTGTTACCGCTCTAAAAATTGTGCCGGGATCATTATTTCAGGTCGTTCCAATACTACTTCCGAGAAATCCTTGTCCCCGGTCACAAAAACATCCACGCTTTCCATAATGGCTGAATACAGCACCGCGTAATCATCAGGATCACGGATGATAAACAAGCCGGGTTCAGGTTGCTTGGGGGTATATACCAGTTCGTAAGGTATGCGTTGGAGAAACCTGTCCGCAGTTCCCTCCTGCTGGGGAAACTTTCGGCGAATCACGTCAAACAGTTCATCCAGCACATAGGATGAAATGACAAGATGGTTTTCCACCGAAGCTTTACGAACCAGGGCGTTCATGCGTTCACTGGGAAAAAGCATGGCCGACAGCAGGATGTTGGTATCAAGCATGACGCGCAAGATTGCGCTCCCGGCGTATTTCCTTCACCATATCGACAACATCCTGTTCCGTTTTCAGACCAAGGCGTTCCGCTTCACCCGCAAAAGCGGTCTGAACGTCTTTCAAGGCCAAATTGACGGAATTTTCCATAACGATACGCCCGTCCTGCTCCAGAAAAACAACCTTGTCACCGTCTTTAACGCCCAATTTGCGGCGTATTTCCAGAGGTATGGTGATCTGTCCGCGTGTGGTTATTTTTGCAAGTTCCATAGCACTCTCCTTGTCGCATTGGAATCAATGCTATCCTTACTTACAGGATAGTATTTTTTCCACAAAAAGCAAGCGCAGCGCGAATCACCGCTTCCGGTAACCGCGCCGATGTAAGGGCTGACAGATTCGTTAACGGCGTAGAGAAAACAAACGCCGCCGCGCAGACGGTGGAAACCCGCATCCTTTAATCGTATCGGATCGCCCCGTAGTCAACCGCTATTCCGTAACAGTTGTACCAGCCAGCTCCGCCGCTTCAGCAGCTTGGGCTGCCGCGTAAGGATCCTGAGCTTCCCCGATATGCGGGCCGCTCCCGCCGAATCCGCCTTCGGCACTGGTACCCGCAGGCCCGACAGTGCCGGTGATGCCAAAGGCCGCGCGCATGGCCTTGTTCATCTGTTCCTGCAAGTGCAGCAGTTTGCCTTTTGCTTCCAGCACCGCGCCCTGGGCAGCCTTGACGTCAACGGAGTCGTTCTCCGACTCAAGCTCCGGATCGGAACGCGCTGCGGATATGGCTTGCTGTAAAGCCTGGTTGGCCATCTCCAGTTGCTTCCTGGCTGCTTCAACCTGCTTTTTCAAGGCGCCCAAAACCTGCTGCGCCGGGTCGCCTGCGCTTTTATCCTTGCCCGAACTGATGCTGCCGTTTCCAGCCGCATGACTGCCATTGCCTTCGCCATTCTGAACAGCTTCGCCCGCCTGGGCAGCCTGATTCAGCGCGGCAAATTCCTTTGCCCGGCGTGCCTCAAGCAGCGCCCGAGCCTGCCCGGAAATGGAAAGCTGATCGATGTTATTTGCCACAGAGTTTTTCTCCATAGGCGCAGAGTTTTTTTCCGGGGCCTGAATGGATTGAACGGAATTTTTTTCAGGGGACTGAACTGATTGTGGGGACTTGGCGGACTGGGCAGATTGCGCGTCTTCACCCGTCAAACTGCCGAGGGGCTGACGCAATAAATCCCGTACATAATTGTTGCTGTCGATGATCATAAGTCACTCCCTGGATGTGGGTTGCTACTGATCACCTTATCGACTGTATAAAAAAATACTTAAGGTTATCACCTGGTTAAATGAGACAACCCTTTTGCAAGACCAAGGTTTTCAAATTCGCGCAGAAATATACGCTCGGTTTCAGAGCATTTTATTGAGGCAAGTAAGATATAAAATTACTGCCCCGCTACCCCGTTAATCAGCCGAGGCGCTGCCCGCCATCATCAGGCCGATCTGGTCAACTTTTTCCTGATTGGCCGCGCTGAACAAATCCACCAGCTTGCCGCGATAGATCACCGCGATATAATCGGCCAAAGCCAGAGCCTCGGCAATATCACCGGTCACCAGCAGGATGCCGCTGGATTCCCTGGCTACGCGCAGACGCCGCCAGACTTCTTCCGTAGCGGCCACATCCAGGCCCTGAGTGGGATTTTCCGCCACAATGCAGCGCGGGTTGCGCAAAAGCTCGCGCCCGACAATCAGTTTTTGCAAATTGCCGCCGGAAAGTTCGCGCCCTCTGGCCTGCGGATTACCGGGTATAATGTTGTGATCCGCGATCAGGGCGCGGGTAGCCCGCAGCGCCCGTTTGCGATCCAGCAACCCGCGATGCGAAAAAAGTTTACGCGCGGTCAAAAGAAAATTATCCACCAGGCTGAGTTCCGGGCAACTGGCCACGCCCCGGCGATCTTCCGGTATATAGCCCAAACCGTTCTGCTCCGGCAGGTCGGAAAAGAACTCCCGATAATCCTGACCGAGCAATTTCAGGCTGCCCGCATCCGGCCTGCGCAGGCCACAGATAACTTCCACCAGCTCTTTCTGCCCGTTGCCCGCTACCCCCACCAGGGCCAAAATCTGCCCCTTGGCTATGGCAAAGCTGACTTTGCTGAAACCAGCCGTGCCAGCCCCCCGGCAACTCAGGCCATCCAAAGAGAGTACCGAGTCGGCCTGGGCGATGCGTCTACCACGTCCGGCGCGCCCTCCCCATCCCCGGATTCGCGCTATGGGCAATTCGCTCATAACCTGCTGCAAATCTCTGGCTCCCTGCCCGGATTCCTCGGTTTCGCCGGTAAAAGCTGCCTGCCCCGGCTCCTTGAACAGGCTGCGGCCAAGCATACGCCGGGCCAGTTCCGCTTCATCCGGCACCTGACTGCGCTCAAAGGCATCCACCACCTCGCCCCGGCGCAGGATGGCCACTTCATCGGCCACGGAAAGCACCTCGGGCAATTTGTGGCTGATAAAGACAATGGCCTTGCCCTGGGCGGCCATGCGGCGCATGGCGGTAAAAAGCTGCTCCGACTCTACCGGTGTAAGCACGGCGGTAGGCTCGTCAAAAATCAATACGCGGCATTCGCGGCAAAGCAACTTTAAAATTTCCACCCGCTGCCGCTCGCCCATGGAAAGCGATCCCACGCTGGCCGTCGGATCCACAGCCAAACCGTAACGCTCGGCCAGTTTGCGCACGCGCTCCCGCATTTGCGCGGGGCTGATCATAAAACCGCCTTCATGCCCAAGCAGGACGTTTTCGGCCACGCTCATGGTATCAACCAGCATGAAGTGCTGATAAACCATGCCTATACCAGCCAGGTGCGCGTCCTTGGGTGAACGGAAGCGCCGAATCTGCCCTTCAACAGAAATTCGCCCGGTATCCGGCTCCAGGCGGCCAGCCAGAATGGACATAAGCGTGCTTTTGCCCGCGCCGTTTTCGCCAAGCAAAGCCTTGATCCTACCGGCCCGGATGTCCAGATCGATATGCGAGTTGGCCCTGACCTTGCCGAAATATTTGGAAATGCCTTCCAGACGGATTAAGGGAAAATCTTCCATGCTAATCCTCCGGCCGCAGGTTATTCGCCAAATCCGCCGGAGCGCCGCTATCCTTGCCGCGCAGGGAAGAAGCCAGCAGCACCGCCAAAGTCATAAGGTAAGGCAACATGGAAAGGAAAGCGGTGGGAATGCCTACGCCCAAAGCCTGCGCACGAAAAAGATAGGCTGTGATTCCGGAAAAAAGATAAACGCCGAACACGGCCCGGCCCGGACGCCAAAAGGCGAAAATAACCAGGGCCACAGCAATCCAGCCGCGCCCGGATACCAGGTTATCTACCCACATGCGCATGGAGGCCAGAGCCAGATAAGCGCCGCCCAGTCCTACCAAAAAACCGCCCAGCATCAAGGCGGCCCAGCGCACGGCACCGGGCGAGATGCCCGCCGCGCGTACCGCTGCCGGATTTTCTCCGGTAGCACGCAAAGCTAGGCCGAAACGGGTGCGCATAAGCAGCCACCAGAGCAGAAAAGGCAAAATATAGGAGAGATAAACCAGGACATCCTGCTGGAAAAAAATCGGGCCGAGAACCGGAATGGAGGAAAGCAACGGCACATCCAGCGCGGTAAAGCCCTGAATCTTCATCTGAATGTACGGAGTACCCAGATAGTTTGCCAAACCTGTGCCAAAAATAGTCAGCGCCAGTCCGGAAACTACCTGGCTGCCCTGAAAAATCAAACAAATCGCGCCATGCAGCATGGACATGAGCATGGCGGAAAAACCGCCGCAAAGCAGGCCGAACCAGGGGCTGCCGGTATGGTAGCAACCAAGGAAGGCCGCCAGAGCGCCTACCATCATCATGCCTTCCACGCCGAGGTTGAGCACCCCGCCGCGTTCCATCACCAGTTCGCCCAAAGTGGCGTAGAGAATGGGCGCACCTGTACTGATGGCAGCGGTCATGGCCGGAAGCAGCACGGCTAAATATGGCAGAAAATCTTCCAAAAAAACCCCGCAGTTTAACTGAATTTCCGCTTCAAACTGTAATCGTTAAAAAATTGTCCGGCCAGCACGGTGATCAGGATAATGCCTTCCAGAGTGTTGGCAAAGGAATTGGAAACTTGCAGTTCCAACTGCACGTTTTCCACGCCAACGCGCAGCCCGGCCAGAATAATGGCAAAAAAAGCGATGCGCACGGTACGCAGTTTGGCCAGCCAGGCCACAACCACGGCAGTATAGCCGTAGCCGACCACAATATGTGGCTCCAGGCGCTCCAGAGTGGCGGAACATTCCTGAATGCCCGCCAGACCGGCCAGAGCGCCACAGATGAACATAACCAGAATTACCAGCCGGGAATAAGGAATACCGGCAAAACGCGCCGCTTTGGCATTGGAACCGGCTGCGGTTATTTCATAACCGAGTCTGGTTTTTTGCAAAAAAAACGAACAGAGACAACCGGCGATCAGGCAGCTTAAAATGCCCCAATGCGCCCGGCCGCAAAGCTGGGCCATTACATCAACTATATTTTCGGAAAGGCCAAAATCCAGCCAGAAAGAAGAGTTCCAGATCTGTGCGATCACCGCCGAATCGCTAAAATAGGGGCTGACCGGAAAATTCATGGCCGCCGGATCCCGCCAGGGACCGTAAATAAGATATTTGAGAATCTCGATGCCAATATAGTTGAGCATGAGCGTGGAGATAATTTCGTTCATGCCAAAACGCTGGCGCAGCACGGCGGAAACGCAGGCCCAGAAGCCGCCAGCCAGCATGGCGCTGATCAGCATGCCGGGCAAAAGCAGCCAGCCGGGCAGCGAGGCAAAAGTTAAAACAAACCAGGTACCGCCCAATGTGCCGATAACGTATTGGCCTTCGGCGCCGATGTTCCAGATTTGCAGCCGGAAGCAGAGCGCAACGCCCAAAGAACAAAGAAAAATCGGAATGGCTTTGAGCAGGGTTTCGCCATAACTGTATAAATGCCCGAAGCCGCCGCTAAGCAACAGCCCTACCCCAAGCGCCCCGTCCTTGCCCTGCACTTGCAGCAGCAGGCCGCAAATAAGCAGGGAAAGCGCGAAGGCCGCTGCAAAAATAACAACGGAGCCCCACTCGCGGGGCTCCGTTCTGCTAACTATTCGCCATCCAGACATCATTAATTCATTGTGCCTACGACACCGTCAACAAACCAATCAAAGCTGATCAGTTCCTGATCCGAAAGCACCTTGCCCGGCTCGACGCGCAGTTTGCCGCTCTGATCATTTATCGGTCCGCTGAATACCACGTACTTGCCATCGACAATTTCCTGCTTGCGCTGATCAACAGTGGCGCGCACATCTTCCGGCACCATTTTGCCGTAAGGCGAAATATCCACGATGCCGCTTTCCATGCCGGGCCAGTCAGATTTGGGCTGCCAGGTTCCCTTGCGAACCTGATCCACAGCTTCCAGGTAGAAAGGCACCCAGTTCCAGACCGCCGCCACCAGATGGGCTTCCGGGGCGAAGCGGCTCATATCGCTGTGATAGCCAACGGAATAAGCGCCGCGATCCTGGGCCGCTTCCTGCGGGCCGGGAGAATCCTGATGCTGGGCAATAACGTCAACGCCAATGTCCAGCAGGCTTATGGCAGCGTCCTTTTCCAGAGCCGGGTCATACCAGGTTTTGGTCCAGACCACGCGCACTTCGGCTTTGGGGTTTACGGCACGTACACCCAAAGTAAAGGCGTTGATGCCGCGCACAACTTCGGGAATGGGAAAAGCAGCCACATAGCCGATCTGGTTTTTCTTGGTCATCAGGCCGGCCACCATGCCGGTAAGATAACGGGACTGGTAAATACGGCCAAAGTAGTTGCCCACGTTCTCGGAAGTCTTGTAGCCGGAAGCGTGCATGAAGGCGGTTTTGGGAAATTGCTTGGCCACTTTAAGCGTGGGGTCCATGTAACCGAAGCTGGTGGTGAAAATGAGGTCATAACCCTTACGCGCCATGCTCAGGATAACACGCTCGGAGTCAGCCCCTTCCGGCACGGATTCCATATAATAAGTGCTGATATCGGAATGTTTTTCCAACTCCTGCCTGGCCAGATCGTGCGAATAGGACCAACCGGCGTCGCCAACCGGCGAAACGTAAACAAAACCAATTTTGATTTCCTTGGCGGCATCGGCAGCCAAAGCTGCGGAGCAGGAAAGCGCCAGCGCCAGAACCAAAAACATGGCACGTTTGAACATAAAGACTCCTCGTGGGTTAGACAAAAAACCAGAGTAAATATTCCTGACTGACGCCGCCGGAGGGCAAAAGGGCCTTTGTGTCGGCAGCCCCTAACGCCCTTTGGAGGCCAGAGGCTGCACATACTGCACCTCTGAATCCCAGGGAAAAAGTATCCAGGTATCCTGACTGGTTTCAGTTATGAAGGTATCCACCATAGGCCGTCCGGCCGGCTTGGCGTAAACAGCGGCAAAATGCGCCTTGGGCATCATTTCGCGCAAAAGCTTGAAGGTTTTGCCGCTATCAACCAGATCATCCACCACCAGCCAGCCTTCGCCGTCATGCTCAACGCTTTTAAGCACCGTGCTTCCGCGTTGACTCTGCCAATCGTAGCTGGACACGCAGGCGGTATCAACCAGATGGATATCCAGTTCACGCGCAACAACCGCCGCTGGCACCAATCCGCCACGCGCAACAGCCACTATGCCTTTGAAAGGCCCAAGCTCCAGCAGACGCCAGGCCAGAGCGCGTGAATCACGATGCAATTGCTCCCAGGAAACCGGGTACGTTTTTTGATAATCGCTTGCTGCCATATTTTTCAAATCAAGATGTTTTAATTCTGGATGAAAATTCTCTCGCTCATGCGCTCAACTTCAGCCTGTTTGTACAGCATGTTCATATACACGTTGAGCATGTTGTTACGGGCGTTTGTTCCGGCCTGCGCGGTAAAACGTGCGCCAAGCTCGTTCCATTCCTGTTGCGAAGGCGGCAGGACGTCGCGCACCAGAACCAGGACAGCCCCATTGGAGGTGCTGAACACGGTATCCTGCCAGACGCCGGGCTTGGCGGCAAAAACAGATTCGGCCAGAATCGGAGAAAAACCAAGTTCCGCAATACCGGTACGGCGATCCACCGGGCGGGAACTCTGGAGCCTGGCACGCTGCGCGGCAGGCAACTCGCCGCCGGAAGCCGCAATTTCTTTGGAAACCTTGTCAGCTTCGCTCATGGTCAATTCAAAAGCGCCGCGTTCGCGCAGCAGGCTTTCAATGTCGCCGCGCACTTCGTCCAGTCCGGCGACATATTCAGGATTGAATTTATTCAGCTTGAGCACCAAAAAACCATCCGGCGTAGCCACGGGCAGCGGCAGGACCGAGCCGGGCGTAACTGCGGCCAGATTGGAAAGCGCAGCCGGGGCAATAAACAGGCGCGCGGCCAGCTCATCCACAACGGCAAGGCCGCTGTTCTGCACTTGCAGGCCGTATTTGTCCGCAAGCGCCGGCAACTCTTTCAGGGTGATAATCGCGTCTTCAATATCGTTGCTGTTCAGCAAACGATAAGCTTCTTCCTCGCGTTTCAACTTTTGCAGTTCGTCCTTAACCTCGGCAAAAGCCTGCTGACGGCCCGGTTCAACGGCTTCCAGCATGATTACGTGGTAACCAAAGGAACTGCGCACCGGTTCGCTGTACGCGCCGGGCTTGAGGGCCAGAGCGGCCTGCTCAAAAACAGCCTCGGCCTGTCCTTCCTGAATCCAGTCCAGAGAACCGCCGTTGTCTTTGGTCTGTACGTCGTCAGAGTATTGCGCGGCCAGGGATGCAAAGCTTTTACCGGCTTTGAGTTCGGCCACAACCTGAGCGACTTTTTCAGCGGCCAGAGTTTCGGCTTTTGCCGGGTCGGCCTGCTCCGCCCCATCAGCGGGAACGGCAGGCACGGCAATCAAAATATGCCTGCTGTGGTAACGGGTCGGAATTCTGAACTGGCTTTCGCGCTCGAAATAGAGCTTTTCCAGATCCGCGTCGCTGAATTCAAGACCGGCTCCCAGGCTTTCCAGATTAAGGGCCAGATAGTCAAAGTCGGCTTTGGCCGGTACCAGGAAGGCGCTTTTGTTGGCCTCGTAGTAAGCGGCTATTTCCTTTTCATCCGGCTTGACCTGAGCGGCAAATTCCGCAGCCGGGAAGAAGAGGTAGTCAACAACGCGGCGCTCGTATTCAAAATTGAAATCCTGACGGGCCTGTTCCGGGCTGATATCTACGCCGCTCACGATGTAGGAGCGCAGCTTGCCGGTCATCAGGTCGGTGGTGATCATGCGTTCGAAGTAGCCGGGCGTCATACCCACGGAAGCCAGACGCGCCTTGTATTCGCTTTCGCTGAACTTGCCGTCGGCACCGTGAAATTCCGGCATGGTGTTGATGGCGTACGAAAGCTCGTAATCGCTGACGCCAAGGCCCAGGCGTTCGGCTTCCTGCCGCATCAGTTCGCGGCTGACCATATTGCCGAGCACGATCTGGCCGAGTTCCTCGCGCTGATCGTTATCCATGGAGGCAAATTCCGGCGCGTCGCGCAGCATTTCCATGGTCCGCTGGAATTCAATTTGAAAATCCTGACCGTTGATCGGGCGATCGTTAACCGTGGCCAGCACCGCTGCGGAATTGGTATTCACCGCGCTTGCGCCCCAGAAGACGAACACGACGATGATTAGGCCGAAAATGATTTTAACTCCCAGCGAGTTAGATTTCTGTCTGATAATATCCAGCATTATGGCTCCTGAAATTAATTACTCTCTGTCTTATTCGCCGCGCTCTCCGGCGTCAACCGGAACGCCCTGCTCTCTATACTCATTTAGTTTATTTCTCAAGGTGCGGACGGAAATTCCCAAAAGTTCCGCCGCCTGGGTGCGGTTACCGCTGGTTTGATCCAGCCCCTTGATGATCATCAGCCTTTCCATCTCATGCAGCGGAATGACGCCGCCCGAAAAGGAACCGCCCGTGGAACCGGCCTGCCCCGGCGTGCCGGACGCACCTGTTCCGCCGGAAGCGGCACCCGGTCCGTCCGGCAGACCTGCCAAAACATCGGGCATACCACTTGTCTGGCCGGATACGCCGGCAGTTCCGCCCAAGCCGCCCTCCGCTGACGCCTGGTCCGCATCAAGAAACAGCGGCCAGCTATCCGGATCCAGCAGAAAATGCGCCGGTTCAATAGGGTTGCCGCCGCAAAGCAGCACCGCGCGTTCCATGAGGTTTTGCAACTCGCGCACGTTGCCCGGCCAGTCATATTCCAACAGCCACTTTACAGCGGCCTCGGAAAGCCGGGTCGGCTGCAATTGGTATTCGGAAACGTACATGCGAATAAAAAAATCGGCCAGGATCAGCGCGTCGTCGCCGCGTTCTTTCAACGAGGGAAGGCGCAGGGGAATGACATTCAGGCGGAAGAACAAATCCTGCCGAAACTTGCCCTGCTTGACCCAATCCTCAAGATTGCGGTTGGTGGTGGCCAAAACGCGTACATCCACGTTGACCGGCTCACTGCCGCCCACCCGGTCAATCTGCCCTTCCTGCAAGGCACGCAATAGCTTGGCTTGCAGGGAAAGTTCCATTTCGGATATTTCGTCCAACAAAATGGTGCCGCCGCTGGCCAGCTCGAATTTGCCCGGTTTGCGTGCGATAGCGCCGGTAAAAGAACCTTTTTCATGGCCGAAAAGTTCACTTTCCAGCAAATGCTCCGGCAGGGCGGCGCAGTTTACCGCCACAAAGGGGCCAGCGGCCCGATCGCTGCTGCCATGCAGAAAACGGGCGAACATTTCCTTGCCCGTGCCGGATTCGCCGGAAATAAGCACTGTAGCTTTGGATCTGGCCACCTGCCTGGCCAGGGCCAGGACGCGCTGCAAACTTGGATTGGTGCCGATAATTTTGGGTTCGGCATAACTGGGACTGCGTCCGCCCAGGGTGCTGGAAGCTGGCGCGGGGGCCGGGTCTTTTTTTTGCGGCAACAGGGCGATAATTTTTTCGGAACTGAGCGGCTCAAGCCAGTAATCTCTGGCCCCGCCCTCCATATAGCGTCTGGCTTCTTCCGCACTGCCCTTGTCGGAAAAAACAAACACCGGCGGAAAAGCCGGATCCTCCTGCCCCACGCTGAGCAAATCCTCTACGCGGTAGCCGGGCAGAAAGGGGCGCGAAAAAATGGCGGCAGGCGGCGTTTTGCGGATGAAAGAAGACGCGCCTTTAAGATTTTCGGCAATACCGACTTCGAATCCGGCGTCCCGCAATTCCGGAAAGATGCGGGTCACGGACTGGGCTGGCGCTATGAACAGAACTCGGCGTTGCGACATAATCTGTTTCCCTTACCTGTTCAAGCAAACTTTATCAATACAGTGCCCCGGAATTTCGCGCAATTTATCCACCTATCACGCAATTTTACTGCGCGCCACGCTTTGCGCAAAAAAATTTAATACTTAAGCTGGATAACGCGCCAGATTCCATTTTTAGATCTCAAGCTACAGAATAGTGGGGTATTATTACCCGGTATTCCGGCAGCCTCATTCAAAAATCAGCTTTTAAATTGCTGGGCTGGGAGATGTTGATTATACAACTGTGATTGGATATGAAAATGACACTACGCATTCGGATCATAACAAATAGCATCCAGCATAGCCGTGCGCCCGCGCCATACCCGTGCTTCAATTTCAACTGTTGGCTCTGGAGCATTCCACCACACGGAATCAAGTATTCTTGAAATCAGATCTGTCCAATATCGTTCATAATCGCTTGGTTTTATCTGATTTATTTTTAATTCATTACATAATCCCTTCATATTTTTTGAATCTAGACACATAAAATAATCAGGACGCTTGAGTGCAAGCAGTCTACTAGCAATGGCAACGCCATGCCTTCCATCTTCAAAAGCTTTTTTAAATTCTTTAACGTATGCCAAATAGTCTTGATATGTTATTGCTCCATTCATATTTATTAAATCAAGAGCATTTGATAAGTAAATATCATTATTGTTGATACGATTTTGAAATTTTCCAGAACCACTCATTCCACCGAAACATCCCCAATTGTGTTCTAAAAAATCTTCACTCAATCCAGCAATCGCTCGACGCCATTCAATACTCATTGATGAAAAGTTATGTCTTCTAAACTCAATATTTGATCGTTCAAGCATAAAGCATCTAACATCCATAGTATGAATTTTATCATCAGCAATGCGAGCAAAATAATCATCCCATTCCATCGACATAATTTCAGATTCAATAGGTGATTTACTCTTCTTATTTGAAGCATAATCACCAGAAAGCTTATTTCTCCTTGTTTTTTGTATATTATACATATTGCGATATTTTTCAGCACACTGAATATTCATAATTGAGCCAGATAAATACATATCCCTTATAGAATTTTTAATTTCCCTGCCTAATTTTATATACTCAACTGCATCAGATGACGAAATATACATTGATAATTCTTTATTTACACTGTATGCTGCTTTAGTCATATTAGCACTGCCGATAACTAAATCCCAATTAGTTTTAGTCCAAAAATAATACATCTTTGGGTGAAATACTCCTGATGGCTGAAGAACAAAATGAACATTTTTAAACCCAATAAACATATCCAATACATCTGGATGCGTTTGATAAAAATGTGTTCCAATTGCTCCATATTTAATCTTAGATTTATTTTCATCAATTGCCTCTAAAAAATTTGTACCAGAACTAGCCCATGCTGATGCAAAAGCAATATTGTCATGCTTATTGGACAGGCGAACAAGAAGTCTACTAAGCTTATTACCATCAGATAGAAGTCGCATTATGTCCCCCCATTGATTTATAGTACCTATAATTATTTGTTTGCCAGTCTATTCAGAAACAATAAAATACTACATATGCTATAAAATAGTTTATATTGTAAATCCGCCCATTTTGTCCAGTTCGCTCAAATAGCAAAAAAACACCTCCGAACACGCTGAAAATAAATTTTAAACGATATCGGCCATGCCTTGACTTGCTATCATTTTACGCTATCATCACCGTATGAACAGCAAACATCTGAAAACCCTTCAAACTGTGTACGCGCTTCCTACGATTAAGGATTTGGACTGGAAAGATCTGGAAACGCTGTTCACCGCTCTTGGGGCGGAAATTATTGAAGGCGACGGTTCGCGGGTTAAATTTGTTTTGAACGGCAAAGTTATTCGCTTTCATCGGCCCCACAAGCCAAAAACAGCGCGAGCTTATCAAATAGAATTGGCACGAGAATTTTTTGAGAGCATGGGGATAAAGTCATGAAAAATACCATGAAGTATAATAACTACCTGGGTACGGTAGAGTACAGCGAGGAAGATGGTTGCCTGTTCGGGCGACTCCTCGGCATCTCCGACATCATAAGTTACGAGGGCGAGAGTGTGAGCGAACTTCGCTCCGCCTTTGAAGAAGCCGTTGAGGATTATCTGGAAACATGCGCCAAAATCGGAAAAGCCCCGCAACGTCCGTATTCCGGCAAGGTCATGCTCCGCATCTCACCGGAACTTCATGCCAGTATAGCCATAAAGGCGGAATCCAGTGGAAAGTCCCTGAATCAGTGGGCAGCCGAAACATTAGCCCATGCTTAGGGGGTTTTAGCAGCGTATATCTCCTACGTAATATTTGGTGAGTTTTTAAAGGACGGTGGCCTACATGCTCTATTTTGATTTATTCAACCTGCTCAAAAGCAGGGTCAATTACCAGGATGATCTGGTGGAATTGCCGGTTTATATGGAAGAGACAAACGGCAAAGGCGGAACCGGCGGCCTGGTGCTGCGCAACTTTGATTTCACCTCGCGCATCCGCTTTGAAACACCCGGACCAGATGGCAGTGTCATGCTTGAACAAGACGGCAGTGCCATGCTCAGGCCAGAAGGCAGTACCAAGCCCGCCCTCACCGGCGAAGACGACCCGGACAGCGCGGCCCGACAGCTTGAGCTGGCGGATGCCGATATCGCTGAAAACCTGAACTTCCGCTACCACCTGATCATGCCCGCCGGACAGCGCAAGGCGCGGGATATCGTGATCTTTTTCCACGGCTTCAACGAGAAGTACTGGGATAAATACCTGCCCTGGGCCGCGCATATTGTGGCTAAAACCGGCAAAAGCGCCCTTCTGTTCCCCATAGCCTTCCACATGAACCGCGCCCCGGCTCTCTGGAGCGCCATGCGGCCGATGCACCGGCTCAGCAAGACGAGAAAACAGCGTTACCCGGACATAATCCATTCCACGCTTTCCAACGTGGCCATCAGTTCGCGCCTGCACAACAAGCCGGACCGTTTTATCTGGTCCGGCGTGGAATCATACCACGACGTGATCGATTTGGTGGAGAGCATCAAAAAAGGCTTGCACCCGGCCATTGAAGCCGAGGCGGGTATTGACTTTTTCTCGTACTCCATCGGCACTTTTCTTGGTGAAATCATTATGATGACCAATAAAAATGGCTGGTTCTCCAGGTCGCGCTATGCTTCCTTCTGCGGCGGCCCGGTCTTTAACCGGCTTTCGCCGGTTTCTAAATTCATTCTGGACAGCGAGGCCAACGTCACCCTGTATTCCTATCTGGTTGAGCATCTGGAAAGCCACATGAAGAACAATCCGCAACTGGGCAAGTTGCTGGGCGGTTCTTATGAGGAGGGGACCAACTTCCGCAGCCTGCTCAATTACCGTGCGCAGCTGCCCTACCGGGAGGAAAAAATCCGCGCCATGAGCGACCGCTTTTACGCCATCGCTCTGGCCCAGGACGAGGTGGTGCCGCCCTATGAAGTGATAAACACCTTGCAGGGCAGCCGTATGGATATCCCGACACGGGTGGAGGTGCTGGACTTCCCCTACCCCTACCGGCATGAGGACCCGTTCCCGGCCCTGAGCGGTTCCGGCGGGACCACAGCGGCCAAAGAAGGCGAAGCAGGCAATCTGGCCGTAGAGGTGGACACCCAGTTCCGCAAGGTTTTTGACCGAATCAGCGATTTTTTAAGCTGAATTAAAGATACTTTGGCTGATTACTGCCCAGCCAGCGAATAATTTGGAGGAGCGTTCCATGAGTGCCGTTACCCATCCGATGACCGCCAGAATCAAAAAATTCAAGGATCTTTACGTCGAGGCCAAGCCCACCATCAGCGTGGAGCGGGCCCGACTGTTCACCCTCTCGCATCAGGCGAGTGAAGGCGAATCGACCATAATCCGCCGGGCCAAAGCCTTCCGCGCTGTTTGCCAGCAAGGCCCGATCAGCATCTTTGATAATGAGATAATTGTCGGGGCCATTGGCGAACACTTGAAATCCGGAGTGGTTTGCCCGGAATATTCCTGGACCTGGGTGGATCAGGAAATGGACGAGTTCGCCAAGCGCAGCCAGGATCCCTACAACATTGACGATGCCGCCAAAAATCTTCTGCGTAAGGACATTTTCCCGTACTGGAAAGGACAATCGCTGGAAGAAACCTTTTTGGCCCGGCTTAACCCGGAAACCGCGAAAATCCTGGTTGATACCGGAATCATTGATAACGACTCCAAGTGGCGCAACGCGGTTGGCGAAATTACCGCCGACTATCCGGATCTGGTCTTTAAAAAAGGTTTTGCCGGTCTGAAAAAAGAAGCGGAAGAAAAACTCGCCGCCCTGGATCCGACCACGCCGGAAATTCAGGAACAAATGGAGTTTTACCAGGCCGAAATCATCGCCTGCGAAGGAATCATCAGTCTGGCCGCGCGTTACGCCGAACAGGCCGAAAAACTCGGCATTAAAGATGTAGCCGAGGTTTGCCGCAACGTACCGGCCAATCCGCCAAAAACCTTTCACGAAGCGATACAGGCGGTCTGGTTCACCCAGATGGGCTCCATTATTTCGGAAAACTCCCTGGCCCTGAACCTGGGGCGCTTTGACCAATACATGTACCCCTATTATGAAGCCGACCTGGCCGCAGGACGCATTACCCCGGAACAAGCCCAGGAACTGGTTGACGCGCTCTGGATCAAGCTTTCGGAATGGGTGTGGGTAATCTCTGCGAACACGGCCAGATTTTTTGCCGGTTACAACGCCTTCCAGAACCTGACCGTGGGCGGCCGCACGCGCGATGGGCGCGATGCCGTAAACGCCGTATCCTATATGTGCCTTACCGCTTCCAGCCATGTAAAAACGCACCAGCCCGGCCTTTCCGTGCGTATTCACCCGGATACGCCGAACGAATTCATGGACGCCGTGTGCGATTTGATTGGCGAAGGCGGCGGCTTCCCGGCCGTACATAACGACCGATTGGGTTCGGAAATGCTTCTGGCTGCGGGGCTTACCCCGGAAGACGCCCGCGACTGGAGCAATTGCGGTTGCGTGGTGCCGCACTTTCGCAAAATCGGCGAGTGGACTTCAGCCGTGAGCGTCAACCTGGCCTCAGCCCTGGAATTCGCCCTGAACGAAGGCAAAAGCCGCCTGAATCCGCAAATTGGCGCGTTACCGGAAAAACCGGCCACGCAGTTTGTAAACTTTGACGAGGTCAAGCAGGCCTTTTTTAAACAACTGGCCTACCTGCTCAAGCATTCGGTAATCGGCTCGATCACCGCCCAGCGTATCCACGCCGAAATCGTGCCCCGACCCTATCTTTCCCTGTTGGTGGAAGGCTGCATGGAAAAGGGCAGGGATCTGGCGCGTGGCGGGGCCAAATACAATCTCGGCCCGGTGCTGACCGGCATAGGCGTGGCCGACACGGCCAACTCCCTGGCCGTCATCCGCAAGCTGGTATTTGAAGATAAAAAGTACAACATGGCGCAGATCTGTCAGGCTCTGGAAAAGAACTGGAAGGGCTTTGAAGACTTGCGGCGTGATGCTCTGACCGTGCCGAAATACGGCAATGACGATGATTACGTTGACCGCCTGGCCGTGGAAATTTCCGATTTCTACCATCAGGAGACCGTGGCTTATACCGACATTTTCGGCTCCAAATTCAACTCCGCCTTCATGGGCATTTCCAATTACATCCCGGCTGGCAGCATTGTGGGCGCAACCCCGGATGGCCGTTACGCAGGCTCCCCCCTGACCGAAGGCGTCTCCCCCCATGCCGGTACCGACCTGACCAGCCCTACTGCCGCCATGCGCTCGGTAGCCAAGATCAACCACGACATCCACACCGGCGGCACCCTGATGAACATCAAACTTTCGCCAGAACTGATGAAAGACAAAAAAAACCGGCGCAAGCTCGGCTCGCTTATCCGCGCCTACTTTGCCCTGGGGGCCTTCCATGTGCAGTTTAACGTGGTTTCCACAGAGACTTTACGCAAGGCTCAAAAGAGTCCGGAAGAATACCGGGATCTGCTGGTGCGCGTGGCTGGCTACAGCACACAGTTTGTAAACCTTTCGCGCGAGGTGCAGGAAGCTATTATCGAGCGCACGGCTTATGAAGAACTGTAGAATGAAGTGCAGGAAGGATTGATTACTTTGCTGGAAACGAGCCCTCCCTCTGGCGTTATTTTTCAGATTCAGCGCTGGTCTTTGCACGACGGCGAGGGAATTCGCAGCACTGTATTCATGAAGGGCTGCCCTTTGCGCTGCCAGTGGTGCGCCAACCCGGAAAGCTGGTCGGCCCGCCCGGAAGCCGGTTTTGGCTTTAGCCTGACCGTAGATGAACTTATTGCCAAATTGCGCCGGGACGCCATTTTTTACCGCGAATCCGGCGGCGGGGTAACTTTTTCCGGCGGCGAACCGCTGGCCCAGCCAGTTTTTTTACACGCCGCCCTGGAAGCCTGCGGTGAGGCCGGTTTTCACCGGGCCATTGAAACCGGCGCTTACGCCCCCTGGGAAAAAGCCGCGCCCATCTTCAACCTGCTGGAAGAAGTTTTTGTGGATATCAAACACATGAATTCTGCCCGGCACAAAGAGCTTACCGGCAAGCCGAACACGGTAATCCTGCGTAATATCAGCCGTCTGCTGGAGCGGCACGACAACGTGACGGTACGGGTGCCGCTGGTGGCCGGGGTGAACGACGATGAAGCGAATATCCGGGCCTTGTGCGCCTTTTTGCAGGGCGCACAAGCTCTGCGCGGTGTGGAATTTATGCCCTATCACAATTTGGGAGTGGGAAAATACACCCGCCTGGGTTTGCCGGTTCCACCGCCGCACGCCGCACCCCAAGGCAGGCATTTGGAAAAGTTGAAGGATTTACTGCGCGAGGGCGGGTTGACGGTTCTTTAACAATAAGAAGTTTGACCTAATCCGCGTTTTTTAGGCCAGCCAGCGCTTACGCGGGATGATTTTTCGCGCTGAGTTCCTGTAAACGCTCCGCCCACAGATCAACGATGGCGGGATTTTCGCCCAAGCCGCGCTGTACGGGCTTAACCGCAAAACCCTGCGCCTTAAGGCGTTCCTGCCAGCTATCCGGGTCAACCCCGAAAAGATCATTCATGGCGTGATCTCCGGCCACTACCATTAACGGAACCAGCCAGACCGTTTTTATCTCTTTTTCGCGCAGGACGTGTATGACGGATTCCAAATCCGGGCTGCCTTCGCCTCCTTCCACAACTCCTACCAAAGCACCAGCGTCACGGCGGCTCAAATAATATTGCAAGGCCGGATAATACACCCCGGCCGGATGATGCGTGCCGTGACCGACAAACAGCGCGGCTTCATCTGACCTACGTTCGCCGGGCAGGCCTTGCAGCAATATTTCGGCCATTTTCGCAAGGCTTGCGGTATCGTGCAGCAGCGGACGGCTCAACAGCACCACTTCCAATTCCTTGGGCAGACCAGCGAAAGCGGCGGCGGCCTGTTCGAGATTGGCATACTCCAGACCCGGAATCACATGCAGAGAAAGCAGATAAACTTTTTTCACCCCGGCTCGTCCGGCCTTGGCCAGAGCCTCCTGCACCGTATAGACCGGATCTGCGGAAGCAGCGCGGGGCAACAGCGAATGCGCGGTCCAGGCCCAGAGTATTGGACGGCCCGGCAAAACCGCGCGTACCTTCGCCTCTACATTGGAGTAAGAAACCTTGGCCCGCTCCACACTGGTGCCAAAAGCGGCTATCACCACCGCCTCGGTGGCGTTTTGCATAGATACTGCTACAGCTGTCAAAATTTTAACCGCCTCAGATTTATTCCTTGAGAAAAATTGAATACTTATACCGGTCAAAATTTGCCGTCAACCCGTTCCGCCCTTATCATCCGTGATCACGTCTGCTTTTGTTGTCTATTTCAAACACTCGTATGAACTCTGTCTGGCGTTTCAAAAAAAAACAGGTTACAAAGTAAAAAAAATGTCCACCTAAATTGAAAAGTTCGAGGTTTTTCATGAAAAAAGGCGATATTATCTGGGGTTCTGTCCTGGCCATCATCAGCCTGGCGCTGGTAATTCCGGACACACGCGAAGCCTTTGTGCAGCTTACCGTCAACTATTCCTACCCAATGAGCTTTCTGAAGTTTGCCGTACTGGCCATCATGGGTGAGCTTCTGGCCATCAGAATCACCAGCGGCGACTGGCTGCGGCCCAAGGGAGTGGTTGCCAAAGCTCTCACCTGGGGCATTTTTGGCATGGTCATTTCCCTGTCCTTCGGCATTTACAGCGGCGGCGTGCTCTATTGCATGAGTACCGGCTATCTGCCAGCGGCTGCCGGCTTTATTGGCGCTCTTTTGACCGCGTTTTTCATCAGCCTTACCATGAACGTGAGCTTCGGCCCGATCATGATGGCTACCCACCGCATCACCGATACCTATATTGACCGCAAAGTGGACAGGCTGGGCGGCGGGGTACATGCCTGTGTGGAAGCCGTGGACTGGATCAGCTTCATCAAGTTCGTGGTTTTCAAAACCATCCCCCGTTTCTGGATTCCGGCTCATACCCTGGTCTTCTTGCTGCCGCCGGAATTCCGGGTGTTGGCTGCGGCCTATCTTTCCATCGCGCTGGGCGGGCTGATGGCTATCGCCAAAAAGAAAGCCGCCTCCAAATAGTGCTTTTGTCCAAATAGCTGCAACCAACAGCGTTATAAGTAGTGCCTGCTTTTGTCGTCAGACAAGAAAGGCGAGTTTTCGGCGACGGAAGTGTACTCTTTACGTACTCGACCGGAGCCGAAAACTCGCCTGACGCAGTATCACGGCAAAATGAGGCACTACCCGGCATTCAAAGAATGCTTGATATTCAATCCCTTGGCTATAAAATAAACATGCTCGCCAATGTTGACAGCGCGGCGGCAAATGCGGTGCAGGGCGTGCAGGGCCAGAATGCCGTTCATGGCAGCCCGGGCCGGACGATCCCCAACGTTATGGCTATCTGTGTTAAGGTAATCCATTATTCCGTGCAGGGAATTTAGTTCCAACCGGGAGGCCCGGTCGCCGCTGCGGCACAGGGCCAGCGCCCGGTCTGAATCGGAAGAACTGAAAATATCCACTGCCGAACGGTACAATTCCAGCGCGGTCAGCAGCACGGGTAAAAGCGCCACCCGAATCGGATCCGGAAACTGCCCGTCCAGATGCAAGCAATATTCGGCAATATTCGCCGCTTCGTCGCCAATGCGCTCCAGTTCGATCACCATGCGCAAGGCAGCCACCACAAAGCGCAAATCCTGGGCCACCGGCTGCGTGCGGGCCAGAATGGACAAAGCCAGCTCGTCTATTTCATTTTCCAGATTATTGATGGCTGTATCGCCAACCACCACGGACATGGCCTTGTCTTTGTCGCCCAGGCGCAGGCTTTCACAGGCCGCGTCCAGGGCCAGATCCGTCTCCGCGCACATGATCAGCAATTTGACGCGCAACTGGGCCAGCATTTGCTCTATTTGAGTTTCTTTCATAATTAACCGAACCTTCCGGTGATGTAATCTTCGGTCTGCTTCAAAGCGGGCCGGGTAAAAATTATTTCCGTATCGTCATGTTCTATGAGGCGTCCCATATAAAAGAAGGCCGTGCGGTCAGAAACGCGGGCAGCCTGCTGCATGTTGTGCGTGACGATGATAATTGTGACGTGGCTTTTCAGCTCATGGATGCTTTCTTCAATCTTTTGCGTGGCAATGGGGTCCAGGGCGCTGGCCGGTTCGTCCATGAGCAGGATTTCCGGGTCCACGGCCAGGGCGCGGGCGATGCACACGCGCTGCTGCTGTCCGCCGGAAAGAGCCAAAGCGGAAACATGCAGCCGATCCTTGACCTCATCAAAAATAGCGGCGCGGCGCAGGGTTTCCTCCACCTTGTCGGCAATGGCCGAAGCTCTGCTCATGCCATTTACGCGCAGGCCATAAGCCACGTTTTCAAAAATGCTTTTGGGAAAGGGGTTGGGTTTTTGAAAAACCATGCCTACCCGGCGGCGCAGGGCCACCACATCAGTGCCGGGAGCGTTGATGTCGTCCCCGTCCAGCAGGATGCTGCCCTCCACCCTGGCACCGGGTACCAAGTCGTTCATGCGGTTGAGGCAGCGCAAAAAAGTGCTTTTGCCGCAACCTGAAGGACCAATCAGGGCAGTAACCCGGTTTGCCGGGAAATCCAGACTCACATCGAACAAAGCCTGGTTGCGCCCGTAAAAAAAGTCCACCTTGCGGGTCGAAAGCTTGCACGGCGCGAGGTTGTCCAGCGAATCCGCATTGATTATTTGTGCCGTATCCATTTGTTCTTTATGCTCCCCATAATATTTTCTAATTATCCCTTCCCGAGATAGTGTTTACATGAGATGAATTTTTGTTCTCTGGCAAGGAAGATGAGCCTTTTATGAAGGAAGTGTACTCTTTT
>JAITWK010000030.1 GCA_031285295.1 Deltaproteobacteria bacterium | reverse complement strand
CACAGCCGCCTTGGAGGCGTCCGGCACGGCATAAAACATGGATTCGCCAAAAAAGACCCGGCCCAAAGCCACGCCGTACAAACCGCCAACCAGGTTTTCCCCTTGCCATACTTCTACGGAATGGGCGTAACCGGCCTCGTGCAACTCACAGTAAGCCTGAATCATTTCCGGCAGAATCCAGGTTCCGGGCTGACCGGGGCGCGGCGTAGCGGCGCATTGCCTGATAACCGTTGCAAAAGACTGATTGACGGAAAAGATAAATTTTCCCTGCCGCAACAGCCTGGCCAGCGAACGCGGCACATGCAGTTTTTCCGGAAACAGAACGCAACGCGGATGCGTGGAATACCATAAAATGGGCAGCCCTTCCGCGTACCAGGGAAAAATCCCCTGGCTGTATGCAGCCAGCAGGCGCGGCAGGGATAAATCGCCGCCAACAGCCAGCAGCCCGTCCGGCTCGGCCAGCCGCGCCGGAGGGAAAGTCAAATCATGCCCGGAAAGCTGATAAACCGGCATCAGTCGGCGCTGTAGTGAAAGATCAGCCCGGCATTGGCGGCGTCAATAGTTGAGCCCGCTGACGCGTCAATAGTCGAGCCCGCTGACGCGTCGATAGTTACAGTTCCGCCCTGGGCCAGTTTGCCGAAAAGGATTTCCCTGGCCAATTCGTCTTCAACTTTTTCACGCAGCAGTCTGGTCAGGGGTCTGGCTCCAAATTCGCGGTCATAACCCTGACGAGCCAGCCAGGAGCGGGCCGCCGGGGTCAGATTGAGGATTACACGGCGCTCTTTCAGACTGTCAGCCAGTTCAGCCGTAAATTTATCTACAATGTCGCCCATTGCTTCCGGCGAAAGATTGGCAAAGGGAATCATGGCATCCAGCCGGTTGCGAAATTCCGGCGAGAACAGCTTTTCCACCGCTTTGCGGCCCTTGTCCGCCGAGCTGGTCATACCAAAGCCGCCCGACTTGCCGCCGGACAAGCCAGAGCCACCCAGCTTATCGCCGGATTTGTCGCCAACAAGCCCGAAGCCGATGTCGCGGCTGGTCATTTCAAAGGCTCCGGCATTGGAGGTCATGATCAAAATCACGTTGCGGAAGTCGGTTTTACGGCCAGTGTTGTCCGTAAGGGTGGCGTAATCCATGACTTGCAGCATAATGCCGCTCACGTCCGGATGGGCCTTTTCCATTTCGTCCAGCAACACTACAGAATACGGCGCTTTACGCACGGCTTCGGTCAGGAGGCCGCCCTGGTCGAAACCAACATAACCCGGAGGCGATCCAATCAGTCGCGCTACCGAATGCTTTTCCATGTATTCGGACATATCAAAACGCACAAAATTCACGCCAAGCAGCGCAGCCAGTTGCTTGGCCAGTTCGGTCTTGCCCACCCCGGTAGGACCGTAGAAAAGAAAAGCCCCCTGCGGACGCTGATCACGCTTGAAACCGGCCCGGGCGCGTAAAACAGAGCGGGCCAGTATTTCCACCGCCACATCCTGCCCGAAAATCTTCTGTTTAAGATCCGTTTCCAGTTCGCGCAGCCGATCTCGATCCGAAGAACTTACTGCGGCAGAGGGAATACGCGCCATACGGGCCACTATTTTTTCAATATCCGCCACACTGATCGGCGCGTTTTTGACTGCCCCGGCCTTTTCTTTGGACGGATTGGCGCTTTCACGCCCGGTCTTTTCCTGGTTACCGCGCAAACGACGCCAGGCTCCGGCTTCGTCAATGACGTCGATGGCCTTGTCCGGCAGCAGGCGATCCTGCAAATGGCGCACCGACAACGTAACGGCGGCTTTAAGCGCTGGCAGCGAATAACGCACCTGATGGTGATCTTCATACTGCTTGCGCAGCCCTTTGAGTATTTCTACACATTCGGCCTGACTGGGCTCATCAATGTCGATTTTTTGAAAACGGCGCGACAGGGCGCGATCCTTGTCGAAAAGGTTGCGGAATTCCTCGTGGGTGGTGGAACCCATAAAACGGATACGGCCTGCGGCCAGCACCGGCTTGAGCAGATTCGAAGCGTCCAGGGAGCCGCCGGTGGTTGAACCGGCCCCTACGATAGTATGAATTTCATCAATGAACAGAATGGAATTGGGAATATTGCCCAGTTCCTTGACCACGGCCTTGAGCCGGGCTTCAAAATCGCCGCGATATTTGCTTCCGGCCATGAGCGCACCCATGTCCAGGGCGAAAATAGTTACTCCAAGAAATTCTTTCGGCACTGCCTTCTGGCTGATACGCAGAGCCAGCCCCTCGGCCAGGGCGGTTTTGCCCTCGCCGGGGTCGCCCACAAACAGCGGATTGTTTTTGCGGCGGCGTGCCAGTACCTGAATAGCGCGTTCCAGTTCCTTGACGCGGCCAATCAGGGGGTCGATACGCCCCTGAGCGGCCAGCTCGGTCAGGTTAACGGTAAAACGGGCCAGAGCCTTGCCTTGCGAAGCATCTTCCTCGCTATCCTCTTTGTCCCGCCTGCTCGGCTGGCCGGATTCATCAGGAATGCCGTGAACTTCATCGTACGGCAACCCGAGCGATATTTCCTGCAGGATATCCAGGCGGGTAATGCCCTGGTGGGCCAGAATGGAGGCAGCGTGGCTTTCTTCTTCCATAACGGCGGCCAGCACATCGCCAATGCACATCTTGCTGCGTCCGGAACTTTGCACATGCTGTACGGCATTCTGCATAACCCGCTGCACTGCTGCGGTTTGTACCAGCACATGCTCCACACCATCGGGCAGCGCGTAGACCTCGGTATTAAGGAAAAAAAGCAGTTGGGCTTCCACCTCGCCGGAGTTGCCGCCGCAAGCTTCGATCAACTCACGGCCAGAACCGGCCCGGATGGCGGAAAGCACTATATGCTCAAGCGTAAGATACTCGTGCCGGTTTTTGTGCACAAGCGACACGGCTTTACTGAATATTCGCTCCAAATCCTTGTCCAGCATGGCAATTATTCCTTATAGCACTAAATATCTTCTACAACACAACGCAGCGGAAAACCATGCTCCCTGGCCCGGCTGTGTACCTGGCCGACTTTGGTTTCCGCTATTTCCAGAGTATAGACGCCACATTCGCCGCGCCCGTTTTCATGCACGGCCAGCATGATTGTAGTGGCTTCCTGGCTGGTCTTGCGAAAAATATCCATCAGCACCAGCACCACAAATTCCATGGAGGTATAATCGTCATTAAGCAACAACACCCTGACCCGACGCGGCTCTTTAAGCTCACGCTCCGTCTGGTGGTCTTCAAGAACCAGAGTATCCCCCTGCTGGCCGCTATAATCACTCATGGCTGCGTTTTCCTGTTTTCCATATTCTATGTGTTCTGCTTATTTTTATTGGCAAAAAGCGCTTCCAAAAGCTCATTCAACCCACGAATGCCGCCCGGCTCGCCTTCCACTCTCGGATAAAACAGCGGCGCATATCCCAGGCGCAAAGCCTGATCCTTGCGCAGCGCATGCGAAGCTACTGGCCGGATCTGCCCGTTCAAATCCACTTCGCCCCAAAACGCGCCGCGCTCCGGCAGGGCCAGATCATAAAAAGAGGAAAGAATGCTGGCCACCAGTGCCAAATCCAGTCCCGGCTCCTGCAAGCGCATACCGCCGCCGATTTTTACATAAATATCCGTTTGGGCGAAGTTAAGTTTAAGACGCTTTTCCAATACCGCTAAAATAAGATGCAGGCGGTTAACGTCAAGCCCCAGAGCCGCGCGTCTGGGAATGCTCAGATAGCTGCGCGAAGCCAAAGCCTGTACTTCAACGGCAAATGTGCGCTGCCCGTCCACAGCCATGACCACAGCCGCGCCGGATAATTTTGGATCGCGTGCGCCAAGGAAATAAGTTGAGGGATCCTCAATAAGATCCAGCCCCTGACCGAGCATCTGAAAGATAAGCAGTTCCTGATTGGGGCCAAAGCGATTCTTGAGCACGCGCATGATGCGAAAAACCTGCTCCCGGTCGCCTTCCAGCGAGATGACCGTATCGACCATATGCTCCAGCAGCTTGGGACCGGCCAGATTACCCTCTTTGGTCACATGCCCGACAATAATCAGGGTAACGCCGTTTCTTTTGCAGGCTTCCATGAGTTCGGCGGCCACGGCACGCACCTGGCTGACGTTGCCGGGCAACCCATCCGCCCTGCTTGAGCACAAAGTCTGTACGGAGTCGGCAATCAGCAATTTGGGCGCATCATTTTTTGCGTGAGCCTTGCCGGCAGACTCGATAATCGGCAGAATATCGTCTATCTGATTGCTGGCCAGGGCCAGCAAATTTTCGTGCAACACGCCAAGGCGTTCAGCCCGCGCTTTAATCTGCCCCAAAGATTCTTCGCCGGAAAGATAGATCGTCTTGCGCCCGGAAGCAGCCACCGCTCCGGCCAGTTGCAGCAGCAGCGTGGATTTGCCTATGCCCGGTTCGCCGCCAATCAAAATGGCCGCACCGGGAACCAGGCCACTGCCCAGTACCCGGTCCAAAGCCTGAATGCCGGTACTGAAGGAATCGGCAATGATATCCGGAGCCTCGGAAAGGCGTGACAAACTTTGCGGCCCGCCCGGCGCTCCCGGCAAACCGGAGAAGCCAGCTTTCGCGGCAGGACGCGGCATGGTCGCTTCCAGGCTGTTCCAGGCCCCGCAGCCGCCGCACTGCCCTTTCCATTGCGCCGACTGATGGCCGCAGTCTGAACAGATATAGATCTCGCGGGGTTTGGCCATAATTTTTTTTATTCTACCGGCGGCGGGTCGCTGGCATCCACGGCTGATACTTCAAATTCAACAGTATCGTCCGGCGGATATATGAAAACTACCATGTACGGCACGCTGGCGCCCGGAACCACGTTGATATTGTTCGCCATTATTTCAATGCGGTTGTTCAGGGCCTTGAGCAATTCCTGCTGTCCCAGAGCGGTAAGTTGCAAAGGAGTAAGCAACACACCGCAAATCTGACGCTGCGACTTGAGCACCACACCCTTGGAGTTGAGCAGCCTGGCCTCCACAACAATATTATCTTTGGGCGTGCTGTAATTGTTGGTAACTTTGCCTTCCAGCACCAGAATCTTGCCGAGTCTCTCGTTGCTTATATAGTCATATTTGATGCCGTTGCTTTGCACGTCCAGATGGCGCACTTTTTCCAGCGCAGCCGGGTCCATGCTGATCGCCTCGGTATTTCCGTCCCCGCTCGTTCCCGAAGAAGAAAAAGACTGGAAGATGTAATAACCGCCAAAACCTACACCGGCCAGGCAAATCAGAACAGCCAGCAGCAGGAAGGTTTTTTTGCCCCGCCCGGCTGGTTCGGCAGCTGGCTCGACGCTTGCTTCCGCAGCGGCGCGGCGTCCGCCGCGCTCACGCCTGGCCTCATTGCGATCGCCATTTTTGCTATCATCACTTTTCAAGGCCGCTTCTGCGGCTTTGAAAGCGGATTTAAAAGCGGTTGCATTAAGCACCGCGTCCAGCTCGGAATCGGAAAAATTTTTCGGACCAGCCGGATCTGGCGTGGCCTCGCCATCTGTTTCAGCTTCCGCAGCAGTCCAGCCCACCGCAGAGGCCTCTGCAGCGGCAGCGTAATTAGCGCCAAAGTCAACAGCCGCTTCGACATCAAGGTTGTCCGGCTGTTCAGGCTTTGCCGACTGCGCGGCAGCCTGATTGCCGGGTTGTGCCGGTTCCGGCTGCTCCGGCTCATCAGATTCTTCCGCCTGATCCGGTTCCGGATCATGACGCAAAAGGTCGTCAAAAGCGGCTCCCATAGGAGTTAAATCATCTTCTTCCGGCTGTTCAGGCGCTGCCGCCAGGCCCGGTTGTTGCCGCGTTTGTGCCGCAGGTTCAGCCACGCCGGTTTGCGGGGGCTGGATAGCCTGTTCCGGCTGAACGGGCTGTTCGATTTGAACAGGCTGCGCAGACGGCGCAGTCACTCCCGGCGTTTCCGGCAGGACAAACACATGCGAGCAGACGGCGCAACGGGCCTTACGCCCCGGGCGGTAGGCGGCGTCAGGGATATTAAATTCGGTATGACAATTCGGACAAGTTGTAATCATGCATCAATCCTCTAAAGCAAATTAGCTTTTAGACGCTCCACAATCCTCTAATTCGAGCAGCCGGATATCGGGCAATTCCCGGTA
The DNA here is from genome assembly GCA_031285295.1 of Deltaproteobacteria bacterium. GTDB lineage: Bacteria > Desulfobacterota > Desulfovibrionia > Desulfovibrionales > Desulfovibrionaceae > WRHT01. The sequence continues at coordinate 12,914 of JAITWK010000030.1, read as the reverse complement.
GCGCTCGGCGTAATCCATGCCGTAGCCGACAATAAACCCGCCGGAAACCTCGAACCCGGCAAAATCCACGTTTACCGGCAGTTCACGCCGCTCACGCTTGTCAATCAAGGCGCAGAGGCGCAAACTTTTGGCTCCGCGCGCTTCCAGTTGTTTCAGCAAAAAATTCATGCTGTGGCCGGAATCCACCACATCTTCCACTACCAGCACATGCTTGCCCGCGATGGAAATCTCGATATCCTTGGTAAAACTTATGGCCCGGCTGGAGGAGGAGCTATTGCCATAACTGGCTATACGCACGAAATCCAGCTCCGGCCTTACCTGCACCAGCCTTAGCAAGTCCGCGTAAAACATAAACGCGCCCTTGAGCACGCAAATGACCACCAGGCTTTCGCCCGCATAAAGGCGGTTTACTTCCTCGGCAATCTCTTTGACCCGGTTTTGAATTTCTTCGCCGGTAAACAGCGCCCGGCCCAATGTTTCTTTCATATCTATACTGCTATTTGGTTTTATAATTCAAGCAACATGGCTATTTCATCACAATCCGGAAATTTGGCGCAGTGGATGCAGTCCGCCCAAATTTTGTTGGGCAGCACATCCTTGTTGATCACTTTGAAGCCAAGTTTGCTGAAAAAGCCGTCCTGATAGGTCAGGGTGAAAGCTCTGGCCAGGCCAAGTTCTCTGGCCTCCCCAAGACAGGCGTCCACCAGTTTGGCCCCCCAGCCCAGGCCGCGCAGTTCATCTTCCATTACCAGCGAACGAATTTCGGCAATGTCGTCCCAAATAATCGAAAGCGCGCAACAACCGAGTATTTCGCTCCTCTTTCCAGTTCCGCCTTCAGTCATGTTTTCAGATTCAGCATCAAATGCAGGTGAAACTACATAAAAATCACGAACATGCTTGTAAAGATCGCCAAGCGGCCGGGGCAGCAACAGCCCCTCAGCCGCTGTCCGCAACAGCAGTTGATGAATTCCTTTGATATCGGCCACGCCTGCTCTGCGCAGAACAAAATTGCTACTCATATGCTTTGCCCAAAAGATGATTAACCATGCTGTTAAACATGGCCTCGTTCAAAAGCCCTTCCACCACCTGATAAACCGTGCCGTCAGAATTGTAGAGCACCATTACCGGAATGGCGGTAACTTCAAATTCCTTGAAAACATCGTCCATACCCAGATAAACCGGAAAGTTAATCTCGACCCGATCCAGAAATTTGTTAAGGTCAGGCAGGCTCTCATCGGCGCTCACCCCGATAATCAGCATGTCGTCTTCGGAAACCTTGTCGCGCAAATGCACAAGCTGGGGAATTTCCTTACGGCACGGCGGACACCAGGAAGCAAAAAAAGTGATGATAACCACTTTGCCCTTGCCGTCAGTTTGCAGGAGATGATCCAGCTTGTTCATGGAGAGCAAAGGGTAAATCGGACCGCCATATTCATTGGCCCCTGTTGCCCCATAAACTTTTCCAGACAAAACTGGCCCGGCCAGGGACAAAGCCAGCAGAAATGAAAGGCACCACACCGCCCGGCGCTTTAAAGCCTTTTTCAGCAACATAGCCGCACCCTCATACATAAGAATAGAAACCTACCATAAAACAACTTAACTTAAAAGCTCCCGCGCCACACGCACAGCTTCCACGGCGTCCGCCGCGTAGCCGTGCGCTCCGATACTGGCGGCAAAGGCTTCCGTAACGACAGCGCCGCCGATCATTACCCGGATATCATGCAAATTACGCTCCTTAAGCAGATCAACAGTATCACGCATCCGAACCATGGTAGTGGTCATCAGAGCTGAAAGTCCGATCAGTCCGGCCTGATGCTCCACCGCCGCCTGGACGATAGCTTCGGCGCTTACGTCCTTGCCAAGATCAATCACTTCAAAACCGTGATTCCCAAGCAGCAGATTCACAATATTCTTGCCGATATCGTGAATATCACCCTCCACAGTGGCAACGACTATTTTATGTCTGGCTGGAACAGTCCCGCCGGATTCCTGTTCCAACAAGGGCTTAATCCGCGTAAAAGCCAGTTGCATGGTCTCAGCGGAACGCAGAAGCTGAGGCAGAAAATATTCTTTACGCTCGTATAATTCGCCTACTTCCGTAATACCGGGAATAAGCTGCCCGTTGACCAACTCCGAAGGCTCTGCCCCATTTGCCAAAGCCTGCTCGATCAGCAACAGAATATCCTCACGCAAGCCTTTAACCACCGCGTTTCTGAGCGGAAAAAGGTTATCGGACGTAGTTTTCGGCGTTCCAGGCACATTACCCGGCGCAGCCTCTGCCGCTCCAGTTACGCCACCAGCCGTATTAACGGCGGCTCCGGGCGCGTTAGCGGCGGGCGAATTCCAGCCCGCATACCGCGCGACAAAAGCATCCGCGTCCTTATCCTGTCCAAGCAAAAGGCGCGAAGTAGCCACTGCTTCCTGAATCCGCTGGTTGCCGGGATTGACAATGGCGGCATTAAGGCCGCAGGCGGCAGCCATGGATAAAAAGGTGGAGTTGATCAATTCACGGGCAGGCAAACCAAAAGAGATATTGGAAAGACCAGCCAGAACAGGCAGCTTTAAGGTTTCCGAACAATACCGGATAAACTTAAAGCATTCGGAAGCCGCCTCGGATTTGGCGGAAACAGACAAAACCAGGCAATCCACAATGGCCAGACTTCTTGGAATATTTAACTTCTCCATTCCCTCAAGTAATGCTTCAAGTATTTTTATGCGCTCGTCAGCCAACACCGGCAGGCTTTTGCCAGCCAGGGGCAGCAAGATAAAAGGCGCACCAAAATCACGGCATAACGGTCCCAAAGTTTCCAGGCGGCCGGGTTCGCCGTTAATGGAATTGACCAGCGGGGAAGCCGGATAAAATTCCAACGCGGCCCTGATGGCCTCCGGACTGGCGGAATCCAGCGCCAGCGGCGCGAGATAACGTGAGGAAAGCGCAGCCACCAGGGCGGGCAGCATTTCAGCTTCGTTCACGCCAGGCGCACCCACGTTAACATCCAGAACCCCGGCTCCGGCTTCAATTTGCTCGGCGGCAAAACGCAGGGCCGTGGCTGTATCGCCCGCGACCAGTTCCTGAGCCAGCTGCTTTTTACCTGTGGGATTGATACGTTCGCCAATCAGGGCAAAGGGGCTCCCCTGACCGATGCGCAACAGGCTGGAACGGCTGGTTAAGGCAATTTTGGCACTTGAAGCAGCCTTGAAAGCCTGAGCCGGAAGCCGGGGCGGGATGGTGGCAATTTTGCGTCCCAAGGCCGCAATATGTGCCGGGGTGGTGCCGCAGCAACCGCCCAGGCACTGCGCTCCGGCCTCGGCAAAGGGGGCGCAAAGTTCGGCAAAGCGTTCAGGCCCAAGGCGGAAAACGGTTTTGCCATCCACCAGTTCAGGCAGTCCGGCATTGGGCTGCAACAGCACGGGCACGGGCGAAGCCGCGATCAGGCGCCGGGCTGTATCCAGCATTTGCTCCGGTCCGGCGCTGCAATTGGTGCCGATGATATCCACGCCCAGGTTAGCCAGGGTGGCGGCGCAAACTTCCGGCGAAGATCCGGTAAGCGTTGCGCCGTTTTCAAAGGTCATGCACACCGCAAGCGGCAAATCGCAAACCTGACGCGCCGCGATAACTGCCGCACGGGCTTCGGCCAGATCGATCTGGGTCTCGATCAAAATCAGGTCAACGCCGCCCATGGCCAGGCCGCGCATCTGCGCGGCAAAGGCGCGCACCATTTCTTTAAAGCTCACCTCACCCAGAGGCTGCAAAAATTTGCCGGTTGGGCCTACACTACCGGCCACAAAAATCGGACGATCAAAACCATTGGCCGCCTGACGCGCCGTTTCGGCCATACGCCGGTTAAAATCAACCGGATCCAGGCCGGACGGTAGTTTATAGGCAGTGCCGCCAAAAGTATTAGTGGTGATGACGTCGGCTCCGGCCTGAATATATTCGGCATGGATGGAGCGCAGCACATCCGGCCGCTCCAGGCTGAAAATTTCCGGGCTGACGCCGGAAGGCAGGCCACGGCTTTGCAGCATGGTCCCCATGCCGCCGTCAAAATGCAGCCGGGCGCCGCGTTGCCATTCGCCCGTGCCAGCCAGCAAAGCCAAAGTTTTTTTGAGTTCCGCCGCCTGATTGTCCGCCATCGCGCTGATCCTTTTTATTTGATTTACAGCGTTCACCTTAAAATCAATTTAAGGATGATGGCTTCTAATACTGAAAACCCTTGAAAAGAACAAATAAAAAGTAGGGTAAAAATATACGGCACAAATGTTTTCAGGCTGCTTTCCAATCATTTTGCCGTAGAATCATCGACTATGGCAATTAGGGATTCTGTGCTATAGCCTGATCCATGAAAAGGAAAAACAGCTATAAAAATAAGCCCCTGGGCGAAACAGCGGATGATTTGACGGATGAAGTGACGGACGCTTTGCCCGATAATCCGCAAGACAATCTCACGGACGATCCGGCTGATGATTTGTCCGATGATCTGACGGATGACCTGACAGGCGAAGCAACTGAACCTGACGGTGAACTGGATGCCTATCCGGACGACGACATTACCGATAAATACGGTACTGACGAGCTTTACCCACAGCTGGAATACGACCCGGAGCTCAAGGCTCTGCCCGCTGGCGGCGACCGTCTGCATCTTTTGCCCAAATTGTCCGATAAAAGCGGCACACGCGACAATCTGCACCTTTATCTGCGCGAAATAAGCAGGTTTTCCCTGCTGGAAGCCGAAGAGGAAACCGCCCTGGCCCGCCGCGTGCGCGATACTGGCGACCCGGACGCGGCTTTTCGCCTTGTTTCCTCGCACCTGCGCCTGGTGGTGCGTATCGCTATGGATTTTCAGCGCCGCTGGATGCAAAACGTGCTGGATTTAATTCAGGAGGGCAATGTTGGCCTGGTACGCGCGGTCAGCAAATTTGACCCGGAAAAAGGCATAAAATTTTCCTATTACGCCGCGTTCTGGATCAAGGCTTATATCCTGAAATTCATCATGGATAACTGGCGCATGGTCAAAATCGGGACCACCCAGGCCCAGCGCAAGCTGTTCTATAATCTGAACAAGGAAAGGCAGCGCCTGATCGCGCAGGGCTTTGACCCGGACGCGGCCGCCCTTTCCAAAAGCCTGAATGTCACAGAAGATCAGATTATCGAGATGGAACAGCGCATGGACGCCACCGATATGTCGCTGAATCTGCCCATGAACTCCGATGAGCCCGGCGGCGCTACCCGCATGGACTATCTGCCCGCTCTGGGACCGGGCATTGAAGATACTCTGGCCAACAATCAGATTGCGGATATGGTGCAGGCAAAATTGCAAACTCTTATTCCCTCGCTTTCTGATAAAGAACAGTATATTATTTCGCACAGACTGCTCACGGACGACCCGGTAACCCTGCGTGAAATAGGCGAAAAATATAATATCACGCGTGAGCGCGTGCGCCAGATTGAAGCCAGGCTTCTGCAAAAAATCCGCGACCATCTGTTCAGCAATATCAAGGATTTTTCCCAGGATTGGATCAACCCTCAGTAGTACCGGTTCTTATGAGAATATTTCACTTTACAAAACTCGTTCCAGGGTTTGTTCCGGGCCTTGCTTTGGGCCTGCTGCTGGTCTTCGCCCAGCTTCTTTACGGCTGCGCCGGACAGAACCGGCTGACGGCCGATGGCCTGGACCAGGCAGAACAAACTGAACAGGAAAATATTTCAGACCAAAATAGTCAAAATTCAATAAATGCGGACGGATTAAGCGAGGAAGGCCGCACCGTCTACCTTTATCTGCTGCTGAACAACGCCCTTTCCGAAGGCGATACGGCAACGGCCATGCAAAGCATTCAGGAACTGCTTTATCTGGCCCCCACCGAAGATTTGTTCCGCGAAGCTGTCAGCATCTACGAATTCAGCAATCAGCCCCAGCAGGCCATTGATGCGGCCCGTACCGGCGTTCGGCTTTACCCGCTGGACATGGCGCTGCATATGATGCTTTCCAACATTCTGGCCCGCAACGGTCAGGTTGACGAAGCCATTACCCTGTTACAGGATTTCAGCGCCTTTTACGGCAAAAATCAGACCGGACTTTCCAAAATCCAGAAGCAGAAGGATTTGGGCGAACTCCGATTGATGCTGATTCGCCTGTTTATGAACGACGGGCGTTACAACGAAGCGGAAGCGGCCATACAGGCCCTGCCCGCCACCGAGCGCACCGCCAGCGTAATGTATTACGAGGCGGAAATATGCAAGGCCACCGGGCGCAAGGCCGAGGCCCAGAGCAAGCTTGAAGAGCTTGTGCGCCGCCACCCCAACTTTACCGAAGCCTGGTTGGCTCTGGCTGCCGAAGCGGAAAGCGGCAAAAACTTTATCGGCGCGGCCGAATATTACCGCAAAGCGCTGGAAAGTAACGACATGCCGCAAATCTTCCTGCTGCGCGTCAACGCCCTGCTTGCGGCCAGACAGTATAAAACCGCCACCCGGCTGGTTATAAATTCGTCCTATATTCCCGAGGTCAAGCTGCAATGCGCTCTGCTTTTTATGGAAAAAAAGCGCAACAACGAAGCCGGGGAAATACTGCTCACGCTTGAAGACAATTACTCGCTGCTGGATGATGTGAATTTTTATCTGGCCCTGCTGGCTTACGATTCGGACAAAAACATTCCCGAAGCGCTGGAGCGGCTCGACAACATCGCGCCGAGCACGCCAAACCGCGCGAAAGTACTGCGTTTGAAATCCCTGTTGTTGATCAAGCAAAAAGATTACGAACAGGCCAGAGTGGCGGTTGAAGTGCTGCGCGACGAATTCCCGGAGGACAAGGAAAATTGGTTCTTCCTGCTGGAATTGTATGCCGGGGACCAAATGTACCCGGAAATGGAAAACGCCAGTCGCGAAGCCCTGCGTCAGTGGCCGGATGAGGTCGAATTTCTGAGTTATCTCGGCTTTTCTTTGGGATTGCAGAAAAAAAAGGAAGAATCCCTGGTTGTTATGGAACAAGCCCTGCTCATTGACGGCGACAACCCCAGTATTCTCAACTATATCGGCTATTACCTGGCTGATGACGGACTAAACCTTGATCGCGCCTATGAGTTGATCAGCAAAGCCTTGCGCCTGGACCCGGATAATTACGCCATCATCGATTCCATGGCCTGGGTTCTTTACAAACGCGGCGAATATGGCAAAGCCTGGGACGAAATACGCCGCTGCCTGGAAATATCCGGCACGGACGCGGAAATATGGGAACATTACGGCGATATCGCCGCTGCTTTGAACAAAACGAGCGAGGCGGTCAAGGGCTATGAAAAATGCCTGGAACTCGAACCGGAAAATCCCGACGAGATTGTCCGTAAATTGAACGGGCTGCTGAAGAGGCAATCATGAAAACATTGCCCCGGTTAACAAGACCAACGCGTTCCGTCCTTTTGGCTCTTGCCGTTCTGTTGCTGACCGCCTGTCAGCCGGGCGTGCAGCGTACCGATATAGATTTCGGCCAGGCCCAGTTAAACTGGAGTCGTTTTATTGAACTTTCGGAAAAAGCAGGCCCGTCAGCCAAATTGCCCGGTGATGCGGCCAGTCCCGCAACGCCGTTCAGTGCTGTCCTGAGCATCCGCTACAAAACACCGGCAGAAGGTTACCGTTTTGCCGCCTATTTCTGGGGCAACCTGCGCGATACTTCCGTTTATCCGGTGCGCCTGGACGTGCAGGGCTTCATGGGCGCGACCGTGGCCAAACTTGTTGAAGATAAACGCGATTTTTTGCTTTATGATACTGAGAACAACATTGCCCATATTGCCGAAGGAACACAGCAAAGCCTGCTGCATATCGGGCTGCCTTTGCCGATGCGCCTTGGCGATTTGGCCCTGCTGCTGAACGGGCGTTATCAGGATTTTTTTCTGCCCGGACAGGATGCCACCATGCCCAAAGTTCTGGCAGGCAACTCGCTGCTGGAATATACCTATGAACTGCGGCATGGCCCGCGCAGTGGCGAGTTTACCATAAATAGCCAGGGGCAGCCGATAAGCTGGCAGGAAGCTGGCGGACAAATCGAAAATGGCTGGCGTTTTGATTTCGCCTATCCGGAAGGCACGCAAAGCGCTTCCTTGCCCGGCCCGTACAAGGTGCAGGCCAGCCATCCGGCCGGTTATGCGATTACCCTGCAAATAAAAAGCCTGACCCGGCCGGATAAAATTTTCAGCCCGGATCAGCTAAATTTGCTTTTGCCGACTGATACTAAAATTGAAAAGTTATAAAAAACACCGAATTTGGAGTTATAATGTCTGAAACTTGTCTGAACACAATTTATATCGGCTCGGATCATGCCGGTTTTGCGCTGAAAAACAATCTAGCGGAATATCTGAAAGAACTCGGCTTCACGGTACAGGATTGCGGCGCTTATACGCCGGAACGCAGCGATTATCCGGAAGCGGCTCACAAGGTTTGCGCCGGGGTGCTTGAGCAGGGCTGCCGGGGCGTACTTGTTTGCGGCTCCGGCCAGGGCATGTGCATGGCCGCCAACCGTCACAAAGGCATACGCGCCGCCCTGTGTACGCACGAGTTTCACGCTCGCGGCTCACGGGCGCACAACAACGCCAACATCATCTGCCTGGGCGAACGCATTACCGCGCCTGCTCTGGCCAGAGAGCTGCTCAAGCTCTTTCTCGACACTCCCTTTGAAGGCGGACGCCATCAGCACCGCCTGGAATTGCTGGAAGTCGTTTCGTAATCCCTCGTGAAAAAACTTTTATATTTTACAACCAATTATTAATATTTGTGTGGAGAAGGTATGCAGCTTTACAACACCCTGAAGCGTCAAAAGGAAGAATTCATTCCGGTTCAGCCGGGCAAGGTCGGCATGTACGTCTGCGGCATCACCGCCTATGATTACTGTCACATCGGCCATGCCCGTTCCGCTGTGGCCTTTGACGTGCTGGTGCGCTATCTGCGCAGTCAGGGGCTGGACGTAACCTTTGTGCGCAACTTTACCGACGTTGATGATAAAATCATTAACCGCGCCAATCAGGAAGGCTTGCCCAGCGGCGAAATTTCCGAAAAATACATCCGGGCCTTTCACGAAGACATGGACAGGCTGAATGTGTTGCGGGCCGATATCGAGCCCAAGGCCACCGAACACATTCAGGAAATGCTGGACCTCAACGCCCGCCTGATTGAAAACGGTCACGCCTATGCCACGCCTTCGGGCGACGTGTATTTTCGCGTGGAATCCTTCAAGGATTACGGCAAACTTTCAGGCCGTTCGCTGGAAGACATGCAGGCCGGGGCCAGAGTCGCCCCGGGCGAGGAAAAAGAGCACCCCATGGATTTCGCCCTCTGGAAGGCGGCCAAACCGGGCGAACCCGCCTGGGACAGCCCTTGGGGCAAGGGACGCCCCGGCTGGCATATCGAATGCTCGGCCATGAGCGAAAAATATTTGCCCCTGCCGCTGGACATTCACGGCGGCGGTCAGGATCTTATTTTCCCGCACCATGAAAACGAAATCGCCCAGACCGAGGCTTCTCATGAGCCAAAGGCGGGGCAATCATGCGGCTGCGGCGATACCAAAAATGTCGAATTCTGCCGCTACTGGGTGCATAACGGTTTTGTGCAGATCAACTCGGAAAAGATGTCCAAATCTCTGGGCAACTTCAAAACCATCCGCGACATTCTGGAGTTTTACCTGCCCGAAGTGCTGCGCTTTTTCCTGCTCACCCGGCAATATCGCAGCCCGATTGATTTCAGCACCGAAGCCATTGAGGACGCGGAAAAGAACCTGCAACGCATCTATCAGTGCCTGGAGGCCGCACATAACCACCTGTCGCGTGACAAATGGAACAATGCCGCGCCGGATGCCGCCCTGCTCGCGGAAATCAGCAAAATTTCCGCTGCCTGGGACGAAAGCATGGCCGATGATCTGAACTCGGCTGCCGCCCTGGGGCATGTGAACACTCTGGTTCACCTGATCAACCGGGTTCTGGAAGACAAAAACCTTGGTAAATCCTCTGCCGGACGCGAAGTTCTGGAACTGGCCCTGGAACGCTTCAAAAGCTGGAACGCCGTGCTTGGCCTGTTTGGGCAGTCCCCGGCGGTATTCCGCAGTGAGCTGCGAGCCATCAAGGCCAAACGTAATAATATTGATCTCGCTGCCATTGAAAAACTGGTTGCCGCCCGCCAGGAAGCACGCAAGAACAAAGACTTCGTCCAGGCCGACGCCGTGCGCGATCAACTGGCAGATCTTGGCGTTGAATTGCGCGATACGGTGGATGGGGTGGTCTGGGACTTGATTTAACCACGACCAGGGGCTCTGCCCCTGGACCCCGCATAGGGGCTTAGTCCCTATGTACCCATTTAATGACGCTAACCTGAACATGGAACTTTATGATCAAGTCGATAGTAAGCCAAAACAGACAAAGGCGTACAGGCGGCTGTAAATTTACCGCCCTGCTCCTGCTTCTCTGTCTGCTTTTTCAGCCGTTGCCGCTTGAATTGCTTGAACCGCAAGGGGCTGAGGCCGCCCTTTTCGGCGAGTTCACCATTGCTGACGAAGCCAAAATGGGCAAGGAATTTGATATTCTGGTCCGCTCACGTTTGCCGCTGGTGCAGGATCCGGAAATCATCGCCTATTTTGAGGGCATGGCGCAGCGCCTGACCAAAGGCATGCCGCCCCAGCCCTTCGAATTCAAGGTCAGCATCATTCGTCATAACGCCATTAACGCCTTTGCCGTACCCGGCGGTTACATCTTCATCCATACCGGGCTGATTACCGCCATGAGCGACGAAGCGCAGGTGGCCGGAGTGCTGGCCCACGAAATGGCGCACGTAACCCAGCGCCATATTGCCGGGCGCATTGAAAAATCGCAGGCTATTACGCTGCTCTCGACACTTGGCGCGTTGGCCGGCGCTTTTCTTGGCGGTGAGGCCGGAACCGCCGCCCTCATGGGCAGCATGGCTGCCGGGCAGGCCGCGTTGCTCAATTACAGCCGGGCAGATGAATCCGAGGCGGATCAGGTGGGACTAAATTACCTTGCCGCAACAGATTACCGCCCCATCGGCATGACGCAAGCCTTCAAAATATTGCAACGGCCGCAATGGATTACCGGATCAAATTTTCCTTCCTACCTTTCCACCCATCCGGCCATTGCCGAGCGCATTACGGATGTGGACGCCCGGTTAAAGCGGATGCGCGACCTGAAGAGCAATCTGGACGAGCGTGAACACCTGGAATTTCTGCGCATCCAAACCCTGGTACGCGGTCGTTATGCCGATTATGAGCCAAGTGTGCAGTATTTCAACGAACAAATCCGTAAAGGCGGCGATAAAGCCGCGCTCAGCCTGGATTATATGGGACTTGGCCTCTTGCAGGCCCGCCGTAATCAGGTGCTGGAAGCGACCGCCTCCTTCAAGCGGGCGGTAGAGGGCAATCCGGGCGATCCCGTAATCATCCGCGAAGCCGGTATTTTTCATTATCTCAAAGGCAACCGTGACGAAGCAGTAAAGCTGCTTTCCCAGGCTGTGCGCCTGAACAGCCGCGACTACCTGGCCCTGTTCTACTATGCCCGCCTGCTTGAGGATTCCGGTCAACAGGTTCAGGCCCTGAACTACTACAAGGATATATTGCGCTACATTCCGGAAGACTGGGAAGTGCATCAATATTATGCCCAGGCCCTGAGCCGGACCAACCAGATGTTTATGGCCAACCTGCACATGGCCTACAGTTTTATGTACGAAAACAACGTAAAGAAAACCGCGCAGTTTTACGGTCAGGCCCAAAAACTGGCCCACAGCGAACAGGAAAAAGCTGAACTGGAAAAGTTTAAACTTACCTATGCCGAGCGCAGCGCTTATTGGAACTAAAAGCCAGGAATCAAGCCCCCTGTTTCCCCATTATTGATGGGGTCAGGGGGAAATCATTTCCCCCTGGCGGGGGTTGGGGCGGCAGCCCCAATTGATAAGATTGGAGATAAACAAATGGATTTAAAAGGAACTACCATACTGGTTGTGCGCAAGGATGGAAAAACCGCGATGGCCGGTGACGGACAGGTTACTCTTGGGCAAAGCATCATTATGAAGCACAAGGCCAGAAAAGTGCGCCGCCTTTACAAGGAAAAAGTGCTGGCCGGTTTTGCCGGTTCCACTGCCGATGCCTTTACCCTTTTCGAGCGTTTTGAAAAAAAACTGGACGAGCATCAGGGCAATCTCCTGCGTGCCGCCGTTGAACTGGCCAAGGACTGGCGCACGGACAAATACCTGCGCCGCCTGGAAGCCATGCTGCTGGTGGCCGATGCCAACAATACCCTGCTGCTTTCCGGTACCGGCGACGTTATCGAACCGGATGACGGCGCAGCCGCCATTGGCAGCGGCGGGGCTTTTGCCCTGTCTGCGGCCAGGGCTTTACTCAAGCACAGCGATCTGGACGCGGAAAGCGTTACCCGCGAAGCCATGCTCATTGCCGGGGACATCTGTGTTTTCACCAACAATAATCTGACTGTGGAAGTGCTGGGCTAACAGCATGCCGGAAAGACGGGCAAAGGCGCGGGATTAACACAGTGTGTAAGCATGACTCTGAAAACGAGCGGATCCTGCGCTCCGGCTGCAAACTCAACCTGTATCTGGAAATCACGGGCCATCTCCCGAATGGCTACCACAGCCTGAAAACCTTTATGCTGCCCCTGCTGCCGGTTGAACCGCCCTTTGATACGCTGCGTATCAAACATTACTGGCGCAATGGGCTTACTCCTGCTTTAAACATTACTTCCAACGCGCCTTATTTAGATCCGCTTAACAACACCCTGCAAAAAGCTTACGCGCTTTATGCCGCGCAGGCCGAAGCCGTGCCGGATCTGGAAATATACCTGGAAAAAGGCATACCGAACGGGGCCGGACTGGGCGGCGGCAGCGCCGATGCGGCCACCCTGCTGCTGTTTTTGGAATCCTG
>JAITWK010000028.1 GCA_031285295.1 Deltaproteobacteria bacterium | reverse complement strand
GTGATTATCTCAAGAGCGCTTTGCTGCATGTGATCCTCATTAATCATGTTATGGCCTGTTCACGTCAAGGGCAAAAGGGCCTTTATGCGAACGGTCTAATGCCCGATTTTGTATTTATTCAGCTTGTACTGCATCAGGCTTTTGGAAATGCCCAGCAAATCCGCAGCCTTTACCTGCACAAAGTCGGCTTTGACCATAGCCCGGCGCACCATGGCCGCTTCCAGCTTGTCCAGGGTGGCGGGCAGATCCACTTTGGTGGGCAAAAGGTCAATGGCGCTTTTTAGCTGGATATCCTCGTCGCGCACTTCCGGCGGCAAATCGGCCAGATCTATGCTCTCGCCCCGTACCATTACCAAACAGCGCTCCACAATATTTTCCAGTTGGCGGATGTTGCCCGGCCATTCGTAACCGGTAAGGTAATCCAGAGCGGCCACCGTGAATTTTTTTGGCTCCAGCCCCTGATCGCGGCTCAGTTTTTCCACGAAGTGCTGGATCAGCAGCGGGATATCCTCGCGGCGCTCACGCAGGGCGGGCAGGTTGATCTGTACCACGTTAAGCCGGTAGTAGAGGTCTTCGCGGAAAGTTTTGTCTTCTACCGCTTTAAGCAAGTCTTTGTTGGTGGCCGCCACAATGCGGATATCCACCTCAATTTCCTCGGTTCCGCCCACGCGCTCCAGCTTGCGCTCCTGCAGGACGCGCAAAAGCTTTACCTGCATATCCGGCGAAAGTTCACCCACTTCGTCCAGAAACAGAGTACCGCCGTCGGCCAGCTCAAAGCGCCCGCGCCGCATGGCCACCGCGCCGGTGAAGGAGCCTTTTTCGTGGCCGAAAAGTTCGCTTTCCAGCACACCGGGGTTCAGGGCCATGCAGTTGACGCTGATGAACGGCCCGTTTTTGCGCGGTGAGCCAAGATGAATGGACCGGGCCACCAGTTCTTTGCCGGTGCCGCTTTCGCCGGTAATCAGCACGTTGCTGCGGCTGGGCGCGGCGCGGTCAACCATGCTCATGACGCTCTGAATGCCCTTGCTGTTGCCGATGATGATCTCGTGCCTGCCAAAGCGCGACTGCATGTTTTCAAAAAGCAGGCGGTAGCGCAGATGCGCCTGGGCCAGAGCCGCCGCGTTCTGAACCGAGAGCAACAGTTCATCGTTGGAGAAGGGCTTGGTGATGTAGTCGAAAGCGCCGACCTTCATGACTTCCACCGCGCTTTCGATGCTGCCGAAAGCTGTCATGACCAGCACCGGAATGTGCGGATAGTTTTTTTTCACTTCCGCCAGCACTTCCATGCCCGTCATCTTTGGCATTTTCATATCGGTGACGAGCACGTCGACTTCGGATTCGTCCAGAAAGGCCAGGGCCATTTCCGGATCGTTGACCGTGGTGACCTGATAACCGGCGTCCGTAAGCAGAGCTTCCAGCACCAGCAGGTAGTTTTTTTCGTCATCAAGCAGCAGAAGATGTGTTTTGTGATCTTTCATAGGGCAATTAAACTCAACTTTTGGTTGTGCAAATTTAAGCGGTACCGCGTACCAAAGGCAGGGTGACTTTGATTATCGCCCCGCCGTTTGTGCCGGTAGCCACATCATCCCCGCCAGTCCATTCATGTCCGCCAGCCCCATCATGCCAGCCAGACCCGTCGTTTTTATGATCCTTTGTCTGGTTTCCAAGTTCAAGGCTGCCCTGGTGGCTGGCGATAATGCTGCTGACAATGGGCAGCCCCAGCCCGGAACCCAGAGGTTTGGTAGTGTAAAAAGGATCCAGGCAACGCTCCACGGTTTCCTGCGGGAAGCCCGGCCCATTGTCGGCCACTATTATCTCCACATCGCTTCCGGCTTTTCCCACCAGCAGGCGCACAGTGGGCTGCGCCTGATCACCTACAGCCTGCACGGCATTGACCAGGATATTGTAAAAAGCGCGATATAACAAATCCTTGTCGCCGCAAACCAGATAGAGCGGACTTTCGGCCGGGTGTCCATTTTCATCAAAATAAGTCTTTTCCAGGATTACGCCATGCCGATCGAATTCCGGTTTCATGAAAATTATGGCCTGACCCAGCAAGGCGCAGATATCGACCTGTTCCTGGCGGGGCTGTTTGGGTTTGGCGTAATCCAGAAAATCCGTGACGGTTTGCGAAAGGCGTTTGCTTTCGTCGTAGATGGCCTGAAGAATGACGGCGCTGCTGTTGTCGGTATTCGCGCGTTTAAGCAATAGTTGCGAACTGGAAGAGATAATGCCCAGCGGATTGCGTATTTCGTGGGCAATACCGGCTATTACCCGGCCCATGCCAGCCAGTTTTTCGTGCTGGTGCAACTGCTGCAAGAGGCGCTCTTTTTCCTGCACCCTGGCGGCCAGGGCCTTTTCCGCCCGGTTCAGAAAAACAACCATGATCATGAAAATAAGCAGGCAGGAGGCCAGAACAATGGCAATTACGCTGCGCTGAAACTGCAACACAGCGATCATGTCGGCTGTAATGTCCTGGGTAAATTCCAGCACGCCCATGGTCGGGCTTTCGTCATCAGTATCGCTCAAAGGGTTCTCAATACGCAGCGGGCAGGTGGTGCGCAGAATAAAGGTATTCGGCTCCAGATTAAGGCTGAAAAAAGCGCCCAGCATGGATATTTTGCTGTCAATGTTGAAGACCGTATCCTGAGCGGTTATGCCTTTTTGCACTTCGGGCGAAGCCAGATCGCCACGCCCCAGGTTTTCCTGATTGATGGTATAGGCAATGATTCCCTGATCCCCATAAATGCGCAAATCCTGCACGTTCATGCCGTGAATGACCTGACGCACCAATTGATCCAGACGCTCATACTGGGCTGGCTGGCGCAGGGCAATACGCCCGAAGCCAACCAGGGTGGGCAGGGTGAAGCGGCGGTAAATCTGGTGATTCAGGTTGTTGCCGAGCAGGGCCGCGAATTCATATTGCTTGGAAATAACTACCTCTCTGCCCCGGTTGCCCAGCATCAGGCAAAGGAAAATGGACAGGCCGAGAATGAGCAGCAAAAAAATCCAGGCCAGATAACGGGCCACATGCACAAATGGTGCGGCCCCGTCATTTTTTAAGTTTATGGGCATAGTGTATTAAAAAACCTGTTCCTCGTCCGGCAGGGCGAAATATTTATCCAGCGCGGCCTGTTCTTCGGCATAGCCCGGTGCGCCGAGCCGGGCATTGGCCAGGCGTTTGCCGTATTCCACCGCCGGTTGATCCAGAGGATCGATGCCCAGCAGCCAGCCGGTAAAGACGGTAGCCATCTCCAGCAAGGCAATCAGGCTTCCGGCAGCGGCTTCATCGGTTTTTTCCATATTCAGGCGCACCAACGGCACTTGTTGCGCGGCCATGGCCCCAAGAGTGCCAACACCTTCGGCAGCCAGCAGGTGTCCGAAGCGCTGTCCCATGAGGTAAGCCCATTGTTTCGGCAGCGGATTGACCGCGTCCATGCCAAAAGCGCGTCCCAGCGGCAGACCGCCGCTTTCCAGAAACAGGCAGCCCTTGTCTTTGGGGCCGTCCAGAAACATTTGCAGCAGCGAATGCTGGTCGGTAACACCCACAGCGGGCAGCGGCATGGAGCCTTGCCCGGCCTTGCCCAGACTTTCCGCCCAGAGCTGGCAGAACCAGGAGCCGAAACAGGCCCAGGCCGGGATATAGCTGAAGAAAATCAACTGGCTGTAGTTGGCGTCCAGCAAGGCTTTGGCCCAGCAGGCCAGCCGCCAGGCCGGGTGATTGCCCAGACTTTGCGGGTTTGCGGCTAGCGGCGCGGTAACGGCGGCAGCCCCGGCCAGCAGGGCCTTCCAGTCCATACCGCAAAAATAGGCTGGCACCATACCCACAGCCGAAAGCACTGAATAGCGCCCGCCCAGATGATCCGGCACCGGCAGCGAAGCCAGTCCTTTTTCGTCGCACTCCTGACGCAGCGCCCCCTGTTTTTCATCGGTTATGGCCAGCACGTGTTTCGTCCAGTCCTCACCCAGGGCCCTGCACAGCCATTCGCGTACCAGCAAATATTGCGCCATTGTTTCGATGGTACCGCCGGATTTGGAGATTACCACCACCAGAGTTTCTTTGGGCGGCAGCTTGTCCAGCCAGGCGTCCAGGCTTGCGGCGTCAACATTGTCGGCAATCCAGAGGTGTGGCCCGGAAGCGTCGTAACCGGGCCAATCCTGTTGCGGCATAAAGGCTTTTTGCAGGGCGCGCGGCCCTAGGGCCGAACCCCCAATGCCGAGCAGTAGCAGGTGTTTCAATTCCCCGTCAGGGCCGATGCCAAATTTCGCCATGACCTTGGGCAGTTCGGTTTTCAGGGCGGTAAGGTAAGGCATGTTGATAAAGGGAAGAGTGCCGGCGGCCAGCTCTTTGGCCAGACGGGGCGCATATTGCCCGGCTTGGCTGGCCACGCCGTCCCACAGAGCCTGTTTGTCGCCCAGTCGCCCTTGCAATGCTTGTCCCCAGTGCAGCTTGTTCATGCTCATACCCACCTCCGAATTTTCTACCGATTATTTATATCGCCTTTATCTCTGAGCGCTTTTGGTAGTGCCTGCTTTTGTCGTCAGGCAAAAACGACAATTCCGCAGGAAGGCGGAATTGGACGCCGAAGCGTAGCGACGGCGCCCGTAGGGTGAGGCACAGGATGTGCCGAATCAAATCTGACGCAGCATCACGACAAAATGAGGCACTACCATAACGCTGATTCAATTTTTTCCAGCGCCTTCTGCAGAGTCGCATCGTCCGTGGCATAGGAAATGCGGATACAGTTATCGTCGCCAAAAGCCTCGCCCGGTACCAGCGCGACTCCGGCTTTGTCCAGCAGAGTTTTGCACAGGGCGGTGGAGTTTGGCATACTGCTTGTGAACAGTTCGCGCACGTCCGGGAAGACGTAAAAAGCACCGCCCGGCGTGGCGCAGGTGACGCCCGGCCAGCGTCCGATGGCTTCCATAACCAGGTCGCGCCTGCGCATAAAAGTATCGCGCATGGGCGGCAGGCAGTCCAGGCTGCCGGTAAGGGCGGCCAGAGCAGCTGCCTGGGCGATGGAGCAAATATTGGAAGTGCTTTGTCCCTGCAATTTGTTGCAGGCCTTGATGATTTCCGGATGGGCCAGCAGATAGCCCACACGCCAGCCGGTCATGGCAAAAGTTTTGGCCACGCCATTGACGATTACAAAATTTTCCGGGTGCTTGTGCCACCAGGGGCAGGCGCTGGCGTGCGTGGACGGGTGATAGACCAGGCGATCATAAATTTCGTCCGAGATGATCAGGATTTTGTTTTCCACCGCCCAGGCGGCAATGGCGTCCAGTTCCGCCTGACTGTAAATAGCGCCGGTGGGGTTGGAGGGCGAGTTGATGACGCAGGCTTTGGTTTTTGGCGTGCGCAGGCGTTCCAGATCCCCCGGCGTAATCTTGAAGCCCTTTTCCACGCCGGAATGGGCAATCACGGCAATGCCTCCGGCCAGTTCCACCATAGGCGGATAGCTTACCCAGTAGGGAGCCGGAATGATCACTTCATCGCCGGGGTTTAGGACGCACTGGAAGAGGTTGTAAAGGCTCTGCTTGCCGCCGTTGGAGATGAGCACATGCTCCGGCAGCGAACCGGCCCCGGCCAGATTGAAATAATCGGAGGCCGCTTTGCGCAGTTCCGGAATGCCCGGCACGGCGGTATATTTGGTAAAACCGGCGTTGACAGCGGCGATGGCGGCATCGCGGATGTGGCGCGGGGTGTCAAAATCAGGTTCACCTACGGAAAGGCTGATCACTTCGCGTCCGGTGGCCCTGAGTTCCTGGGCCAGAGTGTTGACCGCCAGCGTGGCGGAGGGTTTCAACTGCAACACCCTGTTGGCAATTTGCATGATATATGTCCTTTAAATCAGTTTGGCTTTGCCTTTTTGATTACCAGCTTACACGCAAACTGTAAATCAACGTGTGGTCAGGACTGTTCTGGATTTACCGCCATCACTCCACTCCACGATAATCTGCCCGGATTCGCCGGTATGCAGCAAGGGGACATTCAAGGCGCTCAGACCGTCCCGCGCCACCTTGGAGGGAAAACCCCAGCGATTGGCATAGCCGGAACTGGCCAGAGCCAGTTCCGGTTTTGCAGCGGTTATAAATTCCGATAAAAAGGCCCCGGCTGCCCCGTGATGCGGCAAAAGCAGCACCTGGGCGCGTAAATGATCCGGCGCTTCAAGTGTTTTTAACATAAACCGCTGGGCCTTTTGTTCCGCATCACCGCAAAGCAGGGCCAGCGGTTCACCGCGCCAGACCAGACGGGCTACCAGCGAGGCATCATTGCCATCAAACTTGGCCCGTTCCGTTGTTTCAGCTGGCGGATGCAGGATATCCAGGCGCAGATTCTCGGCCAGATGCAAAGTTTGCCCGGCATGGAGGCGGTTTGTGGCCAGCCCTTTTTGCCGCAGCAATTCGTCCAGGCGCGGATAGACTGATTCATCTGTTCGGGCTTGCTGCTGTGGGCCGTTATCTGCGTAATAGCCGATTTCCATATGCTCCAGCGGAAAGAGCAGGCCCTGAGCATGGTCCAGATCCGGATGGCTGAGCAGCATATAATCCAGCCGGGCTGGGCGGTTGCTGGTAAGGGTGGCAGCCACAACATCCTTGCCGAGGTTGAAGCGCGGCGATATGGACCCGCCGCCGTCCAGCAAAAGCCGCCCGCCGCCCGGCCATTCCAGCAATACGGACTGCCCCTGACCAACATCCAGAAGGCGCAGGCGCACGGCCTCGCGGCTGGTTTCATACTGGCGCAAGGCCAGCGGGAACAGGCAGAGCGCGATTGCTAAACAAAGAAGCACTAAAGTGGGATTTGTGTGGGGCTCCGCCCTACGCCCTGCAGGGGGAAATGATTTTCCCCAGACCCCCTCGATTATTTTTTTTATTTGCGGCAGCAGGGCCAGCAGGAGCCAGAAACCCAGAATAAAAGCCCAGTGCGGTCTGGTAGGCAGGCTTACCGGTAAGCAGCCGATTTGATCCAGCCAGCGCAAAAACTCCATGAGCCAGCCGCAGGGGATCGCGGCCAGTTGAAAACAGATCTGAGCCAGGGCGGAAAAATTTAAAGCTGCGGCGGTCAGGCCGCAAAAGGCCAGCGGCATCACTACCAACCCCAGTACCGGCAGCCAGAGCAGATTCAGCGGGAAGGCCAGGCCATATAGGCCGAAATTTTTTACCAGCAGCGGCATGAGGGCCAATTGGATGGCAAAGCTGGTGCCAAGGGTGAACAGGCAACAGGAGGCAACTGCGCTTAGCGGGCGGCGCAGGATGGCAAGTTTTAGGGCTGATGGGTTTCGGTGTTGATCTTGGCGCTGTTTTTGCGGCAGAGTAGGCTGTTTCCCATGAAGAATACGCTGGCGCAGTTTTGTGTTGGCTGCCGCAAGCAGGGGCGCACTCAGGGCAATGGCCGCTATGGCCAGAACGGATAATTGCAGACGTAAATCGAACAGTGCCAGCGGATCGGCCAGCAGAATGATCGCCACGGCCCAGAACAGACTATCCAGCAGCACGGCTGGCCTGCGCAGAAACAGGAGCAAGCCGCAAAAAAGCAGCATCAGGGCAGAACGCAGCAGCGAGGGCGGTGCTCCGCCCAGCCAGAGATAAAGCAGGGCCGGTACAAGCGCCAGGTAGGCCGCGAATTTTTGTCTGGGCAGGCGGACGCCGACTTGGGGGAAACAGCGGTAAAGCAGTAGAGCCAAGGCATAACCCAAGGCGGCGGCATAGCCCAGGTGCAGGCCGGAAAGGGCCAGACTGTGCATGAGTGTGGAGCGGGCGAAAAGTTCTGTATCCGGGCTGTCGAGCAAAAAACGGTCGCCAAAAAGCAGGGCGGGCAGGAATTCCGCACCGGGGGCCAAGAGTGCGGACGCTGAAACGGCATGGCGAGCGTTTTGCGTAGCTGTTGCCTCAATTCTCGGCAGGGCGGCCAACACCCGTTGGCGTATATTTTCCCGGCCATAGCCCAGCAGGATATGAAGGGAATTTGCTCCCGCGTTTTGATCCGGCAAAAGCGTCCTGGTATCCCCGTTGCTCGAACTGAGCTCGGTGTCCCTGTAGGGAAAACTCGCTTCCGCGTTCATACCCGCAGCCGAGGCACGCAGCCAGACGCCCTGATCCGCCCAATAAGATTCAAGATTCCATAGGCCGGGGTTTTTCAGACCGCGCACCGGGCGGATGCGCAGCAACAGATCGATTTCCTGTCCGGGCAACGGGCGATATGGCAGAGGGGCGAGGCTAGTTTTGCCTGGCCTGCTTGCGGAGTGAAAAACCGGAATGCCGGGTGCCATCGGTTTGTAAGCTTCCGGCGTGATAGGCAGGTGCCAGGTTAGAGCCAGGCGTCCGGGTAAAAGCAGAGTTGAATGCTCTGAATTTGAAGTGGCTTGAGGATGCCCCAAAACCCGTGCTTGGCTGAGAATAAGTTGCAGGCGGCGGTCGGTTCGTCCGGTTACCTCGTCCACTCTGGCCCGGATTCGCAGACCGTTTTTATAGGCTTCGCTCCGCTCGCCATCGGCGTCCGGCACGATTGCGGCCTCCAGCCAGGCCGGAAACTCCGGTTTGATTGGCGTGCGCCAGACGGCATAGCCGAAGCCCAGACCAAAAGAGAGGAACAGAAACAGAAGCAGGCAAAACTTGTTTGGGGCTGCTTCTGAATAATCAGCATTTGTGTTGAAACCGCCCCACGGAAGATTTTGGTTACTTGCTTGCAGGGCTGCGAAAACCGTGATGAGCAGAACGCAAAGTCCGGGTGCTAAAAAGCGCGAGGCAAAAATGCCCGCGCCCCAGGTCAATAAAAAATACTGGCCAAGCAGGAGCGCGGGCCATTTGGGCAGGGCCTCATTTTGCCGTGATGCTGCGTCAGATTTCGTTTTTGCCTCCGGTCGAGTAGGAAAAGACTACACTCCCGTCGGCAAAAACTCATCTTCCTTGCCTGACGTCAAAAGCAGGCCCTACCCTGTGTGCAAAAATTTAGGGATTAGTATTAACTTTCGTCACGGGCGCGTTCAATGTCCGCGCCAACCCCGCCCAGTTTGTGCTCGATTTGCTCGTAACCGCGATCCAGGTGGTAAATGCGCTGCACATGCGTTTCACCTTTGGCCACAAGTCCGGCCAGCACCAGCGAGGCGCTGGCCCGCAAGTCGGAAGCCATAACCGGCGCTCCGGTCAGCCCCTTCACACCGCGCACCACCGCTTTGGAGCCGGAAAGGTGAATATCCGCGCCCATGCGGGTCAGCTCCGGCACGTGCATGAAGCGGTTTTCAAAAATATTTTCTTCCACGGTGCTGGAGCCTTCGGATACGCTCATCAGGGCCATCAACTGGGCCTGCATGTCTGTAGGGAAGCCGGGATAGGGCCGGGTGCTGACGTCACAGGAGCGGCAGCGCTGGCCCGCGCTGACGCGCAGGTTGCGTCCCTGCTGCTCAAAGCCAACACCCATTTCTTCCAGCTTGGAGATAACCTTGCTCAGGGCTTCGGTGGGGCAGTTTTCCAGCAGCAGGTCGCCGCCGGTGATGGCTGCGGCCACCATGAAGGTTCCGGCCTCAATGCGGTCCGGCATGATGCTGTAACCCGTGCCTTTAAGGGCGCTCACGCCTTCGATGCGCAAGGTATCGGTGCCAATGCCGCTAATGCGTGCGCCGCAGGCATTAAGGAAGTTTGCCAAATCGCTTACTTCTGGCTCGCAGGCCGCGTTGCGCAGGGTGGTAACGCCATCGGCCAGGCTGGCCGCCATGAGCAGGTTTTCCGTGCCGCCCACAGTGGGAAAGTCAAAATCAATATCCGCGCCGTGCAGTTTTTTGCAGCGGCCGATGATGTAGCCGGAATCCAGTTCAAACTGCGCTCCCATGCGTTCCAGGGCCTTGAGGTGCAGATCCACCGGGCGGGCGCCAATGGCGCAACCGCCGGGCAGGGCCACTTTGGCGAGACCAAGGCGGGCCAGCAGCGGCCCCAGCACCAGCACGGAGGCGCGCATGGTCTTGACCAGATCATAGGGCGCTTCCGGCGTGAGTTTACCTACGCAGGCCAAGACCTCGTCCGAATGGCCCGCGTTGCCAATCTTGTCTGCTTCGGCAGCATTACCAGTCATGTCCGCTTCATGGGCGGTGAAATCCGCCGGGCAACCAAGGATGGCTAACAGTTTGTTGGTGGTGTTGATGTCGCGCAACCTGGGTACGTTACGAAAGCGCACCGGGCCGTCCAGCAGAATGGCGGCTATGAGTATGGGCAGGGCCGCGTTTTTTGAGCCGCCCACCTTGATGCTGCCCTTGAGCTGGCGGCCGCCGCGAATGATCAATTTTTCCATGTTTATCCCGAATAGTTGCTGATTTTTTAGCTTTTGAAGTGAGTAAAGCCCCAAATATGCAAGATGTTCATGCCTCTTTTATCCTGTTTGGGGGCTGTTTCCAAATGAATAATTCTGCTCCGATTGAACCCGGAGGGGGAGTAGCTGACATCGCATCATGGCAAAATGAGGCGCTACCATAAAAAAACTTGACCGGAGGGCCATCAGCATGTAAAGGCATTTCTCTTACGGCGGATGTAGCTCAATTGGTAGAGCATCAGATTGTGGCTCTGAGGGTCGTGGGTTCGATCCCCATCATTCGCCCCACCAAAGAATTAAACGAAGTCCCGCATGGCCTTAACCGGCTTGCGGGACTTCTGCTTTTTCAGCTTGTTAGTCCGTTGTCCTATTGTAAATTGTTTTTGAAATTCAGTGGGTTTTGCCGTAAATAGTTTGTAGGACGAGTTTTCACAACCAGGAAGTATAATGCCATGACTGAAATCGAAAAACACCATCATCAAACGTTCAAAAGTATTCGCCACCAAGACGAAGATGGAAACGAGTTTTGGTATGCCCGTGAGTTTGGGGCAATTTTGGAATATCAGTCATGGCGGGCTTTTGAACGAGTTATCGAAAAAGCTATCGAAGCCTGCGAGAATTCAGGGCAAAAATCGAAGGATCATTTTGTTCACTTGGACAAAATGATCGAGATCGGGAAGGGAGGGCAGCGTTCCGTAAATGACTATATGCTCTCCCGTTATGCCTGCTACCTGATCGTGCAAAATGGAGACCCTTCTAAGCCGGTTATCGCTAACGGTCAAACCTATTTTGCCATCCAAACCAGAAAGCAGGAATTACAGGAACAGCCTAGTATTTCCGCCCTTTCGGAAGATGAACGCCGCCTTGCCATCCGGCGTGAGGTAACGGAGCACAATAAAACATTGGTCGCCGCCGCGCAGAAAGCGGGGGTGGAAACAAACTTGGATTACGCCATATTCCAGGATCACGGCTATAAAGGGTTGTATGGAGGCTTGGGCGCAAAAGATATCCATGCCAGAAAGAGCCTCAAGAAAAGCCAGAAAATTCTGGATCACATGGGAAGCACGGAGTTAGCGGCAAACCTGTTTCGAGCTACACAGGCAGAAGAAAAATTGACGCGTGACAATATTGTCGGCAAAGAAGCGGCAAACCGAACCCATCACGAAGTAGGGGAAAAGGTAAGGCAAACCATTAAAGAGCTTGGCGGCACCATGCCTGAAAATTTGCCCACTCCAGAGAAAAGCATAAAGCAGTTGGAGCGTGAACAGGAAAAGAAAAAACTGACTCAGGGCTAGTCAGAAAAGAGCGTTACCCGCAAGGCCAAAAAAGCTTTGCGGGACTTCTGTTTTTACTCCTGCCCCCGCCTTTGAGGGAGAGCCGGGAGAGCCTAAAACGAAGCCCGGCAAAGTCTGGAACGACTTGTGGAACTTCGTTTTTTTACCTGTGCTTATTGGGTGTTATCATCACCGATGCATTGGTATTCTCTAGAGACAAGCAGGCGCAAACACTGCCCATACATATTCTGTTGTATGCAGGTATTAATACTGCTACCAAATGCTTCAACTCCTGTATATCCCCATCGCATACAGCGATTTTTAGCAATATCAATGGCTTGTATTTCGCTTGGTATGGTGGCTGGACGATTCGGGTCATACTCATATGCCAACTTTATTGTGGCATCAGCGCGACTACCGCCTATAGCGCCCCAGTCTATTCTTTGAACAGGAACTGGTGGTACAGTACATCCCGCTAATAAAATGCAGGGAATCGCTATTGATAGAATCAGCATCATTTTTCGCATACATCCCTCCGCAGTAGGTGATTAATAATCACACCCTAATCTGTTAGAGCAGAAATATCAATGCCGTTAGGCTACCGTGTCATGCGATGAGGAAAACCGCATGATTCAAAGCCATGTCAAAGATATTATGGAAAGAAAAGGAGTTACCATCAAGCGCATGGTCGAGGATACGAGGCTGGCGGAAATGACTTTAATTCGCGCACGGCGTGAACAAATAGGGCAATGCCGACTTGATACCCTGATTTTAATAGCACAATATCTTGACTGCACGGTGAATGAATTATTTTCTGTTTCCTATAGCGATAAAATGCCCCATCAAAAACTCAGTTCGCGTTCTGATCACATGACTGATTCATAGCCTGCCACTTTTTCAATTTATATCCATGCGTTGGCCTGTGAACATTGAGGGATTAACTATAACCTTCCCTGAGCCGCTTCATATACTTTGTTCTTGTCCCGCTTGCCGATAGCGATGACCGTGACAAAAACAATGTTGTTTTCCACCCGGTAAACCAGTCGGTAACCCGCATCCTGAAGTTTTATTTTATAGCAGTCCGGCATGCCGCATAAGGCGGCGGAGGGTACGCGGGGATTTTGCAGGCGTTCAGCCAATTTGCGGCGAAATTGCGTTTTCAAATCCGGCGCAAGTTTTCGCCATTCTTTCTCAGCCGATTTCAGAAATTGTAATTGATAGGCTACCAAGAGGCCAACTCCTCAAGCGTCACCGGGATAGTCTCCTCGCCTTTCCGGGATATTACTGTCAAGGCGTCTTCCAGATCTTCCAGGCGCTCCATGAGGCGTTCATAGGCTTCGCTTGGTACCAGATAGGCTTCCGGGCGATTGTTGTTCAAAACCACCACCGGCCCGTTTTCAGCCTCGGCCAGCACTCGTGCATAGTGCCGCTTGAGTTCTGTAACGCTGACGGCTTGCTCGGCATATAATTGATGCATAATATCACCTCTTATTGGGCACCTTAAAAGATGTCTAATGGTGCGTCAATAATATAGCGCGAAAAAAGCTGCTTGTGGCAATGCCGTACCTGGCACAGCATCACGAAAAATAAGGCACCGCCTAAACCTGCAAACTGCCCCGGAAGCTCTCCAAGTTTTCTATGTCCAGTTTGTCCATCAGATCCGCAATTTCGCGTACCAGGGTGAAAGCGCGGTCCGGGCGGCGGAAGTTGGCGGTGCCGATTTGCACGGCGTAGGCACCGGCCATGATGAATTCCAGCGCGTCTTCGGCGCTGCTGATGCCGCCGATGCCGATTACCGGAATATTCACTGCCCGCGCCACCTGCCAGACGCAGCGCAGGGCCACCGGCTTGATAGCTGGCCCGGAAAGGCCGCCGGTTATATTGGCCAGCAAGGGCCGCCGCTTGACCAGATCCACCGCCATACCGGTAAGCGTGTTGATGCAGGAAAGCATGTCCGCCCCGGCCTCGGCGCAGGCCTTGGCTATCTCGGTTATATCCGTGACGTTGGGCGAGAGTTTGACGATTACCGGCAGTTTTTTGGCCTTCTTTTTAACGGCTTCGGTCACTCTGGCCGCTTCGCGTGGGTTTTGTCCAAAAAGCACACCGCCGCAGGAAACATTGGGGCAGGAAATATTCACTTCCAGCCCGGCCAGACCGGGAGCGTCGGCCAAAATGCCGGACAATTCGGCAAAGTCGTCCAGGCTGTGCGCGTAAATGTTGGCGATAACCGGCAAATCCAACACCGGGAGCTTGGGCAGGCAGTTTTTAAGAAACTCTTCCACGCCGCAGTTTTGCAAGCCAATGGCATTGAGCATGCCGCAGGACGTTTCCGCAATGCGCGGCATGGGGTTGCCCGGCCGGGGCTTCAGCGACAAGCCCTTGGTGACGATGCCGCCCAGTTCAGTCAGATTGCCGTAAGGGGTGTATTCCAGTCCGTAGCCAAAAGTGCCGGAAGCCGTGAGTACCGGGTTTTTGAGTTGCAGATTACCGCCCGCGTGGGGCAGGTTTATCCGCAAACGCTCCAGTTTTTTATCCATTATAATATTTCCTAATCCTTTAGATCAATGGAGTCTGCCCAGAACACCGGGCCACAAGTACAGGTAGGCACGGGCAGACCCTTGTGCATCTGTTCGGGGATATCCTGTGCCGAGCGGTTTCGCCCGCTGGCTTCGTCCAGCAGCGGCTTGACCACGCAGCCCAGGCAGGCCCCGGCTCCGCAAGCCATGCGCGATTCCAGCGAAAGCTGCGCACGCGCCTTGTGCTTGAGGCACATCCCCTGCACGGCGCGTAAAAAGGGCAGCGGCCCGCAGGCCAGCACCAGACCGTTGCGTGCGGCATAGCTGGCCACGCGTTCGTCAACGGTGTTCAGGAAAAGGGTCAGATCTTCCGGTCCGGCCTCGTGAAAGTGCCTGGCCTCGACTTTGTCGTCAAAGTGTTCGAACGGGTAATATTCCAGCGGGGCGCGATGTCCGAAAAGCAGGCTCAGGGCGTTGGGGCCGGGATGCCGCTGCACATAGCCGACAAAAGGCACAATACCCATGCCACCGGCCAGCAACAGGGTGGGAGTGTCTTTTTCAACCTGAAACCCCGTACCCAGCGGACCTACGACCTGCACTTTGTCACCGTGCCGCAGTTCGGCCAGGCGTTTGCTGCCCCGCCCGACTATCTGGAAGAAAAGAATTAAATCCGCACTCAGCATGCAGATGGATAAAGGTCTGGCCCAGGGCAGCTCCGGCCCCCAGGTTTCCGGGCGGATCATTACGAATTGGCCGGGAGTCCAATCCGCCCAGTTCGGCCGGGAAAGGCGCAAAGCGTAAAAGCCGCCATGTTCGCGTTCCAGGCCAAAAGGTACCAGGTCAACTACGGTGAGGGTATTGATGTTCGCAGGCATAATTAATCTTTATTGGCTATATATTTGGCCGGGATTAGGCCAGTGGCCGCTGCGGCCACGATATTTCCGGAAACGCCGGGACCGTCTCCGGCCACGAACAGCCCGGACAGGCTGGTTTCCAGATTTGGGCCGGTTTCGATCTGGGTAGAGAAAAACTTGATTTCCGGCGCGTAGAGCAGTGTTTCCTCGTTGGCCACGCCGGGAGCCACCTTGTTCAACTGCTCCAGCCCGTCGATAAGGTTGTTCACAATGCGGTCCGGCAGAGCCATGCTGATGTCGCCGGGCGTCACATCCGGCAGGGTGGGCTCGATATAGCCCTTGCTGATGCGGTTCCAGGTGGAGCGCCGCCCGCGCTTGAGGTCGCCAAAGCGTTGCAGGATAGGCTTGCCGCCGCCAATGATTGTTGCCAGCTTGCCGATGGCAACGCCGTAGCCCTGATTGTCGGAAACCGGGTCGGTGAGCACCACTTTGGAAAGAAAGGCGAAGTTGGTGTTTTCCGATTTGCTGTGCCGCAGGGCGTGCCCGTTGACACAGACGAAATCCTGATAATTCTCCAGACTGACGAACCCCTCCGGGTTGGTACAGAAAGTACGAGTCTGGTCGTCGTAACGGGTGGTCTGCACAAAGAAAGTCGGATCGTAAATGACGTTGGTGATGTCGGCCAGAATGTCCTTATGCACCTCAACGCGCACTCCGACTTCAATGCCGCGCTGACTGACATTAAGCTTGTACTTGCGGGCCAGATCGCCCATCCAGTCCGCGCCCACGCGGCCGGGAGCCAGAATTACGCGGTCAGCCGCGATGCGCCCCTTGTCGGTAACTACGCCGCAAACCCGGCGGCTGTCTTTATCTTCCGTAACCAGTATATCCTGCACGAACTCGCCAGTGCGGATGGTCACCCCGGATTTTTCCAGAAATACGCACATATCGTGAATATATCCGGGCAGGCAGTCGCTGCCCAGGTGCTTTTGCCGAATCAGCAAAAGATCCATGCCGTGCATCTTGGCCTGCTTGCGCAGATTTTTGGCAGCTTCGTAATTGGAGGGATAAACCGGGCCGTCCATGCCGAAGCGGTTGAAAATGGCCTCGGTTTCGTCGATAAGCTGCGTGGCGGCTGTCCTGGGCAGAAACTGGGTGAGATCGGTCTTGCCCAGCTTGTGAATGTAATTGAGCTTGCCGTCGGAAAATAGCCCCGCTCCGCCCATACCGCTTAGAATATGGCAGGTTGGCTTGCAATTAACGCATTTTCCGCCTTTGCCAATCGGGCAGTTGCGTTCAGCGGCCTTGCGGCCGCGCTCCACCAGGCATATTTTGAGGTTGGAATTGCCGCACAACCAATAGGCAGCGAAAAGTCCGGCTGGTCCGCCGCCAACAATAACTACGTCAAAAGCAGCATCGGTATTTTTATTCATGAGTTACCTGTTTTTTTATAACTGTAAGTGCGCTCTCTATAAAGCAAGCTCAAGTCCTACCGGGCAGTGATCCGATCCCCGCACTTCCGGCTCGATCCAAGCGTCTTTGACCTTGCTTTCAAGTTCGGCGGAAACAAAAAAATAATCAATACGCCAGCCGACATTGCGCTCTCTGGCCCGCATCCGGAACGACCACCAGCTATATTGCTGCTCACGCTGACCATGCACCAGGCGCAGGGTATCAAGATAGCCGAGGCCGGTAAATTTATCCAGCCAGGCCCGTTCTATAGGTAAAAAGCCTGAGGTCCCCTCATTTTCTTTGGGCCGGGCCAGATCAATGGGATGATGCGCGGTATTGAAGTCGCCGCAGACCACAATCGGCTTTTGCCTGCGCAGGGTCTCGCTGTAATCCAGAAAGGCGTCGTAAAAGCCGAGCTTGTATTTCAGCCTTTCCTCGCCGCTTTGCCCGTTGGGAAAGTATACGTTCAGATAATGGAAATCCGCGTATTCCAGGTGAATGAGCCGCCCTTCGCCCTGCCAGGCCGGGTCCGGCAGTTCGTAATGCACGGCCAGCGGGGTGAGGCTGGAGAATACCGCAACCCCGGAATAACCCTTGCGCAGGCCGGAAAGCCAGTAAGAGTGCCAGCCCGGCGGATCGCTGTGCTCGCCGGGTACCTGCTCCTTGTTGGCCTTGGTTTCCTGCAAGCCGACAACCACCTCGCCGCCGTCTGCACGCAACTGTTTGAACCAGTCCCATTCCGGTTTGGCGCAGACCGCGCGGAATCCGTTTATATTCCAGGAGTAGAGTTTCAAATTTCGACCTCTTTGCAAAACTATGCAATAAAACGCTTGCTTCCTTTTGGCAAGAAGTGGCGTCCTTTTATTATTGATAATGTTAGGGAAACATGTGAATAAATACTTACAGGGCGGAGATGTTTTTTATAAAGTAATGCGGGAGCTTTGATGAACCGGGATGAAAGCGCAAAAACAGTTCGCAACGCCGCCAAAGTGAGCTTCGGCGTTCTGTTCTCGCGTCTGCTGGGTCTGGTCAGGGATATTTCACTGGCTTATGTGCTGGGCGGGGGCTGGCTGGCCGATATTTTTCTGGCCGCCTTCCGGATACCGAATTTTACGCGCCGCCTTGTTTATGAAGGCGCTGTCGCCATGGCCTTTTTGCCATTTTTCAGCAAACTGCGCCTGCAAAAGGGCGATGCCGAGGCTTTTGCTTTTGGCCGGGCCGCCGTGGCGCAATTTCTGATTGTGGCCCTGGTTATCGCCATGATTTGCATTTACGCTTCGCAATCCATTGCGGTTATCCTGCTGCCCGGTTTTGCCGAGGACTATCTGGCCATTGAGCTGGCTGGCGAACTTATGCGGATAACCTTCTTTTTTCTGCCCCTGGTGGTGGCAGCCGCTCTGATCAGCGGCATGTTGCTGGCTCTGGAGCGCTATCTGGTTCCTTCCATATCCACTGCCTGCGTCAACGTGGGCATGATAGCCGCGGCTGTTTTTGCCGTGTTTGCCGGTTACAGCGGTTATGCCGCAGCCAGAATTTTATGCTACGGACTGCTTGCCGGGGGGCTGCTGCAAATTTTGCTGCAATTGCCCGCGTTGCGTCAGGCCGGTTTCAGCGTTTTTGGCCGGGTGGCTTTTTATTCTTCGGAAACTCGCTCCTTTTTCCGCAAGGCTCCGCAAACCGTGTTCGGTTCCGCCTCTTATCAGCTCGGTGTGGTAATCACCATGATCATGGCGTCCTTTCTCGGTCAGGGCAACGTCACCGCCCTGTATTTTGCCGAGCGGATACTAGAACTGCCGCTGGCTGTGGTGGGCATAGCTTTGGGAACGGCCAGCCTGGGCAATTTTTCCAGTCTGGTATTGCAGGGGGAACGCCGGGAACTGGCCTTGCGCATGCGCGAAGTTATCGCTATGGGGCTTTGTTTCAGCTTGCCTGCGGCAGTGGGCTGTCTGGCTCTGGCTTTGCCGATTATGGGGGCGTTTTTCGCGCACGGCGCTTTTGGCGATCATTCATTGGATCTGGCTGTACGCGCGCTGATTTTTTACACGCCAACGCTGCCGGCCATAGTCCTGAGCCGCCCGCTGCTGGCCGCTTTGAACGCCGCAGGCCGTGCCGGAACCACTATGTTTGTGGCTGCGCTGTCGTTGCTGGTGTTGGTGGGCGCATCATGGCTATTGCTGAGTTTTATGGATATCGAGGCCATAACCATAGGCGCTTCCATTTCTGCCTGGTTCAATACCATTGCGCTGGCGCTGCTACTGCGGCGCAGCAAGGTTTGCGCGGCTGGGCGTGACATGGGGCAAGCCCCGGTGTGTGGTCCCGGCGATGAACCGGGCAAGTGGCCGGGGTTCTTTCCCTGGAAGAGTCTGGTCTGCTATCTGGCTTACAGCCTGATAATGCTCGGCGTACTCATATTCATGCAATATGCGGCGGATTACCTGGGTATGGGTTACATTCCCAGACTGCTTCTTGGAGTGCCTTTGGGGGCGGCGGTTTACCTGCTGCTTTGTCGGATCTTCCGCAGCCCGGAACTTGCCCTGCTGCGCCGGTCATTTTTCTAATCGCTCGGCGGCACCAGAAGATTCACGCTGTTAACGCGATCCAGTAGGCTGTTGGGCGTGGCGATATCCTTGCGCTCCGCGCCGGGGGTGAGGGTAGTTATTACCGCCTTGCCGATGATTACCCTGGCTGGTGCTGCCGGGGCAAACGATTCCGGACGGCGGTTTACACGCAGGCCCCAGATGTTGTGGAAGATGAGCGCCCGGCCTTCATGCTTGCCGATATACAGGCCGATGTGGCCCGGCATGCCGACCATACTTAGGAATGGCACGCCTTGCTCCAGAATGGCCGCTTCTTTTTCCGCTGGTGTCAGCTTGGCAAGATTGATTTTTTCTCCAATGTTACTCTGTGCGCCAGAGTTGCGCGGCAACCAGAACCCAAAAGGCAGGAAAAGATCCCGCATCAGGGTCGAACAGTCGCGGTTGCCGCCCCAGCCCCCCCAACCATATGGCTGACCGAGCATGCGGTTGCCCAGTTCCGCCAGATTGCGGCGCGTTAGCGGCAGTGGCCAGGGCGCGGCCTGAGTGGAATTTAAGGTGCAGGAAGCTATTTTGGCCTGACCGTCCGGGCCGCGTTCAGGAAAAAATACTTTGATGCCGCCGCGTGCTTTTGGCCGGGCTGTTGTTCCCGGCTGTCGAAGATTGGGCGGATTATCAGAGCGGCTATCCAGGTTATTGGTTCGGTTGGCTGAAAAGCCGCGCGATCCCAAGGGGAAGGTGCTATTTTCCGTACTGGTTTGATCATAAGGAAGGAGAGCGCCGATGCTGGCCAGCCTGTTCAGCGGCGGCAGGGCCGGGACCTTTTGTGTGCTGCCGGGATGGGGGGCGATGCTTTCAGCGGAAACTTCATTTTTATAATCGGGCGGAATTTCCGTATCTTCCATGGTAAGCGCTGCCAGCGGGCGGCTGGTCCAGGCCAGAATAAAGGCTTCGTCAACAGCGGCGAGATCTGCCATGTTGATCCAGCCGATGGCACTGGCGCTTTCGCTTAAAGCCCACTGCCCGTCTTTTGAAACATGGATTATGCGTATCGGCGTGCCCAGCGGCAGTGACGAGTTTTGCAGATAATCAAAGGGATAACCTTGCCCGGCCGCACCGGGATTGAAAAAATAGGGGCTGGCGGTGGGCATCAGGCGCAAGTCACAGTGGCGCAGGGTAATGGCCCTGAGATTACTGTTGGGGTAAGTACTCAGGTTGCTGTTTTTTTTCAGCGCGGCCCAGCGTTTTTGGGGATAGGGGCGCAGGTTTTCGATATAGCCGCGTTCGGGCTTCAGGCTGAATGCGCCCCACATGGCTTCTTTGGCCGGCAGTTTTGTTTTGACGCCGGGCTTGAAGTTCCAGGGGGCGTAAAAACGCTCTGCCGCGCGGAGGCGGCTTGTTTCCAGACGGCTTGGCGTTACCAGTTCCAGATCCGCTGTGGCCGCGTCAAAACCGATGCTGGCATAAGCCTGGAGATCCTGTGGCAACAGGGCCAAATCCCGGCAAATTTCAGCATCGGTAGCCGAATAATCCGGCCGGTCCACAGAGCAGGCGGAACATACGGCCAGGAGGCCGCTCAGGCAAAGCACGGGCAAGGTTTTGGTAAATTTCAACATAGCGTGAGTTTTAGCCGTATATTCATCGTCTTGCAAGGCTGACACAGTTATAATATGTTGATTCACTTTTCTTGCGTAAGCAAAGCGGCAAAGCCGTTTTGCAAAACATAGCCTAACTCTAACAAGGTATTTTTTTTGGAGATTTTTGTGCAAAAGAATAATGTTCAAACTGACAGGCCTTTGAAGCCCTTGTTGCTGGGCCTGGCCGGTTACGGCACCGTAGGCAGCGGTCTGGCCAGAATATTGGATGAGAACCGCGAAGCTATCCGGCGGCGCGCTGGGCGCGACATCCGCATCAAGTCCGTGCTGGTACGCGATCCATCCCGTCCGCGTCAGTATCCCTTGCCAGAGGGGGCATCCTTTTGCACCGAAATGAGCTGTTTGTATGACGACCCGGAACTTGACGTAGTGGTTGAGCTGATTGGCGGGGTGGTGAACGCCGGGGAAGTTATCCGCCGTTCGCTCCTGGCCGGTAAGCATGTGGTTACCGCCAACAAGGCCCTGTTGGCCGAAGACGGGAAGGATCTTTTCCAACTGGCTGCCGAAAAAGGACTGTACCTGGGGTATGAAGCCAGCGTTTGCGGCGGCATCCCGGTGGTGCAGACCCTGCGCGAAAGCTTGGCTGCCAACCGGATTGTCACGCTTTCCGGTATCTTGAACGGCACTTGCAACTATATTCTTTCATCCATGACCAGCAAGGGTATGTCGTTTGACGCCGCGCTCAAGGAAGCGCAGGATCAGGGCTTTGCCGAAGCTGATCCCACACTGGACATCGAAGGTTTTGACGCCGCGCACAAGCTGGCCCTGCTTATCCGTCTGGCCTGGGGCATTCACTACCCCTTCAAGGATTTGCCGGTCAGCGGCATCAGCCGGGTGGCAGCCGAGGATATCCAGTTTGCGCGTGAATTCGGCTACAATATCAAGTTGCTTGGCTACGCACAGATGGAAGGCGATACCCTGGACGCCGGGGTGTTTCCCTTTTTGGTACCGAACAGTTATCTGCTGGCCAAGGTAGGCTATTCCTATAACGCCGTGCGTATTGAAGGTAATGCCGTGGGTTCGGTGTTCCTGCACGGGCGCGGGGCGGGCGATATGCCGACCGGCAGCGCTGTGGCAGCCGATATTTTGGCTATCGCCCGGGGTGATCAGCCCAACAACCTGGGTTTTTGCGGAGCGGAACTGCCTGCCGCCAAGATCCGGCCGCCCAAGGAATCAAGATCGCGCTATTACTTCCGTTTGCAAGTGCAGGACAAACCCGGCGTGATGCGCGATGTGGCGGCCATTCTGGCCGAGAACAACATTTCCATCCATCAGGCTCTGCAAAAAGGCCTGACCGATGTGGTGCCGCTTATGTTCATGACTCACCTGGCCAAGACGCGTGATGTGGAAAACGCCCTGGCCAGCATTGCCGCCTGCGGCTTTACGCGGGCCGAGCCGGTGTATTACCGGGTTCTGCCGCAACCGAATGAGTCCGATTAAAACAGCAAAAGCGGCTTTCGCCGCTTTTGCTAATCATCAATAAGTTCTGCTGGCTAGCTTCGAGCTAGCCCCTTGTCGCCAATATCATGGCGGTAGTGGGCTTTAGCCATGTTGATTTTTTCTATGGCGGCATAGGCCCGGTCTCTGGCTTCGCGCAAACCAGCGCCCAAGGCGGTCACGCCCAGCACCCGCCCGCCGCTGGACAACAGCTTGCCGTTCTCCAATTTGGTACCGGCCTGAAATACCTTAATCTCTCCGGGGGCAACATTTTTTGCCGCTTCCGCATCTTCCAGTCCGCTGATTTCCATGCCCTTGGCGTAGGAACCGGGATAACCTTCGGCGCTGACGACAACGCAGACGGCGCTTTCCGGGCGGTAGCAAATTTGAATTTCATCCAGGCGTCCGGCTACGCAGGCCTGCATTATTTCCAGCAGATCGCTGTCCAGGCGCATGAGCAGCGGCTGGCATTCGGGATCGCCAAAACGCGTGTTATATTCCAGAACTTTGATGCCCTGCGGGGTAAACATCAGCCCGGCGTAGAGCATGCCTTTGAAGGGGTGCCCCTTGGCCTTCATGGTGCGCAGGATGGGGGTGATCACCAGGTCGCAAATTTCGCGGCCTTGTTCCGCCGGCAGGAGCGGGGCCGGACTGTAAGCGCCCATACCGCCGGTATTCGGTCCGGCGTCATTGTCGAAAACCCGCTTGTGATCCTGAGCCGAAGGCAGAGGAACGGCACACTCTCCATCGCAAAAAGCCAGCAGCGAGACTTCTTCGCCGTTCAGGGTTTCTTCCAGCAGCACCCGGCTGGCCGCTTCGCCGATATTTTTTTGCAGCAGCATGGCATCCAGAGCTTCCAGAGCCTCGGCTGCGTTTGCGGCTACAACCACGCCTTTTCCGGCCGCCAGACCGTCAGCCTTGATCACGATCGGGCCGTTCTTGGCTTTAACATAGGCCGTTGCAGCGGCATGATCGGAAAAAACCGCGTAATCGGCAGTGGGTACGCCGGATTCGGCCATAATTTCCTTGGCGAAAATTTTGGAGCCTTCCAGACGGGCGCAAAGCGTATCCGGCCCAAAACAGGGGACGCCAATGGCGGCGCAGGCATCGGTAATGCCGCTGACCAGGGCCAGTTCCGGGCCCGGCACGACAAAATCGATACCGGCTGCCTGGATGTGCTTGATCAATCCGGGGATGTCATCCACCGCAACCGGCACGTTAAGTATCGGCTTGCTCCAGTTGCCGCCAGCAGTAGCGCCGTTGCCCGGTGCCATATGAATTTCGCTAACCTGGTGGCTTTGAGCCAGTTTCCAGGCCAGAGCATGTTCCCGACCGCCGGAACCGATAATCAAAAGACGCAAAGCTTGCCTCCAATGGACTAGGGTAGGGTAAATTTAAAATGGGTACATAGGGCAATTGCCCTATGCGGGGAGGTTTGGAGGGGCGGAGCCCCTCCAATAACTACCCAATAAAATTAATTCTGGGCCTGATCAAACCAGTCAGTCGTACGAATCCACTTGTTGTACATGCGGTCGTAGCGGCCATCGTTGCGGATCTGGCGCAGGAAGTTGTTGATGAAGTTCAGGAAATCCGGGTCGCCCTGCTTGATGGCGATGCCAAGCGGCTCGTAGGTGAAGGGCTCATCCAGGTGGAAGGTGCTGTTTTTGCCTTGCTGGGCGTGGAAAACCACGTTGAAGGGCATGTCGTAAACCCAGGCGTCGGCGCGGTTGTTGCTGACTTCCAGAGCGCCGTCGACTTCTTTTTCAAAAGTCTTGTATTGGGCCTTGGGCAGGTAGCGCTTAACGGCTTCTTCGCTGGTGGTGCCCTGGCGGCAGATGATCAGGTACTTGGGATCGTTGAGCTGTTCCCAGGAAGTGATCGTGTCCTTGTGCTTGTTGTTCACGATAACGCTCTGGCCAACGGAGATGTAAGTATCGGCAAAGCTGATGCGCAGGTTGCGCTGCTGGGTGATGGTCATGGCGCTGATGATCACATCGCACTTGTCGGCAATCAGGGCGCCCACCATGCCGTCAAAGTCGATGCTGACCGGCGTGAACTTAACGCCCATGGCTTTGGCCAGTTCGCGGCCCATATCAATGTCGAATCCGATATAGTTGCCGTTTTTATCGATCATTTCAAAGGGCATATAGCCGGGGTCAAAGCCAACGCGCAGCTCGCCCTTGGCCAGAACGCTGTTGATGGTGGATTTTTTGGCCAGTTCGGTATCAGCGGCAAAGGCTGCCGAGGCGAACAGACACAAACACAGGCACAGAGCCAGCGATTTGAACAGTTTCATGCTTCCTCCAATTTTGGGGCTGGTTAATATTTACCTTCCGTGAGGATTTCACGGATGATCATTTCCTGACGGCAGAAATCGCATTTTGGGATGGGCTCGTCCGGCAGGGCGATGATTTTGCTCTGCTTGCAGTTTGGGCAATAAACTTCCACAAATTCACGGTTGTAACGATCCCGGATGGGATTTTCTTTTTTGTTTTCACTCATGGACGGGTCCTGAATTGAGGTAATTTGAGACTGGAAATGGAATTACATGCCAAGGCCAAGGCCGGTGAGCTTGAACATAAAACGCACCGAGGTGTCGCTTTTGCCGGTTTCGTCATCCCTGTCGATTTCAAGCTGGCCCAGCAGTTGGAAGCACTGATGATCGTATATGATTTGCAGGCCTTTTTCCGTTTCTGCCGGTCCCTTGACGCTCCAGTTGTAGTAGAAAATGGCCGAGAACGGCCCGTACAGGTCCAGATCGCCGCGCACGGTCAGCATGGTTGTCTCGTCCCGGCGCCGGAGAAAGTAGTCATCCACCTTGTTGAGGAAGGTCAGGCCGGTGGAAATGGAGCCAAATTCCGGGCGGCTTAGGCTTATGCCGTGCGAGTGCTTGGTAACCTGCCCGGTGTTTGGCGACCAATAGCTGCGGCTGGTGAACGAAAGGCCTTCGTCCCAATAGAACTCGGCTTCGGCCATGATGTCGCGGAAAGGACGGCGCGGATAGGCGGACAGGTCATAATCGCGGTTTGACTCGTGGATATCATAGGCCTGCTCCAGGCGCAGGCGGAGTATTCTGCGGTAGTCGGATTCCACATAGTTTTCATCTTCGCCCGCAGCGTTTTTTCTGGTGAGCATGCGTTCACGTTTGCGGGTGAGGGTGTTTTCAATGGAATAAACCAGCTCGTTGCGCGAAGATAGCTGGTCATATTCATCGTAGTAGGGGTTGGTGGACTGGTCGTCGTAATTGCGGTTGCTGTAGGTTACGCGCGGCACAATGCTGTGCCGGATAGCGGACCATTGACTGTCACCGGCTTTCAAGAGATTTGCCGTGGGCGCGAGGGCGTAGTTGCGGCTGAACTCCGTGGAACCCTGAATATCGAACTCGGCATGCATGCGGTCGGAATCGCCGCTTACGGAACGATTTCCGGTTGGATTTTCGCCTTTATATTCGGTGTTGTACCAGGTGGAGCGCAGAGCGGCGCTGGCGATGATCGAACCGTATTGTGAATGCAGGGGCAAAGAAACTCTGGGTACCAGATCGTAGCGTGCGCCACGCGTGCCTTCGCGCCTGTACTTGTAGGCGGCCTGGGCGCTGGCTTCGATTTCCAGCGGAAAGTCGGCAAAAATGCGTCCCTTGTGCAAAAAGGCGTCAAAAGACGGCATGGTTTGCACGTTGTCGTCACGGTTGCGCGAGAGGTTGCCGTGCCCCAGCGCAGGGTTCTGCTCATAAGCGCCGGAAAGATACAGGCTGGCGCGTTGCCACTCGCGGAAGAGCATAACCGTGCTTACGCGATCCAGATCTCTTTCCCGCAAATCGCGGGAAAACTCACCAAACAATTCTTCGCGGCTGAAGTCGAAACCGGACATGCCATCCTGAAATTCACGCAGAAAGTCCTGATCGGAAACCAGGTCCAGGTCGGCCCGCATGCGCACCAAAGGATCGCCGGGCATGCGCCAGTCATACATACCGCGCAACCACCAGCGTTCCTCATTGGTGCGTACCAGATTGTCGCCCGTACGACCGCCCTGTCCATCTTCCGTAATGCTGTTTCTGCCGCGCATCCAGTCGAAGCGCAGCCACAGTTTTTCGTCTTCCGAGCCGCGTGAGCGGTAGGTGAGGCCGTGCATCCAGCCCTGTTTGCTCATGTAGTATTCGTTGATGGTAAGGTCGCGGCTGCTGTCTATGGCCCAGAAAAAAGGCAGGTTGAAAAATTCGCCGAGCTCCCCATCATGGCCCCATTCCGGTACGAGGAAGCCGGTCTGACGTTCGGTTTTGGCCGGTACGATCATAAACGGGCTGTATACGACCGGAGCGTTTTTCACCCGAAAGGAGGTACCCCAGAGCTGGGCGTAACCGTCCAGTTCAACTACTGCCGAATCGGCGGCAAAAGACCAGGCCGGACTGTCGCCATCGCAGGCGGTGATGGTGGCATTTTTGAAATCGTAAACATCGCCGAAGAATTTGGTGATGCGTTCACCGGCCATGTAAAGGTGCGGCCCGGCGAGGAAGATTTGCCCATCGGTAAGCCAGCCGGTGCGCGAACTTAAGTTGAATTCAGCCGAAGCAGCGGTTAATTCGTCACCGCCCATGCGCACTTTGACGTTGCCGGAGAGATAAATCCAGTTGGTTTTGGTGTAGTAGCGGGCGAAATCGGCCACCAGAATGTCGTTGCCCATGCGCAGTTCAACATTGCCCTGGGCTTCCATGATGTCGCCGCCAGCCAACGAGAACATGCGTTCGGAGTTAAGGGTCCAGGTGGAATCCTGGCTGTCTCCCTGATCCATTGATGGCATTTTCAGAGCGCTGGCGGCCAGGGAAGGCGTGGCGGAAACGGACAATACCAGCGGGGGCAGCAGCGCAAGCAGCGCCAGCAGCAGAAGGGGCGCAAAGAGGCGCGGCAGGCACCCGGCGGTTTCCGGGAGATCAGGTTGCGGCATGGGCTATTGTAACCTTCAGAATTAGAGGCCGAATGATTAAAGTCACAAGATAGCTGGTAGCACAGTAAGCCCCTGTTCAGCAAGTGCGATGGTAAGGCCTGACGGCAAACTTAGGCGCCATCCGGTATGTACATGCGGGGATATTTTTATAAATAGCGTCTGATCCCCCGGCCGACGACCGCCGCCGACCGGGGAACCATTTGGGGAGGGGATGGATTCAGGCTGATGGCAGGCAGCCTGAACCCTTTACGCCGCGATGCGTGCGTAAAGTTCTTGCGCGCTGGCGTTGGCCGGGTTGTCGGCCAGTAAAATTTCCAGTTGCTCGCGCGCTTCCTCATCGCGTCCCTGATAACTGAGGCAGCCGGCCAGGGTAAAACGTACGGTCTCGTTTTCCTGAATTTGCAGGGCGGCTTCCAGCCGGGGCAGGGTATCGGCCACGCGGTTCAGAACATAGGCCAGCTGCACCATGCCGTTCATGGCAATGAGGTTTGTGGGGTTCTTTTTGAGGGCCTTGACGAAATATTCGAAAGCCTCTTCATTGTTACCCAGTTCGGCGTTAGCCAGGCCAAGACCGGTCAGCGGTTTGTCGCTTTCTTCCAGTTCCAGGGCCTTGCGGTACAGTTCGGCGGCACCCGCGCTGTCCTTCTTCTGCATGGCAATGGTAGCCAGGCCGAGATAGGGAGCGGCGTGACCTGCATCACAGGCCGCTGCCTTGTTGTAGTAATCGGCTGCCTTGTCGAATTCTCCCATAAAGAGATAGCACTCGCCGAGTTCCTTGTTGATTTCGTAATCGATATGCTTGCTCATTTTCCCCTCCGTATTGAAGCTGGGCGGTCCGGCACAGACTTGCCTGTCTGTTGCTTACCGGAACCGGGTTGATATTCCGGACTCTACATCGTGTCCTTGCCCTGGTTCAAAGCAATGAGCGTGCCAACTTGCCTTGTCCGGTTTTTTCTCCGCGGAATATCAGTCGTGTTTATGTGATATTTTTTCATATAACTATGCGAAATTAAATGTAAAAATAAAATATGCCGATAGTAGGCCGGTTATGGGTCAAGCATATCCCTACAGAGTGGATACCGCTTTTTAAAGTGGATTTACGCTAGTGGTTTTTTTGACAGGTAAAATTTTCCTGCAAAAATATAGTGTAAATATAAATAGTTATTTCATTGGTACACTGTTTGCTTAACAGGTATCCAAACGGGCGGGAAAAATTTTCCGGTTAACGAGCCAGCCCGGGCAAAGTTTAAAGAATAGCTTCGATAAAGTTTAAGGAGGTCTGCATGAAAGGCATAATTGAAGGTCACGTCAATCTCGTGGGTAGCGTGATGGACATGCAGCTCAAGCGTCAGAATGTTGTCATGAGTAACCTGGCCAACGTCAGAACTCCCGGTTACAAGCCGCGCACCCTGGAATTTGAAAAAGAATTGCAAGCCGCCCTGGGCCTGGACGCTAAAGGAAAACTCAGCCGCACCAACGAAAAACATCTGCCTGCGGCTTTTGATCCCGCAAGCTTTGGTCCGGAATGGGACAAAAAATTCGTGCCGCGAGTGGTGCACGGTGAAGACCGGGTCGATCTGGATAAGGAAATGGCTGTGATGGCCAAGAACTCGTTGCAATACAACGCCCTCGCCTCGGTTATGAAAAGCAGCTTTGACGGCATCCGCAACGTTATAACGGAAGGTCAGAAATAATGGACTTCATGACAGCTATGGATATCAGCGCTTCGGCTCTGTCCGCCGAGCGCACCAACATGAATATCATTTCCATGAACCTGGCCAACGCCAAAACTACGCGCAC
Source organism: Deltaproteobacteria bacterium (assembly GCA_031285295.1). Taxonomy (GTDB): domain Bacteria; phylum Desulfobacterota; class Desulfovibrionia; order Desulfovibrionales; family Desulfovibrionaceae; genus WRHT01. The sequence continues at coordinate 105,870 of JAITWK010000028.1, read as the reverse complement.
GCCGGACGGTGGCCCTTACCGCCGCAAGACCACAATAATGGCCGCCATTCCGGTGGACGACCCGTTCAGCAAGCAGATGCAAAGCGCTCTGGACCGCGAACTGCGCGGCGTGCGCGTGATGCATGTGGCTACGGATAGCCGCCCGCTGAAGCTGGTTTACGAGCCGGGACACCCCGACGCCAACGCCGATGGTTATGTGGCCTACCCGGATATCAACATGGTTGAGGAAATGGCCAACCTCATGACCGCCCAGCGCGGTTACGAAGCCAACGTCACCAGTGTGGACACCATCAAGGCCATGTACAACAAGGCCCTGGAAATCGGCAGATAGAGCAGATTAAAGCGGAGCATCATCATGATCGGAACAGTCGGACTCAAAGCTTACACCACGGCCCTGCGCAATTTCGCCAAAGCCGAACAGTCGGTAAACGCAAACGCCCTCAAGCCGCAGGCGCAGCCGGTATCCTCTTTCAGCGACACGCTTGGCGAATCGATCTCCAAGGTCAACGACATGCAAACGGAGAAAAAGCAGATGATCCAGTCCTTTGCCTCCGGCGAGCACCAAAACGTGCACGAATTGATGATCTCCATGCAGAAGGCCGGCCTGGCCATGAATATGACGGCAGCAGTACGCAACAAAGTCATGGAAGCCTACCGTGAACTTTCGCGTATGCAGTTCTAGAAACTAAAAAAATTTAACCTTACCAAAAACCGAAACAGCATCCCGGTTTAAAGCAGGCGGAGGATAAAATGCCCCAATTTGTATCACAAGCACTTTTGAAAGCTAAATCGTTCTGGAGCAGAATAGGTGTTTCCCAGCGCATCATGGTTGGCGGTATCGCCGCCCTGTTGATTGCGGCTTTCTTCGTAATGCTCTTTGCCCTGAACAGCACGGAAATGACTTCCCTTTACAGCAATCTCGGCCCGGAAGACGCCAACCGCGTGGTCAAAAGCCTGGATGCCCAGAAAATAAAGTATGAGCTGGCGGAAAACGGCAGCACGATTATGGTTCCGGCGGACAAAGTTCATCAGCTGCGTATCCAGATTGCCGGTGAAGGCAACATCATGGGCCAGGGCATCGGCTTTGAGGCCTTTGACCAGATTCAGGTGGGCGAAACGGATTTCGCGCAGAAAATCAAATATCAACGCGCCCTGCAAGGCGAACTGGCCCGCACTATCTCCGACTTCGCCGCCGTGGAAAACGTACGCGTGCATCTGGTGATTCCGCAGCGCAGCCTGTTCATCGAAGAACAGCAAAAGCCTTCGGCTTCAGTGGTTATCCGCCTGAAGGACGGCAAAAGGCTGGAAGGCCGTGACGTGAACGCCATCGTCAACCTGGTGACCATGGCTGTCGAAGGTCTGACAAAAGATCGTATCGCCATCACCGACACCGCCGGCAAGGCCTTGTATCAGCCGGAAGACGAAGCTTCGCTCTACGGCCTGACCAACACCCAGTATGAACATCGCATGGTTACCCAGCAGAACCTTGAGCGCCGCATTGAAGAACTGCTTACCCCGGTGCTGGGCGTAGGCCGCGTGAGCGTCAAGGTTAACGCCGAACTTGATTTCAGCCAGAAGACCATCAGAAAAGAACTGTACGACCCAACCGTGACGGTGGTGCGTTCGGAAAACCGTATGGAAGAATCCAACCAGGGCAGCGCCAACCTGGAATCCGGTGTGCCGGACGTGAACTTCCGTGGCGACAGCGTGGGCGCTTTGAGCAACCAGAGCGGCACTCGTGAACAGCGCAGCACCAACTTTGAAATCAACAAGGAAGAACAGAATATCATCGGCAGCGTTGGTGACATCAACCGCCTGAGCGTGGCTGTTATCGTTGACGGAACCTATACCCCCGATGAAAACGGCGAAATGGTCTTCGTGCCCCGCACCGAAGAAGAACTGCGCAATATCCGCCAGTTGGTCTCCAGCGCCGTGGGTTACAATTCGGCACGCGGCGATATCATTGAAGTAAGCAACATTCCCTTCGGCGCACCGGTACTGGAAGAAGAACGCAACCTGGCCGCAGTAATCACCGATTACGCCATCCGCATCGGCAAGCCCTTCCTCAACGCCATGCTCATCTTCCTCTTCCTGATTATCGTGGTGCGCCCGGTGGTCATGGCCCTGATTCGCCCCAAAGTGGAAGGCGAAATGCTCGAAGAACTGGCCGGCCTGCCTATGGGCGAAGAACGCCTGGCGCTGGTGGAAAGCTCGGACGACGAACTGGACGCCATGGCCATCCTGGAAAAGATCGAGGACATCAAGGCCCACGCCCTGCACCTTTCGGAACAGAATATGGAACAGACCATGGGTATCATCAGAAGCTGGATCAAGGGCGAGGGGGCGGAAGCCGCGCAGGCCAAGGCCGCATAGGTTCGTGTGATTTTGCCGTGATGCTGCGTCAGACTGCGTTTCCGGCTCCGGTCGAGTACCAGAAGAGTACACTCCCGTCGCCGGAAACTGGCCTTCCTTGCCTGACGGCAAACTGACACGAACCAACCATTAGGAATTGACGAAACTCCTGCCTTGCAGGGATGCTGTAACGCCCGCCGAAGGAATAGGCACCTTCGGCGGGCGTCTGATTTGGACACCGCTCGGCCGCGCTTCCTGCGCGGCACTCGCTATCGCGCTTGCTCGCTGACGGCGGGAGTAAATCCCGCCTGCTCGCACAGCGCTCCGCTGCGCGGCTGCCTTCTTAAATTTTATGCGCTTGACAATATACGGAATTTATTGGGAAAGCTTACGCAAGAAAATAGCAGTATATCCCGAGGAGAATAGCATGGAATATGTAAAACTTGGCAGAAGTGGTCTTGAGGTTTCGCGTATTTGCCTGGGTTGCCTCAGTTACGGGCAAACTCCGGCCAGCCTCAAGCTCTGGCCCTGGACGCTCAGCGAGGAGCAGGGCCGCGCCTTCATCAAATCCGCTTTGGAAAAGGGCATAAACTTTTTTGATACGGCCAATACCTACGCCTACGGCGAAAGCGAGAAGGTTCTGGGCCGGGCTTTGCGCGATTTTTCCCGGCGGGATGATGTGGTTATTGCCACCAAGGTGGGGTTGGTCAACCGTCCCGGCCCGAACGGCAGCGGACTTTCGCGCAAGGCCATTTTTGACGAGCTTGATAAAAGCCTGCGCAATCTCGGCACCGATTACATCGACCTCTACATCATGCACCGCTTCGATTACAGCACCCCGCTGGAAGAAACCCTGGAGGCCCTGAACGATGCGGTTCGCGCCGGTAAAGTCCGCTACATCGGCGCTTCATCCACCCTGGCCTGGCAGCTGATGAAGGCAATTGGCATGCAGCGGGCCAACGGCTGGGCCAGCTTTGTTTCCATGCAGAATCTTTACAACCTGATTTACCGCGAAGAAGATCGCGAAATGCTGCCGCTTTGCCTGTCCGAAGGGGTGGCGGTCACGCCCTGGTCGCCCCTGGCTCGCGGGCGTCTGACCCGCCCGTGGTCGGATGAAGCCGCCACCGAGCGCGGCAAAAGCGATAAAATCGGGCAGGATCTGTTCAAAAAGACCCGCGATCTGGATAAACCGCTGGTGGATCGCCTGGAGCAGGTGGCAACGGATCTTGGCAGGCCCATGGCCCAGGTGGCCCTGGCCTGGACGCTGCGCAACCCGGCCATTACCGCGCCGGTTATTGGCGCAACCAAACCCCAGCACCTTGAAGACGCGGTGAGCGCGGTGGATCTCAAACTTTCCGAAGCTGACGCCGCCCGGCTGGATGAGCTGTATGAACCGCATCCGCAGTCCGAGGCTTTCGCGCAACGGCATTAGGGTAACTGATTACTTAGATTATTGCTTAATTGCGAAAAAGTGGGGGACACGCATGCGCGAGTCCCCCACAAAACTTTTTTTTGAAACGAAAGTTATTCCCGCCAGGCGCGTTGGTAATACACGCGGAATCTGGCCGGATCCGCCAGAATGAAGCCATTATCCGCCGGGGTAAAGACAAAAAGGCTCTGTTTGGCCAATCCGGCGTTGTCCCAGCTAAGGGGCGCACCGCTCCAGGGCAGGGGCGGCAGGCTGGCGAGGGCCAGATTCAGATCATATGGCGTGCTCTGCGCCGAATGCGCCGAGGCAGGCAGCGAGGCCGCCATGGTCACGAAATCATAGCCGAGCGAAAACCAGAAATCCGGCGTCTCTGTGCCGGAGTTGGCCAGGGCGGTACGCAGGATCAGGCCGGAGGGGCTGAGCGTGTTCGGGTCCCACGCGCCGGGAAAAACAACCAGCCTATAGGAGCCGCTGTCGGCGCGTTGTTGCAGGCTGATGCCCTGTTCCCATAGCATGGTGCCCATGAACAGCAGGCGGTTTTCACGGTAATATAAGAAATGCGGCATCATAATGGTGGCGTTTTGCCAGCTATCCGGCAAAAACAGCGCCCGGAACTGCGTTTGTGGCGCTGTCTCCGCTTCCTTGTCAGTGCCGAGAAAGTTGGCCACCAGTTTGTTCCAGGCCTGATGTTCGTTTGCCGGGTAAAGCTGCTCTTTAACCAATACGCCGTCTAGACCATCTGCACCGCTTAATCCCGTCACTTCGCTCCGGAACAGGGCGGACATGCGCTGCCCGTAACTTTCTTCCGGGGTCATGACCGCATAATCGTTGATGCCGAGGTTCTTTGCAAAAAGCAGTACCGCTTCAACCTGATCTTCGTTGGAGCTGAAAAAGCGCCAGGCCAGACGCCCCTCCTCGCCGGGTTCAAGAGCGCGCAAAAAAGTGAAAAATTTGCGCGATCCAAGCTGATCCGGTTGGGCGTCCGCCCCGCCGCTAGCAATCCAGTTAATAATTCCGCTTGCCGCTTCGTGCGTACCCTGGTTTGCGGCTTTGATTGCCGCATAATCAGAAGCACGTAACGGACCGCCAACAATTTGCACTTCCGGCGGCAGGGCGGCCAGTTCTTGCAGCCAGCCCGGCTGGTCGCTGTCAATAAGGCGCAAACGCACATCCTGCCCGTTACGGCGAAAGCCGTTGCAGGCAATTTCCGCGCCCCGGACGATTTTATCGGAAAGGTTGCCGTATTGCCCACTCATAGGCAGCACCAGCGCCAGATGGATCTCACCGGCTCTGGCTCCACTTGTACCGGCAGCGAACTCGCCGAGCGAACTCAAGTCCGGATCGGTCCAGGTACGCAGCAGGTTTTTATCGGCCAGCCGTGAATCCTCGGTCATGAAATTCACAATTTCTCTGGCCAGATCCTGGGTGGTGGGATCCAAAAACAGTCGCCGGGCTTCTTCAAGCCTGAACAGGGCATAGGGATAGTATTTTTCGTTTCTTTCGTTCACCAGGGCGCAGAGCTGCTGCATGACAGCCTGGTTGCTGCCGTGCAGGCGGCTGAACAGGCGCTGCTCCAGCTTCCGGCGCGTAGCCGGGTCACCGGTGCTTTGGTAAAGGCGCTCGAATTCTTCGGGCAAGCCAGACAAAACCCCGGCCCGCAGGTGGTTTTCCAGAATATAAAGCTTGGCCTCCATGACTTGCTGCCAGGGGCTGCTTTGGGAGGCCGCCGCTGTTTCAGCCGCTTGTACCGCCTCGTGGTAGGGCAGTTCGTCCAGAGCGCGGCGCCAGAGTTGCAGCCATTCTTCCTGGGCAGCGGTTCGGGGATTCAGAGAACGCCATTGTTCCAATGCCGACAGAGCATATTGCGGGCGATTACCCGCCAGTGAGGTCAGGGCAATGATGCGCCAGGCAGCGCTTTGTTCGCTGACCCCGATGGGGCTGTCCGGCCCGGTTTGCGCGACCAGCGCGGAGGCGATGCTTTCCGCCTGTTGCAGATTACCGGTATCGTATGCCTGCTGTGCTGCGCTCAGATTGACTTGTCCGCTCTGGCTTTTTGGCGTTGTCCGCTCGCCGGTATGGCTGCCCGGAAATCCTCCCGGCAGTCCGGCGCAGGAGCCAAGCAGGAATATCGAGAGCAGCAGCGCACCCAGTATAAAAATCACGCGCAGGGCGCGGCGCGGCGCACGTTTTGTATGTTCGCTCATATTGTTTCCCCAATAAGAAACAGTGGTGGGTTCAGCTTGTAGCTGTAGCGCTCTTCCGCGAAAAAGAAAACCCCCGACAAGGGTTGCCAGGGGTTTTGCGCAGTGCCGCAATAAAATTGCGGCACTGCCTACAGGTAGTCGCCCCTGTTGAACTTGATGGTTTCAGTGGTTGTCATCACATCAAGTTCATTGACCAGGGAGGCCAGTTCCGGGTTGCCGGCCAGCAGTCCGGGCATGGAGTTTTTAAGCTCCGCAACCCCACCGGAGAGGTTGCTCAGCAGTCCGTAAGCGGAGCGCAGATTGCCGCCCGCCCCGCCGCCAATGGCGGCGGCGTACTGATCCCACTGACCAAGCAATCCTTCAATGCGTTCGACCGCCAGAGCGTCTTCCATGACGGCAAGATCCTCGTCGGTCTCTTGCGCGCCATTTACGTCAGACACCCCGGATAGTCCGGCGGATTGCATGAGCATGGCCAGTGAGGCAGCGGAATCCATACCCTGAACGGGCATGGTCTGTCCGGCCCCGGCCTGGGCTTGCCGAAGTTGCCCGGCCATCAGTTCTTCAAAAGCGTCAGAACCGATTTCGCCGACTTTGGGCTTCCTGTGGGCCTCGCCCTGCTGTTGCAGGGCTTGGATTAAATCATTTTGTATCTTCATTCTGCCCCCAGGTTTGAGGTTTGTTCTGCCAGGCTTCCAGCAAGAATTCTGCCAAAACGTATAAATTTTTTAACATGCTGAAATTTAAACATTTATTTTAAGTTGTCCGGCGCGGTGGCAGGCAATTTTTGCCTCAAAGGGAAAATACTGCCACATTAGCATTTACATTTAATAAATAACTTCGGCCTTTCAAACTCTATCAAAACTTGATCCGCTTGGCGGATCGGTTTACATTACATATGTGGACGCAATGTACGATAAATTTTAATCGTCTGTAAACAAAGGAGGCTGCCATGCCCGTTGTTAACAAAATTCTGGTTGCCGTGGATTTGTCAGCTCAAAGCTCAACCGTTGCCGATTACGCGGTATGCCTGGCCAAGAGCTTGAAAGCCGAAATCATGGCCGTTTATATTGCCCCGTCCCTCAGTCAGTATGTGGGCTTTCATGTTCCGGCCAGTTCCATTGAAAACTTTGTGGGTGAAGTTGTCAATGGAGCCGAAAAATCCATGGAAGATTTTGTAACGGAAAAATTCAAGGGCGTAAAAGCTCGCGGCAAGGTGGTAAGCGGCTATGCTGCCGAGGAAATAATCGAGCAGGCTCAGGAATTTGGAGCGGATCTCATTGTTATGGGCACACACGGACGCGTTGGTTTGGATCGCATCCTTTTTGGATCCGTGGCGGAAAAAGTGGTTAAAACCTCCAACATCCCCGTACTGACCGTGCGCCCCGATGTGAATGTGCCCAACTCACCTGAGGGGGAGTGAGGCGACTGCCGCGTAGTGATTTATTGATGATATAGCTTCAAGCAAAAACTCGCACCACTGGTGCGAGTTTTTGCTTGAAGCTGAAATTATTGAATATATCGTTGTTCATAGGTCAATGCCTTCCAGCAGGGCTGATATGGATTCGGGGGACGGCAACTGCTCCTTCAGATCTTTTGGGAGTGTTTTGGTTATGGCGTAGGTCGCTACGCCGATAGGTTTTCGGGCTTCTTGCAGAGCGTATTCCACCACGGTACGGTTTTTCTCTTTGCATAGAATAATGCCGATGGAAGGATTTTCTCCCTCCTGCTTGATCTGTTTATCCAGAACGGTCAGGTAGAACTGCATTTTTCCGGCAAATTCCGGTTGAAATTTGCCTATTTTCAATTCCACTGCCACAAGGCAACGCAAGGCGCGGTGAAAGAGCAGGAGGTCTATGAAAAACTCATCACCATCCACATCCAGCGGAAACTGGCTACCCATGAAAGTAAATACCCCGCCCATGGCCCGCAAAAAATCCTCGACTTTGGCAAGCAGAGCGCGTTCCAGTTGGCGTTCGCTGTGTTTTTCGGCTAAACTAAGAAAATCAAAGGTAAATTCGTCTTGCACAGCCAGTTTGGCTTGGACCAGCACTTCCTGAGGCATGATTTTTCTGAGTAACAAATCGCCATATGTTATTATATCTAGTAAATTTGAGTTGTTAACGCGAATACTGTTTTTTCCACTCATCCAAAAAGAGCAGAGAGCATTCCAGACTGTCCAGTTTGCCGCTACGTGAGCGCAGGGCGGCAATCATACTGTCGAAATCCGGGCTGGGCGGCAATTGTAGTTCCAGGCGCAGTTTTTCCAGGCCTGTGCGCAATTCGGGCGGCAAATCCGCAGGCCATCCTCCGCCTTGTTCCGTTGCTTCCGCGTTCAAACTTGGCGGCCAGCCGGGTTTGCGCTCCCGAATAAAGCCGAGCAGGGTTTTCATCCGTTGCTGATAGGTGTGATCGCTCAGCACCCGCTCCCGTCCCAGTCGGGCGATACGGTTGCGTTCTTCCGGCCTGCTCAGGTAGTAGCCGATTTTTTCCGTCAGTTCGTCCAGACTGCTGAAAGTGGCAAGCTCATCGGCGGCAAAGAGTTCGGGCAAAAGATCGCGTTCGTCAACCAGTTGAAAGGCTCCGCAGGCCGCGATTTCAAAGGTGCGCGGATTGACAAAATCGCCCCTGCTCACGCTTGCCTCCGGCCGCACGCTGGAATGCAGGTTCAGGTTTATTTTGGCCGCGTTGAAAATGCGCACAGTATCTTCCGAGCCGATGCGCACTCCTTTAAGTCGCAAATGCTTTTCAAGCTGCGGTTCGTTTTCCCACTCGGTTCCCCAGATGCGAAAATCAAGCTCGTTTTGGGCGGCCAGCGCGGCCAGACGGCGAAACGCCAGACGGCGGTTCGGATACCCCGCACCCATGAAGGAAAAATCCGCACCGAAACGCAGGCGGTCGGCCTCGCCAAGCACCTCGCTGTTTTCGCTATTCTCGTTGGATAACAAGCCGCTCGCACTGTTGCGCAAAGGGCGGTGCATTTGCGGTAGCGCGGCCAGGGGCAGATAAAGAGCGTTTTCCACGCCGATGTCGCGCAGTTCGCTTAAAAAAGGCTCTTTCTGGATGACCGCAAAAAAATCATACAGCGGCGCAAAAGCCCGCCAATAGGTGAAAAGCCGGTAATCCTCCACAAACCACATGGCCGTTGCCACGCCCTCATGGCGCAAGCGCTTGAGTACCTTGCGGCTTATGGGGGCCTGGGCCATGCACAAAACCAGATCCGGCTGAAAGCGCTCAACCTGGGCCAGCAGAGCATCGCCCACCAGCCCCAGAAAGGAGTTTTCCAAAAAATCCAGGCGATCCTGACGGACCTTTAAAGACTTGAAAGCCTCCAGCCCGCCGTAAAACTGCGGCGCTTCAAAAACATCGACCAAACAGCCGTTGTCGCGCAAGGCCGAGACGCAATAGCGCCCCACCGGCAGGGAGCCGCCGTAAAAAGGCAGGACTACGAGTATTCTTTCCGGCATAATATTTTTCCTTAAATCAACAAGATCTGACTCTATAATCCGGCAACATCCAGTCTGCTTCGTCAAAAAGAGCATCGGCAGCCAGAGCCAGGTCCTCCGGCGGCAGCGGGGTTTTGCTTATCCCGGCGGCGGGCAGGCCCAGATACTCGCCTACAAGAGCCCGTTTGGCCAGCCGCGCTGCCTGTATCCGAGCGAATCCGCTCCCCGGTTCGTTTGTTCTCACTTCATTTACTTCCGCATAAGTCACGCCCAGAGCGTCCAGACGGCTGGATAGCTCAATCAGGCCGCTTGGGCTGGACGCATCTGAATTTGTGTTGGCCAGGCGGTCCAGCCAGAGCGGGTCCGCAAAGGGAGCCAGGCAGGCGACTGCATGCGGGCAGGGTGCGCTTTCCAGGCAGGGTGCGCAACCGGGTTGCGGCGGCCAGGCTTGCCAGATCTGATGCCCCATGCCGTATGGTCCGGTTTCCCAGGCCCAGGCCGAGGAAAGAAAAGTGGCGAACACCGGCGTACCCAGGTGAGCGGCCAGATGCATGGCACCGGTATCCGGGGTGACGACCAAATCCAGACCCTGAAGAACTTCGTGCAGATCGCGCAGGCTGGTTTTTCCGCTCAAATCCTCCACCCGTTGCAGGGTGGCCGGTTTCAGGCGGCGGCAAAGCTTGCGGGCGGCTTCCTGTTCGCTTTTTCCGCCCAGCAGCAGCAGACGCGGCCCTTTGCGGGTAGTAAACAAAACCTCCAGGCAGGCGGCCAGATAATCAACCGGAAGCGATCGACGCGCTTCGCGCCCGGCCAGCACTACGCCCAGCGCGTGTTCCCGCCCAAAAGGGTTTTTTGCGCAGGCTTGCGGGTTAACCTCTTCGGGTTTAACCACCTCATGTACCTGCGGATGAAAAAAGGCCCAGAAATCCACCAGATTGAGGGGCGAGCTTTGGCGATTCGCCGTCCAGCGGGCGGCCAGCCTGCTCCAGTTGGAGCAAAGCGGCTGACCGTTATCCAGACGGTAGCCATGCACGGTTTCCGGCGGAAAAAGTCCGCTGATGGCCAGAGCCAGCGGGCTGCGGTTGAGGTTGTAGACCGCAGCGAAATTTTGCCGTCCAAGTTCGGCGAAAGCGGCGGTGTTATCGGTCAGGGTTGCGGCCGGGGAACTGTCCCCCCCGGCATTCCCGGCGTGAGCGCGTAAAGGATGCAGCACCGCACGCGGATAGAGCAGGGCGGCCAGATCGAGCAAGCCGCGATCCAGAGCCAGATGAACCCGGCCCAAGCGTTCCAGAGTGAGCAGCAGGCGTTTGCTTTGTACCAGATCGCCTATCCTGGCCAGTTGGATAACCAGATAATCGGACATGTCCGCAAAATATCCTGTGGCTCTAACCGAGGCAAGAGCAAAATCTTGTTTATTGCCTAAAGTTTGGTGTCGGGTTATAGGCAGCCACATGGAATACTACCCATTATTTCTTCGGCTGGAGCGGCTGCGGGTGTTGCTGGTGGGTGCCGGTAGCGTTGGCAGGCGCAAGGCTGCGGATTTGATTGGCAGCGAAAAAGCCCTGGCCGGATTGCCGGAGGATTTTCTTTGGCTGGACCCGGAAGTATCCTATGCCGAACTTACGGCCCTGCCTGAATTTTCCCGCTTGCGCGAAATGGGTAAACAAGGCGAATTTCATCTTGTTTTCGCACAGCGCTGCTTCAGCCCGGAAGATCTGGACGGACGGGATCTGGTCTTTGCCGCCACCGGTTCGCGTGACTGCAACGCTGCCTTGGCCCGCCTCTGCGCGGAGCGGCGTATTCTGTGCAACGTGATCGATGCGCCTGATGACGGCAGCTTCATTGTTCCGGCGCATTTCAGGCAGGATTCCATCACCGTGGCCCTTTCCACCGGCGGCAAAAGCCCGGCGCTGGCCCGCCGTCTGCGTCAGGATCTGCAAGCCTGGCTTGGCGGCAAATATGGGCCTTTGCTGGCCCTGCTGGCCCGCCTGCGTCCGCTGGTGCTGGAGCAAACTTGCTCCGGCTCCAATTGCGAACTGTTCCGCAGTTTGGTAAATTCCGATCTGGCGGATGCCTTGCAGGATGGGAACGAGGCGGAAGCCGGGCGGATTTTGCGCGAACTGCTGCCAACAGCCCTGCATCCGCATATCAGTGAGATTTTAGGGAAATTTTAGAAGCGCCTTGTTGTAATGCCGCGTCAGATTTTACGGGAGATTTTACATGAGCCTTGCCAATTTTGCCTCCGGGGTAATTATTATGTTTTATGCCCTTGGGTCGTTGGGTACTTTTTGGGGCATCCCGGCCAAGCGGCGTAAAATCCAGGTATTTGGCCGCATGTTCACCCTGTGCGGCTTTTGCGTGCACAGCGTCATGGTGCTTGCTCTGGTGCTGGCGTATGGGGCGGATGAGCTTTCCAAGGGCTACTTCATGCAGCTTCTGGCCTGGAGCCTGTTGCTGGTTTATTTTTTAGGCTGGCGCTGGCTGAAATCCAGCTTTCTGGCCATGACCGCCGCTCCGCTGGCCCTGCTGCTTTTTATTCTCGGCCTCAAGCTGGATAACGTGAGCGGCAGCCTGCCGGACAATCTGGTGGAGCTGTTTCTGTCTCTGCACATCGTGCCCATGTTCCTGAGCCTGGCTTTGCTGGCCCTGGCTTTTGGCGCGGGCCTGCTTTATGTGCGCCTGGAGCACAAAATAAAAACCAAGGCCCGGCTTTCGGAATTTGAACTTGAACTGCCGGCCCTGGATTCTTTTGACCGTATCAACTCGCGTGCCGTTATTTTCGGCTTTCCTCTCTACACCCTGGCTCTGGCCGCCGGTTTTATCTGGGCGCCAATGGCCTGGGGCAACGAGAATTCCTGGCGGGCCGGAGCTTGGGATCCCAAGGAAATTATCAGCCTTTTTGTCTGGTTCCTTTATGCCGCGCTTTTTCATCTGCGTCTGGTACAGGGCTGGCGTGGCCGCAAGGCGGCCAAACTGGCCATCCTTATTTTTGCAATTTCGGTGTTCTCTCTGGTAGTGGTTAACTTTTTCATGCCAACCCACCACAGTTTTAGTTAGAGCAATCTAATACTGTATAATTATTCAAACTGAAAAAGCTCTAATTATGGAACGAGAAATTTATCTGATTGGCCTGAACCATCGCACCGCCGGAGTAGAAGTGCGCGAGAGCTTTGCGCTTTCCAACGCGCTTTTGCCGGGTGGAGTGTTTGCGGATCTGCTGCCGGGGCATAATATTGTTCAGAGTCCAGCCGGAAACAGCGGCAGGCTTTTGGAACTGCTGGTGCTTTCCACCTGCAACCGGGTGGAGATTCTGGCTGTCGCGGCTTCCGGCGTAACTTCTGTTTCTGCCGTTGCGCCTGTTTCCGGCTCTGCCGCTGCTGCTGGCGAAGATTTGCCCGACCAGATCATCCGCTGCTGGGCCGAGGCCAAGGGGCGCAAGGCCGAGGAACTGAAACCCTATGTGTATTGCCACCGGGGCGACGCAGCGGTGCGCCATCTGTTTTCCGTGGCTTCCAGCCTGGATTCCATGGTGCTGGGCGAACCGCAGATTTTGGGCCAGCTTAAAAACGCCTACAAGCAGGCGCTGGATGGCGGGGCTACTAAAGTTATTCTCAACCGTCTGCTGCACAAGGCTTTTTCCGTTGCCAAGCGGGTACGCAGCGAAACCGGCGTAGCGTCTTCGGCGGTTTCCATCAGTTACGCGGCAGTGGAGTTGGCCCGGCGTATTTTTGGCGATATGTCAGGCCATACGGCCATGCTCATCGGCGCGGGTGAAATGGCCGAACTTGCCGCCACCCATTTGCTGAACGCGGGCATCAAACAAGTGCTGGTAGCCAACCGCACACACAGCCGCGCACTGGAACTGGCCGAACGCTACAATGGCCTGGCTGTCCCGTTTGCCTCATTGTTCAATCATCTGCATGAAGCGGATATCATTATCAGTTCCACCGGCGCACCGGAGACGGTGATCAGCGCGAGCAATCTGGCCGGGGTGATGAAAAAGCGCAAAAACCGGCCCATGTTCTTTATCGACATAGCCGTGCCGCGCGATATCGACCCGGACGTGAACAGCCTGGACAACATTTACCTTTACGATATCGACGATCTTAAGGAAGTGGTGGAGGAAAACCAGGCCCAGCGTCAGGCGGAAGCGGTGAAGGCCAGAGAGATCGTGGCGGAGGAAACGGACGCCTTCCTGCGTTGGCAGGATTCGCTACAGCTTCAACCCACCATTACGGATTTGATCCGGCGCACTGAAAGCATTGCCGAAAGCGAACTGGAGCGCACCCTGCGCCGACTTAAGCTGGACGCCGAAAGCGAACTGGCCCTGCGTGCCATGCTGCGCTCCATAGCCAAAAAGCTGAACCACCAGCCGATTACTTTCCTCAAGCAGCGCTATGCCGAAGAGGATGCCGGAAAAGAATCCGGTGACGAGGTGGGAGAGCAGTTCATCAGTCTGGTGCGGCGTCTTTATGATCTGGATAATGAAGAGGTACTGCCGGACGCACCTACAAATAGTAAAAAGAATTAGGCCAAAAGCACCATATTATAGCTGAACCGTGCCGGGCAGGAACCTTGTTAATTTGCTCTAGCGGAGCAGAAACGCAGTCATCTGATCGATTGCATCTTCCATGGCGAACAGGCCGCTGCGCCGTTCAAGCAGGTCTTTGCGCAAGTCTGCGCGTTTGCCCGGCGAATGAGCAAGGTTAAGGGCCAGGTCGCCCCATTCCTGAATACTGGACGCGGTGCAGGCGTCAACACCAATATGGCGATACAGCCCGGCTGTTTGCCTGCCGCGCATGAACTCGCCCTCCAGCGTGATCACTGGCACGCCAGCGCCGAGCGCCTTGTAGGATGTGCTGCCTCCGCTGAAATGCGGCGTATCGAGCACGGCATCAGCCTGTTGTAATATGGCGATAAAGTTTTCCTCCGAGCATTGCGGCAGCCAGTTGACTCGTGCCGAGGCCTGGCCCAGATTTTTGTCCAGCCTATTTTGGAGCGCTGCGGTTTCGTGCGCGTTGGCGGAAACAAAAAAATGCACGCGCGCTGTGCTGTCGTTGTCCAGAACATGCCGTAGCATTTCGTCCATATCGGGATGCACCTTGAAAAGACTTTGAGCGCAGACGTATTCGGTGTGCGCCAAACCCTGGCCAACCTGAGCAGGCGGAAAAAGACTGCCGCGCGGTTTCGGGATAGGCGACGGCATAAACCCGCTGAACAAACCGGAAAAAGCCACAAGTGTTTCGCTGTAATGGCTGGCGGCGTTTTCGGGTTCCATACTGGCCGGGGAAAGGAAAAAATCAATGCCGGGTATGCCTGTTGTTGCAGGGTGGCCGTAAAGGGTACATTGCACGGGAGCAAGGCGGGAATGGGCCAGATGCCAGGTTAGCGGGTCCATGCCAAGATCAAGGTAAACCAGAATATCAAGATCCAGTTTTTCAACAGCCTTGCGTGCGGCATCAAGCTCGTGGGGCAGCGTAACCATGGGGCATGTTCGCGCGAGATCCGCACGAAAGGCATTGTCAGCCTGTAAAAATTCAATAAAAACACAATGTGGCAGACGGTGTCCCATCTCCAGCAATATACGGAAAAAGTACGACATGATCGTATGGTTCGTCATGTAGCGGGAAATGAAACCGATCCGCCGGTTTTTCGGTGGGCGCAATGCTGCCATGCGTGACCACGCGCTTGTTTCCGCACTATTCTCATTATCAGCAGACGCATTATGAGCGTGCATATGGCGCTGGGCAAACCCGGCCAGACGGGAAAGAAGATCCAGATCATCCTTGCCGTGAAAGGCGAGATGAAATGGTGGCGTTGGCATTGCCAGCATGGGATCCAGCCGGGTCAGCGCACCAGACGGCAACAGTGCGGATTTATCCAGAAAGTCGTTCATGGCCGTGCGAATACGGCAGGCTTCGCCAGCATCGGCGAGAATGGAAGGAAGCTGAAACGCGAGCCTTGCTTCCAGCAGGAGTGACGGGCCTTTCTGGGCCAGATAGTTTTTCCATACTTCCCGCGAGGCGCTGAACAATCCCCTGTCGTGTAACAGGGTGCCAAGAATGTACGCTTCATCCTCGTTGGCCGGATCTTCCGGCAGACTGCTTTCCGGGGATTGTTTTTCACGCAATCCGGCATCATATACAAAACACAGCAGCAGGTTATGACGGGCCTGTCCGTTGTTCGGATCGTACCCCAATGTTTTTGCAAATGCCAAAGCGGCCAGCTCATACTCCTGTGCCAGAAAGGTGGCCAGGCCGAGACTCAGCCACATGTCTGTCATCTCCTGGGAGGCGTGATTGCCCGGAGATGCGCGGAACAATTTTTCCGCTGCCTCGGCGCGACACAGGGCATCCTCGTAGTGACCGGCGTGAACGAGCGCCTGTGAACACAGCATGGGCCACATATGGTTTGCGGGAAAGGCCTGCATACCTTTTTCGGCAATGGACGCGGCGGCATCCCATTGCCGGGAGCCGACGAACTTTTTGTAGGTCTGGACGAGTGGCATAGCTACAGATAAATACTACGCGACATCATTGTCAATAAGGCGCTGAGGCCGCGCTGTAATGGCAGCTCTTTCCCCGCTTGTTTTTTGGGTGCAGGTTTGTTTGGACTGTATATGTTTACAGCGTAGGTGAACCGCGTCGTTGGCTGGGTAACTGGAGCGTAGGAGCTTCACGATCCTGCTGCGGGCGATCGGGCTTTACAATCTCGCCATCGCTGAAACAGGCTATGCCGCCGCCGTTTTGCTTGGCCCGGTACATCATCAGGTCGGCTTTGTGCAGCAGTTCGTCCAGCGTTTTGCCGCTGCACGGATTGCCCGAATCATCAGCAAAAGGCACAACGCCAATGCTGGCCCGGCAGACAACGGACCTTGGCAGGACGGACTTTTTTAGCGGCCAGGGTTGCTCGAAGCGGTCAAACAAAAAATTGATGACCTTATTCAACTGCTTGCGGTCGGCTCTGTGGTAAAGAAGAACGAACTCGTCGCCTCCGTAACGATAAACGTGTTCGTCAGTCAAAGGGTGCAGACTCAGGGCGGAGCCGATTTGGGCCAGCAACTCGTCACCGGCCTGGTGCCCCAGGCTGTCATTAAGTTCCTTGAAGTTGTCCAGATCCAAAAACAGCAGATAACCGGTTTCGCCGTCCTTTTCGCCGCCTCGGGCCAGATGTGCGCCTTCTTCGTAATCAAAGCGCAATTTGCGCCGGTTCGGCAGATTGGTCAGTACATCGTAGTTGGCCATATAGGCGATAGTGGCCTCGTTGTTTTTATTCTCGGTAATATCCACGCTGCTGACAATATGCGCCAGCCGCCCGTCAACCCAGCGGAACGCGGTGGAAATCACCCGGAACCAGGCACCGTCAAGGGGACGCTGGTGATCCCAGGAATAAATTTTGGTGGGATTACCCGCCGCGTCGATAATTTGCTTTTTAGGGCAATAGTCGCATTGCCCTGTCTTGTTCTTGTGCAGCACCTGCCAGCATTTTTTGCCCAGCATGTTTTTCAGGCCGCCATAGGGGGTGGCCATGGATTGATTGACGTAGAGGATTTCATGGGTATGAAAATCGTTGACGTAGATGTTGATGCCGGTGTTGTCCAGAGTGCTGATCAGGGATTCGCGTGCATATTCCAGGCGTTTCTGCAAAATACGCAGCTTGATATGGTTACCCAAAAGGTTAAGAGCCATTTGCGCCGCCCGGACCGAGCGCTCGTCCATGAGGATGTTGCGGCGTCGATCCATGATGCCGACCAGGCCGATGACTCTGCCGTCATCATCGGCAATCGGCGCAAGCATAACGGCGTTGTAGCGAAAAATGCGGCTGTGACCATCCGGCGCCACATGTTCATCGTAGTCGATGTTTTGGGAGTAGACCGACGCAACCAGCATGCCGGTGATCTCTTCTTCGGAGAAGTGATCTTTCAGGACAAAAGATTTGGGGAGCGGATTCACCCCGTCGGATGTGAGGAAACATTCTTTCAGAATAAGGGCCTGGGTATGGTCGGCCTCATATACGAAGCCCCAGCCGAATTTGAAATGCCGACAAACCTGCTCCAGAATGGAGGCGATGATACTTTGCCTGGGGGCGGAAGAGCTGAGCGATTCGATGATGCTTGCAAACAGATGGCGCGCGTCATCCGCATCGTGATTGTATTGTCTGCCGTTCATGGAAAAACCCCCATGTCACGGGGGATTTTATGAAACAAAAATGCCCGCGTGACACACTGTGTACTTCCGTTACTCGTGTTTCCCCAACATACTTTCTTTTGGTCCGGGGCTGATCGAATGCTGCTGGATGACCTTGGACCCGGCTGGCACGTCCGACGTTATCCAGACGTTGCCGCCAATGACACTGCCCTGGCCGATGGTGACGCGGCCAAGGATGGTCGCCCCGGAATAAACCACCACGTTGTCTTCCAGAATCGGATGGCGGGGCAGGCCCTTGGAGAGACTGCCGTCCTGCTCTTTGGGGAAGGAAAGAGCGCCCAGGGTTACGCCCTGGTAAAGGCGGCAATTGCGTCCGATGATGCAGGTTTCACCCACAACCACGCCGGTGCCGTGGTCAATGAAAAATTCGTCGCCGATTTGCGCACCGGGGTGTATATCGATGCCGGTGGAGGCGTGGGCCATTTCGCTGATAATGCGCGGCATGAGCGGCACGCCCAGGCGATAAAGCTCGTGCGCTACCCGGTGGTTGGTCATGGCCTGGATGGATGGGTAGCAAAAAATGGTCTCGCCGGGGGTTTTGGCCGCCGGGTCGCCTTCATAAGCCGCCTTGACGTCGCCTTCCAGCAGGTGGCGAAGGCGCGGCAGGGTTTTGATGAAACCGAGGGCGAGATCTTCGGCCTTTTCAGCCAGATTGGTTGACCCCACAGGACGGTCCAGGCAGAAGCCGTTGCGGATTTGTTCGGCCAGGATGCGGCGGATGCTGTCCAGATTGGCGGCCAGGTGATGACGGGCCGAGCTTTCCGGCGTGTAGCGCGGCGAGTGAAAGCCGGGAAAAAAGGCGGCACGCAGACGCTGCATCAACTCGGTAAGAGCAGGCAGTGAGGGCAGGCTCAGACTGTCTTCCAGATTAAACTGATAAAAGGCCGGTTTAACCAGTTCAGCGGCCACAGAGTCGATTTCGCAACTATGAGTTTTTTCGTTCATTATTTTTTTATTACGGTAGAGTTATTTTTTAATAAAAGAGTGCGTCATTTAGGACAAGGGCAATTTTTATAACACAAAAAACTTTGTCTTGTTTAAGAGCGCTCCGTCTAGTTAATAAGCACTTCGTCTGGTTTATGAGCACTTCGTCTAGTTTATGAGCACTTCGTCGTGCCCGTCCAGTTCGCTCACCAATACATCCACATGATCATCATGTTTGGTGTCTATTGTTTTTCCAACATAATCGGCTTGAATGGGCAGTTCGCGGTGTCCACGATCAATCAGGGCCAGTAATTCGACTTTGCGCGGACGCCCGAAATCGACCAGCGCCTCCAGGGCGGCCCGGATGGTGCGGCCAGTAAACAGCACATCGTCAACCAGCAGCAAATCCATACCCTCCACTTCAAAAAAAAGTCTGGTCTGCCCAACTACGGCTCCCGGCCCGCGCATGGTCCAGTCGTCACGGTAAAGGTTGATGTCCAGCACACCTTGAGGGATTTCGCGTTTAAGGCGGGCTTGCAGCAAAGCGGCCAGACGGGCGGCCAGATAAACACCGCGTCGCTGGATACCGATCAGGGCCAGATTTTGGCAGTCACCGTGTTTTTCCAGCAGTTGCCCGGCCAGATCGGCCAGGGTTTTTTCCATTTCGAGCGAGTTCATTATCTGCATAGCGGTATGTCCTTGTTCATCTTTTTCGTGTGTCTGGCTTTAAGCGGCGGCAGTATGCTCAAAGGCACGCGCATGCCGCCGCGTCCGCGCCCCAGTCCGGCCCGGGCAGCGGGGTTGCCGTGAAAATCCGAACCGCCGCTCAGCAGCAGGCCGTGCCTGAGGGCCAAATCCAGCACTTGGCGCACTTCCGCTGGCGAATGTTCGCCGTGATAGGCTTCCAGAGCGTCCAGCCCATGCGGTTTTAGCCGTGCGGCCAAATCCTCCAGCCAGTCCGCCGGGGCGGGGATGCGCATGGGGTGGGCCAGCACCGTCACCGCTCCATGATCCGAAAGCAGGCGTACTGCCTGTTCCGGGCTGAAATCCTCTTTGGGCGCAAAGGCCGGGCAACCTTCGCCCAGATAACGCTCAAAGGCCTCCCGCGTACTTTTTACATACCCCTGCTGGAGCATTTGCCGGGCTATGTGCGGTCGCCCAACGGTTTTCAGGCTTTCCGGGTTTTCGCGTTCGTCTTCCGAAGCGTTCAGCCCTTCCGTGTTTACGTGCTTGTCTTCCGCTGGCAACGGCGGCCAGTACAGCGGCATGCCCAAAGAGCGCAGCCGGTCAAGAATCAGTACATTCCGTCTGCCCCTGGCCAGCCGCAGCTCCTCCAGCCTGGCCTCGAAAGCCTGGTCATTCCAGGGAACCCACAGACCGAGCACATCCACCTGCCCATATTCGGTCTTGCTGGAAAGTTCACAGCCGGGAATAAGCTCCAAGCCCAGGCGCACGGCTTCGGCCTGGGCTTCCGGCACTCCGGCAGTGGTATCATGGTCGGTCAGCGCCAAAGTGCCTATTCCCGCCTGAGCAGCCAGACGCATCAGTTCTGCCGGGGCCAGGGAACCGTCCGAGGCTGTGCTGTGCAGGTGCAAATCAATATATTGGCGCATAAATAGTTTTTTGTATTGCTGAAATGGGAATGTTTCCTTTTACTGATTATTAGGCCAGCCCATCTGGATT
The DNA here is from genome assembly GCA_031285295.1 of Deltaproteobacteria bacterium. GTDB lineage: Bacteria > Desulfobacterota > Desulfovibrionia > Desulfovibrionales > Desulfovibrionaceae > WRHT01. The sequence goes on along the minus strand of JAITWK010000028.1, from coordinate 85,628 downwards.
GGCAAGAGAGTTTTTATGGTAAACGCCGCTTGAGATTATCCATGACTGTCGTTATAGGTAACGGATTAAAATAAACATTACTTTGCGGAGCCTGTCATGGAGCATGACTCGGAACCAGTTGAAAAACAGGAAACAAACATTGTTATAGAGCATGCTATAATGCCATCTCCATACTTTGACAAGAGGCTTTTGGATCTTATGGCCTGCCCGGCCTGTCGCGGGCCTCTGGAACTTTCGGAGGGCATGGTCAACGTCGGAGTACCAGCAGGGCTGGTCAATTTCGGAGCGCCAGCGGGGCTGGTTTGTCGGGCCTGTTCTTTGGTTTATCCGGTGCGCGATTCCATTCCGGTTCTGTTGCCTGAAGAAGCGTCCAGATACAATGAACGCTTGAAATAGAGCTTACGGTGGGCAAAAAATTGCCCGCGTTTGATAAAACTTTAACCGGTACAAGTGGGGTATGAGCATGAAGGTATTAGTTATAAACTGTGGTAGTTCCTCGTTCAAATATCAGCTGCTTGACATGGAGCGCGAAGCCTTGCTTTGTTCCGGTCTGGTTGAAAGAATCGGCGCTGACATGAGCGATTTGACGCACAAGAAATATCTGGATGCGGACAAAAGTGAAAAGTATCAGGCCAAAGAACGCTTCCCCACACATACCGAAGCCTTGCAGGCGGTGGTGCGGCTCTTTACCGATCCGGTCTGGGGTGTGGTTAAATCCATTGAAGAAATCGGCGCGGTTGGCCACCGCGTTGTGCATGGCGGTGAGCGCTTTACCCAGGCCTGTGTTATTGATCAGGAAGTCTACGAAGGCATTATGGCCCTCTCCCCCATGGCCCCGCTGCATAACCCGGCCAATCTGCAAGGCTATGCCGTAGCCAGGCAGGTGCTGCCGCACGCGCCCTCCGTGGCCGTGTTTGATACCGAATTCCACTCCAGCCTGCCGCCCTCCGCTTTCCGCTATGGATTGCCCAACTATCTGTATGAGGAAGACGGGATTCGGCGCTACGGCTTCCACGGCACTTCGCATAAATACGTCAGCCGTAAGGCCGCCGAATTCATGGGCCGCAAGCCAGAGGAATTGAACCTGATCACCTGCCATCTGGGCAACGGTTCTTCGCTCGCCGCCGTGCGCGGCGGCCAGTGCGTGGATACCACCATGGGCTTCACGCCGCTGCCCGGCCTGCTCATGGGAACGCGCTGCGGCGACCTCGACCCGGCCATCAATTATTATCTCTCTGTCAACCGTGGAATGAGCCCCAAGGAAATTGACACTCTGATGAACAAGCAGAGCGGTTTTATGGGCCTTTGCGGTATGAGCGATTTGCGCGACATTCATGAAGCCCGCAAAAATGGCGACCAAAAAGCGCAACTGGCTTTCGAGGTGTTCTGCCACATGATGAAGCGTCAGGTGGGTGCGCTCTGGGCCGTGCTCGGGCGTGTTGACGCCCTGGTCTTTACCGCCGGTATCGGTGAAAACGACCAGTACAGCCGGGCCGGTGGCCTGGCCGGTCTGGAAGACTGGGGACTGAAGATTGATCCGGCCCTTAACGAAGTGCGTTCCGGTGATCCCCGGTACATCAACGCGGCGGATTCCAGGGTCAAGGTGCTGGTGGTGCCGACCAACGAAGAGTTGGAGATTGCCAGGACGACTAAAGACGTTTTACAAGCTAAAAGGTAAAAAATTATGCCCGGCCTTTATATTGCCTCAACTCAGCCCAGAGCCGGTAAAACCCTGTGCGCCTGTTCACTGGGCGTTATTCTGCAAAAACGGGGTTACCGGGTCGGCTACATGAAGCCGATGGGCTACGAGCACAAGCAGGTAGAGGCCGGGCGCGGCGATGCCGGAGCGCTGGTCGTGCAGGAGTTGCTGGGGCAGGAAGCCATGCCGGAAAAGCTGACCCCCCTGCTGCGACCATCCGGCTGGCCGGATCTGGGCGCGTGGTTTTCGCCGCTGTCGTCCGGCTCTTCGTTCGGGCAGCCCGGCCCTGCCAATCCGGCTGGACCTTCCGCGCAGTTAAACGATATCAGACAGGCTTATGCCGAAATATCCAGGGGCAACGATTTGACCCTGGTTAGCGGCAGCGGTATTTTTCCGGCCTGGGGGCAATTTGCCGGGCTTGATGGCCTGACTCTGGTTAACGAACTGGATTTGCGCGTGCTGTTGGTGGAAAGTTGCGAGGATGGCTTTGATTTCGACTCGGTGCTTTTCATGCGCAAGCTTTTGGGAGAGCGGCTCTGCGGGGTGATTTTGAACAAGATTGCTCCGGCGGATCTGCCGCTTTATCAAAAACTGGCCGCCACTTTTCTGGAAAGCCGTGGGGTGCGGGTGCTGGGCCTGATTCCGCAGGAGCCGGAGCTTAATGTCATCCGCTGCATGCAGCTTTCCTACGAACTGAATGGACGCATCGTGGCTGGCAACAACAGTGCCTCGGCCCTTGGCATCAAGGATTTCATCATCGGTTCCATGCAGGTGGAAAGTTTTATGGCCTATATGCGCTCACGCTCGGCCTGTGCCGTGATCACCGGCGGCGACCGGGCCGATTTGCAGTTGGCCGCCATGTGCGGCAAGGAGAACTGTCTGGTGCTTACCGGCAATATTGGGCCGGGCGAACTGGTGCGATCCAGAGCCGAACAGGCGGACGTGCCGGTGATCGTGGTCAGGGAAGATACCTACACGGTGGCCCGGCGCATTGCCCGGATACTCAAGGGGCGCAAGTTCAACGACCTTAGGCAGATGGATTTCGGTCTGCGGCTTCTGCAAAATAATGCCGATGTTGATGGGCTGCTGGCTTGCCTTGGGCTGTAGAGCCTCATTTTGCTATTTTTAATATGCCGAATAAATCTAATTTTCCGTTAATTGGCCGTTCTATGCCCTGGCTGGCTCCGCTGGCCGGGCATACGGATCTGGCCTTGCGCGTGCTTTGCCGCGAGCAGGGCGCGGCAGTGGCCTGCTCTGAAATGATCAGCGCCAAGGGGCTGATCTATAGCCAGATTCGCGGGCGGCGCAAGGGGCTGGGCAGGGAGCAGGGCGAGGCGCAGCCTACGCAACAAGGGACGCAACAACCGCAACCAGGCCGTAATCTGGACAACGGCAGCGCCGCGTTGTTGCTGACCCTGCCGGGTTCAAACTCCTTTGCTCAAACCTTGTCTCCCGCACTGACCTTGGAAAATTTTCCCGCCCCCAACACGGCTGACGAACCGCTGGTCATTCAGCTTTTCGGTGACGACCCGGATATTCTGGGGCAGGCGGTGGAGCTTTTGCGCGGCTGGGGCTATGATTGGTTTGATCTCAATCTTGGCTGCTCGGTTCCGAAGGTGGTTAAAACCGGAGCTGGCGCGGCGCTGGCCAGAGACACGGATAAAACCCTGCGTGCTGCCGAAGCCATGATTCGGGCGGCTGGCGCTTTGCCGTCTGCAAATATCAATGGCGTGTCAAAAAATGAGCCTGCTGTGCCGGAGTATTTAAATGACGCGCCAGGGAATATTTTTGGCACGCCGGAAAAAGTTTCGGGCGCAGTTCTTCCGGCGCGTGGCCGGGTGGGTTTCAAGTTGCGCCTGGGCTGGAGCGCGACCGAGGAAAATTATCTGGATCTGGCCAAGGGCCTGGAGCAGTGCGGCGCTGGCTGGCTTACCCTGCATCCGCGTTACGCCCGGCAATATTTTGCCGGTAACGCGGATTGGAGCGCCCTGGCCCGGTTGCGCCGGGCGGTGAGCCTGCCGCTCATGGCCAGCGGGGATTTGTTTGACGCCGCCTCCGCCCTGCGCTGCCTGGATGAAAGCGGCGTGGACGGCGTGATGTTCGCGCGTGGCGCTATGCACAATCCGGCTATTTTCAGCGAATATCTGACCTTGGTTCAAAATGCCGCCCCATTTACTTTGACGTCGTCAAACGAGGCTTCGGCTGGTGTGGAGCCTGAATCTGAGTTTATCTCTGAGCCTGGGGCTGAAGTTGCATCGGAACGTATTTCGGAAGCCATGCGGGAGCGGGCGGTGGCTCTTAAACGCCTGATGTTGCGCCATGCCGAGCTGGCCAGGGCCATGCCGGAAAAAAATCCGCATTGTAGGCGCAGGCGGGGCGACAAAATTCGCCCGGATGGCGCGCTACTTAAAATGCGCGGAGCTATTCCGCGTTATGTGTGTGAATTGCCAGGCAGCCGGGCTTTTCGGGTGGAAATGAGCCTTTGCGAAAGCTGGGAATCCTTTTTTGAAACGCTTGAGAAATTTTTCCAGCCCTTTGAGTATTAATCTGTTTAATTTCATTGTATATTGTTTAGGCGGTGTCTCACAGGTGTCCTTTTGTAAAAAAATCATTTTGCGACTACACCGCTTGGGCAGTATAAATACTGCTAATTCGTTCTGAGTCAGGATTGGGAATGCAAGTTATTAAAGCCAAGACAGCCGGATTCTGCATGGGGGTTAGCCTGGCCCTGCGCCGTCTGGATCAGGCCTTGCGCGAGCGTAATGAAACGCCCGCCGGAAGGCTTTATACTCTGGGGCCGATTATTCACAATCCGCAACAGGTGCGCGAATATGAGGAATTGGGCGCGGTTTGCCTGCGCGATCATCGCGAGGCAAAATCCGGTGATACCGTGATTATCCGCGCTCACGGCCTGCCCTGGGAAGTGGAGCAGGAACTGCGCCAAGCCGGAGTAACGGTGCTTGACGCCACCTGCCCCAAGGTCAAGGCGGCCCAAATGGCCATCCGGCGGCAGCACGAGAGCGGCGATTGGACCATGCTGCTTTATGGTGAAGCCGACCACCCCGAGGTAAAGGGGCTGATTAGTTATTCCCAACCGGGGGCCATGATTTTTGGTGATCTGGATGAGCTTGCGGCCTTGCCGCTCAAGCCGGAGCGGAATTATTTTTTGGCCGCCCAGACCACTCAGGATCAGGAAATTTACGGCAAGGCAGCCGCTTATGTCAGAGAAAAGCTTGGGCATGAGGCTGCTGTTTTGAGCACCATCTGCGAGGCCACCCGTGAACGCCAGGCCGAAGTGCTGGAACTGGCCGGCCGGGTACGCAGCATGGTTATAGTGGGCGGGCTGAACAGCGGCAATACCACCCGTCTGGCCGATATTGCGCGTAAAAGCGGGATATTTACTCTGCATTGCGAAAATGGTTATAATATGCCTCTGGAGCAGCTGCGTCAGCTTCAACCTGTGGGGCTAAGCGCCGGGGCTTCCACTCCGGACGGGCAGATTGATGAAGTCGAACAAATTTTAATCCGGGCCTGAACGGAAAGCTTACGGCCGTGGAGGGACAATGAGCCAGACTAACATACTATTGGAAGCCGGTACCAACGAGCTTGAAATCGTGGAGTTCCACCTGGACGAAACGGACGAGCAGGGCGGCGTCTATCAAGGCTATTACGGCGTTAACGTCGCCAAGGTGCTGGAGATAATCCGCATGCCCAAGGTGACGGAAATGCCGGAAGTGCGCCATCCTTCCGTGCTCGGAGCTTTCAACCTGCGTTCGCGCATCATCCCGCTGGTGGACCTTGCGCTGTGGCTTGGCAAAAGCCGCATCCAGACCAAGGAAGAGCCGAAAGTCATTGTGACCGAATTCAACAACGTGAATACGGCTTTTCAGGTTTCCGGCGTGAACCGCATTCACCGCATCAGCTGGGAAGAGGTGGAAGCCCCCAACGCCTATGTTTCCAGCATGACCCGCAACACCATTACCGGCGTGGTCAAAATGGACGGGCGCATTATCTTCCTGCTGGACCTTGAGCGCATTGTCAGCGATCTTAATCCGCAGCTCGGCCTGCGCCTGGATAACGCTATCGACTGGGACGTTACCAAACAGTATCGCGCCCTGATTGCCGACGACTCCACGGTAATTCGCGAAATGATCAAGGATTTGCTCCAGAAGGCGGGCTTTATTGTAGAAGCCTTCACCAATGGGCGCGATGCCTGGGAAAAGCTTTTGAGCATCAAAGGCAAGGCCGAGGCGGCAAACCGCCCGCTGTCCGACTTCCTGCAGGTGGTTATTTCCGATATCGAAATGCCGCAGATGGACGGACACAACTTCTGCAAGCGCATCAAGGATGACCCTATACTCAAACGCCTGCCGGTGATTCTATTCTCGTCGCTCATTACCGATAAATTACGGCACAAGGGTTTATCGGTGGGGGCCGATGATCAGATCGCCAAGCCGGAAATCACTTTCGTGGCCACCAGGTCGATTGCCCTGATCAAGCAGGCCTGGGGCGAGTAGGGGCTGCTTTTAAATAATCCTGTTGTCCTGATAGAAAAAACAAGGAACCCGTCTGACCGAAGAGTCCAATATCGGTCAGACGGGTTCCCTTTATCAGAAGCCGACAAAGCGCATCGGCTCCCTATTTCTGCTTTTGGAGCGTAAAAGCTCTACCCTGATAAAATGCCCTATCCCCAAATCTCGTCATAACTTGGCGCTGTGCGGCCCGGAATCACGCTGGAAACCTGAGTGACGTTGATCAGGTGCTTGTAGCTCAGGTTTTCGTCAATGCTGTTGCCGCCCCAGGAGCCGCAGCCCAGAGTGGTGGTAACTTCCATGCCGTTGTTGCCAAAGGTGTTAACGGCGGAAACTCCATCCTGATTAACCAGTATACGACAGACCGGCATATCCAGAGCAAGTTTTTTTACGTTCTCAATATTGTTGCTGTAGACGCAGGCGGTGTGTCCGGCCCCGTGCAGGTAGAGGTTGGTGTTACAGATGTGCAGCGCCTGATCCAGGGTGTCGTAAGGAATGGCGCTGATTACCGGATTCATCTTTTCGCTGCAAAGGATGTCGTCAGCGCCGATTTTTTTGTCATCAAGCTGCACCAGCAGGACTTTAACGTCACCGGAAACCTTGATGCCCGCCTTTTCAGCGATGAAGGCGGCAGGCTGGCCAACCAGATCCGGATTGTGCTTGCCATCTGGGAAGATGGTGTCGCGCAGCTTCTGAATTTCCGTCGGGTCATTCACATAATGAGCACCGGCTTCCTGGAACAGTTTGATTATTTCCGGAGCCTTGTCGCGGGGCATGATGGCCGACTGGTTGCAGGCGCAAAGCTGCCCGTTATCCCAGGAGCGGCCCATAACAATCTGATCGACAGCCAGTTTGTAGTCGGCGTCGCGGTCAATAATACCCTGCACGTTGCCCGCGCCGACGCCGAGAGCCGGTTTGCCGCTGGAATAGGCGGCCTTGACCAGACCGGGGCCGCCGGTAGCCACGATCACGTCGGCAGCTTTCATGAAGGCCTGAGTGGTTTCAATGCTGATGTTATCGACGCATTGCAGGATGTTATCGGGTGCGCCGAGCTTTTTAAAGGCGGCGTTGATGATGTCCATGGAATGTTTGGTCACGTTTTTGGCTCGGGGATGGGGGCAGAAGATACAGGTGTTGCGGCCCTTGATGGCGGCGGCGGCATTGCCCATGACCGTAATGGTCGGGTTGGTGGTGGGAATGACGCAGACGATCACACCCTTGGGCTGGGCCACATAAATCACTTCGTTGGCTTTGTCTTCCCGAATAACACCAACGCTTTTTTCACCTTTCAGGGCATTCCACAGGTTGTCCGGGAAGGCGGTATTCTTGATGATTTTGTGCTCAAAGCTGCCAAGCCTGGTTTCGTCAATGGCTTCTCTGGCCAACAGTTCGGCGTTTTCCCGAATACTGAGGCAGCAGGCCCGGCACAGTGCGTCCACCTGTTCCTGGCTGTAGCTTTTTAAGGAGTCCAGGGCTTTTTTTGATTTGGCCATCATTTCGTTGATAGTTTGATTAACGCTCATAACAAACCTCGCTATTTTTAGTGGGGGTGGGCTATATAAGTTGGTTTACAGGCCCCGCTTGCGCGGTTGTGCCCGAAAAATTACTAAAGTTATTTTTTGCGAACGCGCTCGGATAATAATATAAAAATAATTTGAATTGTATTGGTAAAAATAAATTAATGAACGCATTCCGCATTGAATTTAATGGATAAATTAATAAAAATATAAAAATTTTTATTTTGCGAACACGTTCATTATCTATTTAAATATAAAATATGCAAGCTAAAAAAATAATTCGGAAATTTTTATTTAGGTTTTTCAAAATTATTTAAGTTATTTCGAAGTATTATATAAATAAAAAATAAACATGCAAAATGTGCGAACGCATTCAATTGTTGACGTACTTACTAAGTATTTAAAGAATTATTTTGTGAAAAAATGAACATGTTCGTGTTTGATGGTCAAGGATTGGAATAAAATACTAAAAATTACATTGCATGGTGAACATATTCCGGTTAGGTTTAAGGAAATAATTGTAAAATCGTAATTCATATAATGCGGGTAAAAATGAAAGCAGCGAGAGCCGTAAAAAAAGAAGTGCCGGAACTATCCGGCGTGAGTACCAAGGAGCATATCCGTCAGGTTGCCCTTAAGCTGTTTGCCGAGTTCGGTTACGAGAATGTCTCTATTCGAAAAATTTGCGCCTGCGCTGGTATTGCCGTGGGTACGTTTTACAATCATTACGGCTATAAACAGGAAATTCTGCTGGAAATATACACGCAAATCGACGATGCCCTGCGGCGGATACCGGAATCCTTGTTGTTGCCCTTCAAAGAGGAAGTGCTGGCTTATGTGAAGACAAAAGCCGGTGTGGTGCAGCGTTTTCACGAGACTTACGATTTTCCGCCCGTTTTTCTGGCTTTGCAGAAATCGGAAAGTAAAAGCCTGATGCTGGAGCGACGCGACATTTACTACTATGTGGTCAATTCCATCATGAAGGGGCAATATAAGGGCGAAGTGCGCAAAGACCTTGCTCCGGAATTGATCGCCAAGAAGATTTTGCGTTTTCTCATGGGGGTAATTTTTGACTGGACCCTGCGGGATTGCGTTATAAATCTTGTGGACTTGGTGGACGCGGAGCTTGGTTGGTATCTGGATTGCTTTGTAGTCGCGCCTTCCGGGACTGTTGTAAAGGCGGAAGGATAGCCGCGTAAAATAATTTATAAGAGATTTTTTTCACAAGGGCACTTTTTCTTGACAGCTGAAATGAATGCTGTAGTTTAATATATACGTATCGACACCTTTTGGCGATAGATTGCCCGATAAGAGGTCATAATTTTAACTATATCAGTAACTTCACAGCTTAATTTGCAGCCTTGCTCGCCCACCAGTAAAGACAACCTTCAAACCAGTACCAATATAAAAGTCATCCCGGCAGTCATTTTGAAATTACTGCCACGCCGAAAATAAATTTCATTCCGCAAGGCTTGTCCGCAAGCCGCGCGGTGAAAATATTTTAGAGCCCATCACAATGACTTACGTTAAGGAGTACGGTCTCATGAAGAAGGTTAAAGACATTTACAAAGAATTCTGTACCGTTGACGACGCCGTTAAGTTTGACTTCGAAACAGTTAAAAGGCTTCAGTCTGTTTACTCCAACAAGCTTAAGCTGGAACTGTCGGGCGCCAAGTACTTTGTAAGGGCGGAAAACGCTACCCTGATCGATCATGAAGGCAACAAACACGTTGATATGATGGGCGCTGTGGGCGTCATGACCGTGGGCAACAACAACCCCTTTGTGTGGGAACAGATTGCCAAGGTGTGGGACGCCAAGTGCTATTCCATGGGCGCGGTTTCCTATCACAACATCGCCAGCGCTCTGTATCGCGACCTCGCGCTGACCACTCCCGGCCAGAAGCTGACCAAGGCCCAGACCGCAGGCGGCGGTGCCGAAGCCATTGAAGGCGCTCTGAAGCTCTGTAAGATCGCCAACCGCAACAAGCCGCACAAGACCAAAATTCTCGCCACCATCGGCGCCTTCCACGGCAAGACCACCGGTGCGGTTTCCGCTGGCGGCAAGGATACCTGGCAGGCTTATCAGGGCCGTCTGCTGCTGGACGAAACCTTCCACATCCCCTTCAACGATGTCGCCGCTCTGGAAAAAGAACTTTCCAAGGGCATTTACCAGGGCTTCTTTGTTGAGCCGATTCAGGGTGAGGGCGGCGTGTTCGTGGCTTCCGACGAATTCATGCAGAAAGCCCGCGAGCTTTGCGACAAGTACGAAACCTATCTCGTGTGCGACGAAATTCAGACCGGTCTTTGCCGCACCGGTAAATTCTGGGCCAGCGAATGGTACGGCATCGTTCCTGACATCATCACCTTCGCCAAGGGCATTTCCGGCGGCATTATGCCTCTTGCCGGTTACATCGCCAAGCCGGAAGTGTTTGACGCGGCCTACGGCACCCCGGAAACCGCTTTCCACCACACGGCTACCTATCAGGGCAGCGCTTACGCCTGCGCCGCCGGTATCGGCGCTCTCCAGTTCATGCTGGAAAACGACCTTTGCGGCGAAGCCGAGAAGAAAGGCAAGATCATTAAGGAAGCCATGCTCGCCGCGCAGAAGAAGTATCCCGGCATCATCAAGGAAATTCGCGGACGCGGTTGCCTCATTGGTGTGGAATTCAACCCCACCAAGGCTGGCCTGGAAGACAAGTACGGCCCCAACTGGGCCATGGAATGCGAACGCTACTTCTCCACTGAATTCCGTATTCAGATCATGCATTCATTCAACAACCCCAAGGTGTTCCGCTGGCTGCCGCCGCTGACCGCCCCCATGGAAGATGTGGAATACGCCCTCAAGGCTTTTGACGCTTCCGTGAAGCATGTGTACGACTTGGCCAACAAGTAACAAATAAGCAAACAGACCAGTGTCGCCGGGTAACTTTGGCGACACTGGTCGCAACCCCGCCAAAATTCGAAAACCTCCCCGCCCGTCTGGTCTGGAGGGGAGGTTTTCGAAATAAGCTTTTACTAAGGGTTGAGCGATGGAAAAAGAAAACTATTTTTCCAGCCAGGCTCCCACTCCAAAACAGCCGGGAATGACTTTTCAGTCTTTCAGTTACACCGAGGCGCGGGAAGTTTGGAATCCCTTGTCCGCAAAGGGCATAGGCCTGTTTTTTCAAATCGAAACCGGACCGGCAGACAAGGTCATACAGCTTGTTCCGGATTGTTGTTTTGACATAATTTTTTGCTTTGGCGCGAAAAACAGCGCACACTTTTTCGGTCCGCTGGAATACCAGACTCCATATACCCTGAGGGCCAATTGCACTTACTTCGGTTTCAGGCCCTACAGCATTACCAGCATGAAACGCCTGAAAGTGCCTCCCAGCAAGCTGGTACACAGCGACGTTGATTTTGACCAGCAGTTTTCGGATTTGTCCATTATCGATCAAATGCAAGAAGCTTCAACTTTTAAAGATCGCATACGCCTGATGATTGATTATGCGGGTCGGCATATGGTGGATCGTGACTACAAACCGGGCCTGGTGGAGCATCTGGAGCTATCCATGTGCCGCGCCAGAGGCGCTCTCAGGCTTGAACGGCTGGCCGAACGTACCGGCTACACCGAACGCCACTGCCGCGGCAGCTTCAAGCAGAGGCATGGCTTTTCGATGAAGTATTATGCCAACATCATGCGTTTTCAGCACATCGTGCGTCTGCTGACCGAACCACAGCAAGTTGTGCCTGCGGATGTGGTTTTTGACAGCCAGATGTTTGATCAATCGCACCTGATCCATGAATTCAAAAAATACACCTGCCATACTCCCGGCGATTTCAGACAAGCCTTTTCCGTCTCCAAATAGTTAAGCGAGGTAGGGTTCTTTTCTGGCCCGGCCTGTGCTGTAAATAAATTTCCGCTGTTTTTGGGATAATCTCTAACCACTAACCAGGCACAACCAATTAAAATTTTGCCGAGCGCTTATATTTTTCCGATTTTTACAATAAAAATTTCTAACGCCCAGCTAATCATTCACATTAAGAACGTCTCGAAGTTCGATTGGGTTGACACCTTCGGACATTATGCGCCCCCCTCTTTTGGTGGGCTCGGGGTCGCGCCACGGTGGCGCGTTTGGCGCAGTAAAGATGCACGGAAGAGTGAGAAGCCCGAAAGCTTCTTCGCCGCGACGTTGAAAGCCAGGGCAAGACCCGCCCGTGTATGGCGCGCTCCATGGAACTGCGCGGGCGGGCTTCCCTTCCTCAACTGGAAGGGGGCAAGGCGACTTGAGCAGATCAACTTTTAAAGTTGCATCTGCTCAATTTGATAATGTGCTATTAAAAGCAGCGTGGTTTTATTGCAATTAACTATGATTTTTGGGGGAGGCTTTGGGCCTCCCCTGTCCCCTCCAAAGGGGATTTGAAAGCGTATTCCTTGCCTCCCCCCAGGCAGAGAGTACGCCTTTTTGTAATGTCGTCATTTTGACGTGATGCCGCGTCAGGCACGGCTTGTGCATAGATAATATTTAGCATATAGGATAAAAAACTTGCCGACAGCTTCGGCAGAATAATTGAAAGCAAAAAACGCGTGTGATTGCGCGGAGCAATATTATGGCTGTTAGACTCAGAATGCTTTTGCAACACAACCTCAACCCGCTGCATGTTTATTGCCGGTTGCGCGACTTTGGTTTGCCCCGGCGCGTGGCAAGCAGGGTTTCCGGCTTGTACGAGCGGATATACAGGTCCTGGCTGGGTAATTAAATACCTCAGACGAGGATCATGGGTCACCAGTGAGGAATAAATGAGCTATTTTCGCAAAACGCCCAAGGTCTTGCAGCAACTTGAAAGGCTGAAACGCGAACAAAAATGGCTCATAGTCATTAATGCCGATCCGGACGCCATGGCTTCGGCCATGGCCCTGCGCCGGATTATGAGTACGCGGGCCGTTCTGGCCGATATCGCCAAAATTAATGAAATCAGCCGCCCGGATAACCTGGCCATGATTCGCTACACCCGGCTGCACATGGTCAACTACACGGCGGATTTGTTGCAGCGCGGCTACACCCACTTCGCCATGGTGGATTCACAGCCCTCGCACAGTCCGCAGTTTGCCGACATACCTTTTTCGCTGATTATCGATCACCATCCGCCGGTTACCGAGACCGCGCCGGATACCTTTATGGAAATTCTGCCGGAATACGGTGCCACCAGCACCATTTTTACCGAATACCTCTACAACATCGGCATAAGGCCGGGGCGCTTTCTGGCAACAGCCATGCAGTTCGGCATAAAAACCGACACCATGAACTTTCAGCGCCATGTGGGCGATGTGGATATGCGCGCCTACCAGTATCTTTCAAAGTTTGCGGACCAAACTTTGCTGAACCGCATCACGCGCAGCGAATTCCATCTGGACTGGCTGCCCTTCTTTGCCAAGGCCACCACCAGCATGCACAAGGCGGGCAACGGTTATTTTGTGTATGTGGGCAAGGTGGACAGCCCGGATATTCTGGTGCTCATTGCCGACTTTTTTACCCGCGTCTATGAAGTCCGCTGGCTGATGGTGAGCGGCTATTGTGAATCAAAGGTAGTGCTGATTTTTCGGGGCGATGGACTGAGCAATGACATGGGCCGACTGGCCAGTTTAAAATTTGGTGAACTTGGTTCCGGCGGCGGACACAAAACCATGGCCCGGGCCGAATTTGAGATCAGCCGCGCCGAAGGGCAGGAACTGGAATTGTTTGTTTACAAGCGTCTGATCGCGCCTATGCCGAAAAAGAAAGCCGTTGAATCCCAGAATTAGAGACAAAAAGACGCTCGTGATGGGTTAGTCTTTATCGTCGTACCACTGGTCGTCGTATTCATCCATCAACTGATACTGGCGCACAAGGATGAAGCGTTGATCATCCTTGTCCTGCACAATACCGGCAACTTCTACTTTTGCATTGACGTTATCGGCCAGATCCAAACCCATGCCGCGTGGCAGCACCAGGTATTCCACACCGCTTTCATCCTGCACCGCTACTTTGGCATCGTCCCGGCCTGCCTGCTTGGGAAGGGAAATGATGTAACCGCGCACAGTGACGAGATTTTGCTGACTGGTCATCTGTTTAGTAGCCTTGAAATAAAATTCGTTAAGGTTGAAATAACAGGTTGTATTCTGAAATTCTCTACTAAAAGCCGGAACAAAAGCAAGCTTTATCGCATGCGCAGAGTCCAATTTTTCTCAATTTGGCTTTCAGCGCATTAAAAATTAAGCAACTTACTCCCGCGCGTCATCCAGAGGGGGGATCTGCGCCAGCAAATCCTCCAGATTTTCGCGCCGACGGATTAATTTTACCTGTCCTTGCGGCGTGTCACACTTGCCAGCTTCGCCCTGATTATTCAGGCCGATCAGAATTTCCGCCGGGCGCACCCGCTGATTATAGGGGAAGGACATGGCGTAGCAATAAGCTCCGGCGTCCAGAAAGCCCAGCAGGTCGTGTTCTCTTATTTCGGGCAGCAGGCGTCCGCTGGCCAACAGGTCGCCGCTTTCGCAGATATTGCCGGTAAGAGTTTGCGGCAGTTCCGGTCTTTGGGAACAATCATTATTTTCGCTGCTTTCTGCATGCTCCGGATTCAGGGCGCCCCGGTAAATTTCCACATCATGAAAGGCGTCATAGAGCATGGGGCGGGGCAGGATGTTGAAGCCTACATCTGTACAGGCGAAGCGCGTGGGACCGTTGTTTTTGATTGCGGTAACCGAGCCCAGCAGCAATCCGCATTCGGCGGCCAGATAACGGCCCGGCTCGATGAGGAAGAGGCCCTGATAGCCGGTTTTGCTGATCCATTCCTTAAGCCGCGCGGTCAGTTTCGTGCCCAGTTCGTCCAGGTCTAGGCGGGTTTGCCCTTCGTATTTGTGATAGGGGATGCCGAAGCCGCCGCCGAAATCGATAATTTCCAGCCCGTCAAAAAAGTTGGAGGCTTGCAGAGTTTCAACAGTTTGCAGCAACCATTCGGCGGCTTGCAAAAAGGCGTCCGCCTGCATGAACAGCGAACCGACATGCTGGTTTACGCCCACAAGCGCCAAGCCGTATTGCCTGCAAATTTCCCTGGCCTGGCCGAAGTCTTCCGGGTTTATTCCGAATTTGGTCTCCTTGCCGGCGGTAACCACTTTTTGATGGTGTCCGGCCCCGATGCCGGGGTTAAGGCGCAGCATCACCCGCCGGTATTCCTGTCCGATACCCCGCTCTTGCAGGGTGCGGCCAAACAGGGCCAGTTGCGACAGGGAATCCACGCTGACCACTCGGCTGGAGATGGCAGCCTGGGCCAGTTCGTCGCCGTGTACGTTGTTGCAGACGTAGATGATTTGATCACGGCTGAAACCGGCCAGACGGTTCATGGCCAGTTCGCCGGGACTCATGGAGTCTACCAGCAGACCCTCGGAGCGGATAATGCGCAAAAGGTGCGGGTTGGCATTGGCTTTGGCCGAATAGCAGGCCCGAAAATTGGGCAGTTTGACCAGATCGCGCAGCTCGGCGGCGCGGCGGCGCAGCATGCCTTCGTTGTAAACATAGAGCGGCGATCCGTAGCTTTTGAGCAGGTCAACGGGTTTATGCCCGGCGAAGAAATTCAGGCTGTCGGTATATGTTGAGCGAATGTCGGACATGGTATTTTCCTTGAGGTTAAGCGGCCAGTACTTGGCTCGGTGGGAATATACAGGGATCGGACTTGGGCGGCAAGATTGGTAATGCCACATTTTGTCACTCAAGATTGACAGCCGGGGTTCTCTTTGCCTAAGCTGTTTTGCTCTAAGAACAAAATAGCCTGGAGAAGATTGAAATGTCTGAAAAGATGGGAGCGAAATACGAGCCGCTTAGTCCGGCGGAGGTTGATGGTCAGCTTGCTCTGATCAAGCGCGGTTCTGTTGATCTGGTGAGTGAAGAGGATTTGCGAAAAAAAATCGCGCGTGGCAAGCCCTTGCGGGTCAAGCTGGGCATGGACCCGACCGCGCCCGACCTGCACCTGGGGCATACCGTGGTGCTTCAAAAAATGCGCCAGTTTCAGCAGCTCGGCCATCACGTTATGTTCCTGATTGGCGATTTCACCGGGCGTATCGGTGACCCGAGCGGGCGTTCCAATACCCGCCCGCCGCTGACCGAAGAGCAGGTCAAGGCCAATGCCGAAACCTATAAGAAGCAGGTTTTCAAAATTCTTGATCCGGTGAAGACGGAAATCTGCTTCAACTCCACCTGGCAGGCTCCGAAGAATTTTGCCGATGTGCTCAAGCTGTGCGCCTGCTCCACGGTGGCCCGGATTATGGAGCGTGACGACTTTGCCAACCGCTTTAAAAACAATCTGCCCATTTCGCTGCACGAGCTGCTTTACCCCATGCTTCAGGGGTCAGACTCCATAGCCATGGAAAGCGATATCGAGCTTGGCGGTACCGACCAGCTTTTCAACCTGCTCATGGGCAGGCACTTGCAGGGGCAGTACGGGCAGGAGCCTCAGTGCGTGCTTACCGTGCCGCTGCTGGAAGGCCTGGATGGCGTGAAGAAAATGTCCAAATCGCTGGGCAACTATATTGGCATAGATGAACCGGCGGCGCAGATTTTCGGCAAGTTGATGTCGGTTTCCGACGATCTGATGTGGCGCTATTTTGAACTGCTTTCAGACAAGAGCATGGCTGACATCGAGAAGATGCGCGCCGATGTGGAAAGCGGCACATTGCATCCCAAGCTGGCCAAGGAAGAACTGGCCCTTGAACTGACCGCCCGTTACCACAACCAGAAGGCAGCCGAAGAAGCCAGGCAGGATTTCAACTCTACCTTTGTTGGCGGCGGCGTTCCGGAAGATACTCCCGAGTACGCATGCGCCGCTGGCGAAGATTCGGCCCCGATAGCCTTTTTGACCGCTTCCGGCCTGACTGAATCGCGCGGCGAGGCCCGCCGCCTGATTGCTCAAAACGCCCTGAGCCTGAATGATCAGCTCTGCACGGACGCCGTAGCCGCTCTGCCCAAGGGCGATTATATCGTCAAACTGGGCAAGAAACGCTTTTTGAAGTTGGCTGTTAATTAAGCGGGGCAGCGTCATCAAATAAAAAATACAGGCGGTCAGGCATATTGCGCATGGCCGCCTGTATTTATTTGGTGGATTCTTTAAGGTTTGAAACTCTTTAGATGCAAAACCGCCTCCAGGGGGGAACTGGAGGCGGTTTTTTTGAGGGAGCGACCCTCGAATGAGCGTGCCTTATGGGGGGGGTAGGCATTGCTCGTGTGGCGCCCGGATATATTGGGGGGGTATCCGGAGGAACCGACAGGGGGTGGTTCACGATTACGCCACTTGATACTTACCTATAAGCAACTTGCGTTCCAACCCGGCATTTTATCTTTTGTTTTCTTATTATTCTGTAATTTCAACGTGTTATGCATAAAGATTGAAATTGCAATTTTAGTTCGCGCTCGGTTAATCGAGACAGTGTGCGTTTTTCTATGTGCGTTAGCGCACATATTGAGCGTTACCGCTCTTGTTCCCGTCTTTTTATGCACTACCGTAAAGTCTTGAGCCGCCCCCAATATCTGTCATACATGCCCTGCGCGTCTCCCACACTGATAAGCATTTCGCTGTTTTTCAGGTCTTCTTCAGTGGGGTTGAGGGTACGGTTGCCCAGAGTTTCCTCGTCCAGCAGCGCAAGAGCGCCAAGGTTGGGGGTGGAGTACTGATATTCCTCCATGCAGCGCTTGGCTACTTCCGGGCGCAGCATGTAGTTGATGAAGGCGTAGGCGTTATCGATATTTGCCGCTCCGGAGGTAATGGCAAAGCTGTCAACCCAGACGATGGCCCCCTCTTCGGGATAAATGAAGTGCAGGGCGGGGTTTTCTTCGGCTGCCACCAGGGCATCGCCGTTCCAGCTTGTACCCACAATTACTTCTTCGCTCACAAAAGCCTGTTTGGAGGCGGTGATGTCAAACACGCGCACCGAAGCGCGCAATTTTTTGAGGAATCCATAAGCGGCTTCAAGTTCGGATTTTTTGGTGCTGTTGGCCGATTTGCCCAGGGCTTTGAGCGCTGCGCCCATGCCGTCCCTGGTGTCATCGGAAAGCATTACTTTGCCCTTGAATTCCGGCTTCAGCAAATCCGCCCATTTGGTCACGCTGCCCGGCTCGACATATTTGGTGTTGATCATCAGCCCCATGGAGCCCCACATGTAAGGCACGCTGTATTGGTTGCCCGGATCGTAGGGCTGATCGAGCAATTTGGGGTCGATATTGTCAAAGCCTTGCAACCTGGAGTGATCCAGCTTGCGCAGCAGTTTATCCTCGATCATCAGGTCGATGAAATAGGTGCTGGGTACCACCACATCGTAAGACTTGCCGCGCAGCAGCTTGACTTTGGCGTACATGGCTTCGTTGGATTCATAAGTGGAATAGACAACTTTAATGCCGGTTTCTCTGGTGAAGTTGTCGAGTACATCGTGCGGAATGTATTCAGACCAGTTGTAGACTACAACCTCCCCCGCGCTCACCGCCTGTTTTGCTTCGTCTTGTTTTGTTTCATCCGCCGCCAGGGCGAAATTACCGCCAAATTGTAAAAGACCAAAAGAAAACACCGTCATGAACGCGGTAGCCAGAAATTGCTTCACTCTTAAACCTCCTGCTCTAAAACTTAAAAAGTATTGCCTCCGGCGGCCGGGGGAAATGATTTCCCCCGGACCCCCTCAATGCGAGTTGTGCGGAAAAATTATCTGACCCGGCTATTGATTATCTTGCGGTTGATAGCGGCCAGATTGGCGCAGCCGGTCAGGCGCATGGCCTCGATCAGTTCCTGGCGGATCTGCCCGAAGTAGGTAGCCAGGCCATTTTCCTCGTCGCCATGCACGGCAATGGCCAGCGGGCGGCAAATCAGTACGGCTTTGGCTCCCAGGGCCAGCATCTTGAGCACATCGGCCCCGGTGCGTATTCCGCCGTCCGCCAGCACCATCAGCCGGTTGCCAACGGCTTCGACAATGGGGGGCAGCGCCTCGGCCGTGCCGGGGGTGTGATCCAGCACCCGGCCGCCGTGGTTGGAAACGATTACGCCATCGGCTCCGGCATCGGCGCAGATGGTGGCTTCATCAGCGGCCATGATGCCCTTGACGATGAATTTCATGCCCAGCTCGTGCGAGCGCTTGATGATTTTTGCCAGTTCGGGAGCGGTACGCACTTTTACCGGCGCGGCCATCATGCGCATGGTGGGCAGTCCGGCTCCGTCAACATCCGTTCCGATCATTTTCACCCCGGCAGCAGCGGCCATTTCCAGACGCGAAATTACTTCCGGCACGCCCCAGGGCTTGATGAAGGGAATGGTCAGCGAAATATAATCTTTGGACCATTCCAGGAAAGATTTGAGTCCATCCGGGTTCGGGATATCGCCCACGCTGGCGGTGGTGTTCACGGCCCGGCATCCTGCGGTCAGGCAGCGGGTATATCTTTCGTCGGTGAGGTCGCTGCTCAGGTTGCCCGGAATGCTGCCAATCGGGGCGGCCAGAACCGGCATGGAAAGCTTGTTGCCCCAAAGATCAAAAGAACAGTCCGGGTTGTCCGCTTCATGCAGCACCCGCATGACCAGGCGATGATCCAGCAGGGCGCTTACGTTATTTTGAAAAGAACGCCCGGTGCCAACGCCGCCCATGCCCGGAACTTCACCGGCACAGGCCACGCCATTGCAGGCAGGGCAAACTTTGCATCTGGCTTTTACGCGCTCACGCGCTTTTTCTCTGATTTCCCGCATCGTAAGCTTCATGTTTGTCTCCTGATGGGTATTTTAAATGGCTCACTCTCCTTGCCGGAGAATAAATATTCATCTCGTATAAACATAATCTAACACAACCGGCAACCGGGCGCAGCTAAGAAATAGCGTATTAAATTCTTTGTGGCTTTTAGTACTTGAATCGAAGGGAGTTGTATAAAAAAATGACGGTTTGCCCGCGCAAAGCGCGGACAAACCGTTCCTGGGGGGCTAGGGGGGGGGAGCCCCGCAGAATTTTAATGCGAACTCTTCAGGCGATCGAGCTGGCTGTTAAGTTCCTGAGCCATGCGTGAGAGTTCCTGCACGGCCTGGGCCGAATCGGTCATGCCTCTGGCTGCTTCGTCGGCTATGCGGTTGATTTCTTCGACCGAGTGGTTGATCTCTTCGGAGGTGGATGATTGCTCTTCGGCTGCCGTGGCAATAGCGGTGATCAGCGAAGCGTTGGCCGTGGCCAGTTCAAGAATTTCGCCCAGAGCGTCACCGGAAGAGGTGGCCAGCTCGGTGGCCCGTCCTACGCCTGTGGCGGCGTCACTTACTCTTTCGATATTATTGCGGGTCGATTCCTGAATGCCGCTGATGCTGGAGCCTACTTCGGAAGTGGCGCCCATGGTTTTTTCAGCCAGCTTGCGTACTTCGTCGGCCACCACCGCAAAACCTCGTCCGGCTTCGCCCGCCCGCGCGGCTTCAATAGCTGCGTTCAGGGCCAGCAGGTTGGTCTGGTCGGCGATGTCGGAAATGACGTTCATCACCCCGCCTATGGATTCGGCCTGGTGTCCCAGAGTCTGCATATTGCCTTCCAGTTCGGTTGCCACGTCGTTGACTTCCTTGATGGCGGCTATGACCTGACGCACCATGTTCGCGCCGTGGGTGGCCCTTTGCTGCATGGTTTCGGCCTGTTCACGCGATTCCCCTGCGTGGCGGGCCACTTCCATTACTGTGGAATTCATTTCCTCCATGGCCGTGGCCGTGGAATTTGCCCGATCGCGCTGAATGTCCGTGCCGTGACGCACCTGTTCCACCTGGGCTGAAAGCTGCTCGGAGGCGGTGGCCACGCGGTTGGAGATGTCCATGGCTTCATTGGCCACTTCGATGATTACGAGCTGTGTCTTTTTGATGGCCGTAAGGTCGGTCAGAAGTTGCAGGATCATGGAAATTTTGCCGGAGGAATCAAGCAGCGGAATGGCGGTGTAGCTTATATCCAGATTGAGTCCGCGCGGGTGGGCCACGGTTTCGGCGCTGGCCTTGACGCCGGTTTGCGCGGCTTTGGTCAGGGCATCGGCTGCGGTTCCGTAGTCCTCGCGATGGAAAAGCTCGCCGCAGGTCTTGCCGCGATAGTCGGGGCCAGCCAGTTCCTGGGCCACCAGGTTCAGGTAGCTGGCCTTGAGTTCCTTGTTCAGAACAATCACCGGCGAGGGGATGTTATCCAGGGCGGTACGGAAACGGGCCATAATGTTGTTGGTTCCGCGCACGATATTGGCGAAATCGCCGGAGAATTTTTTGACATCGCCCTGAATGGTGAAATCGCCTACTTCTACACGCTTTTCCAGCTCGTTGTATTCACGCACGATCGCGCCCAGCGTTTCCGGTATGGCGAGCAGGGCTTCGGCCAGTTGTCCGATTTCGTCTCTGCGTTTTATTTCCAGAGAGCCGTCCAGTTTACCGGAGGCCACCTGGGAGGCGAAAACCACGCTTTTGTTCAGAGCCTTGACCACTGGCCGCACTACCAGCACAATCAGGGCCGTGCCAATCAGGATGGAGACGAGCGCGATAATAATAGCCATGTTGCGCAAGTTTATCACGTCCGCAAAAATATCGGTGTATTCGGCGCGTATTACGGCGGTCATTCCGGAAAAGGCGTCTGTGGAGTGGTAAATAAAAACCAGGCTGCCATCGTTGCCGATAAGCTCCGCCGCGCCTTCCTGAGCGGTTACCCACTGCCGGTAGGCTGCGCTGGCTGGCAAATTGGGGTCGAAAAGCTGGTTGGTGTTCTTGGCGGCCACGATCAGGCCGTTTCGGTCAAGAATATAGGCGTAGCCTTGCGTGCCAATCTTAACCGGGGCCACGGCCAGTTCATAAAGGCTATCCAGCACCAGGTTGCCCACGGCCACGCCGACAATGGCATTGCCGATTTTGATCGGTGCGGAAACAGTGATGTTGGCCTTGCCGTCAACCGTGCTTTTGAAAGGCTCCGAAATATAAACCTTGTCGCGCATGGCCTCGGTGTAGTGCGGGCGGCTTTTGTCGTCCCGGTTTACCAGAGCGGGCGCGGAAGAGGCCAGAATGACGCCGTTCGCGCCCAGCAGGTTCATGCGGTCAAAGTTTTTATAGCTGGCGGCTATGTTTTGCATTACCCCGATCATGGAGGTGGCGCTGGCCGGATCGTTTACGTTACCCCGGAAAAAAGCGAGCACGGCTTCGTTGCCGGCTATACGCTCGATATCCAGCGTTGCATCGCGCATCATGGTATTGGTGGCGCGTGTCAGCGCGTGCGCCTCGCCGCGCATATTGTCCACCGTGGAGGTGTACAGGGCATCGGATGCCTGCCTGAAGGAGAGATAACCGCTCAAACCCAGTAATACGACCAGCAGGGCAATGATTGGCAAAAGAATTTTCATTTGTAAATTCATGGCGGGCTCCTGGATTATTTTTTATAGCATCGGCTATGTGGTTTTAAAACATAAAAATCAGCCTATTAAAACAGGACTAATTGAATCTATGAAGACGTTTATCCGATTAGCATAGAAATTTATGAAGATAAATAAAAAAATATAGGTAAAATTATATATAATAATAATTCAACACGATGCGCCAATATAGCAATTTGAGTTGTTTAATCTATAATTCGATTTATCCAATAAAATGCAACAACATCAATGACAAAAGCATGGCAAGGCTATAAATACATGTAGAAGGTTGAATTGCTTTGGAGAAAAAAATGAATCATGGCAATGAGATAGCTTGTAACACGCGCAAAGGTTGTTCTTCGGATGGGAGCGGCGTGGCGGCTGGTTACCCGGTGGCTGTGCTTGGCGCTGGAGCCTTGGGCAGTTTTTACGGCGCGGTATTGGCTGCCGCCGGTTGTAGGGTTTGTTTGATTTCGCGGCGACCGGAGCACCGGGCGCGGATTCGGGAGCACGGGTTGACGCTTGTCGGGCCGGAAGGCGAAAGGCTGGTGCACGGCCTGGAGACAGCAACGGATGCGTCCCAATTGCCTTTTGTGCCGCGTCTGCTTCTGGTACTGGTTAAAAGCTATGATACCGAAACGGCCATCAGTCAGGCGGTTCCGTATCTTGCGCCGGAAAGTCTGGTGCTGACTCTGCAAAACGGCCTGGGTAACCTTGAAGCTTTGGAAAAATATGTAAGCGGGGAACGCCTGCTCGGCGGCGTCAGTTTGGTAGGGGCGAACTACCTGGAACCCGGACGGATCCGGCATACCGGTTTTGCTGCAACCGCGCTTGGCAGCGCTCTGGGCCGCCATACGCCGGAAGCCGAGGAAGTGGGCGCGCTGTTTCGGGCCTGCGGGTTGCCCTGCCGGGTTACAGATAACTGCCGGGGGCTGATCTGGAACAAATTTTTGTTGAATGTGAGCAGCAACGCCATTGGGGCGCTTACCCGGCTGCCCAACAAATATCTGGCTGTATCCGGCCAGGCTTGCGCTGCGGATGAAGCTGGTGAACCAAATGAAACTTGCGGGACTAAGCCTATTTGCGCTTCCGGTGAAGCAGGCGGTTCAGGATTGGTTAATGCTTCAGACGAGGCTTGCCGCCCCCAGATTCGCTCGCTGATGCGGGCGCTGCTGGACGAGGCTCTTGCCGTGGCGCGGGCCAGGGGTATCAGGCTGGAAGCCCCAGGCGAGGCGTATTCACTGAGCCAGCCGGAAGCGGTGGATCTGTTGGAATTGGCGCTCTCAGTATTCAGAAACACCGGCGAAAACCGGGTCTCCATGCTTCAGGATGTGCTGGCCGGACGCCGCACTGAAATAACGGCTCTGAACGGCGCTATTGTGCGCGAGGCCAGGCAGCTAGGCCTTGCCGCTCCAGTCAATGAAATGATCACCAATCTGGTGCTGCTGCTGGAAAAAAGCTATCTACCTGAAAAATAGGCCATAAACGGCAAAAGCGGCGAAAGCCGCTTTTGCAAAATGGGTACATAGGGGCCGCGCCCCTATGCGGGGTCCAGGGGCAGAGCCCCTGGCCGATAGCTGATTCTTAAAAGAATTGGCCCATACTGAATTCAAACTTCCCGCTATCCCGATCGCCCTTGCGGTCTTCGTCCAGCGGTATGCCATAACTGAAGCGCAGATCGCCCATGGGCGAACGCCAGCGCAGTTCCAGGCCGAATGATTTCAGGATTTCGTCGGAATAACTGTAATCATTGGTTGAATCCAGGTTGAAGCCGATATCGAAGAACGGCACCAGGTTCAAGCCGGAGTCGGGCGCGAAGTTCCAGATATATTCAAGGTTCATGAAGGCCATGCGGTCGCCGCCCAGACGGTCGTCGGTTTTCGGGTCGCGTGGCACGATATCGCGCGAATTGTAGCCGCGTATGCTTTCCATGCCGCCCATCCAGAAGCGTTCGTAAACCGGCACGCTGTCGCTGCCGTTTTCAAACAGGGCCCCGCCCTTGACGCGCATATGCAGCACATGGGCATCCGCGAGTTTTTTGTAAGCCTGGAATTCTGCGACCAGCTTGATGAAGTCGTCATCACCGCTAAGGAAGCCGCCGCCGTATTCGCCTTCAAGATAGAAGCTGGTGCCGTCGGTAGGCTGCACGCGGTTGACAGTGCTGCGCGCGAAGCGCAGCGAGGCCACACTGGCCATGCGGTTGCCTTCGTAAGCCTTGATCAGTTCGGAGGCGTTATCGTCAAAATCGGACAGGTTGTAGAAATCCATCCGGTAACTGGCAAAAACATAGCTGTATTCGCCTACCGGGTGCCCAACGCGCAGGCGGCTGCCGATAGTTCTTTTGTCGTAATCGTAAAAGTCGTCATCCCAGTGATAGAGATCCGCGCCGACTGAGAACAGGCTGTCATTGAGGCGCGGGTTGGTGAAAGAAAGATCGTAAGCGGAACGCCGCCCGGAGATAGTACCCTGCAAGGCCAGTTGATAGCCCTTGCCCCAGAGGTTCATTTCCTGAACGGTACCGGATACGCCAAAGCTGGAATAGGTGCTGTAACCCACGCCCGCCATGACCGAACCGGTATTGGCTTCCTGCAACTTGATTTTAAGATCCACTTCCTCCGGGTTGCCGGTAGGCACCAGTTCGGATTCGGCCAGATCAAAATAGCCGGTGTTGTTCAGGCGCTGCATGCTGCGGGCCAGCCGCGCTCCATTGAACGGATCGCCATCGGTCAGGCGCATTTCGCGCAAGACCACGTTATCCCTGGTGTGCGCGTTGCCTTCCAGAATGATGTTACGCACATATACTTTATGCCGCTTTTCCACGGCATAGGTGATATTCATTACCGGAATATCTTCGTAGGTTTCCGGCTGCGGCTGCGGCACGACGTTGGCGTAAGCATAGCCGTACTCGGCATAGTAGGCCGTAAGCTTCTGCACGTCGTCCTGCATGGCGTCCAGGCCGAAATAGTCGTTATCCTCGGCGGCATCATCCAGTTGGATGATTTTTGCCATTTCTTCATCGCTGTCCAGCAGTTCGCCTGCGAATCTTACGGTTCCCACGCGATAGCGGGGGCCTTCCACAACGCGGTGCGTGATGACGATGCCGTCTTCTTCAAAAGCGATATCCGGCTGGCCAACAGCCACATCCATGAAGCCGTTGTTCATGTAGTAGTTGCCGATAACCGAAACGTCGCGTTCGATAAGTTCTTCCTTGAGCACGCCGCTGCCGGTAAGCCAGGAGAACATATGGCGCTCGGAGAGGGCCAGTTCATCCGTGATGTCCGATTCGTCGAGGTTTGCAACGCCTTCGAAGCGTACTTCCTTGATATACAGGCGGTTGCTTTCTTCTATATTTACGGTCAGTCCCGCGCCATCGTCACGATTGTTGATAGCGTAAGTGACCTTGGCCAGATAATAGCCTTCCTTGCGGTACAGTTCCTGTATTTTCTGCAAGTCGGAGGCCAAAACCTTTTCGTTCAGAATGGCTCCCACGCGGGTGGTCATAACCGCCACAACGTCCTCGCGCTCTATTTCAGCGGTGCCGTTGATGACAATGGCTGCGACCCTGGGTTTTTCCGTAACCGTGTAGATCAGATGCAGACCATCGGGCGTTTCTTCCACCTGCACCTGGATGTCGCTGAAAAAGCCGAGATCCCATATGCGCCGGAATTCGTTGTCGATGGAGCGCATGTCAAGCACATCACCCTGTTTGGTGTTGATGCGCAGGAGGATTACGTCCGGGTCAAGAATATTTGCGCCGCGCACTTCAATGTGTGAAATGACGGAGTTGCGCAGCAAATCGCCGGTAATGCGCGTAGCCAGTTCTTCCACGGCGATCAAGAGATTGATGCTGGCGGGCTGTTCCACAAACAGGGGCCGGGCCGGTTCCGTCGGGTCAGCGTGTACCAGGCGTGAATCGATGCTGAAGGAGTCGCCAAGCTGGCTGTAAGAGCCGTAAAGGGCAGCCGAAGCCCCAACCCGGCGCATCAGGCGGCGCACCGTGGCCAGATCCAGCCCGGTAATGCGTTCGCGTTCCAGCAAGGCATGTATTTCGTCCAGGCTCATCACGGGCAGGCCCCGGGCCACCAGGCGCTGAATGATCAGCTCCGGCAACTCGATATTCAGCGCGGCCATATTTTCACCGGCGTTGATCTGGAAGGGCAGTACCATCACCGGGCCGCCGAGAGAGCTGGCATCCGGCGCATTGACCTGAGCCGAGGGGGCGGAAGCCGATGCCTGTGCGGCACAAGCCGTGGAAGCGGTAAACGCGGCCAATGGGAACTGGACTGTCAGAAGCAGCAGAACCAGGCAACATTGAACAAACAACAGTGACCAGGATTTTTGCCGCCGATTTTTCGCCTTCATGCGCTCACCCCAATATTTTTTTCGTGCAGCTGACCGTCTTTAAGCTCAAGGCAGCGCTGCATTTTTCCGGCTATTTCCGGGTTGTGCGTAACAATAATCAAAGTGGATCCGAGTTGCCGGTTCAAGTCCAGCAGAAGATCCGTAACCTGCCGACCGGTTTTTTCGTCCAGGTTGCCCGTAGGTTCGTCAGCCAGCAGAACGCGGGGGCGTCCCAGCATGGCCCTGGCAATGGCCGCCCGCTGGCGTTCACCACCGGAAAGGGTGGTCACAGCGTGATTTTGCCGTTCTTTCAGGCCTACCAGTTCCAGCATCCGCGCCGCATCGGCCAGAGCTTTCTTTTTGGACATTCCGCCAATGATCGCCTGCATGGCCACGTTTTCCAGAGTGTTGAATTCCGCCAGCAGGTGGTGGAACTGGAAAACAAAACCGATTTCCCGATTGCGAAAAGCGGCTTTTTCTTCCTCACCCAGTCCGGTAAGGCTGAGGCCACGGCAAAGAATCTCGCCAGCACTTGGGGTATCAAGAGTGCCGAGAATATGCAAGAGAGTTGATTTGCCGGAACCGGAAGCTCCCACTACCGCGACTGTCTCGCCCTGGGTAATGACGAGGTCGATGCTTTTCAGCACTTGCAGCGTCTCTACCGGGCCTGCGTAGTTCTTGCTCAGGCCGCGTAAGGTATAGAGTTCGTTATTCATTCGCTGCGCAGCGCCTCCACCGGAACCAGCTTGGCCGCCTGGGCCGCCGGGTAAAGTGTGGCCAAAAAGCAGATGAATATGGTGCCGAGAGCGATCAACACAAGCTCCGGCCCTTCCAGCAGTACCGGCACATAATCGGTAAGATAGGCACCGGGCGGCAATTTGATGAATTTATAGCGCTGCAACGAAAAACATAGGGCGAGGCCAATGGCGAAACCGGCTGCCGTGCCAAGCCCGCCGATAATCACCCCTTGCAGCATGAAGATTTTGCGGATGGAGCGCCGCGTTGCCCCCATGGACATCATAATGGCGATATCCTTGGTTTTATCCATAACCAGCATGATTAGCGTGGTGATGATGCTGAAAGAGCCAACGGCAATAAGCAGTGTGAGCACGATGCCGAGAGCCAGTGCCTCAAGTTTGAGGGCGGCCATGAGTTGCGGGTTGGTTTCGGTCCAGGGATAGACCTGAAAACGATCGCCCAGGGCCTGACGCACCAGTACGGCGGTTTGATCGGCGGCAAAAACGTCATCCACGGTCAGTTCAAAACCGCTTATCCAGTCGCCGCCGCGCAGACTGAGCATGTCGCGTGCGGCTTCAAGGCCGGTGAACACGAAATAGAGGTCTACATCGGCCATGCCGGTGGCGAAAAAGCCGGAAACGACAAAGGGGCGGATGCGCGGCGAATAACCCGCGCTGCTTTGGGTGCCGGCCGGGGCCAGCAGGTGAACGCGCTGTCCCAGGTGTACGCCCATGCGGTCGGCCAACTGACGTCCGATAATGATGCGCGGGACGCGGCGCTCTTCCGCCTCACCTTCAATTGCATCCTGCGGAGCCAGGCTTTGCAGATCGCCGTCTTCCAGTTTTTGCAGGGCCGTGATTACTTCCGGCGCGGTTTCAACGTCAATGCCGCGCAGGAGCACGCCTTTAACCTTGCTGTTGGTGGAGAGCATCAGCTCGGTGTAAAGGTGCGGGGTTACCGCCTTGACGCCGGGCACGGCCAGCAGGGTTTCGCGCAGTTCGTGCTGGTCTTTGGTATAGCCCTGTACCAGGATTTCCGCGTTGATGCCCAGAATGCGCTCGCGGAAATCCGTGGAAAAGCCGTTCATCACGCCCATGGCCACAATCAGCGCGGCCACGCCCACAGCCACGCCGAGCATGGAAATGACTGCAATGACGTTGCTGAACGACTGTTTGCGTTTGGCCCGCAAGTAGCGCAGGGCTATGAAGAATTCAAAGCGCATAACCCGGCCCGCGCCTAGTTCTCCGGCTTCAGGGTCGGGAAGAGGATGACTTCGCGGATGGAAGGCGAGTCGGTAAGCAGCATTACCAGACGGTCGATGCCGATGCCCTGCCCGGCAGCCGGGGGCATGCCGTATTCCAGGGCGCGGAGGTAATCTTCGTCCATGTAGTGCGCTTCCTCGTCACCGGCTTCTTTTTCCGCCACCTGGTCCTCAAAGCGGGAGCGCTGGTCGGCCGGGTCGTTGAGTTCGGAAAAGGCGTTGCCCAGTTCGCGTCCGGTAATGAACAGCTCGAAACGGTCGGTTATTTCCGGGTTATCCGCGTTGCGCCGGGAAAGCGGCGAGATATCCGTGGGGTAATGATAGATGAAATGCGGCTGAATCAGCTTGGGCTCCACATCGATGTCAAAAAGCTTGGTCTGGAGCTTGGCGAGTTTTTCACCAGCCACTGCTTTCTCGCCATGCTTTTTAACATATTCGATGATCCGTTCCGGGTTGTTGTACATGTCCGGGCCATGACCACCGATTTTTTCCAGCGACTCCAGAAAGGACATGCGCGTCCAACTGCCCTTGGCCAGTTCGATTTCCTGACCCTGGTAGTTAATCTTGGTAGTGCCGCAAATTTTTTGCGCGATGCTGGAGAACAGGTGTTCGGTGAAGTCCATCAGATCTTCAAACGTGGCATAAGCCCAGTAGAATTCGCACATGGTGAATTCCGGGTTGTGCCGGGTGGAGATGCCTTCGTTGCGGAAGCTGCGGTTAAGCTCAAAGACCTTTTCAAAACCGCCTACCAGCAATCTTTTGAGGTAGAGCTCGGGAGCGATGCGCAAATAAAGCTGTAAATCCAGGGCGTTGTGATGAGTAAAAAACGGCTTGGCCGTGGCCCCGCCAGGAATGGGCTGCAAAATCGGGGTTTCCACTTCCAAAAAGCCCGCTTCTTCCATCAGGCGGCGCAATTCGCGGATGATGGCCACGCGCTTTTCAAAAATATCCTTGGTGGAGGGGTTGACGATGAGGTCAACATAACGGCGGCGGTAGCGCTGTTCCTGATCTTTGAGTCCGTGATATTTTTCCGGCAGAGGACGGATGGATTTGGTGAGCAGGGTGAAGCTGAGGCACTTGAGGGTCAGTTCGTCGGTTTTGGTGCGGAAAAGCTGGCCGGAAACGCCCACTATATCGCCCACATCGACTTTTTTGAAAAGCTTGTGATCCTCTTCCGACAAATCTTCCTTGGCCGCGTAGCACTGGATGCGCCCACTGCCATCCTGGAGCACAAAGAAGGCCACCTTGCCGAAAGAGCGCATGCTGAGTACGCGCCCGGCCAGGGTAAAGTTCTGGCCGCTTTTTTCCAAATTTTCCAGCGCTTCGGCGTCAGCGTTGCCGTAAGCCGCGAGCAGTTCGGCACTGGAAGCAGTTTTGCGAAAACCGTTGGCGTAAGGATTGAGGTTTTCGTCCAGAAGTTCGCAGGCCTTGGCCACGCGGCCCTTGACCACCTCGTTCAATTCGTTCTGGGCATCCAGACCTTCAAGCAGGGGCATGAAATAATCCACATGCGGCGATTTTACGGGCAGTTTGATCTTGCTTTTCTGGCTCTTCGCACTCTTTTCGATCTTATCGCTTTGATTTTCCAAGACGTACTCCAAATTTATTTGAAACGGCTGATTAACATTGTTGCAACAAACAAATAATGCTATTCTAATTGGCCTTTCGCGTCAAGAAAAGCTGAAAAAAACGGGGCATGCCACATTTTGGGTTAATTTTTTTATTGACGAAGCCCCGGAATATGAGTATCTCCAACTTCGCGCCTTGAGCCGCAGGTTCTCGGCGCATTATTCCCCGGTAGCTCAGCAGGCAGAGCGGGTGACTGTTAATCACTAGGTCCGCGGTTCAATCCCGTGCCGGGGAGCCAGAAAGCTCCAAAGCCCTTACAGAGAAAATCTGTGAGGGCTTTTTTGCGTTTTAATAGTTCTGTTTCAAATAATTTTGATTGCGCTCTATACGGCAATGCCGTATAGAGCGTGCATGTACTACGAGTTCATAGAGCTTGCACCTTTTGCCGCTGTGCGTGACGAGTTGTTCACGGATGAACGGTTTCTGGAATTGCAGTGGTATTTGTGCCAACGCCCGGAAGCAGGGGATTTGATTCCTGAAACTGGCGGTTGTCGTAAAATTCGCTGGCAAGTTCAAGGCAAGGGAAAACGTGGTGGCGCACGGGTAATCTATTTCCTGCGAACAGAGGCAGGGCAGATTGTTCTAGTGGCAGCTTACGGCAAGAATGAGCGTGACGATGTGCCGCGTCAATGGTTGCGCAAGCTCAAGGAGTGTTTCGATGAATAAGACAACTGAACTTTTGCGGCAAATGCTGGACGATCCCAGCGGCGCAATGCTGCGCCCTGTGCGTAAGACAGAGCTGTTGCCTCAGGCTGACGGTTCTCTTGTGCGGCGAATCACTGACAAAGCTGGAAATGTGACTGAAGATACGATCAGCGTGGAACAGCGTTTGTCTCTGGATGCCAGAATGCAGCTTGAGATGTCGCAGCAACAGTTTGCCGCCATGTTGGGCATTTCCGTGCGGACATTGCATGATTGGGAACAGGGACGGCGAGAGCCTTCCGGGGCAGCGCGTACCTTATTAAAGATAGCTGCCCGTCATCCTGATGTGGTGCGTGAAGTCATGCAGCCAGCTTAATCACGCTGGCTAACTGCTCACACACGAATACAGCCATATGGCCCCGGCTATCGCATTTACTACGCATGGCACGGACAGACGATAGTCATGTTGCTTTGTGCTGGCGACAAGAGAACGCAGAGAGTTGATATGGCTACATCGGTATTACATAAAAATGATATTGATAGGAGGAAGCCATGAAGATAAATGGAGTCGTTCTTTTTGATGACGTGGCGGCTGAGCTGTTCAAGAGCGATCCGCAGCTTGCGGCGGAAACGCTCCATGATTTTCTTGCCGATGGCGAGATAGACGAATTCCTGATTGCCCTTCGTCAGGTCTGTAAGGCTTTCGGCGGAATACCAGCAGTTTCCCGCATTAGGCGTATGCGGGCTCTTTAATCAGGCTTTCGGCAGGGATATTGAGTTCGCTGTGCAACTTGCGAATCATGGGCAAGGTAAGAGGGCGCGTCCGGTTCAGGATTTCATATACGCGGTTCATCCGTCCGATCATGGGTTGCAAGTCCTTTGGTGTCATATCATTCTGTTCCATGTAGAATTTAATGACCTCAATGGGATCAGGAATATCTATAGGGCATAAGTTTTTTTCGTAGGCTTCAACAAGAGTCACCAGAACATCAAGTTCGTCACTTTCCAGCGTTCCTTCCTCCGCATCCATGAGGGCTTCCACGCGAAGCAGAGCCGCGCGGTAGTCATCTTCTGTGTGTATTGGTCTGATTTGCATAGCGTCCTCCTTATATCGTTTGTGCGTCGATGGCATCATATTGCTCATGCGTACCAATGAAGCGTATAAAAACTATCTTTTTGTGATAGTTGATTTTGACCACAAGACGGTATTTATTCCCGGCAATATTAAAAATAACCCGGCCTTCTTTGAGAATACTGGCGTTTCGAAGCTCTGTCTTGAGTTCAGCGGGTGATGTCCAATTCGCCTTGCGAGTGTATGTGTACCAAGCCTCTAATGGAATTTTTGCGTCCGCATAGGCCGGATTACTTTCCCAAAAATTCCTTAGTGTAGGAAGAGCGATTATTCTCATGGAGTATTTATAGTCCCAAAACGGGACTATGGCAAGAGGTTTGAAAAACTTCTAAGTGTGTATTCCGGTCTTTCAATCTTTCGGCGTCTGGCATTAATGCAACGCCATCCGCCGCGTTTATGTTTGTTAAATATTCGCCTGGGCTTATTGTGTCAAACTTGACATTATGGCAAACTGAGAAAGATTTTTCTTTAGGGCTTGCGTTTTGGAATATTTTGCCTTTCGCCATATAAACATACGCGCAAATCGCAGGAGACACCAACATGAGGAAAACCCTTTTCGCTGCTCTGGCGCTGACATTGGCGCTGACCATTTCCTTTGCCGTTGCGGCCATCGCCGCAGAAAGCATCAAGATGTCCACCACCACCAGCACCCGCGATTCCGGCCTGCTGGATTACTTGTTGCCTGAATTCACAAAAGATACCGGCATCGAAGTGTTGGTGCTGGCCAAAGGCACCGGCGCGGCCATCCGTGACGGCATTGACGGCAACGTGGATGTCATTTTCGTGCATGATCCCGAGCGCGAAATCCAGTTTGTGCAAGACGGCTGGGGAACCACCCGTTACGAAGTGATGCACAACGACTTTGTGCTGGTCGGCCCGGCCGCTGACCCGGCGGGCATCAAGGCCGAAAAGGACGTTTACCATGCTTTGCGCCTGATTGCCGAAAAGCGGTCGCCGTTCATCTCGCGCGGCGATGACAGCGGCACCCACGCCAAGGAACTGTCGCTCTGGAAAAACTCCGGCCTGCCCATGCTCAAAACCGAACAAGCCCTCAAGAGCGGCGGCAAGGAACGCAAAGTCACCTTTGAAATGCCGCAAGGCGACTGGTACAAGAGCATCGGGCAAGGCATGGGCAAAACCCTGATTATGGCTGAGGAAATGAACGGTTACGCCCTGGCCGATCGCGGCACCTTTATTCAGCAAAAGTTCGGCAAAACGCCGCCCACCTCGCTGGAAATTTTGGTGGAAGGCGACAAGGGGCTGTTCAACCCCTACGGCGTAATTCCGGTCAATCCGGCCAAATATCCATCGGTAAAAATCAAGGAAGCCACACAGTTCGCCGATTGGCTGGTCTCCGAGCGCGGCCAGCAAATCATCGCCCGCTATCAGCTTCAGGGCAAACAGTTGTTCTTCCCGGACGCCATCCCTGACGCAAAGTAAACGATAACTTGCCGCTTAAAGCAGGATTACCGTAAAATCGGGCCATGTCGTCACAAGTTGAATTTTTTATAAAAACCCGCTTGTGACGGCACTGGCTTAAACGCCCTTTCAGGTGCCTATGTTCGATATTTTTAAAGACAGCCTGTACTCCGCATTTATTATGATTTTCAGCGGCGATCCGGAATTGTGGGGCATTGTTTTGTTGTCGTTGCGCTGCACTTTTCAGGCCTGCCTGCTGGCCGCGCTGATCGGCATCCCTTTCGCGCTGTTCATGATAAACCGCGATTTTCCGGGCAAGCGGCTGTTGCTGACGGTTTTCAACTCGCTGATGGCCCTGCCTACCGTGGTGGTAGGGCTGTTTCTTTATGTCTTTATCTCGCGGCGCGGCATTTTTGGGCCGCTGGATCTGCTTTATTCTCCGGCGGCCATCAGTATTGGCCAATTCATACTTATTCTGCCTCTGGTCGTTATGTTCGCTTACAGCGCCCTGCACCGCCTGGACCGGCGCTACCGCGAAGCGGCGCTGACCCTGGGGGCGAGCGCCGGGCAGGCGGCCCTGGCCGTAATGCGCGAGGCACGCTTTGCCATGGTGGCCACCCTTTGCGCCGCCTATGGGCGCGGCATTGCCGAGGTAGGGGTTAGCATGATGCTGGGCGGTAACATCAAGGGATTTACCCGCACCATGACCACGGCCATGGCCCTGGAGTATGACAAGGGAGAATTCACGCTGGCCCTCGGCCTGGGCGTGGTTCTGCTGCTGTTAAGCTTTCTGCTTAATGCCGGTATCGGATTTTTTCAGGGAAGGGCCGAGGCGTAATATGGCTGCTTTGTATTCGCTGCATAATCTCACCCGCCGCTTTGGCGAACGCGAAGTGCTTTGCATTGACGCGCTGGAAATCGAGCCCGGCGATACCTACGCGCTGCTTGGCCCCAATGGCGCGGGCAAATCCACTTTGCTGCGCCTGCTGGCTTTTCTGGACGCTCCCAGCAGCGGCGATCTGATCTACAAGGGCCGTAAAGTCACGCCCGGCCAGCTTGCGCGCTTCCGGCCCGGCGTGGTTCTGGTGTCCCAATTTCCGGCCATGTTCACCGGAAGTCTGCTCTACAACATTGAATACCCGCTGGCGCTAAAAAAAATTCCGCGCCCGGAACGCCGAAAAACCGCCCTGGAGCTTCTGGAACTGGTCAAGCTGGAACAGCTGGTCAACGCTCCGGCGCACAGGCTTTCCGGCGGTGAATGCCAACGCGCCGGTATTGCGCGGGCTTTGGCGGCCGGGGCACAAACCCTGTTGTTCGATGAGCCCACAGCCAACGCGGATCAGCGTTCGGTGGGGGATTTCATCCGGCTTACGCGCGATATTTGTAAGCGTCAAAACCTGACCGTGCTGATCAGCACGCATAACCCTGAACTGGCCGCTACCATCTGCCGCCGCCAGATTTTTCTTTCCGGGGGGCGTCTGGCCGACAAACGCCTGCTGCCCGGCGGCGAAGCCTGGCCCGGACAATTGCGCCGTCCTGAAGCAGATGACGCGGATACGGCAGGCGCAAATATTCTGCACCTGCCGGTTCAGGCTGTGGAAGCCTTTGACTTTTCCCAAACAAACGCCGTGTCTGTGCTTGTGCGCGGCCTGAACTCTGTAGCGGCGGGAACGCGCCTTACAGTGGAAATAACAACAGGCCGCACCCTCGACATCCTGCTTGAAGACACGGAAAGCATCGCCCTGGCCGGATCATTGACATTGGGGAGTGTGCTTGTAATAAAACAGTTATGAGGAATTAACTCATAACTGCAAGTGCTGGAAAAAATTAAAAACGCGAGAGCCAAGGGGCATCTGTGATCACCATCGAAATTCCCCACGCCAATCCGGCCTGGAAGCTGATCATGCAGTCCGGGGCGCGGCTGGATTGTACGGTAGGCATTACGCTCAGCGAGTTATTGCGCCACGAATTGGCCCTGTCGGACGAACAGCTTGCGCCGGTTGACACGCTGATTCTCGACGGTATGCCTGTGGATGAGCCGGAAAAAACCGTTGTGCCGGACAATTCCCGTCTGGCTCTGGCCTGCGCCTTGCCCGGCATCGCAGGTTTGGCCATGAAAAAAGGCAGCGCCGTGCGCGGCTTGCGTTATCACATCACGCACGGCCTTGATGAAAGCTCCGCCCCCCACTCCGGTTGGATTTCGCTTTTCCTGTACAGCCTGACCCTGCCGCAACTGGCCGGACATTTTTTGACGCGCGGTATCATTGTCGGGGCGGATCAGATCATCCGCTACGCCCGCTTCGCGCCCGAGGACCGATGTCACCTTACCCTGAACCAGCGTAACGGAGCGGATGTTTTGGCCGGGCCGGGCAACCTGAACAAGCAGGAAACAACAGCGGCGGAACTGGAAAAAATTCTGTCCGGCTTA
This sequence comes from Deltaproteobacteria bacterium, assembly GCA_031285295.1. Classification (GTDB taxonomy): domain Bacteria; phylum Desulfobacterota; class Desulfovibrionia; order Desulfovibrionales; family Desulfovibrionaceae; genus WRHT01. The sequence continues at coordinate 49,921 of JAITWK010000028.1, read as the reverse complement.
TCCGGGCAGTTGCCTGAAATATCCTGCCGACTGTTTGCCGAGATTATGTCATAATAGACATAATATACTAAAATAATTTGCCATTTTATATTGACAGGCCTTTGCCCTCGACTATAGTCGCGTTATAGTAGCAGTATTTCAAAATCAAATTGCTTCAGCAGACCCAGGCAAGGAGGGGAGCATGGATTTCAAGATTTTGCGCGTGAATATGGCGACCAGGGAATGCCGTTTTGAAGACATTCCGGAACAATATGCCGGACTCGGCGGTCGCGGTCTGACTTCCGCCATTGTGGCCGCCGAGGTAGAGCCCACCTGCGGCCCGCTTGGCCCCAATAACAAACTGGTGTTCGCGCCTGGGCTTCTGGGCGGCACCAACTGCGCCAACTCCAACCGCATTTCCGTGGGCTGTAAAAGCCCGATGACCGGCGGCATCAAAGAAGCCAACTCCGGCGGAGAGCCCGGTGGGCATATGGCCAGAATGGGTCTGGCGGCAGTGGTTATTGAAGACATGGCCGAAGAAGGAAGCTGGTGGCAGCTTGAGCTTGGCGTAGGCCAGGCCAAACTGGTGCCTGCCATGGCGGCTGGTCTGAACAACTACGATGCAGTCGGCAAACTGATTGAAAAATACGGCAAGGATTGCAGTTACATCAGCATTGGCCGGGCCGGTGAATTCAAACTTACCGCCGCCAGCATCGCCTTTACCGACCGCGAACTGCGCCCCTCGCGCCATGCCGGACGCGGCGGCGTTGGCGCGGTTATGGGAGCCAAAGGCCTTAAAGCCATCATCATCAATCCGGCGGGTGGCTCGCTCCATCCGCTGGCCGATCCGGACAGCTTCAAGAGCGCGGCCAAGCGTTTCGCCCAGGCGCTCATGGATCATCCGGTTTGCGGCCAGGGCCTGCCAACTTACGGCACTGCGGTGCTGGTAAACATCCTGCATGAAGCCGGGGGGCTGCCCACGCGCAATTTCAGCGTGGGACGCTTTGAAGGGCATGACGCGGTTTCCGGCGAAACCATGAATCAGCTTACCAAGGAGCGCGGCGGCGAAGGCGTGGTCGCGCACGGCTGCATGACTGGCTGCATCATGCGTTGCAGCGGCATTTTTCCGGACAAAAAGGGCAAGGCGGTCGGCAAGTGGCCGGAATACGAAACTCTCTGGGCTTTCGGCCCCAACTCGGGAATTTCGGATATCGACATGATCGCCCGCTATGACCGCATGTGCGACGATGTCGGCGTTGACACCATCGACGTGGGCGCGGCGCTGGCTCTGTTCATGGAAGCCGGTGTGCTCAAGTTTGGCGATGCCGAAGGCGCTTTGAAACTGCTGGAAGAAATCAGCACGGGTTCGGCCATCGGGCGTGTGCTGGGCTGCGGCACGGCCGTTACCGGCAAGGTTTACGGCTTGCGCCGGGTGCCGGTGGTCAAGGGGCAGAGCATGCCCGCTTATGACCCGCGTGCGGTCAAGGGTCAGGGCGTGACTTACGCCACCTCGCCCATGGGCGCGGATCACACCGCCGGTTACGCTGTAACCTCCAACATTCTGGGCATAGGCGGCACAGTGGATCCCCTGAGCAAGGAAGGGCAGCTTGAGCTTTCACGCAATCTGCAAATCGCCACTGCCTCGGTTGATACCGCAGGACTCTGCCTGTTCGTGGCCTTTGCCGCGCTGGACAACCCGGACGCCCTGCAGGCGATCGTGGACATGCTCAACGCCAAATACGGCCTCACGTTGGGATTGGACGCGGTGGTCGGCCTGGGCAAAAAGGTACTGGACATCGAAATCGACTTCAACCGCCGCGCTGGCCTGACCGAAGCTGCGGATCGCCTGCCCGATTACTTTTACTCGGAAAAGTTCAAGCCGCATAACGTGCGTTTTGACATCACACCTGAGGAACTGGATTCGGTGTTGAGCTGGTAGGCAAGTTAAGCAAACATAAAAAAGAGCTGAAAAAAAACAGGCCGGGAGCGTGAGTTCCCGGCCTGTGTGGTTTATTTATTCTACCTCGCGCACTCCCCACCCTTGCCAGTCAGGATATCCAGTCCGTGGCCCAGCGGATCCATAATCTGTTCCAGGCATTCGCGTACGGCCTTGGGACTGCCCGGCAAGTTAACGATCAGGGTGCGACTGCGAATACCTGCGGTGGCGCGGCTGAGCATGGCCCGTTTGGTCAGGCTCAGGCTGAAGGCGCGCATGGCTTCCGGGATGCCGGGGCAAAGGCGCTCGACCACGTCCAGCGTGGCTTCCGGCGTAACATCGCGCGGCGAAAAGCCGGTGCCGCCGGTAGTCAGAATCAGGTCGATGCCGCCGCCATCACACAAGCGTTGTAGCTCGGCGGCGATTTGCGTACGCTCATCGGGCAGAATGGCGCTATAGGCAAGGTTGTAGCCTCTGGCTTCGGCAATAGTTCTGATTTCCGCGCCGCTCAAGTCTTCGCGTTCTCCGGCATGGCCCTTGTCGCTGATGGTCAACACTGCGATATTGTACAGAACAACCATCTTGTCGCCCGCCTGCACCTCGCCGCCTTGCAGCACCCTGGCGAACACGCCCTGCGTGGGCATGATGCACTCGCCCATGGTGTGATAGATGGCGCAATGGCTGTGGCACTCCTTGCCGATCTGGGTCATTTCCAGCAGGATATCGTTTCCAACTTTAAAGCGGGTACCCACGGGCAGGGTGGCAAAATCAATGCCGTCCACCACCAGGTTCTCGCCAAAATCGCCGAAACGAACCAAAGCACCGCGTTTTTTGAAATCCTCAATTTTTTGCAGCGAGAGCAAGCTGACCTGACGGTGCCAGTTGCCCGCGTGCGCGTCATTTTCCAGGCCATGCTCCACCACAAGCCGCCCCTTGTCCACCGGGCGTTTGGCTATTCCCTTCTTCTCGCTGAGGCAGACCGCCTTGATCTCTCCCATAGTATAATTCTCCTAACCGCCAACCGAATTCATGTTAAACCCGGCCACATCGGCTTTGGCTTTATCAAAAGAAAAAACATGTCCCTGGGGCTTTTGGCTTACAGCGTCCCGGATAATTTGCGTCAGCTTCGCATCGGAAGCTCCCTCACGCAAGGGGCCGCGCAAATCAATTCCCGCTTCGTGGCAGAGGCAGGTTTTCAAAAAGCCGGTAGAAACCAGCCGAACCCGGTTGCAGGAAGCGCAAAAGCGGCCCGAAAGCGCGGCGATAAACCCAACCAGCCCCGGATAGCTTTCCAGACTGTACATAACCGCCGGGCCGTTGCCGGTTTTGCGGCTGACCGGCGAAAGCTGGCCGAACTGTGCCTCGATATTCCTGAAAACCTCTTCTGGCGCAATGCCTGCAAACTGTTTGCCCTCGCCAACCGGCATCAGTTCGATGAAGCGGATGTGCCAGCCTCGTTCCAGAGCGTACCGGGTCAGCGGAACAAGCTCCGCATCGTTCAGGCCCTTTAGCAGTACGGTATTTATTTTCACGCGCAGGCCCAAAGCAGCCGCCAGATCCATGGAGGCCAGAATCTCGCCGGGCGGCGTATCCGAACGGGTGACGCGGCGCAAGGCTTCGGGCGTCATGGCGTCCAGACTGAAAGTGACGGATTTTAGCCCGTGTGCGGCCAAATCTTCAAGCTGCGGCGCGATCAGCGAGCCATTGGTGGTCAGGCTTACTTCCCGCACGCCGGGCAGGGCGATCAGTTGCTTGATAAAAATCGCCGCGTCCTTGCGGCAGAGCGGTTCGCCGCCGGTAATCTTGTAGCTGGAAATACCCAACTCGGCCATTCTGGCACACAGGCGCAGCATTTCTTCATGGTGGAGAATCCGCTCATGCGGAATGAACGGCCTGCCCCCCTGCGGCATACAGTAAAGACAGCGGAAATTACAGCGGTCGGTTAAAGATACGCGGGCGTAGTTGATGACCCGGCCAAAGCCGTCCAGAAGCTGCGGCGCTTCAGCCTGCGGAGTTTTAAGAAAATTACTTTCTGCTGAAGTCGCCACTTTTACCGCCTGTTTTTTCCAACAGTCTGATACCGGTTATTTCCAGGCTTTTATCCAATCCCTTGCACATATCATACACCGTGAGCAAAGCCACGGAAACCCCGGTTAGGGCTTCCATTTCCACGCCGGTCTGGTTGGTGGTCTTAACCTCGCAAACGGCCCGAATGGCATGAACGGTCAGCGAATCGCAATCAGCACCAGCGGCGCATATGGGATTTTCTTCCAGTTCCAGCAACAGGCGGCAATTGCTTAGCGGCAGGGGGTGGCAAAGCGGAATTAAATCCGGGGTGCGTTTGGCCCCCATGATCCCGGCCAGTTGCGCCACGGTCAGCACATCGCCCTTGGACATGCGCCCGGCCTTGATCGTTTCCAGCACCTGCGGCGAAACCAGAATGCGGCCTTCGGCGCGTGCCGTGCGAAAAGTCGCCGCCTTGCCGGAAACATCCACCATGATCACATTGCCGTCTGAATCAACATGTGTTGACATAGCTTACCCGCTTGTTTCTGAATAATTAACTATTATATATAGCTCTGCACTTTATCCGGCAAAACTCCAGACCAGATCGCCGGTGCGTTCGATGCCGTAACCGCCCAGCGCAAACACCGCCGCCTTGAATTCCGCGCTCCGGATCGTCTCCAGCAAAGCCTGTACCCGCAAGTCATTAAAAAAACGATCCGGAATAAGCAGGTCATATTCTTCCACTCCCACCGGCACAAAGTCCAGCCCAAGAGCCTGCGCGGCCGCTTTCACTCCCAAACCGGCGGTCGCGCGGCCGGACAAAACGGCCGCCGCAACATTCATATGCGTGTATTCCTCATCTTCATAACCGGCGATTGAATCGGAGTTGATCCCCAATTCCTTGAGCCGTGAGTCCAGCAACACGCGTGTGCCGCTGCCGCGCTGCCGGTTGATGAAGGTTACGCCGGGCTTTTGCAGATCCGCCAGCGAGGTTATTTTTTTCGGATTGCCCGGACTCAGGATCAAACCCTGCTCACGATCCGCCAGACGCACCAGATGCACCGGCATTCCTCCGTAAGCGTCCCGCGCCCCTTCTGTATTATCCTGCTTTCGCAGATGGATGGCTATAGCCTCGCGGTTATAAAGACCATCCGCCCCGAGCAGGTGCGAACCGGCCAGATGGCAGTTGCCGTTTTTTAAAGCCATGATGCCGCCCAGTGAGCCTACATGGGCGGAAGTAAGACTATGACCGGGCCGCCGGGTACGCAAAAAACTGTCCAGTAAATCAAGAGTATTATCATGGCTTCCGATGATCAACAGACTCTTTTCTATTTGATCCCGGCCGCGAATAAGCCTGACCGGCACGGTCGCGCCTGCTCCGAAGCCCTCGGACTGCGCCGGAATGCGGATGATGCCATCCGCCCGGCTCAGGCTGCTTACAGTACCCGCGCCACGGGGCAGCGGCACGGCAATCAGTTTTTCGTCCACCCGTCCGAGCTTCACCCGCAAAAATTCCTCCATGCCCGGACGTGAAGGCAGCGCCTGACAGGCAACCGCGAGCTCCAGCGGCCGTTCCGGCATGGAGCGTTTCTGCCAGAGCGCCAAAAGCGGCTGCCCGAATTGCTCGAAAGACAACATGGCCGAGACCGGATAACCTGGAATGCCCAGTACGGGCTTGAGCCGTCCGTCCTTGCCCGGAATGCCGCCGAAGGCTGTGGGTTTTCCGGGCATCATGGCAACGCCGTGCAGCCACAGTTCGCCCAATTCGGCAATGACTGCGGCGGTATAGTCCTTGCTGCCCGCCGAAGATCCGGCATTGATGACGATCAGATCGGCATCGCTCTGCGCGGCAGAGCGCAAGGCTTCGGCAATTTTGGCGGCGTCATCCGGCACAATAGGCATAACCTGCGGCTCCCCGCCAGCTTCGCGCACCAGAGCGGCCAGCATCAGGCTGTTGAATTCCGGCAGCTTTTCTCCTGCGGCCAAAAGTTCCGGGCTGGCCTCATGCAGGGTTATCAGTTCGGAACCGCTGGGCAATATGGCCACCCTGGGCCGGATAAATACTTCGGGACGAAGCACCCCGGCGGCGGCCAATGCGCCAAGCTCGTAAGGTCCGATTAGTACCCCCGGCGCAAGCAAAATTTCCGTGGCGACCATATCTTCGCCCAGCTTGCGCACATTCTGCCAGGGAAAAGCGGCTTTTTCGATGCTTACATAATCCCGATCCGGTCCGCTGATTACATTTTCGACCATAATCACGGCGTTGCAACCGGGCGGCAGAATCCTCCCGGTGTTGATCCAGTGTGCCTCCTGACCCAGACGCAACTCCTTCGGCCTACGCTCAGAAGCACCGAAAGTGTTTTCGGCAACCACCGCAATTCCATCCATGGCGGCTCCGTGAAAAGCCGGTGAGGATACCCCGGCCGTGGCCGCCCTGGCCAGCGTGCGCCCCAGCGCCTGTTCCAGAGGAATGCATTCCGTACCCAGAGGCCCTGTTTTCGCAGACGCGCAACGTTCGAACAGCAGTGCGCGGGCTTCTTCCAGCCCGGTCAGTTTGAGATAGGTATTGCGGTTCATCATAGTAATTCGTGCAGCTCCACCACTTGCCCGGCGTACAGTCCTTCCTGATCTTCCGGGCAGATTATCAGCGCGTCAGCTTCCACCAGTGTGGAGATTAAACCGGATTTTCCCAGAATCGGGATCGCGGTGGGCAGTCCGGATGCTTCGCCAACATTCAGCCGCACCCGGATATAATCCCGTCGTCCCTGAGCCGAAGGCAATGCGCGCGCAAGAATAGCCCTGCGCTTTTGCCTCCACTCGGCTTTGTTTTCCACCCCGGACAGTTGGCGCAGCAAAGGCCGGATGAATACTTCGGCGCACACCATAGCCCCGGCGGCGTGTCCGGGCAGGCCCCAAAGCGATTTTTTCCGCGATTGCTCCCCCAAACTGGCCAGGATCAGAGGTTTGCCCGGACTGATGGCCACTCCGTGCGCCAGAATTTCGGCGCCAAGAGCGGTAAAAGTCTGGAGCGTACAATCCCGCATTCCGGCGGAAGAACCGCCGGAGACCAAAATTACGTCCGCCCAATCCAAGGCAGTTTCCAGCAGTCCACGCAGGGATTCCTCGGTATCCGCAGCGATGCCGAGCCTACGGCATTCCCCTCCGGCTGACTGCACCAGACCGGCCAGACTATACGAGTTGATGTCGCGCACCTGCCCCGGCCTGGGAGCAGCGCCAGGCGGCACCACTTCGTCTCCGCTGGAAAGCACCGCCACGCGCGGCTTGCGGCGCACCAGTATATTTTCTGCACCAAAAGCCGCCAAAAGCCCCAATTCCTGCGCCCGCAACGCCCGTCCGCCCGGCAAAAGCTCCTGCCCTCTGGCGGCGTCTTCGTCAGCCATAATCACGTTTTCCAGCGGGGCCGCTGGCCGGGTCAGTTCCACCTGCCCGTTTCCGGCTTCACGCGCATATTCCAGCATGACCACTGCGTCCGCCCCGGCGGGCAACATGCCGCCCGTCCAGACTCTGGCGCATTGTCCGGCCCGGATTGTAACCGCCGGAACTTCGCCCATGGGGCATTCGCCAAGCAAATCCAGCAGAGCAGGCAGTCCTTCGGAAGCGCCGAAAACATCTTTGGCGCGTACCGCGAAACCGTCCATGGTCGAACGGCTGAACCCCGGCAAATCTTCCGGCGCGGTAAAAGGCGCGGCCAAAACACGCCCGAGCGCTTCGGACAGCGGCGTTTCCTCGGCTTCCAGCGCCGGAAAGGCGGCGATCAGGCCCAGGATTTGATCCACGGATTTTAAAGATAAAAAGTGCGCCATCTCAGGTTTCCGGCTATTTTGAAGTAATACTGCATATCTTTTGAATTATCGCACAAAAAGACTGGCGCGACAATATTCGCGAGGCTATACTGACAGCGAAAAATTTAACGCCATAAGGACTCGGCAATGCAATTCTCTGCCAAACTATTTCTTGAAAACAGCGGCAACTATGTTTTGGGGCCGGGCCGGATTGAACTGCTCCGCAGTATCGCGGAGCTTGGCTCTTTACGAAAGGCGGCCCAAAAGCAGGGCATGAGTTATCGCTGGGCCTGGGGCAGGTTGCGGGATGCCGAAAAAGCGCTCGGCATCGCCCTGCTTACCGGCGACAGTTCCGGCAAGGCAAAAATTCTCACGCCGGAAGCGCTGGAACTGCTAACCTGGTTTGAACAAACGGAAAAAGCGGTTGCCGGAGTGCTGGCGCAAGCTGACGCAGAGCGGCCCGGCTTTCTTGATTAGGAAACGATTGTGCCTATTACAGTAATGCTAAGTACCACCCTGCGTACCTGTGTGCCGGGCTACAATCCCGTCACCGGACTTTGCCTGGATTTACCGGAATCGTTAACGGTGGGCGATTTGGCCGATCGGCTGGGGCTACCGCGCGGGGAGATAAAAATTATCATGCTCAACGGGCGTCACGCGGGGTTCGCGCAGATAGTGCGGGATGGTGACCGGATCGGCTATTTTCCGGCTGTGGGAGGGGGTTAGGTTATGGGCGTCCTGCGTACCATCAGTCTGGACGAAATTGCCGTGCAAGCCAAAACTTCGGGCCGCACTTCATTGCAGGTGATGTGTTCATGTCTGGAACAAGGCATCTGGCCGTTGCGCTTTGTCCGCAACAGCGGCGTCTTCAGCGCGGAGCAACAGCGCAGACTGCTGTCTTCCAAAGCGGCAATCATCGGCTGCGGCGGCCTGGGCGGACATGTTGCCACCCTGCTGACCAGGGCCGGAGTGGGGTCGCTTGCCTTGTGCGACGGCGATGCCTTTAGCGAAAGCAACCTGAACCGGCAACAGGTTTGCCGGGAGAGCAATCTGGGGTGCAACAAGGCCGAAGCCGCCGCCGCAGAAGTCGCTGCCCTTGCCTCGCATGTTACTTTGAGAGTGTATCCCGAAAACCTTACCGCGCAAAATGCTGATGCGATCTTGCTCGGAGCCGATATCGCGCTGGATTGCCTGGATTCCATTCCGGCCCGGTTGCTCTTGCAAAAGCAAGCGACTGCGCTGGGCCTGACGCTGATCCATGCGGCCATTGCCGGAGAGGAAGGTTTTTTTGCGCTGGTATCGCCGGGAGCGGATACTCTGCAACGCATTTACGAAAGCGGGGCAAACGATGCGGAAGGAACAAACCGGGATAACCGGGAGCAAATTAGCCTGACAGCCGAAGCCGTGCTTGGCGTGCCCACAACTACACCAGCGGTCATTGCCGCCTTTCAGGCCACGCTGGCGCTTCAGGCTTTGACCGGCAAAGAATTGCCGCCCCCGGCGCTTCATCATCTGGATTTGTCGGCGCTGACGCTGGAAACCTTCAGGCTGTGAAGCGCTGGCTCATGGTAAATTTAATCCCGGCCTTGATATGAGGGCGCGGGCATCAAGGCGGTTGGCTGGTTTCACCGCTATATTGACTACCTGTATATATTGAGGCATGCAAAATATAACACCAGTATAACCTAACCGTTGCAAGGTTGCGAAATATGCTGCTCGATCAACCCAGGCTCACCTCCATGCTGCTCGATACATCCCGCCTCTGGCTCGAAAATGCTCAGGTTCTGAGTGAAATTGATTCACGCTTTGGCGATGGCGACCACGGTGTCACCATCAGTAAAATCGCCAGGCTGATCGCCTCCAGCGCCGAGAGCTGGAAGGCTGAAAGCCTTAAAGCGTTCATCACGGATTTGGGTAGCGCGATCATGGAAATCGGCGGCGGCAGTGCCGGCCCATTGTACGGCACGATGATCGGCGGGCTGGCCGAAGCCTTGACCGACGAAAAGGAAATCGACGCCCCTTTGCTGAAAAAAATGCTCACGGCCAGCCTTGCGGAAATGTGCTCCATAACCAAGGCGCGAGTTGGGGACAAGACCATGATGGATGCCCTGATTCCGGCTGTGGAAGCGGCCACGGCGGCAGGCGATGAGGTGGAGCTTGTGCTGGCGGCTGCCGCCAGTGGAGCAGCCGGAGGAGCGGAAGTTACCAGATCGCAAATTTCACGCTTTGGGAGAGCGCGTAGCTATGGGGAACAGACCATAGGCACGCAGGATGCCGGAGCGCTCAGTACGGCTTTGTTTTTCCAGGGGCTTGCCGGAGCCTGAAGCCGTTCAAACTTTCAAAATGATAATGCTCTAATGGAACGTTGAAGCTTGCGAATTTTACTACTCACCAGGAGGAAGTACCAATGAAAATGAAAAAATTTATCAACAATCCGGAAAATTTGACCATGGAACTCTTGGAAGGCTTGACCGCCGCAAACCGCGATCTTGTTTCGCTGTGGCCGGGCAGGCTGGTGGTAAACAATAAATTGGCCAAAGCCAGGCGGGTTACCATAGTAACTCAGGGCGGCGCAGGGCATGAACCGGCCCTGAGCGGCTTTGTGGGCGAAGGTATGGTGGACGTATCGGTGGTTGGCGATATTTTCGCGGCTCCCGGTCCCCAGTCCTGCATGGATGCAATCAAGCTGGCGGACAAGGGCCAGGGAGTTCTGTATGTTGTGCTGAATCATGCCGGAGACATGCTGACCGGTAACTTGACGATGAAAAAAGTGGCCCAGGAAGGTCTGCATGTAATCAAGGTTATAACCCAGGAAGATGTAGCCAACGCACCCAGGGAACAGGCGGATGACCGCCGTGGTCTGGTGGGCTGCATCCCTGTGTATAAAGTTGCCGGAGCAGCGGCGGCGGAAGGAAAAAGCCTGGAAGAAGTTGCGGCCATAGCCCAGCGCTTTGCGGATAACATGGCAACCCTTGCCGTGGCCGTGCGCGGCGCTACGCACCCCTCCACCGGCAGCATGCTGGCGGATCTGGGCGAGAACGAGATGGAAATCGGCATGGGTCAGCACGGCGAAGGCGGCGGCGGACGCGGCCCCATGAAAAGCGCCGACGAAACCGCCGCAATCATGGTTAATGCGCTGCTGAAAGATCTTTCCATCCAAAACGGCGAAAAGATCATGCTGATCCTGAATGGAACCGGGGCCACCACCCTGATGGAGCTGTTTATAATTTACCGCGCCTGCGAAAAACTGTTGCGGGACAAAAATATAGAAATAGTCGCCAACTATGTGGGCGAACTGTTGACTGTGCAGGAGCAGGCCGGTTTTCAGATGTTCATGGCCCGCATGGATGACGAATTGCTGCGGCTATGGAACTCGCCCTGCAACACCCCTTACTTCAAGAGATAGATCATGGCCGATAATCAGGGTAACCAGCTTGCCAAAAATTATCATTTGGATAACCCCCAAACCAGCTCACAGGGCAGCGGCGGTTTTTTTCTTAAGGGCGCGGGGCATTGCGATTGGGGCCTGCAAAGCCGGCTTGCCCGTATGTTCAGGCCCGCTTCGGGCAATACGGTCATGCTGGCCTTTGATCACGGCTATATCATGGGGCCAACGTCCGGCCTGGAGCGTTTGGATCTGGTCATCCCGCCGCTTATCCCGTTTGTGGATGTGTTAATGGCCACGCGCGGCGCTTTGCGCAGTTCCATTCCGCCAACCCAGCCCAAGCCGGTTTGCCTCAGAGTCAACTATGATTCCTCGGTGCTTTATGACGACATGAGTCTGGGCGGCGGGCTTGCCTGTGATATCCGCAACGCCGTGCGTATGCATGCGGACTGCATGGCTGTGCAGACTTTTATCGGCGCTCCGGGGGAAAAGAACTCTCTGGAGCTTCTGTCCAGAACCGTGGATGCCGGGCTGGATTACGGCATACCCACCCTGGGCGTGGTGGCCGTGGGCAAGCAAATGGCCAGGGATGAAAAGTTTTTTCTGCTGGCCACGCGCCTTTTGGCCGAAACCGGCTGCCATTTGGTAAAAAGTTATTATTGCGAGGGATTTGAGCGAGTTGCGGCGGCCTGTCCGGTACCCATTGTAATTGCCGGGGGTAAAAAACTTCCGGAACTCGACGCCCTGCTAATGTGCGAGCGGGCTATCAATGAGGGGGCCAGGGGCGTGGATATGGGGCGGAACATCTTCCAATCCGAAAACCCGGCGGCCATGTGCCGGGCGGTGGCGAAAGTGGTGCATGAAAAGCATACAGCCAAACAGGCCCATGAGTTGTTTCTGAATTTGTGCAACTAGATAGCATCGGCACGAACTCTTTTTTGCCTCTGGCTGCGCCGAAAAGCTTCTTTATTAAGGAAGGAGGATAATGATGAGCGCCAAATATCTGCACATAGGCATCCCGGTGACCAATAAAAAGCCCGGCATGACCTATGTGGAGCCAGTTAAGCTGTGGATGAGCAACCCGGATGATTATGATTACAAAATTGAATACCTGAAATTTGAGGAAGGTACGCCCTTCCCCGAAATTATGCATAAAAATCCGCATATCGCTTTTCAGGTGGATGACGCGGAACCTTACCTGGCCGATGCGGATCAGGTAATCTTTGGGCCGGTAACCAATCCAGATGGCTCGCGCATGGCTTTTATCATCAAGGATGATACCATTCTGGAGTTGCTGGAAAAGAAATAAGAATCATTTATCGGTTTTCTGAGAGAACAATATGGCGTATCAAAGCTTTCCCTGGCAGCAGGGAGATTCCCGGAGTTTTGAAAAACTCGTTGGGTTGTATCTGCCCGCGCTGAGGGGCAAGACTTTTCTTGATGTGGGTTGCAACACCGGCTATTTTTGCGGCTGGGCGGCTTTTCAGGGCGCAGCGAAAGTCAGGGGCATCGACGCCAGTCCGGTTTTTGTCAGTCAGGCAGTCGAGCTGTTTCCGGAGTGCTCGTTCGCCTGCATGTCCTGGGATGATCTCGGCCCGGAAAAGTTCGACGTCATTTTGTGCATCTCTGCCCTCCACTATGCCAAAGATCAGCAGAAACTGATTGCCCTGCTCATGGATCGTCTTGCTCCGGGTGGCCTGCTTGTTTTGGAAATAGGCATCGCCCCCGGAGAAGAAGACGCTTTTGTTGAGGTTCAGCGTTCCATAGATACGCGGCTGTTCCCCACGCGGAAAAAAGTGGCCTCCATGCTGGTGCCATATGTGTCCAAGGAGTTGGGACAGAGCATTCGGCAAGGCGGCGATCCCCTGCCGCGTTTCATTTACCATGTGACCCATGCCCGTCCCTATGCCGTTACCTTTCTTGATGGTCACTATGCGGGCAAAACCAGCACGATAGCCGCGCTTCTTCGCCCGGAAATCCGCCGTGTTTCCGGCGATGTAATTTACAGCAAAATCGTGACTGGCGCTCTCGCCGTGAGTGATCCCTTGCGGGAAAAGGTCACGTATGTGCCGGGAACAACGCATATCGATAGCGTTATTGTGACCAGGAATATCTGCGAGCAGGGTCTGCTCCCGGATTTGCTCGCGGTATTCCAGGGCGCGGCTGAAGGCAAGGACTTTATATTGGATCACTTCATTCCCCTTGCTTACAGGCCGGACGTCCACGCAATACTCCACGCGAGCGGCTATTTTGTCGTGGACGCCAGCCTGTTTGAAGCCGCGCACCAGCCCTGGACCCGCAAGCGTCTGCCGTTCAAGCAGTATGAAGCTTACACCCGATGCCTGGAGCAGCGCTACGCCATTAACGAGGCGGACTATCTGGCCGCCAACCCCGATGTTGCCATTGCCGTGGCTGAAGGAAGGATGCCGAGCGGGCAGTATCACTACATGCATTTTGGCAAGAAGGAAAAGCGCAAGCTCCGCCCGGCGTAGCATTAAAACTTGAGGGCAAATCCGCCATAGAACATATGCCCCAGCGATTTTTCTCCGGCTTCCAGCGTGTAGCCGCCGCGCAGGGTTAATTCGGTATTGCCTATGTTGACCGCGCCGTCGATGTAGGCGGAAAGATCCAGAAAATCCGCGCCTAGTTCCCTGGATTGAACCGCGCAGCGGTAATCGGCGTTGCCATTATCTACAAAAGCATAACCAGCCTCCCGTTTGCGCCCCGTATACTGGTGTCTCCAGCTCAGGCCCAAACCCGGCGTGATCACGCTGCTTTCAAACATAAAATCATGTTCCAGCGTAGCGCCGATATTGGAACTGACGCTGCTGCCCCGTACTTTATCCATGCGGGCGGCCATGATTTTGCCTTCTTCGGTAAAGGAGTCCTGCCACAGCCAGGTGGCTGTGACCGAAGCCGCAGGCACGAGGCGGGTGTTTTCTGCTAGCTGAATGTCGTAGGCAAATTCCAGACCGGAACTGAGGATGTTCTGATCAAAATTGCCTCGATCCCGTCCCAGGCCACCGGGGTTGCGCTGCATATCAACGGAGTTGTGTGAAAAGCTGCTGTTGGAGCTGACCCGCAGCCCCCAGGCGCTTTTGTAGGAGGACTGAAACCCGGCATGGGTTGTCTGCGTGTTGGCATCAGCACTGAGGCTGCGAAAATCCGTGTCGCTTTCCGAGTAGCCGATGTAGCCGCCAAAGGCGAATTCCGGCGCGGGTTCCCAAGCCATACCGAACAGTACGCCATTGGTGCTGACATTATAGCCGGAGTACTTCTGCTTATCGCGGGTGTGCTGAATGGCCCCCACATAATTGGACCAGAAGCGAAATTGCCCCTGACGCAGCGATTCGGCTCCACGCTCCTGAAAACCCGCTGTTGCGGCCCGTACAGCCGCATCATGAATGTCGATTCCCACCAGAGCCATGTCCACTGCGGCTTCGGGCGGTCCGGAGGCCAAATCGTCGCGCAGAGCCAGCACCTGGTAGGGGGTCAGCGCCAGACCGTTGTTGGTGTGATTCAGCCACCAGGTGGTGCAGGCTTCGCTGGCGATAAGGTTGGGCGGGGCAACCCTGGGATTAAAGGCATCTGAAACCTTGATCTGATCCAGCCATAATTCCGTATTGTTGTTTTCAAGCTTGGGAATCATGGTGGACCCGTCAGGGTGCAGGAGAGTGATGGTGCCAATCTGCGTGCTGGAGGGATCCAGCCCGCTGACCAGCAGATAGCGGTCGTTGGGAAGGGGTTTGAGAATTCTGGAGATATCCAGGGTTGCGCCGTTTTCTACTATAAAGGTTTTGTCGCCATTTGTTTGCGTAAGGTCAAAGAGTGGTGTTGTGTTGTTGCGCTCGTCCATACCCATGATGGTAAGGGTATAGTTTTTTCCCACAACAATGCGGGAATCTGTATTGCCGCGAATACGCAGGGTAAAATCCTCGTTCGATACCGGATTGGCGATAAGCCGCGCTTCACCTTCGGTAAAATTGAAGGAGGTGCTGCCGCCATCGGTATTGATGTCGTTTATCCCGCTCAGAATCAGCAGGGCTTTGGGGGCGGTGTGGGTTAGGTTGAAGCCGCCCGCGTCTAGATTCACTGTAAAGGGATCATAAAAGCCAATGGTCCCCTCGCCGGTAATTGAGGCATTGAACATTGCGCCCGCGCCCGTGCCGCCTACATGAAAACTGTTGTTGCCGGAAGCTTGCGAGTTGTTCATAAAGCTGGTGCTTTTGTCCGCGTCGGCCGAGAAAGTGATATTATACGCCGAACCTGCGCTGGTGTTGAAATAAATGGCCCCGCCTTGTCCGCCAGCGATATTGCCGTCAAACTGCGCGTTATGGAATTCAAGCGCGGAACCCTGGGCAAAATAAAGCGCGCCGCCGTCCTGCTCTGCGCTGTTGGTGATAAAGCCGGAGTCGCGTATTTGCGAGTTGCCGCCAGCCCCGTAGATAGCTCCGCCCTGCGCCGCGCGGTTTCCGAAAAATGAACCGGAATCAATATGCGCGGGCGCACCGTAAATGGCCCCGCCGCCTTTGGCCGCCCGGTTGCCGGAAAAAGTGCTGTTGCTGATGCTTCCGGTCATGGAAGCGGCATGAATCGCTCCGCCGTCACCGCCGGCAGTGTTGCCGGAAAAGGCCGCTCCGTCTATGTTGTTGGAAATGGTTGTGGCCTGGATGGCCCCGCCATCGCCCCCGGCGCTGTTGCCGGAAAAATTTGTCCCGTTGATATTGCCGGAAATGGTCGAAGTATAAATGGCTCCACCGCTGCCGCTTGCTGCGCTGTTGCCGGAAAAACCGCCGCCGTTGATGGCACTGGTAATGGAATCGGCCTGGATGGCCCCGCCGTTGCCGTTTGTGGCGCTGTTGCTGCTGAAGGAACTGTTGTTGATGTCGCCGCGCAGAACACCGGCAATGCTTATGGCCCCGCCGGATCCTCCAGCGCTGTTGTTGGTGAAATTGCTTCCATTTATAGGGCCTTGCCAGTCCGAGGCGTTGTCAACGCGGATGGCTCCGCCGTCCGTTCCGGCCTTGTTCGCATCAAAATTTGCCGTGAGCGATCCGGAAAAGGCGGCTGTTCCTGCCCCCGCTCCCGCAAGATAGATAGCCCCGCCGGCTCCGTCGGCGCTATTGCTGTTGAAGAAATTTGAAACGGTGAAATTGCCGGAAAGCGTTTTGGCATATAGCCCGCCGCCGTTGCCCGTGGCCTTGTTGTTCGTAAACCAGACCAGGCGCATGTCGCCGCCCATGCCTTCGCCTACATACAAACCGCCGCCATCGGTTCCGGCGCTGTTATGGTCAAAAAAAGCGTATTCACCCAAAGTTCCACTAAAGGCTCCATGCACATACATGCCGCCGCCGCTGCCGCCAGCGGTGTTTTCCGCAAAATAGTTCGCGTAGATTCTGGAAGCTGAACCCACGCCGCCGAAGTTTCCGCCCACATACAGCCCGCCGCCGTTAGCCCCGGCAGTGTTTTTATCAAAATGCACGTCGCCGCCGCTGCCGTCTATGGCACCCAGAAAGTTGCCGCCAACATACATGCCGCCGCCGCTGCCGTTTGTGGCCACGTTGGTGTCAAAGTGGATGTTGTGGGTGATGGTACCGGTAAAGTCGGAAGTGACATATACCCCGCCGCCGTTTGCTTGGGCGGTATTATACCTGAAGGCGGTGTTATCTATGGATTGTGTGATGTTGCCAATGGTGAGGCCGCCCGCGATGCCGCCCGTGGAACTCGCGCCGTGGTGGATTTCGACGTTACGTATGGTGTTAATGGCGCTATGGCTTAGATCCAGCACATGAAAACTGTCCTTGCCCACGATCATGCCGGGTTGCCCGTTGACCAGGCCGCCATCCAGGGTGAAGCCGCTGGTCGTTCCGCCAAGTGACGCACTGGAGTCAATTCGTGTATAGGCCGCGCCGGAATCGTCCAGCAGTATTCTGTCGCCAGGTTTTGCGCTGTTAAGGACGTTTTGCAGCTCGGCCTCGTTTTTGACACGAATGTCCGCCGCGAATGATGCGCCAGTGGATAGAAAAAATACGCCCAGGCTTAACATGATGACGCTTTTGAGACTTCGCATAACACCCTCTCTGGATAGCAGCACGGTTTCACATTAATGACAATAAACAGAACAATTTTAACCGTATATATATAAAAACAAATAAAACATACGCAATCATATATAAAATAGTCCGATTACCCGTCAATTGGCTTATAAATAAAAAAGCTTGCCGCCGATGATCGCGCAGTTTTGCGATCCTCGGCGGCAAGCTCGGTGTATTCTTTGAAAAGTTACTTTGTTACGGCTTATTATTTACTGGGTAAGTCTGAAATCTCCAGCGCTGTATAGACTGCTTTGCCGTTTTCAAGGTTCTTGGCGTATACCGCTTGCGGGTGTATGTCCACTTCGCTCAGCAGGCCTCGTGAGCGATCAAGCTCGTCCTTTGCCACGCGCAGGCATAGGCCGCAGCCCGCGCCAAGGCTGGATGGCAAAGCCATAACCTTGACCTTGACTCCGCCGCTCAGAAGCAGCCGTTCACCATTGATGGCGTCGTGCGTGCTGTGAAAAGTGAAGACTATTTCCATACCTGTTTCACAGCCCGGCTTACAGGTTGATCAATTTTTTGGCCTGGGCCATGGTGGACATGATGGCGTACATATTGGTGACTTGGCCTACAGCCAGCTTGTCGGCCAGCTTGTAGTAATTGAGGCAGGCCCCGCAACTGCTGATCTGGGTGCCTTTGGCTGCCAGCGCGGCCAAATCGTCCAGAGTGGTAGCCCCTTCCGTGCTCAGCAGGACGCCGCCGTTAAAAAACAGAATATGCTCCGGCGGGGTTTCCAGTTCGGTCAGGGAAAAGATAAAGCTTTTCATCAGGCTTTTGCCCAGTTCCTCGCTGCCGCCACCCATACAATCACGGCCAATGGCCACCACCAGCCCGGCGGACTCGTCTTCGATGATGGCGCAGCCGTCCGCAACTGTTATGCTGATCAAAATGCAGCCGTCCGCCTGGTTTTCATGACTGAACGCATGGCCCAGCCAGCGGGCCGTTTTTTGCAGATTTTCCCGGGCAATGTCATTATCCACCAGGACGGAAACAATATCGCCGGGTTTGGCGGTTTTCAGGGCTTTTCTGGTTTCAATTACCGGCATGGGGCAGGGCTTGCCGGTCATGTCCAAAACGGTCATATTTTTCTCCTTAAAATTGACTTTTTATATCCATAAAAAAGTTATATATATCCACCAGATATCTGAGTTATAGATTTTATGTATTTTTTCTATTATGATAACTTATTATAAGCCAGTCAAGACCGTATTAAAGTAGTGCCTGCTTTTGTCGTCAGGCAACGCCGCAGCACGGCAAAATGAGGCACTACCCCAAAAATTGGAGGCAGCCATGCTTTACTTTGACAACGCCGCAACCAGCTTTCCCAAGCCGGTGCAGGTTCGGGAGGCTGTCTGCAAGGCGCTTGAATCTTTCGGCAACCCTTCGCGCAGCGCTCACGAACTGGCGCTTAACGCCGCCCGCTGCGTTGAATATGCCAGGGTGCAGGTAAGCGAGCTGTTCGGCTGCCGCTCCAGCGAAAGGGTGGCCTTCACCGCCAACGTCACCGAGGCGCTGAACATCGCCATCAGTTCCGTCAAAGGGCATATCGTTACCTCTGCTACAGAACATAATTCCGTGCTGCGCCCGGTTTACCGCAGCGGCAGCTACAGTGTCGTTCCTGTGGATGAATATGGCCGGTACTCGCCGGGCGACATTGCCAAAGCTTTGCAGCCGGATACCAGAGCCGTGGTGCTGGGCCATGCCTCCAATTTAACCGGACAGATCAATCCGATCCGCGAAGTGGGCCAGCTTTGCCGCGAAAAAAAACTTATTTTCATTGTCGATGCGGCCCAAACAGCCGGTCTGCTGGAAATAGATATGGAGCGGATGGGCATTGATGCTCTGTGCTTTACCGGGCACAAGTCGCTTTACGGCCCGCAGGGAACGGGCGGAATCTGCCTGAGCGAGCGTTTTTTGCCCGCTCCGCTGCTGGTGGGCGGCAGCGGCAGCCATAGCTTTGATCGCGAGCATCCGGCGGCCATGCCGTCCCGGCTGGAAGCCGGTACTGTCAACGGACACGGACTGGCCGGGCTATCGGCCGGGCTGGAGTATATCAAGGCGCAGGGTGTGGAAAAGCTCTTGGCCGCAGCGGATAAAACAGCCAGGCATTTTTACCAGGGCATAAAAGATCTTGGAGGTATAGTTTTATACGGTCATTACGGGGATGAGCCGCGCATGCCCATAGTAACCCTGAATGTAGGGGAATTGGCCGCCGATGAAGTAGCCGCTATTCTGGCCGAAGAATATGACATCGCGGTGCGGCCCGGAGCCCATTGCGCCCCGTTGCTGCACGAGGCTTTTGGCACAGTCCGGCGCGGATCCGTCCGCTTCTCTTTTTCGCATTTCAATACGATTGAAGAGGCGGATGCAGCCATAGCAGCGATCAGGGACATAGCCGGGCGGTAGGGGGCTGTTACTAACGCTTTTTGTGATAAAAATTTGTTTGTAATATCGTCTACACCTGGAGCGGATATTGCCTGGAGGTATGAATCACATTCACTATTTGCACCACAGCTCCCTTTATGCGGTAAATCAGCACATATGGGAGTTCGGCCAATATTAGTTCACGAGTTTCAAGGACACGCCCGGCTTTGCCCGAAAGGGGAAAAGATTCAAGCCGTTCGGTGGCGGTAAAAAGGCGGTCAACAATTCTCTGGCCGGTTTCCATATCGTCTATCGAGACAAAATAGGCCAAAATTTCTATCAAATCGGCATCCGCCGAGCGCGACCATTCAACGAACATGATAGCCTAATTCTCTGATTTTTTCTTTCATGTCCGCATGGCTCGTGATCCGCCCCGCGTCCAGATCGTCTAAACCTTGCTCCACCTTGCTTTTAAACCAAATTTGATGTTCCAAATATTCCAAAACGGCTTCCTTGATAAGTTCGGAGCGTGAGCAGTTTCTATGCTCCGCGATCTCCTGAAGGCGTGCCAGGGTATCGGGATTAAAACGGGTACTTATTGCTTGCGCTGTTTGCATTTTTGCTTCCTTTTGTCTGACAAATGTAATACGCAAGAAAAAAAGTTTCAAGGCAAAAAAAGCCCTACTTCCCCTGCAACTTGGCCAGCAAGGTTTTGCGGGTAATGCCCAGGCGGCGTGCGGCTTCGCTTTTGTTGCCGCCCACGTTTTCCAGCGCTTCGGCCACCACAGTCCGCTCAATTTCTTCCAGGGTCATATCCGCAAAAGCGTTGCGCGGTGTTGCATCTCCCGCATCCGTTGTTTGTAGGGCCGGGGGCAGTTCACGCTCGCTGATGTATTCGCCCACCAGCAGCACCACGGCCCGTTCCACAGAGTTTTCCAGTTCACGCACATTTCCCGGCCAGGCGTATTTGACCAGCCGATCCATGGCACCGGGCGTGAAGCCCTTGACCGTCTTGCGGTTTTTTTCCGCAAAGTTTTGCAGGAAATGCGCGGCCAGCAGGGGGATATCCTCGGGCCGATCACGCAGGGGCGGCAACTGTAGCGTGACCACGTTCAAGCGGTAATAAAGATCCTGCCGGAAATTTCCCCTGTTCACTTCCTCTTGCAGATTACGGTTGGTGGCGGCCAGAATGCGCACATCCACCTTGATAGCCTCGTCGCCGCCAACGCGCTGGATTTCGCGCTCCTGAATGGCGCGTAGCAGCTTGGCCTGCATGGACAAGGGGATTTCGCCTATTTCATCCAGAAAGATAGTGCCTTTGTCCGCCGCCAAAAAGCGGCCTTCGCGGCGTTTTTCCGCGCCGGTAAAAGCGCCTTTTTCGTGACCGAACAGTTCGGATTCCAGCAAGTTTTCCGAAAGCGCCGCGCAATTTACGGCCACATAGGGTTTGCCTGCCCGCCCGCTGCCCGCGTGCAGCATTTTAGCGACCAGTTCCTTGCCGGTGCCGGATTCGCCGCAGATCAGCACCGTGGCTTCGGAAGGCGCGATGGTATCTACCATTTCCAGAAGTTGACGCACCGGTTCGCTTTGCCCGATCATGCCCCGCGAGTCCTTTGCCCCCCGCTCGTATAGTCCGGAAGCCAGGGCGCTTTTCAAACTGCTGTTTTCCCGGCGCAGGCTGGCGTGGTCTGTGGCCCGCTCCAGAGTGAACCTAAGTTCATCGAAATCCAGGGGCTTTGTCAGGTAATCATAAGCCCCGGATTTGATGGCCCGAACCGCGTTTTCCACATCCGAATAAGCGGTCATGATGATTACCGGAATGGCCGGGTTGTATGCCTTGATCTGCTCCAGCGCCTCAAGACCGCTTAAGCCCGCCATGCGCACATCCATGAGCACCAGATCAAATGGCTCCTGGCGGCATAGCCGGATGGCGGTTTCACCGTCTTCGGCTCCGCTTACGACATAGCCCCAATCGCCCAGCAGGGTGAGCAGGGTGGTGCGGTGTCCGTTATCGTCGTCAACCACCAGCAGTTTTATTTTATTTTGCGGTTTCATGATCTTTATTCCAAATTACTGACAGTTTTTCATGGGTATAATGATACTAAATACACTGCCCTGTCCCACTTCACTGCTTACTTCCACGCGTCCGCCGTGTCCTTCGGCAATTTGATGCACGATGGCCAGCCCCAGGCCGGTGCCAGTGGGCTTGGTCGTGAAGTAGGGGGTAAAGATGGAGGCGAGAACTTCCTGATTCATGCCCGGCCCGTTATCCCGCACGGCAATCCGAAAAGCGTCTTCCGCCGGGAGTCCTTCCAGGGATATTTCCAGACGTCCGCCGGGGGCCACAGCCTGCACAGCGTTAAGCACCAGATTGAGCAGTGCCTGGGAAAGACGCTCGGCGCTGACGCAGACGCTGCTTAAGTCAGCATCCGGCTGAAATTCCAGACTGACCTCTTTGGCCTTGATGTCCGCTTCGGCCAGGCGCAGGGTGCGGCGCACCACTTCGTTGAGATCCGCCTCGGTCAGAACAAAGCCGCTTGGACGCGCAAAATCCAGCAGTTCGGAGACCACGCGGTTCAGGCGGTTCACCTCCTGCGTCATGGTGCGGGCGGCTTCTTCTTCCGGCCCGCCTGCGGGTAGCCGGTTAGCCAGAAAAGTTGCCAGTCCTTTGATGGAGCTTAAAGGATTGCGGATTTCGTGCGCTACCCCGGCGGCCAGATTGCCCAGAGCGGTCAGCCGCTCGTTACGCCGTACTTCTTCCTGCAATCGCCGCACTTCGGCATCGGCCCTGTCCTGCGTATCCTTGAGCTGGCGGCGCGAGCGGCGGTAACTGTGCGCCCAGAAGAGCGAGAAAAGTCCGCCAAGCCCCAGGGCAACGACCAGCGCCGCGCTGAGCAGGCTGTTATTGAGGTCGCTGTTCAACGCGTCTTCAAACGGCTGGTGATCAAAACCGACCAGGGCGAAATAGTCGGTGTCCTGCTGGACCAGGATCGGAGCAGGGGCGGGGGCAGTGGCATGATAGCCGTAGTCCGGCATAGGGCGTGCTGCGGTTTTATCGGGCTGGCCTATATTGGCGCTATTGGCGGAGTCATCGCTTTCGGTTGGGTTTACAGTTTCCCGATCAGTTTGCCGGTCCGGACTGTTAGGCGTGTTGTGACTGAATGCACCATGTCCGGCTCTGCTGCCGTGTCCGGTTCCGCTGTCATGCCAGGAGCGCAACATGCGTCCATGCACCATGCCTTGACCGCGCCAGCCGCCCATGATTGGTGAAAATTCGCGGTAAACTTCGCAAGCATAGGCATCGCCATATTGTGCCATACGCCAATTGGCGGTTTTGGCGGGCGACCCCGGCGGCAACGCTTCCGTTGGCATATAGGTTCCGATCAGGGTCGGATTGCTATGTGCCAGAATGCGGCCCTCTTCGTTGATTACCGCCAGATAGACTATGCCGGGCTGCTTGGAGGTTTCCGCAAGCAGCGGCTGAAGCAGGGTTCTTTCGCTCTCAAAGCCCATCCAGGCGCGGGTGCCTGCCTCCAGAGCCCAGATCAGGGCATCGGCCCGGTCCAGATAATTCTGAATAACATGCCTGCGTTCACGCTCGGTATTATGTATGGCCAGCACCAACACAGCCAGGGCCAGCACGGCGCAACTGCCCAGCATCAACCAGGGCGGCAACCCGAAAAAGCTTCGCCCGTTTTTCGCGGCTTTGTTCATATTTACCCGTTTTTTAGCCGCGCTTTGCGCGGACGGCTTTGGAGTTGAGGATTATTTGCATTAATTGAGTATTTTTTACTCAATTAGTCAATAGCTCCTGAGTAAATATTATGCAAATAAGGGAAATTTATTTGGAGCACTAATCTGTTATAGTTATTTATTTCAATATATTAACTTAATATTTTTCGACTGGCACAATGGTTGCTTTAGTCATATTACCAACAACCAATAGACCCAAAGGAGAATTGAATATGAAAAGATCAAAGCTTATCAGTACATTGGCGATTGCGGCCATGGTAGGTGTGCTTGGTGTGGCTGGCGCGGCTTTTGCCGAGTCCGACAATAATGCCTCCGGCAAGCAACGCGGCGGCTTTTATGGCATGACTGATGAACAACATGCGGAAATGAAGCAGATCCACGAAGAGCACTACAAAAAGATGGTTCCCCTGCGCCAGCAGATGATGGTCAAGCAGGCCGAGCTGGATGCCCTGCACTACGGCGGCAGCGCGGATGAAGGCAAAGTACAGGCGCTGTACCGCGAAATCGCTGACCTCAAGGCCAAGATGTTTTCGGCCAGATCTGCTTTGCGCAGCCAGTTGGAAGCCAAAGGCTTGCCTGGTCAGGGCTGGGGCGGCGGCATGATGCGCGGTGATTGCAGCGGCATGATGCGAGGCGATTGCGGCGGCTGGGGTGGACGTGGCGGCAAGGGCTGGCATGACGACGGTGGACGTGGCTGGCACGATGGAGACAACCGTGGTTGGCATGATGGCGGCCGGGGCGGGCATGGCGGACGTCACCGCTAGGGATTGTTTTTAAATAAAAACTTACGGTTTGTTCGTGCGCTGCGCGAACAAACCGTTTTTTTATACTTATTGCGCGAGAACGCATTGCCTGTTATTCCAAGGCCGGACAACGATGGTCGAATAATAAGTTTGATCGCATAAATTTGGGAGTTCTGATGGTCAAGGATAAAAAACCGGCTAAAAAAAGCTACACGCCGCTGCCGGCCGGCGCTTTGCGCGTGGCTTTGCTGGGCAGGCCCAACGTGGGCAAATCCACTCTTTTCAACCGCCTTATTCGCAGCAAACGCGCCATTACGCACGACATGCCCGGTGTCACGCGCGATCGCATGGAAGGCCGGGTGCGCAACCCTATGGGCGGCGAATTTATTTTGGTGGATACCGGCGGTATCACTCTGGATGCCCATGCCGTTCCGGTTGAAGGCCCGGCCGGAATACGCGGTTTTGAAAGCGAAATTCTGGAACAGGCCCGTCTGGCCGTAACCGAATCCGACCTGCTTTGTCTGGTGGTTGACGGGCGCGACGGCTTAACCCCGCTGGACGCCCATCTGGCTGACTACCTGCGCCGTTCCGGCAAGCCGCTGCTGCTGCTGGTGAACAAGGTTGATGGGCCGGAACGGGCCGATCTTATGAGCGCCGAATTTCATATTTTGGGTTTTGAGCTGATTCCCTGCTCGGCCGAGCACGGCTACAATATAGGTGGCTTGATCGAAGCGATCACGGATCGCTTGCCTATTGACGATGACAACGATGCTGATGAGCCTCAGGCCGGAAAAACCGACACCCCGGAAGTTGACAATGATGATCCGGCTGAGGCCGCGTTTGGTCCGGATGGCGAAAGTCTGACCGAAGCTGAATTTGACCTGGACGGCGATGCTGACGAATTTGCCGCCGATGCCGATGATGCCAGTGCCGAAGATGCGGACAGCCTGCCGCTTGGCGATGCAGAGAAAATGACTGAAGCCGCAGCCGCCTCTTCCACCGGGGACGATCCGGTGGAAGAGGAAGACGGCGGCCCCCTGCGTCTGGCTATGCTGGGCCGTCCGAACGTGGGCAAATCCTCGCTGGTTAACGCCCTTACCCGGCAAAGCCGCATGATCGTAAGCCCGATTGCCGGAACCACCCGCGACAGCGTGGATGTGTCCGTAGAAATAGACGGTGTTGACTGCGTGTTTGTGGATAGCGCCGGGGTGCGCCGCAAGGCTAAAATCAACGATTCCGTCGAGCGTTTCAGCGTAAACTCGGCCCTGAAAACCAGCAGCAAGGCCCAGGTTACCCTGCTGGTGCTGGACGGTCAGGAAGGCTTGACCCAACAGGATAAGCGCCTGCTGGAACTTCTGGATGGCCGCAAGCTGCCTTTCATCGTGCTGGTAAACAAAAGCGATTTGATGAAACCGCAGGAACTGGCCGAGATCGAAAAGACCTACCGGCAGGAACTTTCCTACTGCCGCCATATCCCGCTGCTGCTGGTTTCGGCCAATGATCGGCGCAACCTGCGCCGGATCGTGCCTCTGGCGCAATCCATTTTGAAAGAAAGCCGCCTGCGCGTTGGTACCGGACAGTTGAACCGTTTTCTTGAGCAACTGCTGCAACAGCGTCAGCCACCGCTGATCAAGCAACGGCGAGCCAAATTCTATTATATGACCCAGGCCGAAAGTTCGCCGCCGACTTTTGTTTTTTTCGTCAGCGACCTGGAACGCGTGCCGGATTCCTATGTCCGTTACCTTGAACGTTCGCTGCGCCAGATGCTTGGCCTGAAACACGCGCCTATCCGCATACATTTCCGGCCACGCGGCAAAAAGGCTGAAGCGTAAATTTTACTCACGTTATATTAATTTTGCGCGAAAACAGATTTTACGTTATATTTTGTACTGAACCATCTGTTTAAACTACTTAATACTAACGCCGGTAGCCTGTCAGGCCCGGAAAAGCCAAGGAGATGCTCCAGATGTCCCAGACCGCCGACAAAAAATTGATCCTGGTTATTAACCCAGGTTCTACTTCCACCAAGTTTGCCGTGTTTGAAAATGAAAAGTCCATTTTTGAAAAGACCATCCGCCACCCGCAGGAAGACTTTGCCGACTGCCCCGGCGTGAAAGATCAGAAGGCCGTGCGCCTGCGCTATATTTCCGAAGCCCTGGCCGAAAAAGGCATCAGTCTGGACAAGCTCAGCGCCGTGGTCGGACGCGGCGGCATCATTAAGCCGATGACCTCCGGTACCTATAATGTTGACGAGAAAATGCTCAAGGATCTGCTCTCCGGCGGAGCCGCCGCGCACGCTTCCTGCCTGGGTGGCATCATTGCCTCGGAAATTTCCGCCAAGTACAACATCCCGGCTTTTGTGGTTGATCCGGTGGTGGTTGACGAACTCGAACCCGAAGCCCGTATTTCCGGTCATCCGGACGTGCCGCGCGTTTCCGTGTTTCATGCGCTCAACGCCAAGGCCGTGGCCCGCCTATGCGCCAAAGATATGGGCCTGCGTTACGAAGACGCCCGTTTCATCGTGGCCCACATGGGCGGCGGCGTCACCGTGGGTGCGCACCGTTATGGCCGCGTGATCGACGTGACCAACGGTATCAACGGCGAAGGCCCTTTCAGCCCCGAACGCAGCGGCGCTATTCCGCTGGTGCCGGTGATTGAAAAGTGCTTTGAAGGCAAAATGAAGAAAGAGGAAATCGTCGGCTGGTTCCAGAAGAACGGCGGCGTGAAGGCCTATCTGGGCCTGAATGACATGCGTGACGTGGAAGCCAAGGCCAATGGGGGCGACGAAAAGGCCCAGTTGATCCTCAAGGCCATGGCCTACCAGATTTCCAAGGAAATAGGCGCCATGGTTGCCGTGCTGGAGGGCCGCTGCGACGCGATCATCCTCACCGGCGGTATTGCCTACTCCAACCAGTTCAACGCCATGATCAAGCAGTACGTGGACCGTCTGGCCCCGGTACGCGCCTACCCCGGCGAACTGGAAATGGAAGCCCTGGCCTGGGGCGGCCTGCGCGTGCTGCGCGGCGAAGAAAAGGCCCGCGATTACTAGAAATTAAAAATTGTCTTTAAAATGTTTTAGGGGAGGCTTCGGCCTCCCCATTTTTATTAATAACTTTCCACCAGCCGCTCCGCCCGCGCTTGCGCGGCGGCCAGGCGTTCGCGCAGACTTTGCTTGTAGGATTCAAGATCCGGGCAGGGCAGCGGCTTGCGTGCTACGCCGCTTTTAATAGCGGCCTCGGCCACAGCGGCGGCTACCTCGCTGATCAGGCGCGGGTCCAGCGGCTTGGGCAGCACATAGTTTTGCCCGAAGCGCAGTTCCTTTACCTGATAGGCCTGCAGGACTTCTTCCGGGGCCGGTTTCTTGGCCAGGGCGGCAATGGCGCGGGCTGCGGCCAACTTCATTTCTTCGTTGATGGCTTTGGCTCTTACGTCCAGCGCACCGCGAAAAATAAAGGGAAAGCCGGAAACATTGTTAATCTGGTTGGGAAAATCCGAGCGCCCGGTACCCATGATCGCGTCCGGTCTGGCTTCCATAGCTTGTGGGTAGCTGATTTCCGGATCCGGGTTGGCACAGGCGAAAATGACCGGCTGGCTGGCCATGTCTTGCAGCATATCCGGTGTGAGCGCTCCGGCCACGGAAAGCCCCAGGAACATATCCGCGCCGCGCAGCGCTTCGGTCAGGGAAGCGTAAGCTTTGCTCGTGGCAAAGGTGCTTTTCTCACGGCTGAGCCCCTGACGAGACTTGTTGATATGCCCGCGTGAATCGAACATGGCCAGATTGTCCGGATCAACACCCATACTGACGTAAAGTCGGGCGCAGGCAGTGGCCGCCGCTCCGGCGCCGTTGATCACCACCCGCAGATTTTCGATTTTTTTACCAGTCAGCTCCAGCGCGTTCAGCAATCCGGCTGCCGAGATAATCGCCGTGCCGTGCTGATCGTCATGAAAGACCGGGATGTCCATTTCCGCCTTGAGGCGTTCCTCGATATAAAAACATTCCGGCGCTTTGATATCTTCCAGATTTATGCCGCCAAAAGTAGGCTCCATGGCTTTTACGATTTCGCAGAACTTGTCCGGATCGGAAACATCCAGGTTGATATCGTAGCAATCCACATCGGCAAAGCTTTTGAAGAGTACTCCCTTGCCTTCCATGACCGGCTTGCCCGCCAAAGGCCCGATATTGCCCAGCCCCAGCACGGCGGTGCCGTTGGAAACCACGCCTACCAGATTACCCCGGCCGGTGTAGGAGTAGGCAAGTTCCGGGTCGGCCTGGATGGCCCGGCACACATCGGCCACGCCGGGGCTGTAGGCCAGACAGAGATCTTTCTGATCGCGGCAGGATTTGCAGGCAATGACTTCCAGTTTGCCGGGATGCCCTTGCGCGTGATAGTCCAGCGCTTCCTGAGTAGTATATAGGGCCATGTAGTTGTTCCTTATCTATTTTTAAGGGAAAAAGGACTAATTCCAAAAACCGGCTTATAACGCAGAGTCATCAGGCTTACCAGACCAAATCCCAGCCCGGCCACCAGCAGGTCAAACAGGATAATCCGCACCTTGCCCTCAAGCTCGGCGGCGGCATAGGCGGCGCTGCCCGGCTCCAGTCCCGCTGTGGCGTAGAGCAGAAGCTGTGAGCAGACAATAGGTCCGACATAGGCGGCCAGCCCCATAAAGGTATAATAGATGCCCAGGTTGCGCCCTTTTTTGTTGGGAAAGAATTCGCCCAGCACGGCCAGACCGGCCTGCATGGCCCCGCCCGCCGCGAAAAAACCCACCCCGAAAGCGGCAATGCAGGTGGCTTCCGGCGCACGAACGAAATACATCAGGGCAATGGAGCAGAGCGAGCCCAGCGTGTAGCATTGCAGCACGGCCAGGGTACGCACCCACTTGCTCATGATGCAGGCGGCCAGAATGACCGCCACCAGCGAACCGGCTGTGAAGTAGGTCATGAGCGCACGTGAGGCCATGTCGCTCATCAAAATTACGTCACGCCCATAAATGGTGATCACCTGCTGGATCAGGTAAAAAGTCATCATGGATACAAAGCCGTAAAGCAGACAGGCCACCCCTTCCAGATGGAATTTGGGCTGCGAAACAAAACGGGCCTTGGCGGCGGCAATCTCCGCCGCCAGCCCGGATTTGTCATCGGCTTTTTTGGCCGCTTGCCCGGAGTTGTTTCGCTTTAGCCGCAAGGCCGCGTCATAAGAAAACGGCACCAGAAAGCTCAGGGCCAGCAACAGCAAGCTGCCCGCGAAAGGCAGCCAGATGGCAACAGTCCAGAATTCGCTTGCGGCAAGATAGCCCACCAGCAGCGGATAGGTCATGCCCGCCACCGAAATAAAGCCTTTGATCAGTACCAGGGCCGAACCGGCTGATTGCGGAAAGGATTCCTGCAAAGCCGGGTAGCTGGCCGCGTCCAGGCAGGAGGTGGCTGCCCCGGCCAAAAAGGCGCAGGCGCAGGCCACAGCGTAATCACGGGTAAAGAGCAGACCGCCGAAAAAGAACACATAGCCCATAGCGCCAATCAGAATCATCGGCCTACGTCCGATACGGTCGGAAATTTCACCGCAAATCCAGACTGATACGAACTTGGCCAGACCGGTCCAGGCGATAACCGACATCACACCGGCCAAATCGGTGTTCCACTGCGTTATGAATTGATCGCGATGCTGTGAAATTACAATGGCCTGCATCCCGTGCAGAAAATAGGCCAGATAAATACAAATTGCCGTACTAAAAAAAGAATGTTTTTTCATGGATTACTATGACTACAGGTAATAAATTGGAGTTTATGCAAGACAGCGTCCCCATAAACTCCAATTCAAAAAACTTCAATTAAATAAATCTGACGCAGCCAGAGGCAAAAAGGCGCTCGTGACAACAGTGTCTAGAGAATGTCCGGCCCCATATCCAGCCCATTATGCAGCTTAAAGGCGCGCAGGGTGTTGTAGAGCAGCATGGCGATAGTCATGGGGCCGACTCCGCCCGGTACTGGCGTCATGGCCGAGGCGCGCAGGCTGATGGCTTCGAAGGAGCAATCGCCGCAAAGGCCTTTTTCTGTGCGGTTGATGCCAACATCTACCACCACCGCGCCGGGTTTGACCATATCGGCTGTAATCATTTCGGGGCGGCCCAGGGCAGCCAGCAGGATATCGGCCTCCAGGCACTCCTGTTGGAGATTCGGCGTGCGTGAGTGGCAGATGGTCACGGTGGCGTTGCCGTAGCCGGCTGTGGAGGCCAGCATCAGGGCCAGGGGTTTGCCCACGATGTTGCTGCGCCCAAGTACCACGGCTTTTTTGCCCTGGGCTTTGATGCCGTAACGATTCAGCAGGGTGATCACCCCGGCGGGCGTACAGGGCCGGAAGCCGGGCAGACCAAGGGTGAGGCGGCCCATGTTTTCAGGATGAAAGCCATCCACATCTTTTGCCGGGCTGATGCGCTCCAGCAGGCGCTGGCTATCCAGACCTTTGGGCAGCGGCAACTGCAACAGAATGCCGTCCACATCCGGGTTGTCATTCAGACTGTCGATCAGCTCTTCCAGTTCGGTTTGGGAAACTTCCGGCGGCAGGCGAAAAGCTGTGGAAGTTATCCCCACTTCCGCACAGGCTTTTTCCTTGTTGCGCACATACACCTGCGAAGCCGGGTCTTCACCGGCCAGAATAACCGCCAAACCGGGCTTGCGCCCGAAGCGTCCGGCCATGGCGGCGGTCTCTTCTTTAAGCTCGGCCCGTATACTGGCTGCCGTGGCTTTTCCGTCCAGAATCTGCATATGGAATCCTTTTATTTTTTTAAATAGTAGGTAATTCGACCGAGATCACCGTTCCGCTGTCGTCCGCCTCATTCGGCAGAGCGCGTACATAGCCGCGATGTTCGGTGATGATGGATCGCACAATGGTCAGCCCCAGGCCGGTGCCGCCCTTTTTGCGCGAAAAATAAGGCTCAAACATGCGTTTGCGCTCGTCGTCATTCAGGCCGGGGCCGTTATCAATAAAGTCGATGCGCAACATGCGTGTTTCCGGGTCATAAACCGCACGTACCCGTACCGCCGGATTTTGTCGTCCCGGCTTTGACTCTTGCGCTGGTTCGGCGTCCGTTTTTATTTCCATCCGGGCTTGCGGTCTGAGCGTTCCCCCGGCTTCCATTCCGGCCTCCGCTTTCATGTCCGTTTTGCTTTCCATGAAATTGAAAGCTTCGGCCGCGTTGGTCAGGATATTCAAAAAAGCCCGTTGCAGCGCGATGCCGTCCATTTCCAGGTCCGGCAAATTCGGATCCAGATCTAAACTCCAGATGATATTGGCGTGGCTGTTGCGGAACATATCAACCGACTCTTGCAGCACCGGCGCGATTTTGCCGCGCCGCAGCCGGACTTCCGGCAGCTTTGCAAAGGTTGAGAATTCCTGCACCATGCTCTGCAAAAGTTCCACCTGACGCACGATCAATTGAGTGCTTTGCTGAAAAACCGGGTCGCTCACTTCCGCGCTGAACTTCTTTTCCAGCCGCTGCGCGGA
Source organism: Deltaproteobacteria bacterium (assembly GCA_031285295.1). Lineage (GTDB taxonomy): Bacteria > Desulfobacterota > Desulfovibrionia > Desulfovibrionales > Desulfovibrionaceae > WRHT01. Next base: position 18,351 of record JAITWK010000028.1, on the reverse strand, counting down.
AAGCTTGATTGGCGTGAGCGGATTTTTGATTTCGTGGGCAATGCGGCGGGCCACTTCGCGCCAGGCGGCCATGCGCTGCATTTTTTCCATTTCCGTCACATCTTCAAAAACCACAACGCCGCCCTGGAACTTTCCTTCCGGCGAGGGCAGGCCGACCGAGGTAGCCAAAAGATGCCGGTCTTCTCCATCGTGGGTGAACACCAATTGATGCTGCAAGTGCGAACCGGGCCGCCGCAGCAGCTTCAGGCCGACTTTTCTGGTCTGGCGCGACTGGGCCTTGGTAAGAAAAGTATTGATGTTACGCCCGATGGCTGTTTCCAGTTTCAGGCCGATAAACTCGCAAGCCGCCTTGTTGGCCGTGGTGATATGCCATTCGGCGTCAAAAGATAGTACCCCCGCGGCAATGTTGTCCAGCACGGTTTCCACATAACGGCGCTGCTGGTCAAGCACCAGGTTCTGCTGACCGAGCAGGGCGTTGGTATCGGTGAGCTCCTGACGGCTTTGGCCTATTTCCGCAGCCATGCGGTTGAAGGCCTTGACCAGCACGGCGAATTCATCCGAGGAAGTATCTTCAATACGCACGCTGGTATCGCCTTCGGCCATGCGCTCGGTAGCGTTTACCAGAGTGGTGATGGGCGCGGTAAGCTCTTTGCCAACCCGGAAGGCGAACCAGATGGTGGCCAGGGCAATCAGAGCTGTCAGCACGGTCAGGGTAAGGTAGAGCGTAGCCTTCAACTCACGCCGCAAAGTGCGTAAAAGCTTATACTCCTGAGTGCCAGCGGATATTTCCTCCAGCTTGCTCCAAAAGCCCTCGCCCATATCCTCCACCAGCATCAGATAGCCGATGCGGCCGCTGCCGACGCTCAGGACGCCAAACATAAAGTCGGACTGCGCACCGTAGCCGGGCGCGAAGAGAAAGCCGTCGCGCCGCAGGCGTTCCCAATCCAGATTGTTTTTGGCTTCCTGCCAGGCATTGCCGATACCGGCTTCCGGCTGCCAGTTGCGCTCTACCTGTCCGCTATCCAAAGTTCCCACCAGAGCCAGATCGTATTCCTGGCGCTTCCGCTCCAGAAAAGCATCCATGCTCACGCCACCCCAGCCGTAATCTCTGGCTTCGATTTCAGCCAGGCAAAAACCGGCTTGCGAACGCAGGCGGGCAGCCGTGCTTTCGTAAGTGCGGCGCGTCATCTCCAGCGAGGTTTCCACCGTGCTTTCCACCTGATTCTGGAACCAGAAATCAATGGAGATTTTCACGAACTGGGCCGTTACCAGAAACATGACCAGGCAGGGGATCAGTGTCATCGCCGAGATGGCCAGTACCAGCCTGGTGCGCAGGCGTGAGCCGATTATCCTGCGCCGCCGTTCCAGCAAAAGCTTCATGGCGTTGCGCAGTACAACGAATAAAATGCCGAGCAGGAGTACGGAGTTGAAGAAAAACAGAGCGAAAAAAATCGAGGAGGAACTGAAATACTGGATTTGTACAAATAATAGCACCAGTACCAGCAAAAGTCCCATGGCCGCCCAAAAGAATTCGCGGCGGCGTTTTTTACGGTCCAGTGAGCGCTGGGCCTGACTTTTGACCAATGAAGCCGTTCCGGTCAGAATATTGCTTTCGGGCGCATGCCCAGACCCCGCAACCGCGGTTCTGGAACGCCCCTTGGCAACGGGCTGCGTGCGTTCACCGGGAAAAAGCGGCATCGTCCAAATTAAATTCCAGTTTGTAGGTTTCCGGCTCCACCACTTCTCTGGACCAGAAGACCAGGCTGCGGTCGAGCCAGGGCGGAATTTCCGCGTACTGCAAAGTCAATTTCAGCAGCACCAGATAGTCCTCGTCCTGGGCAAAAATATCCATATTTGTCAGCGGGAGTTCCAGTTGCTTCCAGGTCTTTGTCAGAAGAGAACGCATATTGGGATCCTGCAATATTTTTCCGGTAAGCGGGTCACTCATGCGGTACTGGCGGGTGAGGGAGTCGTATTTGAGCAGAAAGGAGAAATTGCGCTCGTCAAGGCTTTCGTTGGGCAAAAAAGTGCGCTGGCGCAGTATTTCGGCGTTGATGACAAGTTCCAGGCTGGCTCCGTTACGCAGCAGGAGGCGCAGCTCGTCTTCGTCGTCAACGCTAAGGCGCAGGGAAAGGCCCAGCCCACCCTCCTGAACGGAAAGCTCCGGCGCTTCGCCTGTGAAATGTTGCAAGGCCAGAGCGACAGGCGGGCAACAGCAAAGAAGCAGCAGCAGAACCGCCGCCGCCATAAAGCCGGATTTGCACGTGTGATGAAGTATGCTCAATATAGCGCCTTGATTTTTTTAATTTACCAGTTTCGCATATAGCTTCTTCGTTGGCAATATGCGAAACAGCCCCCGGAACAAAATTGTTCCGGGGGCTGTAAACTATACAATCCGATAAGTTCTAGTCATTTTCAGAATAGATATGCGCCTTTTCCTCGCCGCTGAGGACGCGGTAGCCGCCTTCGGCCAGGGCTTTCATTTCGTTTTCGCCGGGCAGCACATGCACCGGAGCGATGAACTTGACGCGCTGTTCCACCCAGTTGGTAAGCATCTTGGAGTAAGACACGCCGCCGGTGAGGATGATGGCGTCGATTTGGCCGTCCACCACCACAGCCAGCTTGGCCAGGTTCTTGGCAATGGCCAGGGCCATGGCTTCGTAGATCAGTTTGGCGTTTTCGTCACCATCGGCGATGAGCTTTTCAACTTCGCGGGCATCGGCGGTGCCGAGCATGTCCACCAGGCCGCCTTTGCCCTGAATGCGGCTGATCATTTCCTTTTCATCCGCGCCGGAATTAAAGCACATGTGCACCAGTTGGTAGCCGGGCAGGCCACCGGCACGTTCGGGCGCGAAGGGGCCTTCGTCGTCGGTGATCATGTCAATGACACGGCCTTTGGCGTGCAGGCTGAGGCTGCTGCCGCCGCCCATATGGCAGACCAGGATGTTTTTGGAGTAGTAATCCAGGTTGCTATCCTTGCAGAACTTGATGGCAGCGGCGCGCATGTTCAGCATGTGGCCCATGCTGAGGCGTTTCATGGCCTTGAGGCCGACAATGCGCACCAGCGGGATCATTTCGTCAACAGAGACGGCATCGTAAATATAGGCCTTGATGCCAAGGGGATCGGCAATGCGGCGGGCAATGGCCATGCCGATGCGGGAGATGTGCTTGTTCAGCGGGCGGGTGCGGGAAATTTCCAGCATTTCGTCGCTTACTTCATAAGCGCCGCTGCGCACGCTGGCAAAGGGGCCGCCGCGCGAAACCACGGCGGAAAGGGTTTTGAGATCCTCGCCGTGCTTTTTGACCGTATCCAGAACCAGTTCCTGACGCCAGTCTACCTGATCCATGGGGTCATTGAATTTTTTTACATCGTCTCTGGAATGCTCGATGCTCTCCTTCCACATTTCCTGGCCATCAACGTAGACGGCGATTTTGGTGGAAGTGGAGCCGGGATTGATAATCAGCAGTTTTCCTTTCATGGGCTGTTCCTTGCTCAATGCTATTTAAATTTTGCGTTAATTGTGGGCTAATTCGTAATTGGAATTACTTTTTGGCCGACGAAGCAGCGGCCAGCACCAGAGAAAGGTACTTTTCCTCGGAGGAGGAACCGCGCGAGGTGAGTACGATCGGTACCTGAGCGCCGAGAATCAGGCCAGCCATTTTGCCGCCAGCCATTTCGGTCAGGGTTTTGCCCAGGACGTTACCGGTGCAGATGTTGGGCACCAGCAGGACGTCGGCTTCGCCAGCCACTTCGCTTTCGTATTTTTTAACCACGGAGCGTTCCTTGACCAGGGAAAGGTCGAGGGAAATCGGGCCTTCCACAACGCAATTGCCAAGTTCGCCCTTCTGGCACATTTCCTTGAGGGCCGCGCCGTCAACGGTTTCCGGCATCTTGGGGTTGACCTTTTCCACTGCGGCCAGCACAGCCACTTTCGGCTTGTCGTAGCCAAGGGCATGCAGCATATCCACGGCGTTGAGCAGGACATCCTTTTTCTGTTCCAGCGTGGGGTAGAGCACCATGCCGCCATCGGTGGAGATGACCATTTTGTGGTAGGCGGGCACTTCCATGTAGGAAATGTGGCTCATCAGGCGACCGCGTCCCAGGCCGGTTTCCTTGTTGACCACGGCCTTGAGCAGCTGGGAGGTTTCCAGAATGCCCTTCATCAGAAAGTCGCCTTTGCCTTCGCGCACCAGTTGCACGGCCAGCGCGGCGGCTTTTTCCACATCGGGTTCATCGTAAATATCGGCGTCGTTAACTTTGAGGGCCAGTTTGGACAGTAATTCGGTAATTTTAGCTTTGTCGCCAACCAGCACCGGAGCCACCAGCCCATCCTTGACCACGTCGCGCACGGCCTCAAGGGTGTGCTCGTCGTGCGCGGCGGCCACCACCACGCGCTGAACCGAAGGAAGTTTTTTTACGCTGTTGATGACTTCGTCCCAATTCTTGAAATATTGCATCAGGTTGTCTCCTTGCTTAAAATTAAGCAAACGTTTGATTAGAAAATTGTCATGTCAAACCCCGCCAATTCCTTGCTACTCAGTTTTACACAACCGGTCAAGAAGGCAGCAAGGCTGATTGACGATGTTGATGTCCGCAAATCATGCGTTACCGTAGTTTGAGCGGTGTAAGATAATCAGTGAGATTTTTTTGCAAACAAATAAACTTGTATGACCGGACAGCAGAAACAAGGCGCTCGTGGCGCATTATCTAGGTTGGACTATAAAATCACCTTGGATTAGGGTGGTGTGATGGATAAAAACAGATTTGCCGGGGCGAACAGGCCGGACAAGCACGCTTTACGCGTCATTCCCTGGATTGTGGCCATCGCGTTTTTCATGCAGATGCTGGATACCAGCATCATGAATACCGCGTTGCCCTCGATTGCGGGCAGTCTTGGCGAAAACCCGGTTTCAATGCACTGGGCGGTTATCGCCTATCTGCTTACTCTGGCCGTATTCATGCCGATTTCCGGCTGGGCGGCGGATCGCCTGGGTACCCGCCGGGTATTAGGGCTGGCCATCATTGTGTTCTCCCTGGGTTCGCTGTTCTGCGCCCTCTCCACTTCGCTGCCCATGCTGGTAGCGGCGCGGGTGGCGCAAGGCCTGGGCGGGGCATTTATGGTGCCGGTAGGGCGGCTCATGCTGCTTTTGGTTTATCCGCGCAGGCTTTTGGTGCCGGTGCTAAGCTTTGTGAGCATTCCCGGCCTGATTGGCCCGCTGCTGGGGCCGACTTTGGGCGGATTTTTGGTGCAGGCCGCAAGCTGGCACTGGATTTTTTTGATCAATCTGCCGGTCGGACTGCTCGGCTGCCTGGCTGTGCTGCGCTATATTCCGGATTTGCGCAGGCCGGATGTGGTTCGTTTTGATTTGGGCGGCTTTTTGCTTTTTGGCCTGGCCATGCTGCTCATCTCTTTTGCTCTGGACAGCTCCGGGCGCAGCGAGTTTTCCGTTTTGCTGATTGGCGCTTTGGCGGTGGGCGGCCTTTTGTGTATAGGACTGTATGTGCTGCATGCGCGACGCCATGCCGCGCCGCTTTTTCGTTTGGATATTTTTCGCATCCGCAGCTTCAGCGTGGGGATATGGGGCAACATTTTCGCCCGCCTGGCCGCAGGCGGCATGCCTTATATGACCCCGATGCTGTTGCAGTTGCTTATGGGCTACCCACCCTTTGAAGCCGGGCTGATCATGATCCCGCTGACCGTGATGGCCATTTTTTCCAAAGCCATGGCTACCCGCCTGCTGCGCCGTTTTGGCTACCGCAAGGTACTGCTGGTCAATACCATGCTTTTGGGGGGGCTAATCGCCAGTTTTTCCGCCTTTACGCCGCACACCCCGCTATGGGCGGTGCTGGGCATATTCTGCGTGTTCGGGGCGGTAAATTCCCTGCAACATACCTCGATGAACACCCTGACGCTGATTGGACTGCCCGATGATCAGGCCAGCAGCGGTAACAGTCTGCTTTCCGTGGTGATGCAACTGGCCGCCAGCCTGGGCGTGACAGCCAGCGCCGCACTGCTGGCCGCCTTTATGCCGCCGGAAGCCGACAGCGCCCTGATGGCCGGGCAATACCAACTGGCCGGACAGGCGAACTTGGCCGGAGCCTTTCACCTGACTTATCTGTGTATGGGAATTTTCAGTGTGCTGGCCGCGCTGATCTTTTTGTATACGCCGTCCGGGTTGGGGCGGAGAAAATTAAATTAGTCTGAGTAATTTCGTGACCTCAAGACACGTTACGCCGTAGTGTCATGACAAGGGATTAAGAACAAAGCCCGCCTAGCTCTTTTTGAACCAGGCGGGGCTTATGTGAACGTTTTCTTGGCGGGGGAGAGGCTATCATTTTAATATATAATATATTGTATGTTATTAATATTTAAAAAACAAGCTATAGTGATTGCCCCCATAGTTGCCCTTGAATATTTTCTTCTACCGTGAAAGAAGTTGTTCTTGGAGCAGAAAATTCTTAACTAGCGCTGTAGAACTAGGAACGGGCAGACCGCATTTTTTTATATATCGAGCTACTTGCCTTTCAGCGCCAACAGGGTCACTTTTCAACACTCTATGAATACTGTGAACTTCTTGCCAGCGAGCAATAAACTGCTTTTCAGCTTTTTCGCTTCGAACAAGCTCTGTATCAACAGTAATCATTATTTTACGAAGAACAGCAGAAAAACCAACAACACCACGCAAATCCAATCTGATTTTATTGTTTTTTACAGGCACAGAGTGAACTGGAATTTCTTGTAAACCAAGCTGCTGGGGGGAGCTGATCTTCGAAAACTTATTGTATGCAAAAATTAAGTTGTCATGTGCTCTCATGCCATTATGCATATAGCAATTACGCATTTCTTTAAAAAACCTAAAACATATCAACAAATTTTTTAATAGTGGTGTGCAGCGATCTTTTTGGGCTATATATAGCGGATAAAAACAAGTCTTCATTATTGTTGATTCATGGATTGTCGCTTTTTTTATTTCACTTTCAACCGTATTTGCATATTGCAATTGAAGGTGATTCGTTGATGGAAATGATTTTTCTACCTCCTCTGTCCACGCTTCCAGCACTGGAATTGTGCTATTCAACAATATCCATGCAAAATCTTCTTTCTGCTCTTCCCATCTTTTGTCAATGAATGAAAGTTTATAATTTACACCATGTATCCCACTTCCAAGACTAAATTTTGCGGTAAGCTGCTTTTCTGAAATCTCTGGAAATTCACTCTTTACCCCAGAAACTTGGCACCTCAAATTCCATAACCCGGCAGCAATAGGCCAAACCATATTAAATGTGTTTGTCACATTTTTAAGAGCGTCAACGGTAAAATCAAAAAATGGTTTCAAAGGAACCTCTTATTTCTGGAGTTTCAGCTTCTATCAACCCAACAAATAGCTTTTGTCTGATGATGTTCGCCTTCTAGCGTAGCTCTCTTTATGTATTTAATAATTTCCGCTTTTTCGATATGTTGGAATTCCTTTTGGTGTAATAGGAATTTTGCCAAACTCATCACGTTATCTGGTCCAATTTCATTCACAATACCATACAACTCTCGACCTGTACGAGTAAGGCGTTGAAATGTAACTTTTGGTGCCTCATCTGTATGAAAAATTATCGCATAATTTGAAGTGTCTAGAAAAAAAAGCCGTTCCGTTTCTTTCTGTCTTTAAAAGCTTTCCGTTTGTCGCATATGAGAATTTGTATTCTATTAAACCAATGTCCGCCAAAATTTGCAATTTCTGAACAGAAATATCTGGGAGTGGATTTTTATGGTCATCACCCATAATCATATTCTCTCCAAACATAACATAAGGAGAAATTTTCTTAAACAATATAGCTTCGTTGCTACCAATATTTTTTAACATATCTATAGCTGAAAGACTAATCGTATTTGGAGATGCTACTTCTTCGGCGAGTATTTTTCCCCATAGATACTGCATATGAGCTTCTGAAATGAGTTGAGCCTCATTTCGCCATCTATTGAAAAAAGTATCTGAAACTTTTTCAGTACTTTCTTTTTCTTCTTTATATTTTGTAATATTTATTGCATGCCCAACGCATTCCAGCATGTTCAATGTTTCACTTTCAAGTCTATTGACAGACGCTTGGCTATGAAGTGGCAAAATTGCGGGAGGAGAAGTTTTCTTTACCATCAAATATTAGTTCCCCGGTAAGGATTCTACTGACATCATAGTCCGTTTGTGCTTGTGATAGTTGCAGTTTCCTAACTCGCTCAATATATTTTTCTCCAAATGCTAAGCTCAAAATTTTTTCGATCCCATAGGGCATGCTAAGTAAATTTCCCCTAACGCCTTCGGCAATAGGGGTAATATCCCCTGTTATTTTAATATCGTTGCCCATACGTTCCTCGCATGTAGTAAATAATAATGTCTCCAAACTATAAAAAACGGCTTGTAACTGCAAGCCGTTGTCCCAAACGTTGCCCCAGGAATTGTTAAGATGTCGCTGGCTGCATAAAAAATCCCGGACTAACCAACCAAGAAAAATTTAGTATTTCTTAGTTATCGGCCAATCCGGGTTTTACTAATTTTTACATTTGGCGGAGGGAGAGGGATTTGAACCCCCGGACGGCTTACACCGTCAACAGTTTTCAAGACTGCCGCTATCAACCGCTCAGCCATCCCTCCGCATATTAGGGACTGCGGTAATCGCAACTAATAATTTATTCCCCTGAAATACTCAATACCTTACTTATTGCCTGAAAGAATCTTCATCTGGCATATCGGGCTTCAACAGTCTTGCCTGGAGCAATTCCGCCATATCTCTGCGTCCATCAACCACGACATGGATGTACACGGTGCTTTCTGGCTCGCTGATTTGGTAGATCATTCGGTATGGCGGTATCTGCAATTCCCGATACTCAAGAATGTTGATGCGGCGCAATTCCGGCGTGATCCGCCCCCGTTCCGGAAAGGTTTGCAAATTTTCTTTTGCCGTTCTGAACCGCTTAAGTATTTCTCGCGCCATGGCCGAGCCTTCGCGATTATAAATAAAATTAACGATATCTGTGATATCCTTGTCCGCTTCCAGCAAAATTTCCACTCGCCAGGTTCGCGGTTTTTCTTTGCCCTTACTCATGAGAGCCGATTTCCCTGTTTATGGCGCTAACCGCATCTTTACGATCCAGCTCTCGTTCCAGTTCATCAAAAAGTTCATCAGCGGGTCGATGTTGCCCGGCTTTCAACTGCTCAGAGCTTATCGCCAATATACGCAACAGGGCCAGGCTCTCCTGAAGTTCGTCATACCGGTGGATGTCCATGACAACGGCCTTGGCTTTCCCATTCTGGGTTATAATGACCGGCTTGCTCGATTCTTCAATGTCACGAAGCATTTGCGTGGCGTTATCTTTGATCCAGCTTATCGGTTTTATTGCTTGCCCTAGCTGCATGTCATTCTCCTTGGGGTAAATTTAGTCTAAATTAACCCTAGTCAATGATGTCATATTTTGCAAGCCGGATAGTAGTTCGGTAAAAGAAAACGCCGCTCCCTTGCGGGAACGGCGCTGGTCGTCCGTTGGCTTTGCTGGCGCGTTCTGTCTCTCCAAGTGAAGTTGCCCCACTCTTCGAACGCGGGCTTGCCGGAACGGACGGACAGTTAAACCATCACTTATATTAAACAACAAATAAACCGGCCCGGCAATGATTTTGCCGGGCCGGTTGTAATTTTGACTAGGCGATGGCTTCGTCAACGGGTTTGTAGAGCTTTTCCATGCCGGCAAAGGCTTCTGCCACCGGCTTGTAGGTGATCAGGCCTTTGTAAACGTTCAGGCCGAGCTTGAGGGCGGCGTTTTCGCGGCAGGCTTTTTCCGCGCCCTTGTTGGCCAGCATCAGGCCGAAGCGGATGGTGGCGTTGTTCAGGGCGTAGGTGGCGGTACGGGCGTAAGCGCCGGGCATGTTGGCCACGCAGTAGTGGATGATGCCGTCTTCCACGAAGATGGGATCGGTGTGGGTGGTGGCATGCGAGGTTTCAAAGCAGCCGCCCTGGTCAATGGCCACGTCAACCATGACCGCGCCGGGCTTCATGATCTTCAGATGATGGCGGCGCACCAGTTTGGGGGCCACAGCGCCGGGAACCAGAACCGCGCCGACAACGATGTCAGCGGTGCGCAGCTTGGTGTCCAGGGCAACCGGGTCGCTGTACACGGAGGTCACGTTGGCGGGCATAACGTCGTTCAGGTAGTCCAGGCGCTTCAGGTTCAGGTCCAGAATAGTGACGGTGCAGCCAAGGCCGGCAGCCACGCGGGCCGCGTTGGTACCAACAATGCCGCCGCCGAGGACCAGCACTTCCGCCGGAGCCACGCCGGTCACGCCCATGGGCAGCAGGCCGCGTCCGCCCTGGGTTTTGCCGCTGTAAAAAGCGCCCATCAGGGCGGCCATACGGCCAGCCACTTCGCTCATGGGTTTGAGCAGGGGCAGGGCGCGGTCTTCTTCAACGGTTTCATAGGCCAGGCCGATGATTTTCTTTTCGAGGCAGGCCTTGGTCAGCGCTTCATCAGCGGCGAAGTGGAAATAGGTATAAATCAGCTGGTTTTCGCGCATCAGCGGATATTCGGATTCCAGAGGTTCCTTAACCTTGACGATCATGTCCGCTTCGGCCCACACGCTTTTGGCGTCAGGCAGGATCTTGGCTCCGACCTTTACATATTCTTCGTCCGGAATGGACGAGCCGAGGCCGGCGTTCTTTTCAATGAAAACCTGGTGGCCAGCGGCAATGTACGCGCTGGCTGCGTTGGGGGTAAGACCGATGCGGTTTTCATTGTTTTTGATCTCTTTGGGGCAGCCGATTTTCATGGTACATACTTCCTTATGGCTGAAAGTTGATTCATCTGCGCGGGGTTATGGTCTCTCTCCGCAGCGCCGCGCCGTTGCCGAAAGAAAAAACTTTGATTATTCTAACGAATGCGTGTTAGACAAAAATAATCTGCCCGATATTCTCCGAGCAGTTTAAAACAGTTCTCATGTATTTAAGTGTTATGAAATAGCGCACTGTTTTGCAAATGAAAAAAACAATCTAACGCATGAACACAGGTAATGCATGAATAATCTTGCCTTGGCCCAAACATTGCCTGGTATGCACTATTTCTACAGCGCGGCCCAAAAACTGAGTTTTACCATGGCCGCCAAAGATCTTTGCGTCACCCAGGCCGCAGTAAGTCATCGCATCCGCCAACTGGAAAGTTATCTTGGCTTTGCACTTTTTCATCGTTACACGCGTCGGGTGGCTCTGACCGATGAAGGTGAACGCCTTTACGCTATACTTTCGCGTTCTTTGCACGACCTGAGTGATGAAATCAACAATATCCGACACTTGGGCCTGACCGGAAGTCTCTCCATTCACAGTTCGCCTTCCTTTGCCGAACTATGGCTGGTACCGCGCCTGACCCGCTTTAAGGAAAAACACCCCGGTATTGTGGCGCATATCAGTTCACGCAATGATCTGGTGGATTTGGAAACGGAAAATGTGGATATAGCCATTGCCTACGAGAGCGGGCCGCTTTCCGGCGTGGAGACGATTTTTCTGATGCGGGACAGCCTGTTGCCGGTCTGCACGCCAAGCTACGCCGCTGAACACAAACTGGTGGAAAAGGGCCTGGCCGCTCTGCCGGAATGTACACTGCTGCACGACAACGCCCCTTGGCACAGCGCGCATTTTTATTCGGAATGGCAAGCCTGGAGCGAACATATCGGGCTAAAAGATCTGAACGTCAACTCCGGCTACAGCTTTAACAGTTCGGCCTTTGCTTACACTGCTGCCAAAAATGGCCTGGGCATAGCCATGGGCCGCAAGCGGCTGGTGCGCAACGATCTGGCCACCGGTAGCCTGGTGGCTCCTTTTGAGCAGGAAATGCCCGCGACGCAACGCTATGACATCATTGTCCGCAAAGAAACCATCCACCGCCCACGCGTTAAGGCTTTTATCGATTGGTTGTTGCTTGAGGCGGCCGAGATGCTTGAAGCCTGAAGCGGTAGTGCCTCATTTTGCCGTGATACTGCGTCAGGCATCGTTTTCGGCTCCGGTCGAGTACCAGAAGAGTACACTTCCTTCGCCGAAAACTCGCCTTCCTTGTCTGACGACAAAAGCAGGCACTACCTGGAATTGAGCCCCCTTTGCAGGCGAAGCTTTTCAGTATAAAGTCCCCGCCATGCAAAACGATAACTTAAGCCAAACAGAAAAAGCTACGCCGCCCGTTGGAACTTTTCGCCTGCTGGCGCGTGATGGCGCGGCCCGGCGTGGCGAACTGCATACCGCGCACGGCGTGATCCAAACCCCTATTTTCATGCCGGTTGGCACGGTGGGCAGCGTCAAAGCCGTGGCTCCGGATGATCTGGAAGCCCTGGGCGCACAGATTATTCTCGGCAACACCTATCATCTGTATCTGCGCCCCGGCGACGAGCTGGTGCGGCGGCGCGGCGGCCTGCACGGTTTTACCGGCTGGCGCAAGCCCTTCCTTACAGACAGCGGCGGCTTTCAGGCCTTTTCGCTTTCGGAGTTGCGCAAAATCAGTGAAGCCGGGGTGGAGTTCCGTTCGCATCTGGATGGATCAAAACACTTGTTCACGCCGGAAAAAGTGGTGCAAATCCAGCGCAACCTTAATTCGGATATCATGATGGTGCTGGATGAATGCGTACCTTACGGCACTACGCATGAATATACGGAAAAATCCATACGTCTGACCACGCGCTGGGCTTTGCGCAGTCTGGCCGCGCACACAAACTTTGAACCACCGGTTGAAGTTTTTTCCGAACGTATCGGTAAAACGCCGTTGCCGGATGCCGTTGGTGCGCGTCCTTTCGGCCCTTACCTTGGGCCGAACAGCGGCAACGGACTTCCGGCTGATGGCGGGCGCAACCTGATGTTCGCGATCACCCAGGGTGGTTTTTTCAAGGATACACGCAGCGCTTCGGTTGAAGAACTGGGCGGCTACCCCTTTGACGGTTTTGCCATCGGTGGCTTATCGGTAGGTGAACCGAAAAACGAGATGTATGAATTGCTGGCGCACACCGCGCCACTGCTGCCGCAGGATAAACCGCGCTACCTTATGGGTGTTGGCACGCCGCGCGATATCATCACCGGCATAAGTCAGGGTGTGGATATGTTCGACTGCGTGCTGCCCACGCGCAACGCACGTAACGGCACGCTTTACACCTCACAAGGCAAGCTGAACATCAAGCGTCGGGAATTCGCCGAAGATGACGGCCCGCTGGACCCGGCCTGTTCCTGCTACACCTGCCGGACTTTTTCGCGTGCCTATCTGCGGCATTTGTTTGTTTCCAAGGAAATACTCTCTTTCCGCTTGAATTCGTTGCACAACCTGACCTACTTCCTGAATCTGGTCCAACGGGCCAGGCTGGCCATTGAGCAGGGGCGTTTCTCTGCCTTGCTTGCGGAAATAGAAGCTCTCTATCCGGACGGATAACTTAAAACCATGCATGTAAACCTGCAAAACATAAGCAAGTCCCTGGGCGGACGCGATATTTTCACGGATTTCAATCTGGAGATTCAGTCCGGGGTGCGGCTGTGCGTGGCTGGCCCCAACGGCTGCGGCAAATCCACTTTGTTGCGTATGCTCGCCGGGGTGGAATCCCTGGATGGCGGACGGATCAGCATCCCTAAAGAAGCGCGTCTGGGTTTTGTTGCCCAGGAGCTTTACGAAGCGGATCTGCAAAAGCCGCTGCTGGATTTCGTGCTGGAAGTTCTGCCGGATTGGGGCGACTTTTGGCGCGAGTGGGAAGAGGCTGGCGGCGGTCATGGGGCCACCAATATAAATATTGATGAAGCGGCCTTGCTGCGCCTTTCGCAGCGCCAGTCCGAGCTTGAGCACATCTATGGTTACAATCCGGAGCAGCGGGCCAAAACCGTGCTTTCCGGTCTTGGCTTTGAAGAAGCCAAATGGGGAATGCCGCTGCAAGCGCTTTCCGGCGGCTGGCGCGAACGGGCCAAACTGGGCCGCGTACTCACAGCCGGAGCGGATATCCTGCTGCTGGACGAGCCTACCAACCACCTGGATTTGGACGCGGTAGAGTGGCTGGAAAACTTTCTGCTGAACTATCAGGGCGTGTTGGTTTTTGTGGCGCATGACCGCGTGTTCATGGATCGGGTCGGTACCCATCTGCTTTACCTGGGCGCGGCAAAGCCTTTGTTTCGCAAGGGGTCGTTTACACATTTCATCGCTTTGCAGGATGAGTTTGAAACGCAGCGCGAGCGCGAGGCCAGCCGTCTGCAGGATGAAATTGAACGCAAGATGGATTTTGTGCGCCGTTTCAAGGCCAAGGCTACCAAAGCGCGTCAGGCCGGTTCGCGTCAGAAGATGGCCAAAAAGCTGGAGAAGGAACTGGAAGGGCTGGAAGCACCGCAAAAGCGCAAGGAGCTGGATTTCGCCTGGCCCGAGGCCCCGCAATCCGGGCGCACAGTGCTTTCGGTGGCGGATCTGCGTTTCAGCTTTCCCGGCGTGGAGGGCCGCCTGGCTCGGCAAATGTGGGATGATCTCTCCTTTAATATATATAGGGGGCAAAAAATTGCCTTGGTCGGGCCAAACGGCTGCGGCAAATCCACGTTGCTTAAGCTGCTTGCCGGACGCCTGGAGCGGGACGGCGGCAGTGTTGTTGCGGATCCGCTGGTTCGCCTCGGCTATTTCAGCCAGCACCAACTGGAGACCATCAACCCGCAGGGAACGGTCCTGGGTGAAATTCGCCGCCTTTCCGATCCGCGCAGTACCGAAGAAGAGTTGATGAGCGTGCTGGGGCTTTTCCTGCTCGGGCAGAACTATTTTGATCGTCAGGCCGGGAGCCTTTCCGGCGGCGAAAAAAGCCGCCTGATTCTGGCCTGCCTTTTTCTGGCCCGCTGCAACTTCCTGCTGCTGGACGAACCGACCAACCATCTGGACTTGGAAAGCCGCGAGGCGTTGGTGGAAGCTCTGGGCAACTTTACCGGTACAATCCTGATGGTGGCGCATGACCGGCATCTGCTGGCGGAGGCCGCCGAGCAAATATGGGAACTGACGCCGCAGGGCTTTAAGGTATTTCAGGGCGGTTACCCGGAATACAGCGAAGCGCGTAAACAGGCCAAATTGCCGGGTTCGAGTGATTCCAGCAATTCGGGCAGTTTGTCTGCTGCGGTCGAAGCCGTGTCCGCTTCAAGCCGCGAGGATCAAAAACGCCTCAAGCGCGAACAGGCCGAATTACGCAATCAAATCTATAAAGAACAGAAGCCGTTGCAGGAAACTTACGAAAAAGCGGAAAAGGAACTGGAAAAACTGCTGACCCGGCAGGGAGAGGTGGAAAGCCTGCTGGCCGCGCCGGAAGTTTATGCCGACTCGGTCAGAGCCACCGAATTGCTCAAGGAGTTTCACCAATTACAGAGCAACGGTGAAGTTTTGATGGAAAATTTGGCCGAACTTGAGGCGAAACTGGCGGCGCTGGAAGCCCGGAAACAGGCGTTGGGGTAGGGCTGCCGCCTCAGCTATTCAACCTATAGCAATTTCGTTTAGTTATTTTTCTGAGAAAAAAACTGCCCGTGTAAATGATCCAAAATTGTTTTAGCGCGTGTGCTGCTTTTCAGCTCGCGCCCTAAAATAATATTTTCTTCACGCATTCTGTCGCGTAGCGCGTTATTTTCTCCGGCTTCGCGGATGGCGGCAGCCAGCGCATTTGCTGAAAAATCTTTTGCAAATACGGCATTTTTTCCGTCAGTCATGATTTCCCGCAAGGAGTTCTGTGGGGTCGCCACAATAGGCAGACCAAAGCCTATCCCTTCGTACATTTTCATCGGACAGAAAAAGTCTTCATCCGTAGTAATCGGAATTACAAATAAGTCGCAATCTCTCAATAAATCAGGTAAGTTATCCTGCATTACCTGTCCGGTAAAATGGACTCTGGATTGCAATCCCAGGTCACTTACCAGAGCACTGGCGGCCTCAAAGCCGTGTTTGGGCTGACCGCCGATAATTTGTAGGCGATACTTATCCGGCAGTTGGGACATGGCCCGGATTAGTTCTTCAATTCCTTTTCCGTATTGCAATGAACCTACATAAGTCAGTCGAATCCTGTTATGGTCTGAAGTAAAGGTAAGCGGCGTGATTATTTTGTCATTATATCCCAGATGTGATACAAGACTGCTGTGCGGAACGGGCAGATAATCAGCAGCCTTTTTTTTGAGTTCATCGGAAATAAATATTACCAGATCCGCTTCTGTAAAAGCTTGTTGCTCCAGTTTGAATAGTTCTCTGGACTTGCTGCCGGACTTCAGTTTGGAAATCAAATGATGAGCTTCAAAAACTACCGGCAACTCCTTTGAACTTAGGCCGCGTAGTTTACGCAACTTGAGCGCCAATACCGTTTCTTTTACGCTGGAAGCATAGCAAAGCGTTGGGGCTTGGCGTTGTCGGCGGCTTGTGAAGCTCCATAGCGCCAGCTGAAAAAATAGACTGTACAAGCCCTTATGGCGGAAAAGGCTACCGTGAATATGCAGCGGCGGCAAAGCAGAAAAGCCGAGAGATTTATAGATAGCAGGCAGGGGACTGTGCTCTCCCCCCTTAATACCGGACGGAAATATTCTGACAACAGCTCCCTGTTCCGCCAAATTCCCGGCAGCTATGCAGCTATGAATGGTATGCGCCGTTAAGCCCGGAAAAGTCATACGTTGGCAGTAATTGATATTCAAGCTGGACTCTCGTGTTCTTTAAGAGGGTAATTTTGCATTTGTAATTGACTTACGGTGAAGACTTAACCGATGTCTCCAAGGTATGTGCTACCCAAGTGTATGCTAATCAAAAATTATGAAAAATGCATGTATTAAAAGTATAAATATTTTTAGCTACGGCAAACGAGAGACAACTCTCTCGATTATTACTGCCCTGTGGCTGCTTTTATGGGCTTTGGTCGTACTGAAGACTAGCATTGAATGGGTACGCTTTTCTCTGTTGGCTCTGGTGCTTGCGCTTGCAGCGATTGATTGCAGGCAGAGCGGGCTGCGGCTGTCCGGCTTGCGTTTGCCCGGTCTGGTTAAAATGCGATCGGCGTTGCTGTTTGTTGCCTGCTTGCTGGGACTAGGGCTGTTTACGGCGGGCTTGCTGCTGCTGGATGAGCAAAGTTTGCGCCCGGTTCGCAACTGGTTTACCTTTTGCGTCATCGGGTTGGGAGTTTTTCATTATCTTGGCTGGCGAAGTATCAAAATCAGCCTGCTCGGCATCTGCGCCGGGGTGCTTGTATCCGTTCCGCTGCTTCTGGTTTGGTTTTTCTGGCCTGAGTACAGTTTTAAAACTCCGGTGTACAAGACGCAATCCCTGCGCCTGGCCCTGTTCATGGATCACCCCAACGATCTGGGGCCGGTAATGGCCTGGGGCTGTTGCCTGTGGTTTTTTCTGCGCCTGCACCAGCAATACATAATTACGCCGAAACTGGACTGGCTGCTGCTGCCGATTATGGCCGTCCCCTTATATTTGAGCGTGTCTCGGGGCGGCATGTTTGCGGGCGTCTTCACAGTGCTGTTCATCTTTTTGTGTTTTTCAAAAGTATCGTGGAAAAAATTCCTGCTTGTGGGCCTTTCGCTGCTCTTCATCGTTTTTTTGGCAAGCAGAATACCGTTGCCGGAAAATCCGCGTCTGGCCAGAATAGTCTCGGCCATTCAGTCGCCGGTTGACGATACGACCATTCAAAGCCGTTTGCCCTTATGGGAAATCGCCCTGCATAATTTTGCCCAAAGCCCGATCTATGGAAACGGAGTGGAGTCTTACACCGCGTTGCATGAAAAATACCTGGCCGGGCATCTGGACGAGTTGAAGCTAAAATACCCGCTGGTGGAAAAAGGCATGCACAGCGCCCATAATATTTTCCTGAGCGCCATGTCCGATACCGGCGCGATCGGGCTGCTGCTTCTGGTTGGACTGTATGTTTTTGGATTTATGGCCGGAGGAAGGGTTTCGCCGCCCTTCAGGATCATCTGGCCCGCTCTGTTGTTCAGCGTGCTGATCGGGTTGACCTCAAGCCCATTTTATGAAGCCTGGATGTCCATCATTATGTTTACTTCCGGCGGGGCTATGCTGGCCGGTTATTTGCCCTTAAATCGCTAAAAAGACTTTTTTTAACTTTTTATTTTTTTCTGGTTGACACCCACCCCCCTCAGGTGTAAACACCCTCTTCGCCGCTGAGGAAAGGCCCGGTCAGTCCGGGCGGTCCCAAACGGCCTTAAAACGAAGCGAAAGCTTCGGCCGGGATTTCCGGCAGTTCTTTGACAATTGAATAGGGTAAGGAAAGGAAGTGTTTTTGGATGCTGTAAGGCGTCTGAAGATATATGCGTTAAGAAGAAATAAGTTACTAAGGGCACCAGGTGGATGCCTTGGC